>CAYYFQ010000001.1:0-195540 GCA_964471475.1 uncultured Gammaproteobacteria bacterium
AATTCGCGATAGGCGGCGATGACGGCCACGAGCTGGCCGATGTCGAGCTTGCCCGTCAGGGCGAAATAGCCGCCGACCGAATAGAAGAAGAAGGGCGTGATCTGCGACAGGAGATTGTTCAGGAACTTGACGATGAACTTGCGCTTGTAGATCTTGAACCGGATATCGAACAGCTTGTAGAGCCGGCCGCCGATCTCGGCCCTCTCCCAGTTCTCGGCGCGGTGGACGTGGACGGCCTCGATCCCGTCGATGACCTCGCTGACGCGTCCGGCGAATTCGCGCGAAGCGAGCTGGCGCTGGCGGCCGAGCACCAGCAATTGCCGGCGCAGGCGCGGGATGACGATGAACTGGACGCCGACGACGAGCGCGGCCAGGAGCCCCAGCCACATGCTCTGCATCAGGATGAAGCTCAGCGCCGTCAGCGCCTGGCTGCCGAGCATGAGCGGCTGGATATAGGCGTCGCCGATGAAGCCGCCGATCGGCTCGACCTCGTCCTTGATGATGGTCGCGGCCTCGGCGGAGCGGACGTTGCGCTGGGCCTCGGGCGTGAAGCGCAGCGCATAGCCGAACAGCTCGAAGCGCAGCCGCCGCATCATGCGCTCGCCGAGCGCGCCCTTGGCGACGTTGATCCAGTACTTGAAGAGGCTCCCGGCTGCCGCGTACCAGGATGAGCTTTTTTACTAACGTGTATCTCTGCTCTTGCTTCAACTTCCGACGGCAACTTGTTCGCCCGCTTACAAAGGTTTTCATAAAACAGCTTTATTTTTTTTAGCTCGGTTGAAGGTTCAGCTGAAGAGGAAGTTGCCTCTGCCCCCCCCTCCTTCTCAGAAAGAATATCAATATCATCCTTATTAACTTTCGCCAAAGCGGCGCGTAGCATATGGCAATACTGTACTCGCAGCTCTCCAGAATAATTTTTATTTTTTATATAGCCGATGAAAAAAGTATATAAAAGAAGTATGCCATAACTTCTGAAAGCAATTTTCGAATGAATTATTCTTTGAATATATGTTGGGTCATATTGTTTTGAAGCAGGATCGAGATAAAGCCTATTTAATCGTACGAACCTCGCATCCATGCCCTCTGCAAAGCGCTTATAAGGCGCATGGGTTACCGTACGCTCCAAATATTCATAATAAGAAATAGCCTTTGGATCATAAGGACGAGACGGTGACGCACTACCACTAGCCGATGAACTACTGGAAGGGTCTTGAGGCGATAGTTGAACTTGTGGCTCAATATCCGTAGGTATAGGAGAAATAGAAGAAGGCTTGTGACTTGGCATAATTTACCTCCAGAGACTTTTGGTTTTTCTTGCTAAATTTTTTGATGTTATCAATGCAGCTGGGTTTTGTTCGTGTTGCTTCCAAAATTTATCCCAAACTACACTGGGGTCCTGTTGACAATAAACATTATCAACAGAGATCCGATATTTTTCGTTCTTTTTTATTTCTCATTTCAAACTCGATTTTTACTGAATCGGTTTGAAGATCTTGAGTGAGCCTAAGTCCTTGGCCGTGAAACCTTCTTCCAGAAGTAAAAAGAAAGCCTTTGATTCGATTCTACCTTAAAGATTTTTTATGTGCAATAGACTTTATGAACTAAATTAAATTTTTTATTTCAACACATTGAGGTAAATATAACATAAAATCTTTGTGCGGGTATATACCTAAACTTCGGACGCGGTAAAACCAGCTAATTGCAAAACGGGTGGCGCAGGCCTCGGGTCCCAATGGCTGTGCCATTGAGCGGGGAAGCAAGGCGCCCAGCGATGCTTCGCATCGCTGGGATGCTGCAAGCGACAGCACCCGCTTAACCTCGGTGGTGGTTTTTGGCGTATAAAGTGCGCATTTCAAGTTGACAAAACGTAAAAAATCCGTCATTATTTGCGGTTCATTTTTTCGTTTCAATATTGTTTTGGAGAAACTCGTGGCAAATACTGCTCAAGCAAAAAAACGCGCACGTCAAGCTGAAGTGCATCGTCAACGTAATGTGGCACAACGTTCTATGTTGCGTTCTAGCATTAAAAAAATCGTTAAAGAAGTCGAAGAGAAAAATAAAGAAGCCGCGCTCGCCGCCTTTCAAAATGCACAACCGATTATTGATCGGATGGCCACCAAAGGCATTATTCATAAGAATAAAGCTGCGCGCATTAAGAGCCGCCTAACTAAGCATATTCGCGCGATTTAGTTTTTTGTCGAGGCATGATTTTTAGCGCCCTGTTGTCATGCCAGCGCAGGCTGGCATCCAGGTAAATAAGTATCTTGGGAAGTAAAAATAAAGTGCATTTAACTTCGCAAACTAGAATTTTTCTCTTGTATTCCCTAAAAGCATGCTTGACTGGATGCCAGCCTGCGCTGGCATGACAATCGCTTAAGTTGACGCCATAAGCCTGCGCTGGCATGACAGTATTTCTTTTAGCATAAGCTCCTTTAAGTTAGCGCCCATTTCATTATGAAATTACCCCACTCTCCCAAGCCTCATCGCTTCCTTTAACGTTTGAATATTATTTTCTACCGGCTGTTCATTAAAAGCCGATGCGCCTGCAATAAAAGTTTCAACACCTTCTTGCATTAAAGAGGGAATATTTTGCGCATTGATACCGCCATCCAGCGCAATTTCTATCTTTACTTGCCGATCCACTAATTTTGCGCGCAGATCTTTCAATTTTCGATGCGTGCTGGGAATAAAGCTTTGCCCACTAAATCCAGGATTAACCGACATAATTAAGACAAAATCGAGTTCTTCTAGCACATAATCTAAACACGTTAATGGAGTAGCAGGATTTAATGCTAAACCAGCGCGCACTCCAAGTGATTTAATCAAACGCAAACTACGATCCACATGCTTAGAGGCTTCCGGATGAAAACTGATCGCCGACGCCCCTTCTTCCGCAAATTTGGCAATTAAATCATCCACGGGCTCCACCATGAGATGCACATCAAAAAAACACCGAATGCCATTTTTTTGTAGCGCTTTCATAATCCACGGACCAAAAGTTAAATTCGGAACATAGTGATTGTCCATCACATCAATATGTAAACCATCTGCGCCTGCAGCAAGCGCGTCAGAAGCTTCCTGCGCCAGTTTTCCAAGATTACAAGAAAGTAAAGAGGGATAGAGTTTGCTCATCATCAAACCCTTATTAATATTGAGCGCTCAAAGCGCGACAAAGTTTATCTTCCATCGCACGATAAGGATACAGTGCGCCTACAAAATCATTCACCACGATAGAAAATGCCAATGTTTGACCATTGCGCGTTTCTACATAACCTGATAAAGAAGATACTCCATGCATACTCCCCGTTTTCGCCCTCACCTTACCTACAATATCGCGAGAGCCTAAGCGATTGCGTAAAGTACCATTCAGCCCACCCACCGGCAATGCGCGTAAAAAATCATTATAAATTTCGGGGTTTTTATACGCAGCCACTAAAATTTGTGAAAATTGATCAGGAGAAACACGATCGTTACGCGATAAACCAGAGCCATCGATGACCACCATCCCTGTTGTATCAACGCCGCTAGCATGCAAAATATTTTTTACCGCAATACCACTATTTTCCCAACTCGCCGAAGCTTTATTGTAATGTGCGCCTACCGTTTTAAATAAACTATTGGCGAATAAATTATCAGAGCGCTTCATCATTTGTACGACTAAATTCGCCAAATCTGCAGAGTCATGTGAAGCTAGTAATTTTAAATGTGATGCGTCGGTGGGTAAACTATCCCCTAACACGGTGACACCATTACGAGCTAATAATTTTGCAGCTACATTTTGACCATATTCATCTCCTGGAGGGATGGTAATGGTCATTGGCATACCAGCGCGGCGCGTTGAAATATAACCATCTAAAAATGATTTTCCATTTTCACCTTGCTTGATCGTTACACGACATCCACCGCCATTTTGAGTAATGATGCTATTTTCCAAGGGGAGCCGAATATCGTAAGGGGCAATGATTCTCGCAGGCCCTCCTGGAATGCCTGGCAATATTTTAATAGTGATGCAATTACGATTCAGCGTGGCACTGTTGATCGGAGCTCCATAACAATAAGCCCGATCATGCAGCTCCGTTCCAGGCGCAATGCCTTGCCGATCAAAGCAGGTAGAATCTACATATAAGGCACCTTCAATAGTGCGAATCCCTCGGAGTACTAATTGATGGGCAAGAGCATTCATGGTTTCAAGAGTAAGTGTAGGATCACCTTCATATTTTACATAAACATTTCCATGCAATACCCCATTAACTGGGTTTGCGGAAGGAGCATCTGTCAAAATTTGCGTATGAAATCGAAATTCAGGACCTAAAAATTTTAACGCTGCGAAAGCGGTTAAAATTTTCATATTACTTGCAGGTGTATAAAGCGTTTCCGCATCATTTTGATAAATAATCGTGCCTGCAGGCAAACTCCGCACAATCACTCCCGTTGTAGCACGACGATTCATGTCAGACACAATTCCCGACAAACTGTAAGCATTAGCAAAAGGGGAGTTGGCATTGGCCGGTGTTGCAAAATTATTTTGATATTGCCTGCGTATGCTTTTTACACGTGATTTTTTTTTGGTGGTTTTTTGGGTAGCTTTTGAAGGTGCTGTATTTTGAGCTCCTCCGTTAGTTGCCGTCTGCGCATTGACGATATTCCCCAAAAACAAACTGGAGACAAAAACACTGCATAATACTGAAATTTTAATCTTACTCATCATCATGGTGAGCCCTCTGATTGCTTCCTAAACCGCCTATTGTAAACGAAATTTACTTAAATGAAACCATCACAAAAACAAATCAGGGAATAATGCCACATTAGGATTAACAGCATAAGGCGTAAAATCGTTGACGCCGTGAGTGCGTAACACGTCCTCATCAATAAGAAATTGACCGCTTAACTTATTCGCTGGAGTGGTCAAAATATAATAAGCAGCATCCGCCATAATCTGAGGGTGACGCGAGGCTTGCATGAGTTCTTTGGGGAAATTAAATTCAATGGCAGCGGTCGCAATAGTGGTACGAGGCCATAAAGAATTAACGCTAATATTTTGTGGTTTTAGTTCTTCGGCTAAGCCAATCGTACACATACTCATACCATATTTGGACATCGTATAAGCAAGATGTTTGGCAAACCATTTAGGGTCTAAATTGATAGGCGGAGATAAAGTTAAGATGTGTGCGTCCTCGGCTTTGGCCAAATAAGGGACTGCCGCTTGAGAACAGGCAAAAGTCGCACGCATATTCACTTGCATCATGAGATCAAAGCGTTTCATTTCAGTATGAGCAGTATCCGTTAATTGAATGGCACTGGCATTATTAATCAAAATATCTATTCCACCAAAATGTTCGGCGGCTTTATGAAAAGCCGCTGTAATATTTTCTTCGTTTCGCACATCCAATGGAATTGCTAAGGCATCCCCTCCAAATGCTTTGACTTCTTCCGCCACTGAAAATATCGTTCCGGGCAACTTAGGGTGTGGCGTTACCGATTTCGCCGCAATCACTAAGTTCGCCCCATCTTTCGCAAAGCGCAACGCCATTTCACGACCAATTCCGCGACTGGCACCCGTAATAAAGATAGTTTTGCCTTTAAGATTATTAGCCATAGAAATCCCTTTTTTTACTTACTCCGCATCTTTGATGGACAATTTGACGCGGCCTTGGCGATCAATCTCAATCGCTTTTACACGCACTTTTTGGCCTTCACTGACTACATCCTCTACTTTAGCCACACGCTCTGCGCTCAACTGAGAAATATGCACTAAACCATCTTTACCAGGAAAAACGTTTACAAAGGCACCAAACTCCATGATTTTCATCACGGTCCCATCATAAGTTTTACCAATTTCAAAATCAGCCGTAATATGTGCGATGCGTTCTTTAGCAGCTTTTACTGCAGCTTCATCGGTAGCAAAAATCTTAATCGTTCCATCTTCAGCGATATCAATTTGAGTTTTGGTTTCTTCTGTCAAGGCTTTGATCACTGCACCACCTTTACCAATCACATCACGAATTTTATCGGGATGAATTTTAATGGTGGTAATTCTCGGTGCATATTTAGAAACTTCTGTGCGTGCAGATGCTAAAGCTTTATTCATTTCGCCCAAGATATGCAATCGACCAGCCGCCGCTTGCGCTAACGCTTGTGCCATGATTTCAGGCGTAATGCCATTAATTTTGATATCCATCTGCAAGGCTGTCACACCTGTGCTTGTGCCTGCCACTTTAAAATCCATATCGCCTAAATGATCTTCATCTCCTAAAATATCCGTCAAAATAGCAAATTTTTCTCCTTCTTTCACGAGCCCCATCGCAATCCCCGCCACCGGAGCTTTGAGAGGAACTCCTGCATCCATTAACGCAAGGGAAGCACCACACACCGTCGCCATGGAGCTTGAGCCATTTGATTCTGTAATTTCAGAAACCACCCGTAATGTATACGGAAACTCCGCCAGCGTAGGCAAAACCCCCATCATTGCACGCTTTGCCAAACGACCATGACCAACTTCTCGGCGCTTTGGGCTACCCATCATACCCACTTCACCCACAGAAAAAGGAGGAAAATTATATTGCAACATAAAAGGATCGCGTGTTTCCGTGGTATCAATCGAATCTAGTATTTGCGCATCACGCTCAGCACCTAAAGTGGCCACCACAATCGCTTGCGTTTCACCACGAGTGAAAACCACTGAACCATGTACACGTGGTAAATAAGTAGTCGCAATTTCAATAGGACGTACGGTTTTTAAATCACGCCCATCAATGCGTTGGCCACAATCTAAAATTTGACGACGTACAATTTGGCTTTCGATTTCTGAAAATGCCGCATTAATGGCATTTTTGCTTAAAGTGGGATTATTTTCTACATAATGTGCTAATACTTGATCGCGTAAAGCAGAAATTTTGGCATAGCGCGCTTCTTTTTCACGAATTTGATACGCTTCTTGCAAACCAAGCCCTACTTGAGCACGAATTTCATCTACCAAAGTCGTAGTGACTGCTGGGGGCGTCCATCCCCAGTTCGGCGAGTTAACTTCCTGGGCAAAAGCTTTGATATTTTGAATCGCCACTTGTTGTTGTTGATGACCAAAAATAACCGCCGCTAACATGATATCTTCCGGCAATTCTTTCGCCGAAGATTCTACCATCAACACCGCAGTGTCAGTACCGGCAACGACTAAATCTAGTGCAGAAGTTTCAACTTCTTTAGAACTTGGATTTAATAAAAATTGACCATCAAGATACCCTACCCTCGCAGCACCAATAGGACCTTCAAAAGGTAAACCCGCAATACTTAACGCAGCAGAAGCACCTATCATGGCGGGAATGTCCGTATTGACGTCGGGATCGTAAGACATCACCGTGATTACTACTTGCAACTCATGATAAAAACCTTCAGGGAATAAAGGACGAATAGGACGGTCAATCAAGCGTGCAATTAAAGTTTCACGATCGGTAGGACGTCCTTCACGTTTAAAAAACCCAGCAGGAATTCTACCTGCTGCATAAAATTTTTCAATGTAATTAACAGTGAGAGGGAAAAAATCCGTTCCTTCACGCACCGTTTTGGCAGCCACCGCGGTAACCAACATGACCGTTTCACCCATAGTGACTAAAACTGCAGCGGTTGCTTGACGTGCAAGCATTCCAGTTTCGAGCGTAACCGTGTGTTTCCCGTAAGTAAATGTTTTACTGATTTTATTAAAAAGTGACATGTTATTTCCTTTGTTTAAAAAATGTTAAGAAAAAATTCCTAACGAAAATAACAAGAGAAGACGGAGAAAAAGTGCTAGAGGGTGGAACGATAGAATCTCGATGCATAACAAAACTTTTGCAGAACCACTAATTATCTCTCCCCTTGTGGGTGAGATTCGCAAAGCGAATCGAGCGGGTGAGGGAGGGGGTTATAGTTTTGCATTTTATACCTCTCACTCGCGCTTTGCGCGACCTCTTCCACAAGGGGAGAGGTAACGTACTTTCATGCATTTACGTCTTGTCTTATGCAACGCGATAAAAGACATCAATCGTTTTGAAGCAATTTTTCTCTGTCCTCTAGAAGTCGTGTTCGTTAGAATTATAAAAAACCCTGTTATTCACAGGGGTGCGGAGGATTAGTATCTTAATCCCAATCGTTCAATTAATTGTTTGTAACGAGCAAGGTCTTTGCGTTTCAAATAATCCAACAACTTCCGGCGACGATTGATCATTGCTGATAAACCACGACGAGAATGAACATCTTTTTTGTGTATGGCAAAGTGCTCTGTTAACTCTTTAATGTTAGCAGTCAACAAAGCTACTTGCACTTCAGGAGAACCTGAATCACTAGGTGCTAATCGATAGTCTTGAACAATTTGTTTCTTTTGTTCAACAGTTAAAGCCATAAAAAACCTCATTTGATTTTATTGAATAAAAAAGCCTTGGCAAGGCATATTTTCTGAGAGTTGCGTATTTTACACTAGATAGCACCCAAAAGCTAGGCTACCACTTACCGCTGGCGCCACCCCCACCAAAACCTCCACCGCCGCCGCTGAAACTATCATCGTCATCGTTGCCAGAACCTCCGCTCCCGCCGCCACGACCACTCCCACTACTGAGAAAAAAATATAATAACAGCCAGAAAAATGCTTTTAAGCGACTATGATCTTTAAGGGTACCGCGTAAGCTAGAGTATTGGCTACCAAAACTAATCGCACGAATCACCACAATAAGCACGAGAAAAAATAAAAAAGCGGTTGGTCCATCAATGGAGTTTGTGCCATTAGCACGGGGGGAGGCGCCCTTATATTCACCTTGAGTCACCTGCATAATGGCATTGACACCGTTTTGAATGCCTTGATAATAATTTCCCATCTTAAAATTTGGCGCAATGTCATGCCGAATAATAAGATCCGACACTGCATCGGTTAAAACACCTTCCAGTCCATAACCCACCTCAATACGAATATCGTGGCTATCTTTAATAATCAAAAGTAGCACTCCATTATCATGTTCGTGCGAACCTATCTTCCACTGTTGTGCCAAATGGACCGAAAAATCTTCTAAAGACTCTCCATTCAACGAACCAAAAGTTGCTACCACAATTTGATTAGAAGTTTGCTGATCGAACTGATGCAATTCTTTATTGAGCGATTGAACTTGCGCAGCATTCAATAAATGCGCGTAATCATTGACATATGTATTCGTAAACGCTGGAATCTTCAAAGTATTAGCGCTTACAACTGTACTTATTCCTAACAAAAAAAACAGCGCGATGAAACAATGATGCCACCTTCCAAAAATTCTCACGAAAATTGTACCTTAGGGGCCGTAGCAGCCGCAGCATCCGCTGAAAAATAAGCTTTTTCATGAAATCCAAAAAGAGCAGCCACCACCATTGCTGGGAATCGACGTCTTGCGATATTGTAGGCTTCTACCGCATTGTTAAAGCGTTCTCGCGCTACTGAAATACGGTTTTCTGTGCCCTCCAACTGCGATTGCAATGCTAAAAAATTTTCACTTGCTTTTAAATCGGGATAACGCTCTACATTAATCATTAAGCTGCTAATTGCTCCCGACAAAGCGGCCTGTGAGCGATTCACTTCATCTAAAGCAGATTGATTTTCAGGCGTAGCGCCTCGTAAACTGTTCATTGCTTGTGCACGCGCTTGCGTCACTGCCACTAAGGTAGATTTTTCATGTGTAGCATAACCTTGTACCGTGGCTACTAAATTTGGCACAAGATCCATACGTCGTTGATAACTGGTTTCCACTTGCCCCCAGTTTTGAGACACTTGCTCTTGCAAACTCACTAAATCGTTATAACTTCCCATCATCCATAAAATTAATAAAATGACGACCCCAATTATTATGGCAAGCGTTTTGTTCATGAAAACCTCCGAGTTCCGCGAAAAAACTATAAATCTATCATGTTGATCTCTCGCTTGCAATCGATGCTACCAGCATTTTAGAGTATACTCTTGGCTTATTATTCGATAAAAATCATATGCTTTACCAAATTATTCAAGAGCGTATCCTCTTCCTCGATGGCGCGATGGGAACGATGATCCAGCAATATCGTTTAAATGAAGAAGATTATCGCGGCTCACGATTTAAAAATTACGCAAGGGAGTTAAAAGGCAATAACGATTTACTCACACTCACGCAGCCGCATTTAATTGAGGAAATTTACCACGCTTACTTACAAGCGGGCTCCGATATCATTACCACCAACACTTTCAATGCCAACCGCATTTCCATGGCCGATTATGGAATGGAAAATTTAGTGGTGGAATTAAATTACCACGCTGCTTTATCGGCCAAAAAACTTGCAAACACGATAGCACTCCACACTCCCACCAAACCACGATTTGTGGCAGGCGTTTTAGGTCCTACTAATCGCACCCTTTCGTTATCACCAGATGTAAATGATCCGAGTTTTCGCAATGTTAATTTTTCTTTATTGGTTGAAACTTACCGTGAAGCACTTGATGGATTAATTAAAGGTGGCGTGGATATCATTTTAGTAGAAACAATTTTTGATACTTTAAATTGCAAAGCGGCTTTATTTGCGATTCAACAATATTTCGAGCAACATCATCTGAAACTACCTATTATGATTTCAGGCACTATCACGGATGCCAGCGGCCGCACGCTTTCTGGACAAACCACCGAAGCTTTTTGGTATTCCGTCAAACATGTTCAACCCTTTGCCATCGGCTTAAACTGCGCTTTGGGCGCAACTGAATTACGCCCTTATCTGGAAATTCTATCGCGCATTGCTGACACTCATGTCAGCGCTCATCCTAATGCCGGCCTTCCAAATGCCTTTGGCAATTATGATGAAAGCCCTGAAAGCATGGCAACTACCATTGGCGAATTTGCCGCAAGTGGTTTTTTAAATATCGTAGGGGGCTGTTGCGGGACCACTCCTGAACATATTGAAGCGATAGTGGAAGCTGTGAAAGCTTGCTCACCCCGCCACATCCCAAGCATCCCAAAAGCTTGTCGTTTAAGTGGCCTTGAAGCACTTGAGCTCAACCAAAAAAGTTTATTTTGCAATGTAGGTGAACGTACCAATGTGACGGGTTCTAAAAAATTTGCGCGCTTAATTCGCGAAAAAAATTATACGGAAGCGCTGCATATCGCTTTACAGCAAGTCAACAATGGCGCTCAAATCCTGGATATCAATATGGATGAAGGATTACTCGATTCTCAAAGCGAGATGGTACATTTCTTAAATTTGATTGCAGGCGAGCCTGATATTGCACGCATCCCGCTTATGATCGACTCTTCGAAATGGGAAGTGATTGAAGCCGGATTACAGTGCGTCCAAGGAAAAGCCATCGTTAACTCCATTAGTCTTAAAGAAGGGGAAGAAAAGTTTTTAGCGCAAGCCAAATTAATTCACCAATATGGCGCCGCTGCAATCGTCATGGCCTTCGATGAGAAAGGGCAAGCAGATAGTGAAGATCGCAAAGTTGAAATTTGTACTCGCGCTTATCACTTGTTAGTTAACGCGGGTTTTCCCCCAGAAGATATTATTTTCGATGCCAATATTTTCGCATTAGCCACGGGAATTGAAGCGCACAACAATTACGGCGTTGATTTTATTAATGCAATCAAACGCATTAAATCCACACTCCCTCATGCATTAACCAGCGGTGGTATCAGCAACGTGTCTTTTTCTTTTCGAGGCAATGACCCCTTACGAGAAGCCATTCATGCAGTGTTTTTATATCACGCCATCCGCGCAGGCCTCAGCATGGGAATTGTAAATGCGGGACAACTGATAGTATATGACGAAATTCCTCGTATGCTTTTAGAACGCACTGAAGATGTCGTCCTCAATCGACGTGCGGATGCCACAGAACGCCTACTGGAAGTCGCTGACTCCATCAGTACGCAAAGTAAAACAACTACACCAGATTTATCATGGCGTGAAAAATCACCTGTCGAACGTTTAACGCATGCTCTAGTGAGCGGCATTAACACGTTTATTGTGGAAGACACCGAGGCGGTACGTTTACAAGTGAAGCATCCTCTTGAAGTCATTGAAGGCCCTTTAATGGATGGCATGAATGTGGTGGGTGATTTATTTGGGAGCGGCAAAATGTTTTTACCACAAGTCGTGAAAAGTGCTCGAGTCATGAAACAAGCAGTTGCTTATCTCATTCCTTTCATTGAAGCCTGCCAAGATGGCCGTAGTCAAAAAGTAAAAGGAAAAATTATTTTAGCCACTGTAAAAGGCGATGTGCATGATATTGGTAAAAATATTGTAGCTGTTGTGTTGCAATGTAATAATTATGAAGTGATTGATTTAGGCGTGATGGTACCTTGTCAAAAAATTTTAGCAAGCGCCAAGGAGTATGAAGCTGATTTTATTGGTTTAAGTGGATTAATCACACCATCTTTAGATGAAATGGAACATATAGCTAGCGAAATGGAACGCCAATCTTTTAATCTCCCACTGTTAATTGGAGGCGCAACTACTTCCAAAATGCATACCGCCGTAAAAATTGCACCACACTACAAGCACCCTGTCGTATATGTTAAAGATGCGTCGCGCGTAGTCAATGTGGTCACGCACTTATTAAATTCGTCTTTACGAGAAGGTTATTGGGAAGAAATGCAAACCGACTATGCGAGACTCACTGAAGCTTATCATCAAAAAAAATCACTAGCGCCCTCATGCCCTATTACGGCAGCGCGCGCAAATAAATTAAATATTAACTGGGAAATGTATGAACCTCCAGCACCCACATGGTTAGGTATTAGAGCACTTAATCATTTAAATTTAACCCAACTCCTTCCCTATATCGACTGGACGCCTTTTTTTAAATCATGGGGATTAGCAGGAAAATATCCACGCATTTTAACAGATGATATCGTAGGAGAAGCTGCCACACAATTATTTGAAGACGCTCAATCGATGCTTCAAAAAATTTTGGATGAACAACTATTGCAAGCTCGCGGAGTGTTTGGGTTTTATCCTGCGAATACCGTGGATGATGATACGATTGAGATTTATGCCGATGAAACACGCCATAAAATCATCGCACAATTTCATTGTTTGCGCCAACAAATGTCGCCACGCGCTGAAAAACCTAATTTAAGCCTGGCAGATTTTATTGCACCAAAAAATTCGCACAAAAAAGATTATTTAGGTTTATTCGCTGTAACAGCAGGCTTAAATTGTGACGAAATGGCAAGTGCTTTTGACGCTAAACAAGATAGCTATAACAGTCTGATGCTCAAAGCATTGGCAGATCGATTAGCCGAAGCCTTTGCCGAATTTTTACATGAAGAAGTCCGTAAAAAATATTGGGCTTATGCCCCTCAGGAGTTGTTGAATAATGAGGCATTAATTGAAGAGCATTACCAAGGGATACGCCCTGCACCAGGCTACCCGGCGTGTCCAGATCATACTGATAAAAAAATAATTTTTGAGTTATTGAATGCCACTGAACTTACTGGTATCGAGCTTACCGAAAGTCTTGCGATGTGGCCAGGTGCTTCTATTTGCGGTTTTTATTTTTCGCATCCTGAAGCACGTTATTTCGGCACTGGCAAATTAGAAAAAGATCAAATCATTGATTACGCAAAACGTAAAAATATGGAATTGAGTGTGGTGGAAAAATGGTTAGCTTCGGTATTGCGGTATTGAGGGTGCCGCTTGATGATCAGGGTCTACACTGGTAGGACAAGATGCATGCGTAGACCCCGCTACAGCGTTGCCCCTCAAACACATCTAACAATTTTTGCCCCACACGAAGATTATTTACTACGAAAGGTTTTCAAGAATCCGTACGCTAGGTTTTGCTTGGTTTAAGGTGTAAAAATGTAATGCAGGAGCCCCACCACGGAGCAAGGTTTCACATAACCTTGTCACCACATCCACACCAAAAGATTGCAAAGATTCCACATCTTCTCCATAACTTTCTAAATTTTTTAAAAGCCACAAAGGAATTTCAGCGCCACACATTTTAGAAAATCTTTGCAAATTTTTAAAATTTGTAATAGGCATGATGCCAGGCACAATGGGGACACGGATACCCTTTTTATCACAGCGCTCCACAAAATAAAAATAAGCATCAGGATTGTAAAAATATTGCGTAATAACATTATCTGCTCCGGCGGCTACTTTTTGCTGTAAAAAATGTATATCGTGCGTTAAACTTTCAGCTTGAGGGTGCGGTTCTGGGTAACCTGCGACATGGATGTGAAAATATTTTCCGGTAGTCGCGCGGACAAATTCAATCAGTTCTATCGCAAATTTGAAATCGCTCTCGACGGTAGAATCAATCGGTAAGTCGCCGCGGAGAGCGACCAAATGATGAATGTTTTTTGCCCGATACCCTTCTAACTGTGCTGCTATTTGCTCACGTTGCAAACCCAAGCAAGTTAAGTGGGGGGCAATTGGCACAGGGTGCTTATTTTGCAAAGAAAAAACTGTCTCATGGGTAAACTGCTGTGTACGGCCTCCAGCACCATGCGTGACGGAAAAATAACGAGGGTGAAATGCTGTTAAGGCTTCGATATTCACATGCAATTTTACTAAATCGTCAGCACTTTTAGGCGGGAAAAATTCAAAACTGACTGGAGGAAACATAAAGATGGATAAAATATAAGATGCGGGCATTGTAACATTAAATGACAGCCAATTAGCGATGAGCTATAATGCCACCGTATCATTTTCTCAAAAAAGGAACTTTTTTCATGAAAACTTTTAAATCACTTGCTATATTTGCTCTTTTTACGACTCTTCCTTGCTTAAGCTTTGCCACTTCTTTGGATACAACTTTCAGCCAACCTGAAATTACCCGAATAGATATTGCTCCTAGCGAGCAAAGCTTAAACGAACTTCCCACAGGTTCACTCGTAAAAGTGGGGGATGATTATTATCATGCGGCAAGCCCAGAAGCCATCACCTCTTATACACAAATAATCAATGACTATCATGGAAACATCAAGGGGATTACTCCTGCTATCATAAGACAAGGCAAAACAGGACGCGAAGTTTTTAAAGATACTAACGCGATGCAAGAGAAAAAAATTATTTTCCCAACGCTCCAAGATTTACATAGATTTGATCATGACAGTAACACTAATCCTGCGTTACGTGATTATGTAGAATCTACCGGCCGCGGCAATTATAAATTTGTGATGACTCCTCATCACCCCGTTGATTCCAAGAAGATTTATCGATTCGACCGCCTGCATATGCCAGAACCATCTCAGGTTTCCAGAAAATAATGATTGGTTATACTCTCCTCTTCCCTTGTGGGAGAGGGGGCTGAAACGCAAAGCGTCGAAGGAGAACTTGGTGCAGGCTCTACAAACACCGCACGAGGAAAGTTGGCTGCAACCAACGCTTCATAGGAGATAATATCTGGTTCTGGTATCGGTAATTTTGTTTCAATATACGCTATGATTTTGTTTACCATTCCTTTTAATTCGAGACTAGTTTCTGAGTCTTTCACAGCTAATAAACTTGTGTGTAACTCTCTCAGAGCATCCTCATGATGCCCCCTGAACAATCCTAAGAGTGCATCATAAATTATTTGATGGTTGGGAGGGCGCATAGATAAATCAACCGTAAACTCTCCTCTCATGAAACCAGTGATAATCGCATGAGTAGAACGTCGATCTACTAATTCCCAATAAAGTAAATGCACAAATAATAAAAAATTAAGTCTGCACAATTTCTTTAAGCTTAGATCACAATATTGAATACCTTTCTCTCTGTCTGCTGTTGCTTCTGCGCTTCCTACGATAGTGTGCACAAAAGTGGAAGCCACAGTAAAATCAGTAGCTACTAAATCTGCATTACTGTAAAGCATGGCTGAAAACAAGGATAAGTATTCGTCATCAGTTGCTATTTTATAATGTGTTTGTTGAACATTTAAGGATTCTATCAACACCCTTCTGGCATTTTGACCATGTGGAGTGTTTACGAACTCGAGTAATTCTACAATTAATTTTTTAGTATCAGGGTGGTAGAAGCAATTTCTGTTACCGCTGTAACCTGCATCTTCTTCAGCCAACATAAAAAAAATACTTAGCCTATAAGGAGATGCCTTCATGGGTGTAAACACGCACTCCGCCCAGCGATTCTTATGCTGTATTCCAACGTTCTCCCATATACATCCCATCACATAGTGAAAAAGATTTCTTTCAGGATTAGTACGCGCTATGCCGTATACGTCCCCTAACAAATTCTCAAAAACATGTTTTTCTTCTCTATTCGAAGAATTTTTTAAATCAAAAAAACCCTCTGTAAATTTTTCCATCATGGAAACTACATCTGCTTTTCGCGCAAAATCAAAAAATTTTTCCAAAAGAATTTTGCTTTTGTCTTGCATTTCAAATATCGATTTAATAAGTGCTTTGGTAAAATTAGGAAAATCAGAGGGAACCGGAAATACCTTAACAATTTCTGCCGCACATACAGATAAAAATTTTTCAAAAAATGGCGTCGTATTTTCGCCCTCTACAATCTCACATAATTTATTCCATAAGTCTTTTTGTATTCCCCTTAAAACTTCAGGATCCATCCTCTCATAGAATTCTACTATTGCGTCCGATTTATAATTTCTCACTAATCGACTGAATTTCTGAAGGATATCCTTCAAGGCTCTAGGTTCTATAACACCTTCTCTATCATTGGGTGAATGTATTGCCACCGATGAAACAATGGGTGTATGTGACCCAGAAGAAGCAGCAGAAGGGCTTTGCGCGGGCTTAGGTGATTTATTTTTTTTCGGTGGGTGCTTTTTTTTTCTTCGTAATGTTTTTTCATTACTAAATGAAGGGGAGGCTCCGGGTTCTTCTCGAGCTGATTCAATCACATCTGGAGCTGGTGGTTTTGGAGATGATTCACTTGCAGGTGCAGCAGGTGGTTCTGAAGGTGATTTAATCACAGAAGGAGCTAAAGTCACTTTATCGCTTGAGCCCGAAGGTTTCTCCAGTTTGATGCGTGAGAGCGCTGCGGCTCCAGAAGTGCTCGCACTACTTTGTTCAACTGGAGTTTCTGATACAAGACCGAAAGACTCTTTTATAAACTTGCATAATTTTTCTAAATTTTTCACATAGTTTCGTTGATTTTCTCTTTCATCGATCGGCTCCCTAACTCGTTTATATTTAAAACGAAACGTATCCAGCTTTCTTGCTTTTTTTACATGATGATCACGTTCTTTATCTTTTTTCAGATATTGATGATAGTCTTCGCCATCACATTCCACACCAAACTTTAAATGTTGTTCTTTGTACGTAATGGTGAAAACCGCATCCAACCAAGTATTAAAAAATTGATCCTCTTCCACATAATCTACACTTATATTAAACGGTAGTGTTTTGAGCAAATCCTTTTTCAAAGTTTTCATTAACTCTCTTTGCCACGGAGGTGGTTCTTGGTGTCTCTCCGATAAACGTACTAACCAAGAAGAAGGGACTTCTCTATACAATTCTGCATCAAGATAACACCCTGTTAATTTTGACAGAACGGGAAGCGGTAGCCTTTCTGCCATCTCCTCTAAGTCTGCTTGACACCAATTTTTCTGATAGGCTAAGAAAGATGCACTGACTGCTCTTAGTAGGTTTTGCATCACAGCGTTTAAATGAGCCGGCTCAGCCAAAACATACCATTCGCCCAATTTAAAAATCATGGATAGATCGAAATCTAGCGTCTTATTAAAATTCTCCAACCAGTTTTCACAGGATTGATGTCCGTGAGAAGGGGGTTGATGGTGGTGAGATCGCGCTGGAAGATATTCCAACCATTTTAAAAAATTATTTTCATTACCATAATGAATCATAATTCCAAAAAAAGTCAGGCCTCCGCCCTCAAGTGAGATCACCGTTGAAGTTAGTAAAGCATACATCTCTTCAGGACGATGTTGAAAAACATGCGCAATGATATCCAGCAACACATCCAAGTTATCAGAGGTCAGTTGTAGTGAAACTAATTCTGTAATGAAGGTAACGGCTTGTGCTACTACGCTCGCATCTGCTGCTCTCGGCAAAACGCGAATAGCACGAACATCCTCAGGACTTTTGATAGTATTAAGATTAAGTACAGGCCACACGATGTATTCTTATTATTATTATCATTCTATCATTATAGTAGTATAGTTGCATTGTACGCAACGAAAGCTTAAGAAAGCGTTAAGGGCCTCTCGAAAGTAACTAGTCACCCTCTGCACTGGACAAAAATTTAAAAGCTACTTGAAAAAGCTTGTTAAAAACGCTGTCGCCCCGCGATTTATTCGCGGGGCCCAAGGTTTCAACTTTTTGGATCCCGCGAATAAATCGCGGATGATGACAGCTTCAGAGATTTTTTGTCCAGTGCAGAGATTAATATTAGGTTAAGGTTTTTTCTTCTAAAACATGCTATGATGCACTCATCATAAAAATAACAAATAAAATAACATGTTAATAAAAATAAGCTTTTTAGTCTCAGGACATGGAAAACAGAAGCAACCTAAAAAAAGGGGTTAGTTATATGGTAAATAAGATAGCAACAGGTGAGAAACGCCTATTATCTGCAGAATTGAAGATAACCTTGTGGTCACTTTTTGACCTTTTGACTCGACTTGAAAGATTACAAGATAAATCCATCCGCTTGAAATCTGAAGCCAATCTATCTAAGAAAATTGAAGGCAAACGCGAAATAGCAGTAGATTTGACTCGTGAAGCACAACAATTAGAGAGCCTCAATATCGCTCTACACGACCCTCTATCATTGGCTGATCTTCCCCTCTCTGATGACAAAATACTACAACAAATTTATCGCGCTCAATTTATTCTTTATCAGCATTATTTAAAAGAGTTCCTTCTCATTTTAATTAAAGATGAGACGGGCGAAAGTACAGAGATCGAAAAGAAGTTACTTGAAAAAAACATACTGCCTACATTAGTTAATCGATTAGAGATGGGGGATTTGCAAGAAATACTTCTTGCAATTGATCCGCCTGGAATTGAGCGGCTTGATAAGATATTCTTACCACAAGACTCCCTCTCAACTCATTCACACTTTTTAAACAACATACAAAATGCACGCAAGGCTTCTACCTTTTCTTCCATGCAACCTCCATTGTCCAGCCCATCAAGCATTTCAAGTGGTAGTCGCCGTGAGTTTTTCCCCATATTTTCCCTAAATGCTAGCAAAAAAAACTCTCGCACTCCTATTAAATTAGCAGACCTCCAAACTACGCCGGCTTTAATTTTATCTTTTAATCCATCGCGTTTAAAAGAAAAATACGATATTCGCAAAGCATTAGCCACGATGAGTGCAAAGGAAGCACAAAGAATGTTAACGCAGATCGCACAATCCATTGCTGATGCTAATGAGCCAAAGCAAATAGACGCTTTTTTAGCATTTTGTAACCCAAATTCAACATGGGTATGGGCACGATTCGGTTTTCTTTATAACCCTTTCGCAGCGCTTCAGAGAGAAGATGACAAAAGTAATCTCCATATATTTTTAAATAAACTCGACATCAGAATTCTAGTGCCTCTGTTAATCATGCGACCTACCTTATTAACAAGTCTTGTCACTGAAACAAAGCAAGTATCCCTGCCCCACAAGAGAGGCAATTCACAGAAACAACTTGATACCTCGATGGCAATGACGGTCGCAACTGCCCTGTTCGCCCGCATCACAGACGCTCATTCAGGCTTCACCAGTCCAACAATAGAAGAACTACAAGAGCTTGCCACGAACCCTGAAAAGCTTAAAGAAAAATTACGCGCTTACGATAGCAACTTGTTACCAACAGGCTCTCTATACAAATCCAACTCTTCTCAAGCAAAAACATCGGTACCTTCCGAAATAGATTCAGGAGAACCAGCGCGGAAAGGTCCAGGAGCGTTCACCCAATAATCCCATCAAATAACACCCCAACACAATGCCACTGATCCAAAAGCTCAGTGGCCAGTTGGTGAGAGCAGACACCACTAATCCTACCCACATGATCAGTAAATTTAATAACACCGACAACCCCATGCCACTCCAAAAACCTTGAGAGCATTTTATCGCAATGGCAGGAGGCCCAATCAATAAAGTAAAAACTAATAAAATCCCGACCGCTTGACTCGTTAAAGTAATTGCGATGGCTAATAAAATGAAAAAACCATATTGCAAACGACGAATGGGTAAGCCACGCGCCGCAGAAAGTTCTGGCAATAAAGCGCTCACCCACAAAGGACGCGCTAAAGCAAAAATCGCGACAATACTTAAAGCGCTAAGCACTCCCATTTGTTTAAGATCCGTATCACTCACGCTAATTAAACTGCCAAATAAAATTCGATTGATACTACCCGCATAATGATTGTATAAATAAAGAAACAAGCTTCCCAAGCCTAAAGAAAATGCCAAAATAACGCCAATGCTATTCTCATTGCGCTGGGTACGCTCCCCTAATGCCACCATTAGAATCGCCGCCATCACCGTTAAAGCAAGCTGGCCCATCATTAAAGACAATCCCACTAATCCAGCACCACATGCACCTGCAAAACCAATATGGCTTAAGGCATGTGAGGTAAAACTTAAACGCTTTAAGACCACAAAATAACCCACGACGCCAGCTAACACTGCCACAATAGTACCTGCTAAAAAAGCATTGCGCATAAAATCATACTGTGTCAACAAATATAAACTCGCAATAGAAGACATACGTTTAGCCCCCCTCCTTTTGCACTACAAAATATCGATCGTCATAATGAATCACTTCCATGGACGTTTGATAAAGCTCAGATAGTTTTTTGCTATTTAACACACTGTGAATATCTCCCAAGAGCGCATGACCTTTAGCCAAATAAAGCACGCGCGTCATCACTTGAATAAAAGGATTAATATCATGAGTAGTTAATAAAATCGTTACATGATTTTCACGCTTCAATCGACTTAAAATTTCAATAAATTTTTCTTGCTGCCGAAAATCTAAATTTGCTAAAGGTTCATCCAACAATAAAACTTTAGGTTGACTCAGCAATGCTTGCGCTAACATCACGCGCCGCTGCTGGCCGCCTGAACAATCACCAAAGGCTTTGTGTGCAAAATCTAAAGCTTCCACTTGCTCTAAAGCAATGCGAATTTCCTCCGCTTGTGTGGTAGACAAATGCGGCAAACCCCATTGATGCGCTTGTGCTGCTGCGCTTAATAAAGTAAAAGCATTCAGATGACTTAGCTCTGACTGCATTAATAATTGAGGCATATACCCAATACCCACACAATCTTGATGAGGATCGTGGTTTAAAACTTTTAACAAACCTTTCAATGGCGGGATCGAGCCGAGCAGTGTTTTTAACAAAGTACTTTTGCCAGCTCCATTAGGACCTAAAACCACCACAAATTCGCCAGAATAAATTTGCGCTGAAAAATCGCTGACAATCGCTTGTTTTTTGTAACCCACTGTGAGGTGCTGCGCTTCGATGACTGCTTGATGAACGTGACTCATAGATAATAATATTTATAAAAAGTTCCCATAATAGCAAATAACATTAACAAAATAAAAACTATCCTCAACCATTTGAGTCCTTTGTATATCACCATATGTGCTCCCAAACGACCACCAATAAAAGCGCCGACTGCCATGCAAACTCCAGGAATAAACGCCACTTTACCTATAATTAAAAATACTGCTAAAGAACCTATATTCCCCACAAGGTTGAGAGGCTTCGCATACATGGTGGCAAGACGAAGATTCCATCGGAGACCACTCATTAAACTGATCATCCAAATACTGCCAGTTCCAGGGCCAAAGAACCCATTGTAAAAACCAATCAATGGACTAGATAAGCAAGCAAATTTTTTGCTCATCGTATGATCATCTTTAGCTAGTTCCTGTTGTGGCAAACGCATCAACAAAAACCATATAAAGACAAGCAATAATAAAAAAGGAATTGCTTTTTGAAGCCACAGCTGTGGCATATAGTGTAAAGCAATCGTTCCGCTCGCTGCCGCTATAAAAATAATGGGTAACGCGAAGCCAATGGGGCGAAAACTAATTTCTCCATAACGAAAAAAATGTAAGCTTGCAGAAAACTCTGCAAAAATAGTTTGCAGTCGCAAAGTTCCAAATGCAAAAGTAGGACTAATCCCAGCAAACAATAACGCAGGGAGATTCAATAATCCCCCACCACCTGCTAATGTATCAATAAAACCAGCAACCGTAGCCACTGTGGTGAGAAATAACAATATAACAACAGAATAGTGAGCTAACATAGCGTAACCCCAAGATTTTAAAATAACCCTTGAATCTCTCCACTTTCTTCCAAATAAAAAGCATCTGCATTGGGTATTTTATTTAAACCAGGCATCGTTACCACACTTCCTGCCAAACAGTAAACAAAACCAGCACCTGCACTTAAAAGCACTTCACGTATTGGAAAAATATAATCACGTGGCGCACCTTTTAAGGCTGGATCATGACTGATACTTAAATGAGTTTTCGCCATGCAAATCGGAAGATGCCCATAACCCAAATCGGTAAAACGCTCAAGTTGTTGCACAGCTTTTTCACTTAACTCAATATCTTGCGCTTGATACATTTTTTGCGCAAGACAACGAATTTTATCTACCAGCGGCAAATGATTTTCATACAATAATTTTAAGTGCGATGGTTGTGTAGAAGCTTGCATCACAGCTTCTGCCAAGGCCATTGCACCAACGCTTCCCTCACTGAAAGCTTGGTGCATCACACAATCCAAAGCTCCAGCAGCTAATGCCATTTCTTTCACTAAAGCTATTTCTTCTTCTTGATCTTCTAAAAAACGGTTCAAGGCGACCACCACGGGAATACCAAATTGTGCTAAATTTTTAATATGCTGCTTTAAATTCTTTGCGCCCAAGAGCAAAGCCTTTGAGTTTTTTTGAACTACTTGCGCGCGATCACTTACTCCTCCATGAGATTTTAGTGCACGGATAGTCGCCACTAGCACCACCACATTTGGTGCAAGCTCGCTCACCCGACATTTGATATCAAAAAATTTTTCAGCGCCCATATCAGCAGCAAAGCCTGCTTCTGTGATCACGTAATCAGCTAAAGGAAGCGCCATTTGGTCAGCCAAAATAGAAGAGCATCCATGCGCAATATTCGCAAAAGGACCCGCATGTAAAATAGCAGGTGTTCCTTCCGATGTCTGCATCAAGCTGGGTGCTAGTGCTTCATGCATAATCACTGAAGCAGCTCCACTGGCTTTTAATTTTTGCGCCGTAATCGGCTGATGGCTTTGATCATACGCTAAAATAATTTTATCCAAACGCTCATGTAAATCACGAATGACTTCACGTATGGAATTCCCTTTTAGCAATGCTAAAATCGCCATCAATTCACTTGCAGCAGAAATTTCAAAACCGCTTTCACGATGATATTTGCCTGCTTCAATTTTGATATGTCGTAAACTGCGATCATTCACATCTAACACACGCTTAAAAGGAATATTATCTAAGTTAATATGGAGTTGATTACCATGATAAAGATTATTGTCTAACTGCGCCGCCATTTGATTATGCGCTTGCGTAATGGCATGAATATCGCCCGTTACATGCAGAATACTTTGCGAAAAAGGTTCAATACGTGCTTTACCTCCACCTGCGCCAGCCCCTTTGATGCCAAAAGTTGGCCCCATTGAACTTTGACGCAATGTCACAATCGCGCGCTTACCCAGTCGATTTAACGCCATCCCAAGCCCAATCGTCGTGGTGGTTTTTCCTTCGCCAAATGCCGTCGGAGTAATAGCGGTCACGAGAATATATTTCCCTTTCGGGCGATGTTGATTTTTTTCAAGCAAATGTAAATTTAGTTTTGCTTTATAGCGCCCATGTAATTCATAATCCTCTTCGTTAAGGCCTAAGGCGGACGCAATATGAGTGATAGGTATGGTCATGTTGAAAATTTACTCTCCTCTTAATGTACTAGAACCTCTCCCTAGAAACAGCTCTTCGTTAATCTCGTCTGTTGCAAATGACAAAAAATTTCATAAGAAATTGTACCGGCTGCCTGCGCCACCCACTCGATCGGATGATCTTTTCCCCATAAAGTCACGGTTTGGCCAATGAAAGCATTTGGGATATCGCTAAGATCCACTTGTAGCATATCCATAGAAACACGCGCAATGATGGGAGTGATTTTGCCATCAATAAGCACTGAACTATTTTGAATCATACGAGGATAACCATCCCCATAACCAAAAGCCACCATACCAACACGCATATTTTTAGGGCAAGTATAAAACTCCCCATAACCTAATTTACTGCCGGCAGGATAATCATGAATGGCAATTAATGTGGATTGAACTGTCATCACCGCTTGCAAATCAAAATCACGCCCTAATTTATCAGAAAAAGGAGAAGCTCCATACAACATAATACCAGGACGAACCCAATGTCCATGTGTTTCTGGATGCGCCATAATTGCCGCTGAATTCGCCAAACTTTTTAAAGGAGCGCCTGGCAGTTCTTGATGTACTTGATTGAACAATACCGTCTGCTCTTGAGTTTTCGTTTTCGTTAAATCATCTGCATCCGAAAAATGTGTCATCAGCGTAATAGGCTTCGTCACTCTATTTGACGCCATTAGTTGATGATAAATACGAGGGATTTCGTAAGGGCCAAACCCCAGACGACGCATTCCGGTATCCACTTTTAACCATACTGAAAGCGGCATTGCACCTGTCAATTGCTCAACCCATACCAGGTCTTCTTTTTTGTGCAACACAATAGTCACACCCAAAGCTTGAGCTTCTTGTAATTCCACCAAGCTTTGCACCCCATCAGCTAATACAATTTGACCTTTAATACCTGCTTCGCGCAACCGTATGGCTTCCTCCAACACAGCAACACCTAAGGCATCTACGTTTGCCGCCGTCAGGACTTCGGCCACCCAAAGTAAACCATGACCATAAGCATTGGCTTTCACCATCGCTAAAATTTTTGCGTGCGGCGCATAATCGCGAACGCGTTGCAAATTATGCGTTAAAGCTTGCGCATCCAAATACAAGAGACGATGTGGCTTATGCATGAATAATATCAGTCCCTTTGGGAATTGAGAACGTAAATAAAGAAGGATTCACGCCTTCTCTCAATTCCGAAAAACGAATATGCGTCATCTGATCTAAACTATCGATCACCGTCATTTGCGCCAACACAAATTTATTGCCTTCTTGATTAAATTGGATTTTCAACGAATGAAAAAATGTGGGCCTCTTCGGCATCAATGTGAAAATTTCAGCTCCTGTCGCGGAAAATAAGCTGACGTTATAATTAGCACTGATTTGATCAAGACTACCTGAAAGCAACATAGCGGGTGAATTTTTCATCGCCATGGTTTGTTGTTTTTGTATCGTCACTTGTTGCAAAGCAGGATCATAAAAATAAATTTTCTGCCCATCTGCTATTAACAATTGCGTCATCGGCTTTAACGTTTGCCAACGAAACTGCCCTGTTTGTTGCCCGCTAAGCGAGCGATTCAACGCAAATACCCCACGCGTTTCTTGTACCAAAGCCCCTTTATCGTCCAAAATCTGTTGCACAAAACTTCCTTGCGTTTGTTGATATTGCGACAAATGTTGAATCAACTGTGAGGTGGGAGTCGAATCCGCGAAGCTGAGGGTAGAGATGCTCATTAACACTACCATGAAAAATAATTGAAAAATTTTTTTGGCCATACTCATGAAAGTCCTTAGAAAAGTTTTTAGTGAAGGGAAATGATAGCATTTTTCTATGAAGCGCGGTCAGTGATTGCTGCTTAGAATCTTAATTCTACGTTAATAACAAATAACCTCAAAGAGTTTAATCGCATACCAAAGCTTAAACTTGAAAATTGGATTCGATAAAATGCCATGGAAATGCCAATGGGTGACGAAATCTATACCCATCGTACTTGAAGATGCTGGGTTATAACAACGTATTTTTTGCAAAATAGCAAGTATTGGAAATTTTGTTGCTAATTGTTCAAGGTGGGATGCCAAAATACCTTTAAGCATTTTTTACTCATTTTTTAAAAAGAAAAGGTTTTTATTATGAATTTGTTGTACAATTTGTCAATTGAATTGCAAATTGGCACGCTCATCGAGAACTTCCCTAGGATATAAAAAATGACCGACTACAAATCCACCCTCCACTTACCCGAAACCTCTTTTGCAATGAAAGCTAATCTTGCACAACGAGAACCCGCGATGCTTAAAGACTGGCAAGAGAAAAAAATTTATCATAAGCTACGCGAAGCACGTAAAGGGGCACCAAAATTTATTTTGCACGATGGACCATTGTACGCCAATGGCAGCATCCATTTAGGACACGCATTAAATCGAATCTTAAAAGATATCATTGTGAAAGCAAAAGGCTTCGAAGGCTTTGATGCACCTTTTGTACCGGGGTGGGATTGTCACGGCCTCCCTATTGAGTTAAATGTTGAGAAAAAACACGGTAAACCAGGCCAAAAATTAGATGTGAATGCTTTTAGAAAAGCCTGTAGGGAATATGCGGAAAGTCAAATTGCCTCCCAGAGTGAAAGCTTCCAACGTTTAGGTGTATTTGGCGATTGGGAACGTCCTTACTTAACCATGAGCTTCCGCTACGAAGCTAATATCATTAGGGCTTTAGCCAAAATTATCGCCAACGGGCATTTACTCAAAGGCTCAAAACCAGTGTATTGGTGCTTAGATTGTGGGTCTTCACTGGCAGAGGCTGAAATTGAGTATCAAGATAAAACTTCTCCTGCCATTGATGTAGCCTTTGATGTAGTAAATGTGGAAAGTTTTAAAAAACGATTTGCCGATCAAATAAATTCAAACGTGCTCCCAAATACTCACACCGTGACTTTCCCTATTTGGACAACCACTCCTTGGACACTGCCTGCAAATGAAGCAGTAGCTCTTGGGCCTGAGATTGAATATAGCCTACTCTATTCTCAACAACAAAACAGAATTTTTATCGTTGCAAGCAACTTAATAGATAGCATCAAAAACCGTTATTCTGCATCCAGCGCCCTACAAAATGAGCATATAAAACCCGATGACTATGTCGTTTTATGCACTACCTTTGGAAAAAGTTTTGAAGGGATCGAGCTCAAGCATCCTTTTTTAGATAAAAAAGTACCCATCGTTTTAGGGATACACGTTACCACCGAAACGGGCACTGGCGCCGTTCATACAGCACCGGCTCATGGCCAAGAAGATTATCAAGTAGGTTTGACTTATGGCTTGCCGGTCCATAATCCCGTATTAGATAACGGCTGCTTTCACGAAAATATCCCCTTAGTAGGTGGAGTCCATTTATTAAAAGCCAATGACATTATTTTAACTACACTACAACAAAACCAAAAATTATTGCACCAAGAAAAATTATTACACAGCTATCCTCATTGCTGGCGCCACAAAACACCTGTGGTTTTTCGTGCAACGCCCCAATGGTTTATCAGCATGGAACAAAAAAATTTACGAGTACAAGCATTGAACCAAATTAAACAAGTACAATGGATTCCTGAATGGGGGGAAGCACGTATTGAAAAAATGATCTCAGATCGCCCGGATTGGTGTATCTCAAGGCAACGTACTTGGGGCGTTCCTATTCCACTTTTCGTCCATAAACAAACCCAAGCTCTCCATCCCGACACACAAAATTTATTAACACGTATTGCCGATACAGTAGAAAAAAATGGCATAGAAGCTTGGTTTAATAGTGAAACCAGCGATTGGCTTGGTGAAGATGCCCCACATTACGAAAAAATTAAAGACACCTTAGATGTGTGGTTTGACTCTGGTGTCTCGCATTATGCGGTGTTAAGCTCTGGTCAATGGCCCGAGTTACATTTTCCTGCTGATCTTTACTTAGAAGGCTCTGATCAACATCGTGGATGGTTTAATTCTGCTTTAATGACATCAGTAGCTATGCATGGTGTTGCTCCCTTTCGCACAGTCACGACGCACGGATTCACAGTGGATGGGAACGGCCACAAAATGTCAAAATCTTTAGGCAATGTATTAGCCCCCGAAAAAATCATCAACTCCCTTGGCGCCGATATTTTGCGCTTGTGGGTTGCCTCCACAAATTATCGCGCCGAAATTACTGTTTCGGAAGAAATATTTAAACGCATGGCGGATGCTTATCGCCGTATTCGGAATACGGCGCGTTATTTACTTGCGAACTTACACGATTTTAATCCCGCAAAAGATTTATTACCAGCAGGACAATGGCTAGCACTTGATGTGTGGGTGGTTCAACAATGTATGCTTTTACAAACACGCGTCATCGAATGTTATGAACGCTTTGAGTTTCATCAAGTTTACCATGAAGTGCATAATTTCTGCGTGAATGTTTTAGGGGGGCTATATTTAGATGTTATTAAAGATCGTCAGTACACTGCCAAAAAAGACGGCACCCCTCGCCGAGCCGCTCAAAGCGCAATGTTCCACATACTGCATGCTTTAACGCGTTGGTTAGCGCCCATTTTAAGTTTTACTGCAGAAGAAATTTGGCAATCTATTCCAGGCAATCAACTTACAGATAGCGTATTTTTGACTACCTGGTATAAAAGTTTCCCGACTGAAACAACGCTTACCGCTGCAACCACACAAAAATCTTTAACCCTGGATGATTGGCAAAATTTATTCACCTTACGCGCTATGGTGAATAAAGCTCTGGAAACCGCCCGGAATAATGGTTTAATTGGCGCCGGTTTAGAAGCCAAGGTCATTGTGCACTGTCAAAACGAAAGTAGCTTAAGCGAAGCCGCGCAAAAACTAGGAGAAGAATTAAAATTTCTTTTCATCGCCTCAGGCGCTGAAATAAAAATCAGCCCAAAATTACCTTCTCAGCTACCCATTCAAGAATGTATTTTAGCAAATGACAACAAACTCACGCTCAGCTTTGAAATCATCCCTCTTTCGGATGCTTTAAAATGTGCTCGTTGCTGGAATCGCGTAGAAGATGTGGGACATCATCTTGCACATCCTCAAATTTGTGGGCGCTGTGTAAGTAATGCATTTGGAGAAGGGGAAGAGCGGTTGTTTGTTTAACTATCGAATGGCCGCCATTCGGCCATTCGTATCCATGACACAAACCACATTATTTCCACACGGCAGGGGTGCATTGATGATGCTGATATTTTTCATTAGCAAAAAGCACCCCATGGGTTCGCCATTGGTAGGATTAAGAAAGTGCACATAGCCTTCCATGTCACCAAAAATTAATTGTTGATTAAAAATAATCGCGCCACTTAAGAAGCGCCACGCATAGGTTTTTTGTTGCCAGCGTTGATGGCCCTGCAATTCATCATAGGCGGTAATAGTACCATCCGCTTGCATAGCGTATACATTAACCTCATCCGCAGCTAAATTGGCATAAATCGAGTTAGGTTGTTGCCATACGATTTTTCCGGTGTTAGGATTAATCGCAACCAATGCGCCTTGATAAGTCGCCACAAATAATTTGCCATTTGCTAAAACCAAATCTGCGTCAATATCAATAAGACGTTGAATTTCCGCGACCCCATGTGCTTCAGCCGCTTGAATACTCCAAATTTCTTCACCATTTTTTAAATTGAGTGCAACCACTTTGCCATCCGAAAAACCAACAAAAGCACGATCTCCTTGCACCAAAACTTTACTGCTTGCATGCAGCATTAAGGAAGGTACCAAATGTTCATATTGCCACACTTGCTGCCCATTTTGTCGATCAAACGCCGTCACAGTTCCATCAATAGTTTTAACAAGCAATAAATTTGGTGTAAAGGTAGGAGCCGCTAATGCTTGCGTTGATGCAGTCGCATGCCATAGATCTTTTCCATTTGCGGTTGAGAAGACTCTCAGAACCCCTTTACTATCCACAATTGCCAACTGATTAGCATCGGCCGCTACACCACTTTTTCCAGCATTCTCAAAAGTCTTATCCCATAAAGAAGAACCATTAGTCGCAGAGGTGGCATAAAAATGCCCATTGATATCGATAGTATAAATAACATTGTTACTGATTGTAGGCGTTAATAACAGATAATCTCCACGGCTTGCAACACCCGCTTCATGATGCCAAATTTCTTGTGGTGTTATTTTTGCTTTATAGGTAGGCAATGGTGCAGGATCAGGAATATTACTCGTACCATAAGGACTAAAAATAGAGCAAGCACTGAGAATTCCAGTGAGCAAAAAAACCACACTAACTTTTTTAATAAAAGAGGTCATAGCATTAAGCCGATAAATTATTAAGTTTCATCACGACTAAAGAATGTAAAATAGCTTCTTCAGGAATATTCACTAAAGCTTGTTGATAAGCTTCGCGCGCTTCATTATTTTTCTTTAACTGGGCATAAGCATCCCCACGCTCAGAAGAAATCATAGGCAAGTAGGCCTTGTCATCAACATGCTCAAGCGTTTTCAACGCGTTATTACCCTGATCCATTTGCATTTCTAAACGAGCTAAACGCAAACGCGCTACTTGATTAATCGCAGGAGTACGACCACGAAGCATCACATCCTTCAGTTTTTTTTCCGCATCTTCGTATTTATTTTGAGTAATATCACGTTTTACCAATAATAATTCTGCTAACTTTGCATAATCACTTGCAGGGTAGCGTTTAATTAAATATTCCGCCGAAGCATTCGCCGCAGCTGTTTGATTAGCAGCAAGATTATCCAATAACTGTTCATAACGCGCTGACGCATGCGCATAGGCACGTTCATTTAAAAATTGCCAATGCTGATAGCCAAAAAGCAAAGCTGCCGCAAGAATAACGCTCATCACAATCGAGGCGCCGTATTCTTTTAACCAAGCTTTCACTTGCTCTATTTGTTCATGCTCTTCAATATCCAATGCCATAAGGTGGTCTCTTTCATAATTGCGTCGATAAAGGGCGCTCTAAAAAATCTATTAAGTTTTGCGTAGCAATATTTATTTGTGGTTTTTCTTGACGCAAAAATTTGATGCTTATTGTATCAGCTTTCAGCTCTTCTTCGCCAATAATTAAAGCCAATTCGGCGCCACTTTTGTCAGCACGCTTGATTTGACTTTTTAAGCTTGTCAACCCTACATCCGTCACAATAGGACGAGAAAATGCATCACGTAGTTTCTCGGCAATACCAAGGGCTTTACTTTTAGCAGCTTCCCCAAGACTGATGAGATAAATCCAAGGGTATTCCGGAAGGGGCCGTTGATGTGCCGCTTCTACCATTAGTAACACTCTTTCCAGCCCCATGGCAAAACCTATGGCTGCCGTCGATTTACCTCCCAATTGTTCTACCAATTCATTGTAACGACCACCTGCGCATAAGGTACCTTGTGCTCCAAGTGCCGTTGTCGTCCACTCAAACACAGTATGGGTGTAATAATCTAATCCTCGCACTAACCGAGGATTGACAGTAAAAGCAACTTGATTGGCACGCAACAAATTTTGTACGCTTTCGAAATGTTGTTGAGTGGGAGATGTAAGATAATCAACTAACTTGGGCGCACCCTCAATTAATGGCTGCATCGCTGGATTTTTGCTATCTAAAATGCGCAAAGGATTTTTATCTAAACGACGCACCGAATCAGCATCTAATTGTTCCTTATACTGCGTAAAATACTCCACCAGCTTAGTTTTGTAGTGATGGCGCTCTGCAAAAGTCCCGAGGCTATTAATTTCTAAACAAAGATGTTGGTCAACTCCTAATGCCTTCCATAATCGAGCAGTTAATAAAATTAATTCCGCATCCGCATAAGGGTCCGCCTCACCAAAAAACTCAAAGCCCACTTGATAAAATTGACGATAACGCCCCGCTTGCGGACGCTCATAACGAAACATTGGACCACGATACCATAATCGTTGAATTTGATTATGCAACAACCCGTGTTCAATTGCGGCTCGCACGGCGCCAGCTGTTCCTTCCGGACGAAGACTCAACCACTCTTGATTTCGATCCTGAAAGGAATAAATTTCTTTTTCAACGATGTCAGTAATTTCACCCACACCTCGCACAAATAATTCCGTTTTCTCTAAAATAGGCAATCGAATTTCTTGATAACCGTATTGAACGGCAATTTTTTGAATAATATTTTCTAAGTAGCTCCACAGGTGACTAGTGGCAGGCAAGATATCATTGAAGCCGCGAACGGCATGGATGCTAGACATAATTCTCTAATGGTTATCGACAATATTTTCTGAAGTAGTGAGCGTGGACGGTAAAGTAGAATCACTATTGTTTCCACTCGATTGAGGCGTGCTTACCATAATGGGTGGCTCAAAATGCGTAGAAGGCACGGCATCTTGTGGGTAGGTGTTCTCTGTGGAGACTTGTGTTGAAGAAACGTTAGTTTCTTTTTGCTCTTGTAAAATTGTTGGCATCGATGGCGAGGGCGCAGAAATCTCTGCAGCAACAGGTGGCGTCGCTGGCACAGGAGCGGCAGTAGGAGCACTAGAGGAGACTACGGCAGAAGAAACTGACGGAGTGGAAGCTGGTGCTGGAGAAGGTACGACCACTGGAGAATGCCCCTCTTGAGTAGAAGGAACAGCAGGCATTGGAGCCGGTGTCGCTACCGCTTGTGCACTGACTTGAGGGGGAGCAGTAATCTGAGGAGGCGGTGTCGCAGGTGTTTCCACCGACGCTTCTGAAGTTTCAACGGTTTGATGCATTGCGCGCCACTCATAGCGATTATAAAGAATATAAATAATCCCCAACATCATACAAATAATAATAAGAATAATAAATAAACTCAATTTATCTTTCATAAAGCTATTGTCACTTACTTCAATATTTTCCGCATTCATCGCACCTTGATCTTTTTTAGCATTTTGTTCAATATTTTTTTGAGCCGCTGTGGGTAGTGGCATTGCCTCTGCTGGGTCTTGGATTTGTGCTAAGCCTTTTTCGATATTAACACCTAGCATCTTGGCATAACTACGCAAATACCCTTTAACGTAAACTAAACTACCAATCTGTGGATAATTATTTTCTTCTAAGGCTTTAATGGTACTGAGTTTTAAACGCAATTGATCCGCGACTTCTTTTATGGTTAAGCCTTTTTTTTCACGCATCTTCTGAAGATATTCGCCTAATGACAATCGTGGGTTCGCTGACTCATCCATGGTTTTTCCTTCAAGTCGATTCTAAAGTTTAAACATTTTAATCGCTTGAGCGTAACTGAGCAAGTATTTGGATCGCAACACTGCTGTTGGGATTCATAGCAAGTGCTTTGTGTAAATATTTTTTGGCAAGTGTGGGTTGTTGATTAAGGTAGGCGCAAAGCCCTGCATTTTCTTCTACCGTGTCCATCGATAAATAGGTGAGTTGATGCTCTGCTTGCGTAAGGTATTGCATTGCTTGATGATAATGGCCTTGTTGGCATAGAAATGCGCCATAATTATTGAGAACCTCAGGATCACAGGGAAATGCTGCTAAGGCTTTTTGATAATATATCGCTGCAAGGCCGTCTCGCCCTGTGTTTTGGTAAAAATAAGCTAAGGCTAGCCATACTCGCGCATTATTTGGACTTTCTTTCTCCGCCAACCATAATTTTTCTTGAGCTAAGGCTGGTTTGTGTGCTTCCAAATAAGCTAAACCAAGCGCAACATTTAACTCCGCAGCACTGTCTAAGCTCTTCATACGATGGAAATCAGGAGAGTTTCCATTTCCTTCCGTGGTACATGCTACAAGGGTAATGAACAAAAACCAAAAAAATATTTTATGCATTTATATTCAAAAAATTAAGATAAAAGATTCTTATTATAAAATTCTGTTCTCTCGCAAGTTAGCTTTTAGCTCAGAAAATCTCAGTTTTTGAATTATAAATTCGTCACAGCCATCCAAACACTCAATCTCTTCGACAATACGGGTGAGTCCATATATGAGGTAGAAAAATTTCCTCTGAATCGCCCCTCTCCGTTGCGAGGAGGCAGCAAAACTTCAAAAATCGTACTCCACAGAGCTCTTCGCTGATGTATCCCTAAGTTTTTTTAAGTTTGTCATGCCTGCGTAGGCAGGCATCCAGGCAAGTAAGCATCGTGGGAAGTAAAAGTGAAGCGTACCTATATTTGATAAGCTAAGATTTTCGTCGCTTACATTACCTAAAAGCATGCTTAACTGGATGCCTGCCTACGCAGGCATGACAACCGCTTAAGTTGACGCAGCAGTCTTCGCTAATATCACAATCGTTAGAAATTTTAGGGATACATCAGAGCTCTTCGACCTTGACCCACGCGCTCATAACCCCTAAGATAGAGCCCTATGAAAAAATTGATTTTTATACTTTTTAGCTTTTGTATCGTGTTAAGCGGCTGCGTAGGATTTGTACCTAATGAGAGCGCTTCTAAACAAAGTTTTCCGACAGCAAAAAACAGGGCTTTTAAAAGAGCAAGCCCTCCTCAAGGACAAATCGCCAAGACTACTACCACCAGTACAAGCATTGCTTTGACTGATTTTACTGATTTAAGTTTAAACAACTATCAGCCTACCCAAGGAAACTTGTGGGATGAAATCGGAAGTGGTCTTACAATCGAAAGTCAAGAAAACCGACCAGAAGTGCAAGCACAAATTCGTTGGTTTATAAACCACCCTGCTTATCTTGCGCGCACTACAGAACGCGCTCGACCTTATATGTATATTGTTTATCAAGAAGTGCAAAGCCGCCACTTACCTACAGAATTAGTATTACTTCCTATCAATGAAAGCGCTTATTACCCCTTTTCTTACTCATCCACCGGCGCTACGGGTATTTGGCAATTGATGCCAGGAACTGCAAGCGATTTTGGTTTAAAACGCAATGCATGGTATGACGGGCGACGTGATATTTTTGATTCAACCAATGCGGCTTTAGATTATTTGACTTATTTGGCACATTACTTTAATGGAGATTGGTTGCTTGCCATTGCCGCTTATGATACCGGCGAAGGTAATGTAGAGCGAGCGATTGCACGAAATGCACGCGCAGGATTACCTACCGATTTTTGGTCCTTACACTTAGCCGCTGAAACGCGTGCTTACGTGCCACGCTTGATGGCTTTAGCTGCCATTATTGCGCACCCTGAACGTTATCCTGTCGCACTTCCCCCGATTGATGCAAAGCCCGTAGTCGCACCCGTCCACATCAATGGTCAAATTAAATTAACGGATGCGGCCAGATTCGCCGGTATTAGTGTCAATCAATTAAAATTACTCAATCCTGGATTAAGCCATACCATTACTGATCCTAGCGGAGATTCAAAATTATTACTCCCTATCAACTCCATTGATTCCTTCAAAGAAAATTTATCTGGAGGGACGCCTTCTTCAGCTGGTACCGCTCCTACTTCTCCTGAAAGCTTTAGTCGTTACCGCGTCCAATACGGAGATACCATTGAATCCATTGCGAACCGCTTTAACATTAACGCAGATGACTTGCGAGCAGCTAATAGCTTGCTTGGGCATCACGTCCCTCCCGGCAAAGTTTTACTTATTCCTAACGTAGTTGAACATTACAAGCCAGCTACTACGATCAATTTAGATCAAGCCAACTTACGATTGGAAACCACCAATAACAATTTCACCAACCGTAGGCAACTGACTGAAATGAATCGACGCAATATGCCAATTACTTTGACGCATCAACCCGAAAATGACAGTGAAAAAGTAGATACGCGAGAAAGCATCCCCATCAACGCCGCTGTCATTAAAAAAGTTGCAAGCGCCGTTCCTTTAGGTGACAAACACATCATTAAACATAAAGTCATGCGTGGAGAAACGTTGTCAAGCATTAGTAAACGCTATCATATCTCGATACAACAGTTGATTAATTTAAATCCGGGAATAGCCAATCGCCCCCTAAAACCAGGCGTCGTTATTATCATTCAAACCACCAATAAGCAAATGCGGGCGACTCCAGCTACTTTGACGAAAACTACGAAAGTGACGCAGAAAAAGATAGCAAGTAAGCAAATGGTGGCCAATAAGTCAAAAATGAAAAAGAAGATACAAGGAACAAATTAGTGCTTTTTTCTAGGGCGTGTCCGTAAAAAGTATCGTTTGAAGCGAAAAAGAAGATAATCGAGGCGAATATTGGACATAATTTAACGAGGAGGATCGTGAAAATTGACCGATTTCGCTTCTTTTGCAGCCAAAAGATACTTCTAGCTATCGGACCCATCCAACGAGTCAACCGTCATCAACTTACGCTGCGCTTTTCGAAAAGAAATTTGTAGCCAACCTACTTTATAAAAAATCGTCACTAAGCCAATCGCAATACTAAACATGACTAAGCATGCAATTGGATAACCATAATGCATATGCAATTCAGGCATATTCCAATGCGAGTCATTATAATCAAAGTTCATTCCCCATAGACCCGCTAAAAAACTCAAAGGCAAAAAAATTGCTGAAAAAATAGTTAACGTCTTCATGATTTGGTTCATTTGATTTGACGTTAACGAAAAATAAATATCGAGCAAACCATTGCAATGCGCGAGCGTATTATCAAGCAAACCTATAGTCTCACTCATACGATCAGGAAATTGTTGAAACAAAACGGATTGCGCAGGCGTTACCACTTTAGTAGAAAACGCTGAGTTATTAAAAGTAACCCATTGCGTCATAACATCACGCTGCGCCCATAAATTTCTTTTTAACACCACAAGCCGCTTACGTAATTGAAAATAATTTTCAATAGAAAAAGTTTCGGGATTAATAATCAATTTACTCTCATAACCATCAATATTTGTAGAGAGCGCTCGCACCAAGCGTGTGTAGGACGCCAAATACAACAACAATAATCGATACAAAAGAAAATCAGGCCCACTTTCACGAATATTAGAAATATTTTTATTTAAATCATTTAATATCATTGTCTCTGTATCATTAGCATCGGTTTGAACCGTAATCAATAGCTGTTTTCCTAAATAAAAACTGGTTTGTTGCCGCTTTTCATTAGGTTGATAATAATAAACATGAGTTAACAATAAATAATTTTGATGCAATACGCTAACGTGGGGATCTGCATTTAAATTTAACACATCGCTTAATTCGACAAGATCCACATTCAGCTGTTTAAAAAGCTCATCAATTTTAGATTGCGGTACTTGTCCAATAATCATCACCCATACCGTGGACCACTTTTGTAAAAAAGAAGGGAGGCTAGAAAGATTGTCCTCAATATTTTCCAAAGCAAGTCCATTCGCGTCATATCCAATAATTTTTATAGTAGGCTGCGCAAGAGAGAGAGTTGGAGCTCCAGGTGGTGGTGTCGTAGCAAGAGTAGTCATTGTCATTCCCCTTGTTAATTTCGTAATGGTTTACCGTTTTGTAGAGTATATTGAATGCGAGCTTGCGTTTTAGGGTTATTGGCCAATTCTAAGAAATAATTCCGCTCCAAACGCAAGTACCATTCTTCATCCACTAAGCACTTTGCTTCAATTTCACCGCCACATAAAATTTCCGCAATTTTGCGAGAGATTTCATAATCATATTGAGAAATAAATTGCCCTTCAAGCATATTAATTAACATAGCTTCAATATTCGCAATTCCCGGCTTGCCAATCACAGGGATTTGGGGAGGCATAGGAGGTCTATAACCCGATATCATGAGCATTTTTGCTTGTGCAATCGCCACAAATAAAATTTCATGAGGATTCATTAAAATGACATCGGCCATTGTTAAAAAACCTCGTGCGCGCGCATCTATCGCACAACTTGCAACTTCACCTTTAGCTATTTGTAAAAAATACCCCACCATATCGCGCATCGGATCATCACCTCGCGCTTCTTGGTTCGCTTTACGTGCAAATGCTAAACAGCCGCCACCTGCAGGCAATAAGCCAACTCCCACTTCCACTAAACCAATGTAAGATTCAAAAGCTGCCACCACACGATCGCAATACATTAAAAACTCACAAGAACCTCCAAGCGCCATTCCTCTTACTGCAGCAACTACCGGAACTACGGCATAGCGAAGCGCCATTGAAACACGTTGAAATTTTTCAACAATTGGGCGAATCCCTTCAACACCTTTTTTAGCAAAAACCTCACCGACTTGTTTTAAATTTGCACCAAAACTAAAGTTATTACCGTTACGTTGCCAAATCACCATCGGCTTTGCTTTGTGTTGCACAACTTCAAGCGCCGCCAGAATGCCATCTAGTACATCATCTCCAATAGTATTATTTTTACTTTTAAAGCTGAGAATGCCCACTTCATGATCCAATGTCCATAGCCGCACAGCATCAATTTCATACCAGGTTTGACCTTCATTAAAAGTTTCATTCAAGACTGCTTCTGGAAATAATTGTCTCTGATATACAGGCAGCTCAGACCGACCGACATAAATAACTTGTTCTGGAGAAAAAGCCGCATTCAATTCATAAAAGCCACTCTCTAATACGTGGCCTAACCATTTAGGTAATGGTGCATTAACTAAACTTTTGCCTGCGGCAATATCCGCTTGCACCCATTGATAAACTTCTTGCATTCCCACCATTTGCCAGAGCTCAAAAACACCTTCACGCCAACCAAAACCCCAACGCATCGCCAGATCAATTTCTCGCACATTGTGCGCAATATCTGCAGCAAAATAAGCACAATAGTGAAAAATATCACTTAAACATAACCATAAAAATTGAGCCTGTGGATGAGAAGCATTTTTTAACTGTGTCAAACGCATTTTTGCATCAGAAATTTTAAGAATGGCAAGCACTTCAGGATCTGCTTTCATGTTCGCTTCGCGATAATTTTTACTTGCAGGATCATAAACAGCTATCGCTTTACCTTGTTTAAAATAAATGCCAGCACCTGATTTTTGTCCGAATTTACCTTGTGAGATAAGCTCTTGCAAGAAAGCAGGAACTTCGTAATAACTGTGCCATGGATCTTCTGGCAAATTATTCGTCATTGTTTTAATGACATGCGAGAGCACATCAATTCCCACTACGTCAATAGTTCTAAACAATGCGCTTTTTGCTCGACCAAAATCTTTGCCAGTAAGTTGATCCACCACCTCAAAAGGAATTTTCATTTCCATTGCGCGATGCATCATCGCTAAAATTGAAAATACCCCCACTCGATTCGCAATAAAATTAGGAGTGTCTTTGGCACGAACCACCCCTTTACCAAGCGCTGTGGTTAAAAAAGTTTCCATGTTATCCATGACCGCAGACGAGGTGGTTTCATGCGGTGTAATTTCAACTAACGTCATGTAACGAGGTGGGTTAAAAAAGTGAACTCCCAAAAATTGTGGTTTGATATTCTCTGGCAATACAGAAGCTAAAGCATCGATGCTTAAACCTGAAGTATTGCTACCAATGATTGCATCAGCTGAAACATAAGGTGCAATTTTTTTGTATAAAGATTCTTTAATGTCTAAACGTTCAGCCACTGCTTCAAAAATAACGTCGCAATTTAATAATTCATTTAAATTGTGTTCGTAGTTGGCCGGCGTAATAAAATCAGCAAATGCTGGCATCGCAAGGGGTGAGGGTTTTAATTTTTTCAATCCCGCGATAGCTTTTAATACAATACTATTTGGATTTCCTTCTTTAGCCGGAAGATCAAAAAGTAACGTAGAGATACCTGCATTAACCAATTGCGCTGCAATTTGTGCGCCCATTACACCCGCCCCAAGAACTGCTGCTTTTTTAACTTTCATAATTTACTTTACATCCTTAATTTTTGTGATGCCTCAAAATAGCTAATTCTATTAATTTTTCAATTAATGCTTCATAAGAGAGTCCACTAGCTTGCCATAGCATCGGATACATACTGATCGAAGTAAAACCAGGAATAGTATTGATCTCGTTTAAATAAATTTTATTATCTGGCGTTAAGAAAAAATCCACGCGTGCAAAATCAGCACAGGATAGCACTTTAAATGCTTCCATCGCATACGCTTTGATTTTTTTAACCACCGCCTCTGGCAAATCTGGATTAGTCACCAAAGTGGCGCCGTTTTCATCAAGATACTTAGCTTCATACGAATAAAATTCATGATGAGGAATAATTTCCCCGAGTACGGCGGTAGCTAGATTTTCGTCGTTGCCCAATACAGCACATTCAATTTCACGCCCATTAATGGCTTCTTCAATAAGAATTTTTTTATCATGCGCAAAAGCAAGGTGCAACGCTTTTTCAAATTCCGCTTGATTATGCACTTTAGAAACACCCACAGAAGAGCCTGAGTTACACGGCTTCACAAAGAAAGGAAGCTGAAGAGAGTGGACTATTTTCTCAAAATCAAGAGGCTGTTGATAGCGATGAAAGACTAAAGCTTTCGCAACTGGAATACTTGCGGCTTCGAGCAAGCGCTTGCTCACGTCTTTATCCATACAAATCGCGGACCCTAACACCTCACTCCCCACACAAGGCGTATTCATCAAACGCAATAAGCCTTGCACGGTGCCATCTTCGCCATTGGTTCCATGCAATATAGGGAAAACCACATCCACTTTAGGTAAACTCGGTAATAATTCCGCGGAGATTAACTGTTGGTTATTGCCAGGTCGTAAACTTAAACTCGCCACTTCTACTGGTTTAGATTCTAAAGCACTCATACCCGTATGTTCTAACAAAACTGCCGGGCTTAGTTTGTGCCATTGACCTTGGTGGTCAATACCAACAATGCTGATATCAAATTTAGTTTGATCTAGCGCCTTGTATACATTGGCAGCAGAGCGAAGAGACACTTCATGTTCCTCGGATTGACCACCGCATAGCAATAAAATATGTTTTTTCACTTTTATTCGTCCTTGATTTTGTACTGCTTAATCCCCGCCTCGATTTCTTTGATAGCTTCATCAACACCCATCCATTTGTCGACACGCGCCCATTTGTTAGCCTCTAAGTCTTTGTAATGTTCAAAGAAATGAGAAATTTGCTTGATAAACGCTTCAGGCACATCTTCATAAGACTTAATATGCGCATACATCGGGGATAATTTATCAGTAGGCACGGCAAGCACTTTGTTGTCGACACCTTTTTCATCTGTCATTTGCAGCATACCAATCGCACGACAACTAATGACAGAACCACTTATTACGGGATAAGGTGTCATGACCAAGACATCGACAGGGTCTCCATCGTCTGACAACGTCATAGGCACATAGCCATAATTGGCTGGATAAAACATGGCTGTACTTACGAATCGATCGACAAATAAAGCCCCTGTATCTTTATCCATTTCATATTTTACAGGCATCGTTTGCATGGGTACTTCGATGACAACGTTCACTACGTAAGGGGCATTTTTACCAGGAGAAACTTGGTGTAATAGCATAAAAGGGTTTTCCTTCATTAAATAAACCACGCATTATATACCTTTTCAAATAATTATTGAAAAATTATATTTCAGAGAAAAAAATATCATGAGATTGTTTTGCTGCTTTTTTCCCCACACAATACGGGCATTGTTCGCCACGAATATAAAGAGGGGATTGTTGTTCTTCTATAGTCAAGGGATTTAAACATGCAAAACACATGACCGCTTCAGTTTCTTTGAGGTGATTATCAAGCGCTACACGCTTGTCAAAAACAAAACAATCACCATCGTAATGCGCTCCTTCGCATTCTTCAAAATATTTAAGAATACCACCATCGAGTTGATATACTGATTCAAAACCTAATTGATCCATATACAATGCGGCTTTTTCGCAACGAATACCACCAGTACAAAAAGTAACGATTTTTTTACTTTTCAATTCAGATAACAAGGATTTAATTTTTTCAGGAAACTCTCGAAAATGATCTAAGTCCAATTTCACCGCATTATGAAAGCTCCCTAAACGATATTCATAATCATTCCGTGTATCTAACATAATCACTTGTTCATCCTGATTATCTAACCAAGCTTTTAACTCTTTTGGCGCTACTGTTTTTGCACGCTGTTGATTTTGGCAGATCATTGGTGCATTCATACTAATAATTTCTTTTTTAATTTTGATAAGCAAGCGCTTGTAGGGGATCGTTGCCGACCAACTGTCTTTCCAAGGGATATTTAAAAATCGCTCATCTTCTTCCAGATAACCACGAAAAGCGTTGATAGAATCTGGTGTGCCCGCCATAAAAATATTAATGCCTTCTCCACTTAAAAGAATCGTTCCCTTCAAACCTAATGCCGCTGCTTTTTCTTTAAAAGCAGTTTGTAACTCACTGATATTGTTTAGCAAAATGAATTTGTAACCTGAGATATTAAGTATAGAATGATGAATAGTCATAGTCTTCATATTTAAGATATTTGCAGGGCAATATTATACACGAAAAGCTGTATAGCCTTTAACATTTAGCTTCATACGGTGTTGCAAGTTCATTCGCCTTCGGTCATGTACGTCTATGTACACTCCCTCGACTCATTCACTTGCGCCTTGTCTGAAACTAAATCTTAAAGGCTGTAACTACAGCTCTGCAAGCGTTGGAGAAGGCTCGCCGCCAGTCTCAACCTTGGCAGGAAGAGGACTCGAATTGGATCCGGATGCAGCAGATACACCTCCTGCGTGAGGCGCCTCCGAATTAAACATGGTGTCAACTGTTTTCAGCGTAGATACTTGCACAGTACGCTCTTCTAATGCTGGGCTCTTCAAATCTAGTTTAAAACCAATATGCGAATCGGTAAAGCCAATTTTTTTATAAAAATGTTGTGCTTCTGGTCTTAATTTATTAGTGGTAAGTTGCACAAATCGACACTCTCTTTCTTTTGCTCTCTGAATTGCCCACTGAACAAGTTCTACACCTAATCCTTGCCCTCTGCATTCGTTTTTAATACGAACCCCCTCTAATTGTGCTCGCGTAGCTCCTTGAAAAGTTAGCGTCGTCATATAAGTGATTTGTAAAGTTCCGATAACTTCATGTTTATCATTTTCCATGACTATTAATTCGTTATTTCTATCATCTACTATTTTGTCAAATGCCTTGTAATAACACTCATCAACCTTAAGAGTATCCGAATAAGTTTCTCTTGTGCTTCCCAGCACATCATCAGAAAGCAATTGAACAATAACGGGTATATCATGACGTGTCGCTAACCTAACATTATATCCTTCTAACATAAACACCTCACTGAATAATAAAAATTTAATTAGGCAACCTTAGCTTTTATGTACCCTTCTGCAAATTTTTTCTTGTCCGCATCGGTTTGTTTATAAAGCAGCCCCCTTTGTAACCACCGGCTCATATTTTTCATTGATCCGCGGCGGCCATGCATTACCCCCCCAACATCTTTTACTCCCCAGCCATTATTAAAAATAAGCATATCTCCTTTTTGTAACTTGATCGAAGTATAATCATCAGGATGTAATTGCAAGTGCTCAAATTTAGCAAATAACATATCTAAAACTTTTTGTGCACGTTCAGTAACTGCCTCTAATCGAGCTTTATTTTCTACAAGTCGGGTTCTAAAACAATTTTCCGATTCTTTAGTAATTAAAGAAAATGCCGTTTTATTTATACAACCAGAAGCTGGCCCTGTATGAATTATAAACTCGGGGCATCTCATGATATCGATAGCTTCTTGTGGCAAGGAGTACACTAGCTTATTCAAGTCAAGAAAAGTGGTAAATGCATTATCATCACCTTCTAAACACAATAAAGTTTGGAAGTCAGGTGGAGTTAAGTGATATGCAAGCTCTGTATGAAATGTAAGGGGTTCTGCACCAAAGCTCGACTGCTCTTTTTCTCGCCCCACAACAGGCGTCACATCATGAATTAATCTCCCTCCTCGTTCATTCGGGTTCGTATAAAGCTTAGTACCAAGTAGTTGAGCCATCCCCAATATCACATTTTCGCTAACCGAAGTTTTAACTTTAATTCGATCGTCGATATTATTTCCGGGAGGAACTATAGAATCTATAGGCATCCCAGAAAGATGAATAATAGAGGGTACAGCGTTTTCTCTCATTGATCTTAACGTGGTATGCACTTCTGTCGGTAAAAACTCGCTTAACTTCTCCGCCATTAGTTGCATAAGGTATTCTGGCTGCGTATATGGATCAAATGAGAATTCATTTACGAATTGATTAAACTCTTTTGCAAAATTTGGGATTGTGTAACTTATAACTTCTGGATGCATAAAATACTCCTCAGTTTAAATATAGCAAGTTCATCTCTTCGTTTTTTCTATTATTTTTTAAACAAGAAATTTTAGAATTTTAAGGCGCCTCATAAGTTAAAAAATTTGTGAGGCGCATATTTAATTATTAGCGAATTATCAACACGCCGTAGTATTCGCGCCAATAATTTGTCGCAACACATACGGTAAAATACCACCTTGATTAAAATAATCGATTTCAATTTCGGTGTCTAACCGCAAAATTAATGGGATTTTGCGGAGGATTTGACCTTCGTCGCTTTTTATTACCAAAGTCACTTCCTTATTAACATCAAGTTTTTCCAAGCCCAAAATATCAAATATTTCACTTCCTGTTAGTTTTAATGACTCGACACTTTCACCTTCTTTAAATTGACATGGCAAAACTCCCATACCAATTAAATTGCTTCGGTGTATTCTTTCAAAACTCTTAGCAACAACTGCTTTCACTCCTAAAAGCTGAGTACCTTTTGCAGCCCAGTCTCTAGAACTTCCGGTACCATATTCTTCACCAGCAAAAATAATAGTGGGAATATTATTTTTTTGATAAAGCATTGCTGCATCGTAAATGCTCATCACTTCATTGTTATATTTGCAAAGCGTGTATCCACCTTCAATATCAGGAACCATTCTATTTTTTATCCGAACGTTTGAGAAAGTTCCGCGCATCATAACTTCATGATGACCTCGACGAGCACCAAAACTATTAAAATCTACAGGGGATATTCCATGATGCTGTAAATATTCACCAGCAGGTGATTTTGGGCTAATACTACCCGCAGGGCTGATATGGTCTGTTGTAATAGAATCCCCTAAAATTGCTAATGCTCGTGCATTTAAAATATTATCCACTTTTTCTGGGTGCATTGAAAAGCCATCAAAAAATGGTGGTTCTGCTACATAAGTGGAATCACCATCCCATTGATATATTGCCAAGTCAGTAGAGGGGATTTTTTCCCAAAGAATATTATTTTTATTCAAGTTACCATATAATTCTTTGTAAGTTTTGCTATCTTTTGCATAAAGAAGCGCATCTTCAATTTCTTTGGAAGTTGGCCATATATCTTTCAAAAATACAGGATTACCTTCCGTATCAGTACCTAACGGATCTTTGTCCATGTTAATTCTCACCGTACCTGCTAGCGCAAATGCAACCACAAGTGGTGGACTCATTAAGAAATTAGCACGAATATTAGAGTGAATACGAGCTTCAAAATTCCGATTCCCAGAAAGAACTGCGGATACAATCATTTTATTTTTTGTAACCGTATGCTCAATAGCTTCATCTAAATCCCCAACATTACCAATGCATGTTGCGCATCCATAACCTGCGACATCGAAACCAATTTTTTCTAAAGAATCAAGAAGACCTGCTTTTTTAAGATATTCAGTAACCACTCTGGAACCGGGGGTTAAGGAAGTTTTTATATAAGGCTTCACTGTTAGACCTTTTTCACAGGCCTTTTTTGCGAGAATACCGGCTGCAACAAGCACACTAGGATTAGAAGTATTCGTGCAAGAAGTTATACCTGCAATTAAGACATCACCATGTGCTACTTCAGTTTCTTGACCAACTACTGGTGCTTTGGCATTAATTTTTTCTTCATCTAAGCTGTAGCCATTGTTTGCAACAGACTCTCTTAAAAGCTTTTCAAAAGTTTCTTTTAATTCAGGCAAATTGATTCTATCTTGAGGGCGTTTTGGGCCTGAAACACTAGGCAATACTTTATCAAGATCGAGTTCAATTACTTGTGTATAATCGCATTCACCATCTTGCGGTATTCCAAAAAGCTTTTGCGCTTCAAAATAGTTTTTAATTTTCTCCACTTCGTCTTTTGTTCTACCTGTTTGCTCATAATAAGCGATTGTCATTTCATCTACTGGAAAAAACCCCATTGTTGCACCGTAATCAGGGGCCATGTTGGCAATTGTGGCTCTATCTTGTGCTGTCAAATGTTTTGCACCTTCACCAAAATACTCCACGATTTTCCCAACAACCTTAGCCTTTCTTAATATTTCAGTTAAAGTTAAAACCAAATCGGTTGCCGTAACACCCTCTCTTAACTTGCCACGCAAATGAAAACCAACTACATCAGGAGTTAAGAAATAAATAGGTTGGCCAAGCATACCCGCTTCTGCTTCAATACCACCAACACCCCATCCTACAACACCTATACCATTAACCATAGTGGTATGAGAGTCAGTACCTACCACCGTATCTGGATAATAAACGTTATTTTTGTCTGCAAAAACTCCTTTGGAAAGATATTCAAGATTTACTTGGTGAACAATTCCCACTCCGGGAGGAACAACTTCTAATTTATTAAATGCCGAAGCACCCCATTTCATAAACTTATAACGTTCTTGATTTCTACTGAATTCTAACTCCATATTTAACGCCAATGCGTTGTGTTTTCTTGTATAGTTAGTTTGCACTGAGTGGTCAATGACTAAACTCACAGGCACTAAGGGTTCAATAACTTCGGGATTAATACCCATACCTTTGACTGTTCCTCGCATCGCAGCAAGATCAGCTAACAATGGCACTCCTGTATAGTCCTGCAAAACGATTCTTGCAACAACAAAAGGAATTTCGTTCACTCTTTTACCTTTTGCTTCCCAGTTGGCGAGGTGATGAATGTGTTCTTTTGTGATTTTTTTTCCATCATAGTTGCGAAGCGCTGATTCAAGAATTATTCTTAAACTCACCGGCAATCTAGAAATATTCCCTAAACCATTTTTTTCAAGCAGTGGCAATGAAAAGAACTTACCCATTTCTCCAGAACTAGTGGCTTTAAATTCACTCATACAATTAAACGCATCATTCATAAAAAATATTCCTATGTTAAGTTAAATAATTTATTAATGCCTTTCTATCTATCTTGCCATTGGCATTTAATGGCATTTTTTCTAAAAAAAGAATTTGGTTTGGAACCATGTAGCTAGGAACCAAATTTCGTAGAGATTCTAAAATTTGGGTAGAACTTGTTTCTTCCCCGGTTAAAAAAGCTACTAAACCCGCGCATGTGCCATCAATTATTGGCCACCCCAACACTACCGCATCAATTATGCCAGGGGTTTTCCTAATTATCCATTCAATTTCTGCAAGCTCTACTCTGTAGCCATTTACTTTAATTTGCTGATCCGCTCTTCCCAAGTAAATAAGCTGATTATTTTTTGATAGTTTCACCAGATCGCCAGTTCTATAGTAAATTTCACCATCTTTTTCAATATGAGCAAATAGCGTTTTTTCTTTATCATCAAGATAACCTTGAAAATTTTGTGGGCCCGCAACACACAGCTCTCCAGAAAAGCCATCTTGCGTTACTTCTTTCAAGTTTTCATCTAAAATTTTAAATTTCAAACCAGCATAAATTTCACCTATTGAAACCACTCCATTTTCGTTATTAATATGATTTAATGAATCATAGGTATAACTTGAGCAAGCTATTGTTAATTCAGTAGGCCCATAAAGATTTTGTATAGTAGAATTAGGAGCTGCAGCTTGCCAAGTTTCTACTGCCTCAACACTCAAGGGTTCCCCGCAAAACAAGCTCAGCCTTAAAGTAGGCATTGAATTTTCGCGTAATATATTTTTTTTACGTGCAAAATTTATTATGGATGGTACAGAAAACCAAATGGTAATTTGATTTTCTGACACAAAAACAGATGGCGAAAGAAGCTCAATTGGTTGTGGCACACACAGAGTGGCTCCATGGCAAAACGCCATAAAAATATCAAACATTGATAAATCAAAAGTCTGATCAAAAGTTTGTGATAATTTATCGCTAGCACTAACCTTGTATTTTTCTTGGTTATAGTGAATAAAATGATTTAAGTTTCCATGAGAAATCTGGACACCTTTAGGAATGCCTGTGCTACCAGATGTAAATAAAATATATGCAGTGTCATCATTGTTTATTTTTGGAGACCCTACGTGTATATGAAAAGTATCTAGATCATTAATACAATAAATGTTTTTATATTCATTTAGTAAATCCGAATCTGAATCAACTATAATCAGCGGGTTATAAGATAATTCCTTTAAAACGCCTCTTAATGCATGAATACTTTGTGAGTCCACTACAATCACATCTAGTTTAGCATGTTCAATTATTGACACCGTTCTTGCGACGGGAAAATTCTTGTTTAGTGGTACAAAAGTGCTTCCTAAAAGCATCGAGGCCAACGTTCCAGCATAGCTAGTTTTGCTCCTAAAGCTAAATAGACCAATGCGTTTAGGAAAGTGACAAAGGCTTTTTATCCCTTTTGCAAATTTGAGGACTTCACTGTTTAATTCTTTATATGTCCAGGAGTTCTCACCAATCGTTAAAGCAAGAGCCTCTGAATTATCTTCAACAACACTTAAGAATTTTTCTATTAACATATTTAATTGCTCCCGCTCACTTTCGCAATATTATGTCCACTAGCGGCTTGCCCATCGCTTTTCTGTAAGTATCTAAATACAATAAATGATACGAATGTAATTCCTCCAATAGCAAAGAACGAATTATGGAGTGGCATTACATCCCCCATCGTGAGATGATTATTAAAACCAACAAATATTTTAATTACTAAAGCACTTACAGCAACACCAAAGCACATTGATAATTGCTGTATGGCACTTGCTATACTAGTTCCTTTGCTTACATTGCTATCTGTTAAATCGACATAACTTAAAATATTCATACAACTAAACTGCAAAGATGTGACCAGGCCATTTACAAATACTAATAAAAGTATAATGCTGTAAGGGGTGATTTTAGTGACAAAAGCAAAAGACGCCATTGAGACCCCCACCAACATTGGATTGATAATTAAAATTTTTCTAAAGCCATATAGCTTTAAAAGTTTTTTAACAAAAAATTTCATCAGTAACATAGCAATTGCTAAAGGAAAAATTAACAACCCAGAGTAAAGAGGAGATAAACCAAAACCTATTTGAAAAAGCAAAGGAAGTAAGAAAGGAATTCCTCCTATCCCTAATCTGCTCCACAAGCTACCTAAGACAGTAATTCTAAAAGTTCTAATCTTAAATACCTTAAGGTCAAAAACAGGATTTTTTGCGGTTTGATAATACCAAAAATATAGCACCAAGCAAAGTAAAGAAGAAGAAAGAATCATAAAAATAACATTGACTGACAATAGCCTTTCGCCTATAGAATCAAACCCAAATGATAATCCAGCTAATCCCACGCCAAATAAAATAAACCCTGGAACATCAAATGGTATAACATGCTCTGCTTTATAATCTTTTACATATTTTAAAGTGAGCAACGCTCCTAATAATCCAAATGGAATGTTAACAAAAAATACCCAACGCCAAGAAGAAAATGTGGTAATAGCACCACCTACTACAGGGCCAAGAGCAGGGCCTATTAAAGAAGGTATAGTTGCATAATTTGTGACCCTAACCAAGTCCGATTTTGGAAAAGCTTTTAATAGAATTAACCTACCAACAGGCATCATTAGCGCCCCGCCAAGTCCTTGCAAAATTCTGGATATAATTAGTTCTGTTAGGTTGTTTGACATCCCACAAAAGATAGAACTGAGCGTAAAAAGTAAAAGAGCCAAGGAGAACACTCTCTTTGTACCAAACTTATCGGCCATCCAACCACTAATAGGAATGAATACCGCTAGACTAAGTAAATAGCTTGTTAAAGCAACTTTCAAACTAATAGCACTCACTTGTAAGCTTATGGCTATTTTAGGGATAGCTGTACTTACGATCGTGACATCTAATGTTTCCATAAATAAAGCAATAGCAATTACCCAGGGAATAATAATTTTAGAAAGATCTTTCAATGTTTTTTTCATCGTAACTATTAAATATATTTACTAAGCTCTTTTCTAAGTAGTTCCGCAATAATCAATGGCTCGTTTTCTTGTAAACTTATAGGATTAACGACTAAATGATTCAGCTCTTTAAAATATTGCATAAAAACTCTGGGAGAACCTTTTAACATAATTTTGGGAATATCTGCTGCACTTGGTCCATGCCATTCTTTTGTAAATATTATAACCGCCGTAGGAACATGATGATTGACTTCATCATGAACAATTTCAACTTTTACGCCTGGAATATTGCTTAATAGTTCCACGGTTGGCTGAAGTCTTGAGCGAAACTCTTCCAGCATTTTTTCTTCATCACTATCAATGTATATTTTTAAAGCGGTATACAAACCTACCATATCTTCTTTTGAAACTTTATGTGGTCGTCCAATTGCGTGGTTTGGACTAGCGTTTGCCAAAGCAGCTTCCACAAGGTCTTTTCTTCCATAAAGTAGCCCGGTTGCCTGTGGTGCATGTATTAATTTCCCCCCACTCACCACAACTAAATCTGCTCCTTCTTCAATAAATCGGCGCAAGTTTGTTTTAGGTGGTAACATTGCGGCTGCATCAACAATAACCGGAAGTTTATGCTTATGGGCAATATTAACAACTTGAGGCAAGGTTAAACCAGCCGTGGAAACACGTGGGCCAAGTAAATAAGTAACCGCAACAGTTTTTTCTGTAATTGCTCCCTCCAGTTCTTCTGGTAAACACTCATTAAAATCGCCAATATCTACAAATTTTGCACCCGTAAAAGTATACATATGGCTATAAGACCCACGATGTATCCTTTGAATAATAAGTTCATTTTTCATTCCGGTAGAATCTGGTAATCTCCTTACTTTTGCAACGTCAGCTCCTGTCATACAAGCCGCAATGGATAAAACAACACCACTTGCGGCCCCGCTAGTGACCATACCAGCTTCGGCCCCAGTGACCTTTGCAATGTATTCTCCAATTTTTCTATTTAATTCTGCCATGCTTACAAAAGACTTAGAAGCTTCAGCAATTGCTTCAAGCACACGAGGATCCATTCGGGAACCACCATACGCACTTTTCGTGCCTCCTGCATTAATAACCGGCACCACACCGATTTCTTCATAAATTTTATTTGCTAAGCAACTAGACACTATATGACTCCTTTACAGAAAGATAAATTATCGTTCATCAAGCAATACGTATTTTGCTTCTTTTTTACCTACATAATTTAATCGAGGGCGAATTAAAATATTGTTAGACTCTTGCTCTAGTATTTGCGCAGTCCATCCTGCCATCCTACTCATAATAAAGACAGCAATAAACATATCTTGGGGAATACCCAAGAAGTGATAAATTACTGCGGCATAAAAATCCACATTTACATTTAAGCCATATTTTGCATGAAGCGCCATTTCAATATTGATAGCTTCAAGAATATTAAAGTATCTGGTATCACCAGATTTTACGCTAATTTGGTAAGCTAACTCTCTCATGCCTTTTGCTCTGGGGTCTTCAGTTCTATAGACACGATGCCCATAACCGTAAATAGGGCTACCATTTTTTATTTTTGTTTGAATGTAATCGGTCGTATTTTCAGGCAAATCAATTTCGTTTAACATTTCAATTACTTTTGAAAGCGCGCCGCCATGCAAATCACCGCTGAAAGTACAAATAGCTGCAATTATAGCAGAATAAAAGTTAGCTTCTGCTCCAGTTGCCACTCTAGCAACAAAAGAAGAAGCATTAGAGCCATGATCAGCGTGCATCATCATAACTTTTTCAAGTATTTTAATATCTTCTTCCGCAGGTAACTTTTGATGAATTAAAGATAAAAAGTTTTCTGCCAAAGAAGCATTCTGGTTTATCGAGGGAATTATCTGTTTTTCTCTGGAAAGTTTTTGATACGCAATAACCAGAGGTAGTTTTGCAATTAAGCTCAATCCAGTCTCTAAAGAGCTCTTCTCGGGGGCCTCAAGCAATGAGAACATACTCAGAAAACTCTTTAACAAATCTACATATTCTAATTGATTAAACTGAGCAATGAAGTCAATGGTTTTGTTACTTAATACTTTTTTTTTGGACAAACAAGTTTTAAAATTTATTAATTCATTTTTATTTGGCAGCTCCCCAAAGATCAGCAAATGGCAAACTTCTTCGTAGGTAGAAAACCGTACTATCTCCTCAATTGCATAACCTCGGTAAAACAGTTTTCCTTGGTCACCATCTATACTTGTTATAGTGGTATTATCAAAAAAAACACCATTTAAGCCTCGATGAATACTTTTTGTCACTTTTTGCTCATTAGCTGTAGAAGTATTCGAAGAATTTATAAATTTTTCGATCGCATTAATTGAAGTAAGTTTTAAGATCTCTTTTTCATTGATATGAATTCCGTAAATTTGTTCCAGTTTCATCATCAAGTTCACATGCCTAAATGAATCCCACTCTGATATAGACTGGTAAGATGTCTCTCCACTTAATAGTTTTTTATCAACCCCAAGATGTTCAGAAATAAAATCATAAACATTGATTGCATCCGCTTTTTTCATTGGTTTCACCGCCCTCATTTTACGCATTCCTCTAACATTCACTCTCAACTCTCTAATTTTGCTTTTTTCTGCACAGTAAGACTTTTGTAAAACCGCCGACCACCTCTCTCTGGAAGCCCTAAAGCATACACACAAAAAGAGATAACGTACTTACATACAGTTATGTTTTGGTGTGGAAAAAACGCTTATCCAAGCGGGTGGAGCCTTAACCCTCAGTAGTTTGCGTCATCGAGTTGACACTTCGATTTAAACCTTGATTAGCTCATATGCAACGCTACTTTTTCGCAATGAATGTTACGAATGCAAAAAGCAATAATTTTTTTACTTTTAAAATATTTAGGATAGTTGCATGCCAATATTATACACGAACTGCTGAGTTTTTTTATGCGCAGCGGCCTTTTCCCTTTTAAAACCACAATGTAGCGCAAGACCCAGAAAAAATTTTGTCTGTTGAAACATCAGCAGCATCAGAATCTACGGGTTGAGGCTGCATCGAAGAAACATCAGCAGTACCAGAATCTACGGGTTGGTGCTGAACAGAAGTAGCGGAATTAGATGATGGACATATTTCTTTCATTACGCTCGATACTGGTTTTTTTTGGGGGGGAGGGGGTAATTCATCAAAAAGCATACTGCGCTCCAAAATATTATTTTTTTATCTAGGGCGTGTCCCTAAAGTATCGTTTGAAGCAAAAAAGAAGATAATCGAGGCAGTTTTAACGATCATCGGCGAATATTGGACATATTTAACGAGGAGGATCGTTAAAATTGAGCGATTTCGCTTCTTTTGCAGCCAAAAGATACTTTAGGGATACGCCCTACTATAACAGTTATATTGTTCTTAACATTGTCAATAATATAATAAAAGGAAATTAAATTAAAGGTAATTAAGGTATGACGACCAGAAGTCAGATGTGAAAAATATAAAATATCGTCATATTCTTAAGGAATAACGAAGATCCCCTCGAATTTACTTTCGTTAAAAAAGCTTTTACACTTCAAATTCGTATTGAGAGGTAATCCCCATTATGTTTTTTTTCCATTTCCAACGACTGCAAAGAATTGAGGCGGAATATCCTGCGGCCACTAAGCTTATAGATAAGAATGTAATTGCACTTGGTATTGCTGTGATGGGATTTTTAATTAATTCTTTTACTAACATAGTACTTACACATATTCTAAGCAAAACCACTTATGGCGATTTTTCTTTGTGCGCTAGCGTGATAGGTTTTTTAGGAAGCATTGTTTTACTTGGCAATGATCAATCTTCAATTAAATTTATTCCTAATTATTTTAAGTCGCAAGAATATGGGTTGCTTCATGGCATTTTATTGTATTACGGTCGCTCTTTATTAATCATGACATCTCTTGTGTTATTAATTAATTTTGGCATGTATAAATTAATGCATTCCTCTTTTGCATTAGATTCTACGCGTCATCTCGTATGGAAATATTTGTGGATCATTCCCTTTGCTGGCGTCACTTCTATTTTTGCGATGTGTTTGCGAAGTTTTAAACGAGGCTTTTATGCCTTGATTACGCAAAACGTATTGCCCGGATTACTAATGATGTTTGTTATCATGATCATTTATTATTTTAATCGACAATTATTCACACTGAATAAAATCATGTGGATTTATTTTTTAACGGTTTATTTGGCGACTGGTTTAGTTCAAATCCTGGGTTTGTTTCATATAGTTCCATGGCAAACTTTTCAACACCCCTCGGAATATAATCGCAAAATGTGGTTCACAACCGGTGTGCAATTGTTGCTATCCGCCTTGATTTACGACGGCGAATCCTCCATTGTTAATCTCACATTAAAATTTACAGGCCACTCTTCTTCCGAAATTGGTTCATTATCCGTAGCGATGACTTTATATGTTGCCACTTGGCTAGGCTGTAGTGCATGCAATGCAATACTAAGCCCATTAATTAGCCCAGCAGCTGCCAATAAAGACATTCCCACGCTGCAACGCTTAACAAATATTGGAAATACGATTGTATTTGTGAGCGGATTTTTATTATGTATTTGCTTTGCATTATTTGGAAAACATTATCTTGCTTGGTTTGGAAAGGAGTATGTCGATGCTTATTCTACGTTATTAATTTTAAGTTTTGGCTCATTGATTGCTTTTGCAGGCAGCATGAGCTTACCACTACTGGAGTACGCTGTTCCACCTCGGATTTTAATGAATCTCACTATGATTGGAACAGGGGTTATTGTGTTAGCAGGAATTCCTCTCTGCCATTATTTCGGAATTGAAGGCGCTGCAATGGAAGTGGTTTTAATTGAGTCAGGATTAACCTTAATTTATGCTCATCGCTTAAAGAAAGATTTAAAAATTAAGCCCTTTGGAATTATATAACGGGCCATATGCTTTGCTCTATGAAATGAGTAGTGAGGGGTGATGGGTTACGGTTTCTTAAAAAACCTTAGGTGTTTTTTAAGAGCGCCCTTACCTGCGCCTTCACAACTCCATCTTGTAATTGCAATTCAAAATGTTGCTCGGAAGAAAAATTTTTAACAGATCCCAACACATGGTGTTTTTCATCCAAAGCAATCGCGTAACCTCGTTGCAAAATCGTCAATGGATTTAAATTATTTAATTGGGCCCCCAACAATTGTAAGGCTTGATTTTTTTGTGTCCATTGTTGCTGAATCATTTCTTTTAAATGCATTTCTTGATAATCCACCCATTGACTAATTTGTTGCCAATAGGCTTTCGGATGCTGTAGTTGACCTTGTAAAATTGCTAACTCTTGTCGATGCAATAAAATTTTTTGACGCATCATATTTTGCAACTGGCGCTCTACTTGCAAAGCATATTCGAGAATACCTGCGTTATCAGGGCTCACTAACTCTGCCGCTGCTGAAGGAGTGGGGGCCCGCACATCTGCCACCCAATCACAAATCGTAAAATCTACTTCATGCCCTACCCCGCTAATAATAGGGATCTCACTGTTATAGATCGCTCGTGCTACGATTTCTTCGTTAAATGGCCACAAATCTTCGAGAGAACCTCCTCCACGAGCCACGATCAACACATCACAGTGCCGCGCTTTATTTGCCAAACACAAAGCATCCACAATTTGCAAAGCCGCTGCATCCCCTTGTACTGCAGTAGGATAAATAATGATGGGAATATTGGCTGCACGCCGCTTTAAAACGTGGAGGATATCTCGCAGCGCAGCTCCGGTCGCTGAGGTAATAATTCCAATACACTTAGGGCACTCAGGTAGTGGTTTTTTATGACCTTCGTCAAACAAACCTTCCTCTGATAATTTACGCATTAGACGCTCTAATTCAAAACGTAATTTACCATCTCCCAACGATTCAAGTTTTTCAATAATCAACTGATAATCACCTCGATTTTCATAGAGGCTTACCAAACCATGTGCCAACACTTGCATACCATTTTTCGGTTGAAAATTAAGATGCTTTAATCGATGATAAAACATCGCGCAACGAATTTGTGCTTTGCTGTCTTTGAGTGAGAAATACCAATGTCCCGAACTTGGCGCACTAAAATTGGATATTTCACCTTCCACAAAAACCATCCCTATCTTTTGCTCAAGCAAAAAACGCACTTGTTCATTTAACGTGCTAACACTTAAAATTTCACCGGTAGTCATAAACGAACTTGCATTCAGATGCATAAATTGGCATAGTACTCAATTCCTCATAATATTTGTTGAGAAGTGTATTTGAGAAAGATAACAATCGTCAACCTAAACAACAATCAGCAAATACTTATATTTTTATAACAATTGCGAGCTCTTATGGATACTACAAGCAAACAATACCCCAAAGGTTTAATCGCTGTATGCATTATGCAACTGACTTCCATGGTTGGTTTCATGGTAATTTTCAGTTTATCTACTCTGTACATGACTAAGCAATTAGGCTATACCGATAAAGCGGCTGTCACTTTATTTGCTGCCTATGGTGCAATTGTTTACGGTATGCCATTGTTTGGTGGTTACTTAGGAGATCGTTTTTTAGGCTTTAAATTTTCAGTACTGTTTAGTACTATTACTTGCGGCATCGCGCTTTTATTTTTAAGCATCCCCTCATCATTCTTTTTTATTTTAGGATTAGCACTGTATGCTATTTCCACGTGCGTGCAAGTCCCCAACCTTTATTGTTTAGTCGGAAATTTATATGGGTCGCAAGACGAACGCCGTCATGGGGGCTTTACACTCGCCTACGTCGCCATGAATGTTGGTGCTTTTGCAGCCACCTTGTCAGCCGGGTTTATTAGCCAGCGCTTTGGCTACTCAGTAACTTATATTATTGCTGCGATTGTTATGTTTTCAACCTTAATTGCTTATTTTGCGGGTAATAAATATTTTGAAGAAGGATTTAAGAGTAAAGACCCTAAGCTAACATCAAGTATTATTACACATACTGTCGCGTCTCGCCTGAAAGGCATCGCACTTTTTTTATTAACCATCCCACTTTGTGCGCTGGGCTTCAAGTACCCAGATGCTTGCAATAATCTTATTTTATTGATCGGAGTGTTGTCTATTGCCTATATCATTTTTATTTCTATGCGCTATGAAAGTTTACAGCGCAAAAAATTGTTGGTGTTTACTGCGTTAACTATCGTTAGCATTGGATGGGGGACTTTGTATATGATGGCGCCCACTGTGTTAACTTTGTTTATCGAAAGAAATGTAGAGCGCCATATGCTGGGTATTCTTATTCCCGCGTCAAGCGCACTAGGCTTAAATTCTTTGTTCATTATCTTAGTAGGGCCAATTCTCAGTGTAACATGGGTATTCCTAAGTCAAAAAAATAAAAATCCTTCGGGTGCACTGAAGTTATCTTTAGGCGTAATCTCTATGGGTATTGGGTTTTTAGTATTAGTTCCTGCCATTATGAACGCAAATAGTTTAGGATTAAGTGCTTTTTATTGGATTGTAATCAGCTACTTCTTTCAAACCGTCGGTGAATTACTGGTCAATCCTGTAGGCTTTGCCTTAGTCGGGAGCTTATCACCTCCAGGTCGCGAAGGTTTTTTGATGGGTTTTTTTCAATTAGGAACGGGAGTAGCAAGCGTCCTCATGGGTTACATGGCGAGCCAAGCCAATAAATTGCAAGGCATTACAGCCCCCTTACAAACTAACGCCATGTATTCACACGCTTTTTGGAATTATGGTTTATCCAGCGTGATTTTAGGAGCGATTGCATTGCTGCTCGTACCTTATTTTGCCAAGATCATTCGAGCACACGTATAGCGCTATCCACTTAGCTTTATATAAAACTAAAACATTTTTACAATTCACTCAAAAAAAAAAGGCCTCGAAAGAGGCCTTTTGCATAATCAAAAATCGATTATTAGTTAGCAGTACCACCTGTTGTTGCAGCGTCGCCAGCAGCTGGAGCAGCAGGAGTAGCGTCACCAGCAGCAGGAGCAGCAGCTGCGGCAGCAGCAGCGTGATGCATTTTCTTGTGACCTTTGTGATGAAGCGCTTTCTTAGTATGGCATTTGCCAGCATTGCCCATACCTTTGCAAGAGCTCATACCTTTGCAAGAAGCCATTGTTTGAACAGGCGCAGCAACTACTGGAGTTGTTGTTCCATTGTCAGTTCCTTGTGAAGCACAACCGGCTAACAAGATGGAAGCAGCAGCTGCAGCAGCAAGTAATAATTTTTTAGACATGTCAATAATCCTCATTTAATAAAATTTATAAATTTCAAAAAAAACTGAAATCCACTGGTAAAAATACACTTACCACTTTTTTTCAGCCTTTGTTCAACTATAACAACTAATTGAACAGTTAACTAAATCGAATTATGCCAAGACTTTTAAAGAAATGCAACTCTTTTGAAATAAATCAACTTTGTACACGACAAAAGAGGGGCAATGGGTATATAATGCTCCATTACTTTTTATCATGAGAATAATATTTATGTTTGCTTTTCTATACTTAATTTTATTAATTGCCATCGTAGGCTACTGCGCTTACAAACGGGTAGTTTTCACTGTGTGGTCCACATTTATAGGAATTCTTTTATTGGCATTAAGCTATATTCATGCTTTTCCAATCTTTCTCACTTCTATCTTCTGGCTGATTTTTATCGGCAATGTATTAATCTTTGGTGTAACTCCTATTCGTCATCATCTGTTAACAAAACCTGTGTTGGGGTTCTTTCGACGCACCTTACCCCCTATTAGCAACACTGAAAAAGAAGCTATTGAAGCAGGCGACGTATGGTGGGAGGGAGAGTTATTTGCGGGCAACCCTGATTGGTCTAAATTACTATCGATTCCCAAGCCCATTCTCACAGAAGAAGAACAAAATTTTTTAAATACCCAAGTCAAACATCTATGTGCTATGTTAGATGATTGGACAATTGTTCAAAAATATAGCGACCTCCCACCTGAAGTATGGGCTTATCTTAAAAAAGAAAAATTTTTTGGTATTGCTATTCCCAAAGAATACGGAGGGCGAGGATTTTCTGCATTAGCCCACTCCTCCATTATCACAAAAATTGCGACTCGCAGTTGTAGCGCTGCTGTAAGTACGATGGTCCCCAATTCTTTAGGACCTGCAGAACTCTTAATCCATTATGGAACAGCTGAACAAAAAAATTATTACTTACCAAGACTCGCTAATGCTGAAGAAATCCCTTGCTTCGCCTTGACGGGTGAAAGCGCTGGCAGCGATGCCGCTGCGATGACAGATTACGGCATTATCTGCAAAGGAACTTTTAACGGGGAAGAAGTGTTAGGCGCGCGCCTCACGTGGTACAAACGTTACATTACTTTAGCACCGATTGCTACAGTACTAGGTTTAGCGGTTAAACTACAAGACCCTGATCATTTGATTGGTGACAAAGAAGATGTTGGCATCTCCGTATTTTTGATTCCCACTTCTCATCCAGGAGTTGAAATTGGCCGACGCCACTTTCCAATGAATTTAGCATTTATGAATGGCCCAACAGCGGGCAACGATGTATTTGTCCCTCTTTCTTGGCTGATTGGTGGTGAAAGCATGGTGGGACAAGGATGGCGCATGCTAATGGAATGTTTAGCTATTGGTCGCGGTATTTCTCTCCCTGCCTTAAGTTCTGCAAATGCGCAGTTTTGCTATCGCTTAACCGGCATCTACGCTCGTATCCGCCAACAATTTAAATTATCCATTGGTAAATTTGAAGGGGTAGGAGCCGCCTTAGCGCGTATTGCGGGCTACGGATATTTAATGAATGCAACGCGTATTTTCACGGCTGGCGCTGTCGACTTAAAAATCAAACCTGCCATTGCTTCAGCGATTGCCAAATATCATATGACTGAAATTTTACGCATAACGAATGATGACGCCATGGACATCCATGGAGGCCGCGGCATTCAACTAGGCCCTCGCAACTACTTAGGACAAGCTTATGAATCTATCCCTATTGGAATTACCGTAGAGGGCGCTAATATTTTAACGCGCTGCCTGATTATTTTTGGTCAAGGGGCTATTCGGGCACATCCTTATATTCGTAAAGAAATGGATGCTGCAGCAAACTCTGATTTAGTGAAAGGCTTTCAAGATTTTGATAAATTATTATTAGGGCATATTGGCTTTGGTGTAAGTAACCTTATTCGCACTTTTTGGATGGGTCTCACCAATGCTAAATGGACAAGTGCTCCGCAAAATGGCCAACTCAAAAAATATTATGCTCAATTAACGCGGATGAGCTCAGCGCTCGCATTAACGGCAGACTTATCAATGCTCATTTTGGGTGGTGATTTAAAACGCAAAGAAAATTTATCAGCGCGTTTGGGCGATGTATTAAGCCATCTCTATTTAGCATCCGCCGTGTTAAAATATTATTATGATTTACATAGCCAACCTGATGATTTACCTTATGTAGCCTGGTGTATACACCACAACTTATCAAAAATCCAGGAAGCATTTGACGATTTCTTTGATAATTTCCCAATACGCTGGCTTGGAAAAATTTTGCGCTTTATCACGTTTCCTTTCGGACGTAGTTATCATAAACCGAGCGATAAATTATGCGCCAAATTGGCCACTCACCTAATGATGCCTTCAGCACTACGTGATCGTCTCACCAGCTTAGTGTATTTAGGCGAAGAAAAAGGCGTCACCGACCCTATCTGGCGAATGGAAAACGCCTTTAACTTGGTCCTTGCTGCAGACCCCATTCAACAACGCATTCATAACGCAGTGAAAAATGGCACGATCGCAGCAACCTTGAGTCAAATCGATAAAATAAAAACCGCCTTGAATTTAGATATCATCACAACAGAAGAATATCAGTTGATTGAACAAGCAGAAGCCGCTCGTGCAGATGCTCTCAAAGTGGATGATTTTCCATTTGATGTATTTTTAAGAGAAAAATTGTAAAAAACTTGGGAATAATTATTATGCGTACAAATAAACAAGCAAAACTTGGCGGCCGTCCCGTTTATATTGTGGATGGCGCCCGCACTCCTTTTTTAAAAGTACGAGGTAAACCAGGCCCCTTTACTTCCGCCGACCTTGGCACATTAGCTTGCCGTGAACTTTTAGGAAGACAACATTTTAATTTAGATGCTATCGATGAAGTGGTGGCAGGGTGTGCAGTAGCAAGTGCGGATGAAGCTAATATTGGTCGAATTATTTGTTTACGCGCAGGACTCAATGAAAACACACCCGCATGGACCGTGCAACGTAACTGCGCATCTGGTATGCAATCGATTGACTCTGGTGTAAAAGATATTGCACTCGGTCGATGTGATCTTGTAGTGGCTGGAGGTACTGATGCCATGAGCCACGGACCACTTTTATACAACAGTGCCATGGTGAACTGGTTTGCCACACTTGCTCGTTCAAAAACTTTTGCTGCCAAATTAAAAACTTTTTTAGCTTTTCGCCCCCATATGCTGGCCCCTGTCATTGGTTTATTACGTGGATTAACTGACCCTTTTTGCGGCTTAAACATGGGACAAACTGCAGAAATTGTTGCTTATGATTTTGGCATCACACGTGAAATGATGGATGTTTATGCGTTGCGTAGTCATCAACGTTTAGATGCCGCTCAAAAAAACCATTATTTAGATGAAATCATTCCTATCTTTGATAGAAAAGGAAACGCCTACTTAAGTGATGATGGCTTACGCGCTGATACCACTTTAGAAAAGCTGGCTTCCCTAAAGCCTGCTTATGATAAACCTTTTGGCACAGTAACGGCAGGCAATAGCTCCCAAGTCACCGATGGTGCTTGCTTTGTGATTTTAGCAAGCGAGGAAGCACTCAAGACCCATCAACTCACCCCACTTGCTAAAATTGTTGATGTAAACTGGGCTGGTTTAAATCCGGCCATCATGGGCCTTGGGCCAGCTTATAGTATCCCAGCATTGCTTAAACGCAATCAGTTATCCTTAGCAGATATTGATTATATGGAAATCAATGAAGCTTTCGCCGCACAAGTGTTGGGTTGCTTAAAAGCCTTAGCAGACGCTGATTTTTGTCAAAAACATTTTGAAACCAAAGATGCCTTTGGATTATATGATGAAGATCGCTTAAATATTGATGGTGGCGCCATTGCTTTGGGTCACCCCATCGGTGCCACAGGCGCACGTCTAGTCTTGCATTTAACGCAAGTGCTCAAGCGTAAACAAGCGAAACGCGGTATCGCTTCTCTTTGTATTGGGGGCGGTCAAGGTGGCGCAATGCTGATTGAAGCGGTCTAAACGTCTTATGGGTTCATCCACCGAAAGACTACACGCACTTGCGGCTATGGCACAAGCTGCTCAATTAAGTTTATTATTATCGCACACAGGAATTTGCTCATCTAAACAATTTGCAACACAAATAAAGAGCTTATTTGTGTTAGACCCCTCCAGCTTTCATAGCATCTATGGCAGTAAAGAAGATTTGCACTTGGGCTTATTGTTTGCAGGCCAACTAGCCACCTCTCCTTGGAAAAATTTCAATTCTAACGCTGGTAAACTCATTCAAAGTTTTTTATATTTAGCGAGAAAGCTTACGACCAACAAGCCTTTGCAGGAAAAATTACGGGTACAGTTAAAAAGAATTGAAGAGCAAGCTTTTTATTTTGAATCGATTGAACACTCTCGGGTTATTAATAATTTAGCGGATCTTTTTTTAGAAGCCGCAAATCAATATAAATTAGGTGTGCGGATGATAGGTAAAAAAGAATTTTTGCAAAATCCAGAGTTGATTGCTAAAATTCGAGCGCTGTTGTTTTCTGGCCTACGAGCGGCCGTCTTATGGTATCAAATGGGTGGCAGCATCATACGATTTTTATTAGAGCGCCCATTTATTTTACAGGAAGTTCAACAACTCGCGAGGTCTAAATAAATTGTTATGCGTTTAAAATCTATCAAACTCATGGGTTTCAAATCTTTTGTCGAACCCACCAAAATCGAATTACCACGCAATATCACAGCTATTGTTGGCCCTAACGGATGTGGAAAATCCAACACCATTGATGCAGTACGCTGGGTGCTGGGAGAACTTTCTGCTAAATACTTACGTGGCGCGTCAATGGCAGAAGTGATTTTTAATGGTTCATTGCACCGCACACCTCTTTCTCAAGCGGCTATTGAATTGCACTTTGATAATACGTATGGCCGTCTTGGCGGTGAATATAATAATTACACCGAGCTCCTCATTCGACGTCAAGTTTCTCGCGACGGACAATCTAATTATTACCTGAATGGCTCACGCTGCCGCCGCAAAGATATTACTGATATTTTCTTAGGCACAGGCTTAGGTCCTAGAAGTTATGCCATTATTGAACAAGGTACTATTTCTCGTTTAATTGAAGCCAAACCTCATGAACTGCGCTCTTTTCTTGAGGAAGCCGCTGGGATTTCACGCTATAAAGAGCGTCGCAAAGAAACTGAACAGCGCATCGAAAAAACCCAAGGAAATTTAACTCGCTTATTTGATTTACGCGAAGAATTAGGGAAACAAGTTACACATCTTGAACGACAAGCAAAATCAGCGGAAAAATATAAACAATACAAAGCCGAAGAAAGAATATTACGCGCCAAATTATTAAGTATCCAGAGCGCCCACTTACAAAATGAATTAGAGGCGCATCAAACCTCCGTCCAACATTTACAAAAGCAAATTACTGAAAACGAAAATCTCTACACTCAACTTTCAGAACAACTAGAAACTCAACTTTCTCAGCAAGAAGTAGGCCAAAAAAATCTTGAGCAAGCGCAACAACAGCTAGCTGAAATCGATGCCACTATTCGCTTAACGGAACAAACCATCTCTCACAACCAAGATCAACAGACACAAATTGAAGCTGAACTTAAACAAGTTAAACAGCAACAACAAGAAAGCTCTCGCTTACTAACTATGGACAGCAGCAACATTGATCAAATCAACATCGCTCTTGACGAATTACATAACCATTTAGAGAAGCAATTAATCCAGTTACAAGAAGCTAAACAAGCAAACGAATCCACTTTAGTAAAACAAAAAAACTGGCAACAAGACTGGCAGCAAATAAATAATCTACTTGCACAAGCCTCACAAACCGCACAAGTTGAACAAACTCGTATTCAACAAATGGAACAACGCTTGCAGCAATTAAATACTCAAAAACAAAAATTACAAGAAGAACAGCAACCATTGCAAAATTCACTTAACAATGAAAGATTCACCACACTAAATGCGCAGTTGCAACAAATTGAATCTGCACGCGTGGAAGCCTTTGAACGGCTGCAACAACAAGAAACACTCTTGAAAGAATTACGCCTTACTCTCCAAAATAAAATTGATCAAGTATATGCAATTCGTCGCGAACAACAACAAGCAGAAGGAAAGCTTGCTGGCCTGCAAACTTTGCAACAAGGCGCGCAAGTTCAACAAGGCTCACAAGTAAATCATTGGCTAAAGGAAAAAAAACTAGATGTTTCTCAACGTTTATTAGATGTGATCGAGGTGGAACAAGGCTTTGAGCTTTATTTAGAAAATTATTTTGGTGAAAAATTACAAGCTATTGCACTTACAGACTGGGAAAGCTTAGCCACCTTTGCAGAAAGTTTACCCAAAGGAGCTTTAGATTTTTTTAGCACTCTTAACAGTCACTCATCTTCCGCAACACCGAGTCACGATGCCAAATTAGGTGATAAAGTCAAAGGTCCAACCAGCTTTTTAAAACAGCTTGAAAACGTTTATTACGCTGAAAATTTTCAACAAGCGCATACATTGCTCGCTTCTTTAGGTAAAGAAGCCGAAATTATTACTCAAGATGGTCTACTATTAAAGAACGGTTGGCTCCAAGTACGACGCGCTTCACAAGATCAATCAGGCGCACTTCAACGTAAAAGGGAAATCACGCAATTACAAAAATACCTTACCGACTCACAAAAAAGCTTAGTAGATGCCCAAAAAGAACAACAACTATTAGACACACAAATTGCAACAGCAGAAGAACTTAAGCAAAAATTACAAGTTGAATGGCAAAAGCAAGATCAAGTTTGCCATGAGCACAAAGCAAAAATCCAAATTCAACAAGCGCAAATCGAACAAACCCATCAACGTTTACAAAAAATCAATCAAGAATTAACGAATTTCACAAATGATCAAAAAAATATCACTGACGAACACGATAATGCACGACACAAATGGCAGCAAGCCCTTTCCGAGTTAGAAACACACAATAAAACTAAAGAAATTTTAGCGCAAGCGCAACAAGAAATAGAAACGGTCGTCCAAACATGCGCCAAAAATTTACAACAAAGTGAATATGCTTACCAAGAAAACAAATTAAAAGAGCAACGCTTAAGTGCTGAACAGCAGGGTTTAAAAGTACAACAAGAACGCACCTCCTGGCAACAACAAAAACTTCAAGAACGCGAGCAAAATTTAATTCAGCAAACACAAAGTTTAATTCCAGCACTTCAAGAATTTGTTACTCGGTTACAAGCACTACAAGCAGAGAAAATGACAGCAGCGCAAGCTTTTCAAATAGAACAGAAAAATGCAAATCAGCTCACTCAAAATTTACGTCATACTGAAAATGAACGAAAAACTTTCTCAACTATTTTAGAAGAATTACGTGAAAAACATACCAGACATCAAGTAGAAGCAAGCCAAAAAGAAACTAAAATGCAAGGACTTCTGGAGCAACTTCAAGAACTAGAACTGGATCCGACAAGTTTACAAGAAGATTTCCTACAAGAAACAGATGGCGCACAATTACAAACAGCTCTTGAAGAGCTACTAAGACGCATTGAACGCTTGGGAGCAATTAATTTAGCGGCCATTGAAGAACTCACACAACAACTTGAACGAAAAACTTACTACGATACTCAGCATGAAGATTTAACTCAAGCACTAGCCACTTTACAAACTGCCATTCGCGAAATTGATCAAGAAACTCAAGCTAAATTCCAATCAACTTTTGAAACAGTGAATAATAATTTCCAAACTTTGTTTCCAAAAATTTTCTCTGGTGGCAATGCGTATTTATCCTTAGTGTCGGAAGATCTTTTAGAAACAGGGGTTTCCGTCTTTGCTCAACCCCCTGGTAAACGCAACAGCTCGATTCACTTACTATCAGGTGGTGAAAAAGCTTTAACAGCGCTTGCCTTAGTTTTTGCTATTTTTGAATTAAATCCAGCACCTTTCTGCATGTTAGACGAAGTGGACGCTCCACTTGATGACGTCAACGTCGGCCGCTTCTGTAATCTCGTAAAAGCGATGGCTGAAAAAACACAATTCATCGTCGTCACCCACAACAAAGTCGCTATGGAAATGGCCGACCACCTCCTTGGTGTCACCATGCACGAGCCTGGCGTTTCCCGCTTAGTCACCGTCGATGTAGAAGCTGCAATAGCCATGGCTGCGCAAGAGGGGTAAATTTTTAGAAGCGCCCTTCGTCAAATAAAATAATTCGCCTTTTACTTCGCGAGTATTTTGTAGGCGCAAAATGGCAGTTGTGTGTTTTATAATGGTAAACCCGTTTTCTTTTGCGAGCATAAAAATATAGGAAACGCTGTGTTGATAGCGCGCTTCCGGCGTTAAATGATAGGTGACATTTTTATCTTGAGCAAGTTCAATAGAAAATAATAAAGTGTCCGTAATTTTTGACAAAGCCTGAAATAATACAGAAAGATTTCCCACATACACCAATACATCTGCTAAGATAATTAAATCAAATTTTTTTTCTTCCTGCTGCAAAAATGTTAACATTTCTTCATGAAAAAAATTGGTATATAAATTTTTTGCTTTTGCTATTTTTAACATCTCACTCGACAAATCCACACCCGTGAGTTCGTTAGCATGTTTTTTAAAAAATTCAGCCATTAAACCCGTACCGCATCCTAAATCTAAAATTTTTAAATTTTGCGGTTGCCGCGTATTTTTTTTCCAAAAGTCATATAACTGTTGAGGGGTTTGATAACGCAACGTTCTTTGCAAATGATCATCAAAACGTTCGGCATAAGCATCAAATAAATTTTCGATATAAATATTCGGTGCTTTTTCCGGCATATGGTTTTGAGTCAACGCTGACTGCATATAATTTGCAATATCATCTTGCCCATTTTGCGCTAAGATTCTTTGATAAAAACCTAAAGCACTACTTAGCTCATTTTTTTTTAAGGCAATACTAGCCATACTGTGAAGCGCCAAAATATGCGCTCCGTTCACTGCTAATATATTTTGAAAAAAATTTTCTGCTTCTTCCAATTCTTCTAACATCAAATGCACAAACCCCAGATGATATTGAGCCTCGAGATCATCCGGATGATCTTGAAGATAATGCTTAAATTGATCGCGAGCTTGGATATAACGACGCGCCTTCATTAAGGCACACGCCAAATTAAAACATGCCAATACATTTTCTTCATCCAAACGACAAGCAGTGGCAAATGATTGAATGGCCTCGATAAAACGATCTGCACTCATATAACAAGCGCCTAAATTAATCAATGCCTGGAGATGACGAGGATCTATCTCTAAGGTTTTTTCAAAATTTTTTTGTGCCTCTAGCATTTCTTTTTGCTGAAGGTAGCAGCAACCCATTTGAAAATATACAAAAGCAGGCACAAAAGGCGCACTCAAACATAGCCGTAATTCCATCAACGCTTGCGTATATTGATTTTTTTTCATATACGAAATGGCGGTATGGAAATGAGATTTAGCTGATTCGGCAGCTTCTAATTCATTCATTTAATTTTTTTTCAACGCTGGAAAAATAATAGTAACAGTAAGACCCGTTCCGGTTTTGGCATCTGTGTCTGATAATTTTACATCTGCATGATGAAGCTGTACTATTTGATGCACCAAAGATAACCCTAAGCCGCTGCCTGGCGACTCCGTTCCCAAAATACGAAAGAACCGCTCGAACACTCGCTCTCGAAATTCATGCGGAATTCCGGGGCCATTATCACTCACACTCAAGATCACTTGTTTAGCTGGATTTTGAAACAACTTCACCACTACGTCTCCACCTTCTAATGTATAGCGAATCGCGTTGTCGATCAAGTTACGCACTAAAATATGGAGAGCTGCCATATTGCCTGAAACAATTAAATAATGAGGTTCGATCTCTAAAGTTAAACGGATATTCTTTTCCTGAGCCATCACGCTTAATTGGCTTGCCACTTCTTCAACCACCATTTTCATATTACAAGTCGTCACATCGGTTAATTGGGCATTTTCCGAAGCCAACCGACTCATCGCCAATAATTGACTAACCACATGCGTCGCCCGATCTACTCCTAAAATGACATTTTGCAAAATGACTAATTGATCAGGATTAGCTGCCCAAATTAAAGCCACTTGCGCTTGAGCTCGAATGGCTGCCAAAGGGGTGCGCAACTCATGTGCCGCATCCGCCGCAAAACGTTTTTCTCGCTCGAAGGCATCTTGCAAGCGTTGTAACAATTTGTTTAACTCTTCAATCAAAGGTCGAATTTCAATGGGAACTCCTTGCAAACTCATGGGCTCTAAATACAGCAGCTCTCGATCACGCAGCGCCATAGTAATCACATGCAGACTCGAAAGTCCTCGACCAATAATGACCCAAATTAGCATACCGGCTAAAGGATATGTTAATAAAAGAATATATAAATCATCGCTCATAATATGATGCACTAAAGCATCACGCTTACCAGAAGGTTCCGCCACAATAAAAGTGAGTTTTGTTTCAGAATCATAGTTGCTAAAAACTCGATAATGCGCTTTCCCATTGGTGTAATCACTAAACCCTAATTTCCCACCTGATAACATCACATCAGGCGCATTGGTCGAGCGCAATAATAACTGATCGTCACCTCCCCAAATTTGGAAATGATATTTTACTTGATCACGCAATAAAGCAGTGCTTTTATCGGTAGACGGTGCTGAATGAACCGGTTGCAAAGGCGTGTTCATTCTTGCCTGCAACACACTCCAATTTTGATCTTGAATATCATGCAAGGCAATCGCTGTAAAAGACATCCCCGTTTGCCCTAAAAAATCATCTAAATAATTTTCGATATCTTGCTTATCTAAATAATAGTTTCCAATTGCGGTAAGAGAAATGACGATAGTCATAGCTAATAGCAAATTGATCAGTAAAAATTTACGGATGGAGATGCCCATGAGTAGTTATTTCTCAGGGATCTTATCAATGATGTAACCCACACCTCGGACAGTACGAATAATGCTTAAGCCGATTTTTTTTCGTAGGTTGTGAATATGAACCTCCAAAGTGTTACTATCCACTTCTTCATCCCAACCATATAAGGTTTGAGACAACATTTCGCGGGAAACGACTTGACCTTCGGCTTCTAACAATTTTTGCAGCAATACAAATTCTCGCTTAGGCAAACTCACTAGGTTACCTCCCACCATTAAAGTATGTGAGGCTGGGTCTAATTCTAATTCGCCATATTTGATGGTAGGTAAAGCTCGGTCGACAAAGCGACGTTTTAACGCACGAAGACGCGCGTGCAATTCTTCTAAATCAAACGGCTTCGTTAAATAATCATCAGCGCCTGTATCTAGCCCCTTAATACGATCATCCACTGTATCGCGTGCGGTTAAGACTAAAACTGGCGTTTTTACTTGATTTTTTCGCGCTTCAGCCAATACTTTTAAACCATCAAATTTAGGCAACCCTAAATCTAAGATAACCACGTCAAATTGATTGTTTTTTAAGGCTTGCATAGCAGCAGCCCCATCTTTTAACCAATCGACCGCGTAACCAAAATGTTTTAAAAAAGCGACAATCCCACTGCCAATTAATGCATCATCTTCCACTAGTAGAACACGCATAACCAACTCCTTTAAAAGGTTAAAACTGCAGCAATATCCCTTGATCTTGCCAGTGTATTGCAAAAAAATCAACTAGCCCGGTGGCGCAAACTCCATTTTGATCATTAAACTGATATCCGTATTTTTCCATATAGGTAATACATAGCCGCACATTTTTAGTTACACTAAGCCATGCGGCCATTAATACTGGATCTTTCCAATGGTGCACTCCTTCATAGTAAAAAAAAATTTGACGAATGCTTTTTCCTTCTGCAATAAGGGTTTGGGCCGTTGAAAAGGCTAATTGGCTCTCAGGTGTATAAGGAGCACTCGCAATAAAGAAGTGATAATTTGCCATTAAATTGGTTTCTCGAAACTAAGTGTCAGCAACAGGGCTAGTGCATATTAAGTTTTTTATCTTCAAGCAGGGAGAAATTAACTCCGCTGCTGTCATCCCGCGACTTGTTCCGCGGGATGACAGCATTATGTTTTAATCAAATTTAATATGCGCTTCCTGGTGTCAGAAAGCAGTGACTTCAATTAATTGCGTCCCTTCTGTGACGATATCCCCTTGCTGACAATGAATAGCACTCACAACTCCATCAAAAGGACCCCGAATGGTGTGCTCCATTTTCATCGCTTCCATAATTAATAGTGGCTGACCTGCTTTAACTAATGTATTAAGCTCGACCATACAATGAATAATTTTTCCTGGCATCGGGGCTGTCAACTGATTCTCGAAACTAGCTTCATCAAGAGTTTCTCCAAATCGAGATTGTACATGAAGCTCGTAGCTTTTATTTTGCCAATGTATAATAAGATGATCTCCTTGTTGCCAAATTTCCATCTTAATTAACTCTTGATTCATGATGAATTGATAGCAATTATTTTGCACATTGATGATGTAAGCCTCACAATTTATTTCTGACGATAACATAACCCGCCAATATAAGTCATCCTTGATACACTGTAATTGATAATTTCCCTCATGATCGCCTAAGTAAAATCTAAAATGAGGGGTTTCTTGTATTCGAAAACCCACTAATTTTTCCCAAGGATCACTAGATTTCGATTTTTTTTCAATCAATTGATCCGCCAAATACAGTACACTCCCCACAAGAACTTCAGGCGCCGTAGGGGGATGAGCTAAAATTTTAGCTTCATGCTTCGCAATAAAATGAGTAGAAAATTGTGCGTTAATAAAATCGGGTTGCTGCAAAATTTCACAAAGAATGGCTCGGTTCGTTTTAACTCCTAGCACTTCTGTTTGCGATAATGCCTTAAGCAACAAACGACGCGCACTTTCGCGATTCTCTCCCCACGTAATAATTTTAGCGAGCAAAGAATCATAATAAATGCTAACTGTATCTCCTTTCACGTAACCGGTATCCACTCGCACATCAATGCGCTCTCTAGGATAATCAAAACGAGTGATTTCACCGGTAGCTGGCAAAAAATTATGATACGGATCTTCCGCACATAAACGCACTTCAATTGCAGCTCCCCTCTTGAAAATTTCATTTTGAAGTTTGGGTAAGCGTTCACCTTGTGCTACTTTAATCTGCCAGGCTACCAAATCTTCATTAACAATTTTTTCAGTAACTGGATGTTCTACTTGTAAGCGTGTATTCATTTCCATGAAATAAAATTGCTCACCTGCATCAAGCAAAAATTCAATAGTTCCAGCGCCAACATAGTGAATGGCTTTAGCAGCACGCACGGCCGCTTCGCCCATTTTTTGGCGCAAACTGTCGCTGATATTCGGTGCTGGAGCCTCTTCCACAATTTTTTGATGACGGCGTTGAATCGAGCAATCACGCTCAAAAAGATAAACTACATTTCCCTGGTGATCAGCAAAAATTTGCACCTCCACATGGCGTGGCTCTACAAGATATTTTTCAAGAATAACTTCACTGTTGCCAAAATTATTTAAGGCTTCGCGTTGTGCCGACGCTAACGCATTTGTAAAATCTTGCTCTTTTTCTACAATGCGCATTCCACGGCCACCACCCCCGTAAGAAGCTTTAATTAATACAGGGAAACCAATTTTATTAGCCGCGGCTAATAAAATTTTTTCATCTTGCGCTGTTTCAAAATAAGCGGGCAATGTAGGAACTTGATGACGAACCATCAAAGCTTTAGCAGCGGCCTTACTGCCCATTTGGCGGATAGCATCAGGAGGTGGACCAATAAACACGATATTAGCTTTCGCGCAAGCTTCTGCAAAATCTGCATTTTCTGATAAAAAACCGTATCCTGGATGAATGGCATCTATTTGATGCGCTTTAGCAATGGCTAAAATTTTAGCGCCATCTAAATAACTTTCTTTTGGAGGCGACGGACCTAAATAATACGCTTCATCCGCCTGTTTAACGTGCTGCGCAAAACGATCTGCATCGGTATAAACCACTACTGCAGTGATTTGAATTTGTTTTAAAGTACGGATGATACGACACGCGATTTCACCACGATTAGCAATGAGAATTTTTTTAAAAGCTTTCATGTCAATAAGTTTTCAAAATAAGTGTGCACATGATACCATTTTCTTTTCGTGACTCGAAAGAAGCTACACTCTTTTCAGATAATTATCCGTGAAATCTGAAGATAGCGTGTAACACCAAGTAAAGGTGAGCGAGATGCTACAAGTACTTTTCTGTAGGCTTTGCATTGGCATCTTCGACTTCCGAAATCCACCCACCGTTACTCGGCCTCACAAGCTTAGGGGAAGTGGCGAATAATTATCTGCAAAGGTATATAAAATGAAACATTTCGGTATCGTTGTCGCCGCAGGCACTGGCAGTCGTTTTGGAGGCAGTAAACCAAAGCAATACTATTCCATTGATGGGAAAACCATCTTAGAACATAGCATTGAAAGCTTATTGGCTTTGGAAAAATTAAACCAATTAGTGGTGGTATTGCATCCCCATGATCAATATTGGTCCACACTGAATATTTGTCATCACCCCAAAATTCTCACTACCATAGGAGGTGAGAAGCGCTCAGACTCTAGCTTGAATGGTTTAAAAGCGCTTGAGGGACTCGCTACCGCGGAGGATTTTGTATTAGTACATGATGCAGCAAGACCTTTTGTTGCTTTTGAAGACTTAACTAAATTAATTGCTCAAACTCAACATCATCCCGTGGGCGGTATTTTAGCTGCAAAAGTGGTAGACACTATCAAATCCTCCCTGGATGAAGCTCACATTGAAAAAACAGTAGATCGCAATCTCCTGTATCGCGCTTTAACCCCCCAATGCTTCCGCTATCAAAAATTATTGGATGCTTTAAAGCATGTGCAAACCAAAAACTTAAGCATATCCGATGATTCGATGGCACTAGAATTACAAGGCTTTCACCCCTTATTAGTATTAACCAATGTTAATACTAATAAGATTACTTTTTCTGGAGATCTTAGAACTTAAACCGACATGCAGACTCGCGCGCGCCCATCAATTCTGTTTTTTTCGGGAGTTTCGGCAAGCCCCCCCCCACATGACACCCTATGAAAAATCTCGCTAATGCTTTAGAGCAAAAGATTCCATTACTGTGACACTTATGAGACGGGTGCGGTCATACCGCCTAGCGTTTGACCTGTACTTTGAACTCCTTGTTTGACAGAGTTTAACGTTTGATTGATTTGCGCCTTGTTCGATTGAATTTGTTCTTGCATTTCAGTGCTGGTTGCTTGTGTGGTTTTTACCTGCTCTTCAGCCTTTTCCGCCTCCGCCTTTGTTTCTTTGGTTTTGAGCTGTGTGGTGTTTTTTGCTATGCTGGTTGTTACTTTTGTGGTGTCTATAATGATTCTAGCAGATTGGGCAGGATCATGAGGATTTGCAAAAGTGGCGATGGTCAAGCTCGACCCCATTAAACATATTATTCCTATTTTAACTAATGATTTCATAAGTGCTCCTTTTTAAATAAAGCAAATAAATTTTTTCTCTATGCACCATGCACAGAGCTGACGGATTGGGACATATCTTGCGCAATAGCGGTCGATCCTTGCCGTACAGAATTAGCAATGTCTTCTGTTTGGCTCACACCTTGTTGCATCGATTGCTTCGTTGAACTTTGTACTTGCGCCGCCGCTTGCTCTTGCTGAGTTTTTGCTTGATCGCTTTGGTTTTGTGCCTGCCCGGCTTGATTGAGAGCCTGTGCAACAGCTTGACCATTTTGCGTTATTTTATTGGGTTGGTGAGGGGCTATTGGCGTTTCATGATCCGCTTGAGCCGATAAAGTCATCACTAATAAGCTGGTTGCAATCAGAAGGGATAATGGATTTTGCATGAACGATTCCTTTCGTTGTTGATAAGGGCCCTACTATAACATTTTAGGAAAAATTTTACTATACTTTATTTTTAAAACACATTAAAACATAATGTTGTCATCTCGCGACTTGTTCGTGAGATGACAGCAGTGGAGTTAATTTCTCCCTGCTTGAAGATAAAAAACTTAATATGAGCTTGCCCTGGACCAGTTACATTTTTACATAAAAATTAACTTTGAATTAAGCTTAATCGTGTAGAATAAAAATTATAATAATCATGCACAATACAATAATTATGGCTATTTCTAATAAGCGAGCAGTCTCTTATAGTTTCTTTGAAGCACCCTTTAGAGCTAGCGTCTCAAAAAAAGGCAGTGAGCTTTTTACTACCGATTTAAGAGATACAGCTCTTCAAATTATTCGAAAAGCCTTAGAAAAATTTAATGCTCGTCATCTATGGGTTTTTGATAATCTCTCTTCTGCTTCACTTTTTCGATCAAAAGCAGAAACCCAAATTTATCCTGAAGTGCACGCCACTTTAATAACTGCCATTCATGACGAAGCACATCCTCATACGCCCGATGCACTTGCTCAAGCTGTCATCGCATTACTGCAGTCTGTCCCTTCGAATTTAATTGATTTAAACTACTTTGATGAAGCGGCTGTAATGCGACTAAGAGATTGGGGTATTTGTGAAGCCATTTCGCAAGAATTTGGGGCAACCCATCCTGCTACACAGCACTACGGAAGTTAATTTTAATAGCTCCTCTATAAATTGCCTTGATGCACCTTCGTACACGACACAACCGGATAATCGCAAAACGGGGGGCGCGCAAGCAACGCTCCCACCGATGCGAAGCATCGATGGGATAGTGCAGCAACCCGTTTAACCTCGGTAGTGGTTTTTGTTGTGTACACAGTTTGTGCACAATAACTGCGTTGCGAAAGCAAGAAAAATGTGTATAATAATTACTTTCATTTTTGGGGTGTAGCCAAGCGGTAAGGCACCGGGTTTTGATCCCGGCATCCCTAGGTTCGAATCCTAGCACCCCAGCCAAAAATCCTAGCACCATCTCTTGTTAAGGGCTACACATGTCAAAAATGATGCTATTTACCGGTAACGCCCACCCAGTATTGGCCCAAGCAGTCTCCAAACACTTAGATATCCCTTTAAGTAAAGCTTATGTAGGTAAATTTTCAGATGGCGAGACTTCCGTTGAAATTCTTGAAAATGTTCGCGGTAAAAATGTGTTTATCTTGCAACCCACCTGCCAACCTGCCAATGATAACTTAATGGAGTTATTAACCATGGCGGATGCCATGCGGCGTGCTTCAGCTACTCGAATCACTGCGGTGGTCCCTTATTTTGGATATGCCAGACAAGATCGACGCATTCGCTCAGCCCGTGTACCCATCACCGCTAAAATTGTCGCGGATATGTTTAGTTGCGTTGGCATTACACGTTTACTTACTGTCGAGCTTCATGCCGATCAAGTGCAGGGTTTTTTTGATATCCCGGTAGATAATGTCTATAGCAACCAACCGATTTTGCATTATATGCAACAACGACATTATGAAAATCCAATTATCGTATCACCTGACGTAGGCGGAGTGGTAAGAGCGCGTGCTATTGCTAAACGTTTTGGCGACTGTGATTTAGCTATTATTGATAAACGACGCCCGCAAGCCAATCAAAGTCAAGTGATGAATATCATTGGGGAAGTTAGCGGCCGTAGTTGTATTATCATTGACGATATTATCGATACCGCAAGCACACTTTGTAAAGGCGCAATAGCCCTTAAAGCACAAGGCGCTTCTCGCGTGGAAGCTATCTGTGCCCACCCCGTTCTCTCGGGGAATGCCATTCAAAACATTATGCAAGCTCCTCTTGACAGGCTCGTTGTCACCGACACTATTCCTTTATCAGAAAAAGCAAAAGAATGTCCTAAAATTACTGTTATTTCTTTAGCGCCCCTAATTGCTCAAGCAATTGAGCGCGTCAATTCTGAAGAATCTTTGAGCCGATTATTTGATGAGTAACCCACTACGTTTTTTCGCTAGCTGCCCCAAAGGAATTGAAGCGTTGCTCGCGCAAGAATTAGCTGCGTTAGATGCCACTGAAATCAAAGAAACACGAGCAGGCGTGCATTTTTCTACTCTCTTAGTAAATGCTTTCAAAATCTGCTTATGGTCACGTTTGGCCAACCATATTTTTTTACCCATTGCTCAAGGCACCGTTACTGATTGGGAAAGTTTATCGCAATTTGCATTTAACTTTGATTGGTCAGAGCAAATGTCAGTCGACAATACTTTCGCGATTGACGTAGATTTAGTCAATAGTACTTTTTCAAACAATCAGTATGCCATGCAGCGCTTTAAAGATGGTCTCGTCGACTACTGGCGTGAAAAAACTGCCAAACGCCCCACCGTAAAAACTATTCAACCTGATTTACGCTTCCATCTCTTTATTAAAAAAGACGCTTTAACATTGAGTCTCAATTTATCGGGTGATAGCTTACACCGTCGTGGTTATCGCCCTGAAACAAGTAAAGCACCATTAAAAGAAAATTTAGCTGCTGCTATTTTAATGCGAGCTAATTGGCCAAAAATCACTGCCGAAGGAGGGAGCTTATTTGATCCTTTATGCGGATCCGCTACTTTGTTAATTGAAGGCGCCATGATGGCCGCTGATATTGCACCTGGATTATTACGTGATTATTTTGGTTTTTTACACTGGCAAGGTTTTATTCCAGCGGCTTGGAAAAAGTTTCGCGAAGAAGCACGAGAACGTCGCGAACAAGGGTTAAAAAATATACCACGTATTGTTGGGTATGATTCAGACCTGGCAGCAATCCACATCGCTCAAGGCAGTATTCAACGTATGAATTTAGAAAGCTTTATTCATATTGAAAAACGTGAGCTTGCCCAATGCGAGGGGCTTTCTATTAAACCAGGTTTGGTTATTTGCAACCCACCTTATGGCGAACGTTTAGGCGAAAAATCAAGTCTCCAATTTACTTATCAACATTTAGGTGATTTATTTAAAACTTATTTTAATGAATGGCAATGTAGCGTGTTTACCGGGAATCCCGAATTAGCCAAAGCCTTACGTCTTGGGCCAGAAAATATTTATAAATTTTACAATGGCACAATTCCTTGTCAGTTATTAAATTTTATTATTCGAAAAGTACAATCGGTGCCACCGCCAAAAAAGCTTGAATCAGCAACACTGAGCGCTCCGCCCCCCTTACCGGAAGCGATCGATTTTGCGAATCGATTACGTAAAAATAGTCAACAAAGGGAAGCTATCGCTAAACGCGAAAATGTAAGCTGCTATCGCCTATATGATGCTGACCTCCCGGACTATGCGTTGGCCATTGATCAATATGAAGATGTATATCATGTCCAAGAATATGCACCACCTAAAACAATTGACTCTCAAAAAGCCGCCTTACGTTTAGAACAGGCTGTAGCACAGATAAAAAATTTATTCTCATTAAAAAACGAACAAATTTTTCTAAAAACGCGACAAAAACAAAAAGGCTTAATGCAATATCAAAAACAAAATAAATCGGGACAATTTAAAACGGTGCGAGAAGGAGAACTGAAATTTTTGGTAAACTTGGGTGATTATTTAGACACTGGATTATTTTTAGATTCGCGCTGGATTCGAAAATGGATTAGCAAGCATACGCAAGGAAAAAATTTTCTCAATTTATTTTGTTATACCGGGAGTGCCACCGTTTACGCCGCCTTAGGAAAGGCCGCTAAAACAGTTAGCGTTGATATGTCCAAACCTTACCTTGAGTGGGCAAAAAGAAATTTAGCGTTAAATGGTTTTAATCCGGACAAGCACCAGTTTGTGCAAGCCGATTGTTTAAAATGGTTAAAAGATAACCCTCAAAAATTTGATGTCATTCTATTGGATCCACCGACGTTCTCTAATTCAAAACGCATGGAAGATACTTTAGACATTCAGCGTGACCATCTAAAACTAATTGATCTGGCTATGCAGCACTTAACAAAAAATGGAACTTTAATTTTTGTAACAAATAAACAAAATTTTAAGTGGGATGCCACGATTAATACCAAATACCAAGTAGATAACATCACCGAAAAAAGTTTGCCCTTTGATTTTAAGCGCTATAAAATCCATCAAGCCTATTTTATTCAACATAAGTAAAATCTCATGGATCTTAAATCTTATATTCGTACTATTCCCAACTTTCCAAAACCTGGCGTCATGTTTAGAGATATGATGCCACTTTTAGCCTCAGGAAAAGCCTTTCAAGAGTTAATTGATGTGGTAGCTACGCATTATCAACATAGTAATATTGACAAAGTAGTTGCCATAGAATCCCGCGGCTTCATCATTGGGGCTCCCCTCGCATTAGCCTTACATGCTGGCTTTGTACCCGCGCGCAAACCCGGCAAACTTCCTGGTAATACTATTGAACAAACTTATACGCTTGAGTATGGCGAAAATTGTTTAGAAATGAGTGAAGACGCCATTAAACCCAATGAAAAAGTCCTCTTGATTGATGATTTATTAGCAACTGGTGGAACCGCTGAAGCCGCAGCTCATTTAATACGACGCCTTGGAGGCGATATTATTGAGTGTGTTTTTATGATAGAACTGCTTGGACTAAATGGGCAACAACGCCTTTTAAACTTAGGTCTAAAAGTCTATACTTTATGTGATTTTTAGCTGCGTATTTTTGAAATTTCAGTTATAATTAAAAAACTAAATTAACTTGAACATTTGATTATGGTTGCTAATAATAACGGGGAACTTAAAGTAATTATCACCCAGGATAAACTGGTTGACATCCTTATGCATGCGGCAACACGAGAAGATATTAAAAATACTCGTGAGGAACTCCGCAACGAGATGCACACCATTCGAGATGAACTCAGAACAGAAATGCACGCCATCCGAGATGAACTCAGAACAGAAATGCACGCCATCCGAGATGAACTCCGAACAGAAATTTATACTGTTCGCGACGAACTCCGAACAGAAATACACGCCATCCGAGATGAACTCCGAACCGAGATTCATGCAGCCCGCTCAGAATCTCGCGAAGAACTTAAACGCTTGGATAGTAAAATCGATAAAATTACATGGGGAATTGTGATCGCTATTTTTGTTCCTATTGCTATACAGATTTTTTCTCATTTTATTAAATAATATTTGAAGGCACAGCTATAAATACAAATTTATAGCTGTGTTCTTGAGAGAGGTTTTTTCATGTTAAAAAACAATCTTACTTCCCATCACTTTGCGACTCCTATCGGCAGTCTCGATGCTTATATCACGATGGTTAATTCCATTCCAATGTTGAGTGCAGAAGAAGAACAAGCACTGGCCGAGTCTTATCAACACACCAATAACCTAGAAGCCGCTCGTAAATTAGTATTAGCACACTTACGTTATGTAGTTAAAATTGCTCGAGGCTTTGATGGTTACGGATTACAACAAGCCGATCTTATTCAAGAAGGAAATATCGGCTTGATGAAAGCTGTAAAGCGCTTTGATCCAAAAATGGGGGTGCGCCTGGTTTCATTTGCGGTGCATTGGATTAAATCCGAAATACACGAATTCATCATTCGAAACTGGCGAATTGTTAAAGTAGCTACCACCAAAGCACAACGCAAACTATTTTTTAATTTGCGTCGCGCTAAAAAAAGCTTGCAGTGGCTCACCACATCTGAAATGAATGCTATTGCTAAAGACTTAAAAGTTCCCGTACGTGAAGTCCATGAAATGGAAATGCGTTTACATGCTCATGATGCCGATATCCACTTTGAAATGGACGAGGAGATGCAAGATCGTAAACCTCCATTTCCTTTAGACTATCTTGCCGACCCTAGTGCTAACCCAGCATTAACTCTTGAAACTAATGATGCTACGCACCGCTCCATAGAAGGGCTACAACAAGCACTTGCCAAATTAGATCCTCGAAGCCGCGATATTCTTGAAAAACGCTGGTTACAAGAATCTGGAAAAACCACATTAGAAGAATTAGCGTCGACTTATAACATCTCTTGTGAACGCGTGCGTCAACTTGAAAAAGCTGCCATGAAAAAATTAGCTACTTTGCTACAATAGATCTCTTTCAAAACTCGCTCCTATGAGAAAAGTTGAAGGAGGCTCGAAGCGCAGAACCGGAGTGTACATGCGAGCACATGAGGATTCGAGCACCAAACCGACGCACAAATTTTCCGTAGGAGTAGAGTTTCAAAAGAGGTCTAATAAACGGAGTGTGCTTATCGCGTCGCGCTTGGAACACATTGATATGACTGGTAGGCACGATTGGAATCGAACCAACGACCCCCACCATGTCAAGATGGTGCTCTAACCCCTGAGCTACGTGCCTATTTTGAAAAGGGAGTTATTTTAACATATAAGGATTGAACGCGGAACCCCTCAATGCCGTTACTTCTTCAAGCTTATTTTCAAGCAATCCATGAATGGTTGTGTTATATCCGCCTAATTCAATTTGCCTCTTATTATTATGGTTTGATGTTGTTTGATGAAATCATGGGTGCTATAGTGTGTTGTGTATCAGATTTGACTAAGTAAGAGCCAAGTCATGCTTCTTACAAACACTCGATTCAAAAACTTCATATTGCTCGATTGTTAGTTGAATAGAATAAGGTAGATTTTTACTTGCGGAAAAAATAACTTCAAGTTGACCTACCATTGTAGAAGTACCTACGGGGTGATTCATAGATTCATTTAACTTTACCAAAGCTTGATGTGCTTGTTCTATATCTTGAAAAAAAAGAAATACATCAGTATTTATCTTTTGTACCTGCGCAGAAACATCTGGTGCTATCTGCAACATACTGTTTTGTAACAGAGCATCATAATACCATGGGGTACTAATCAAACTAAAATGAGCGCTCTCTCCTGTATAAAGTAAGTGTCTACAGTCATATAAATTTTCAAAGTGAGAACCATGAAAACAACCCATGAACTGTATTTGATTATCGCTAGCGTTTTCTTCTCTTTGCCAAATATAAACAGAAATGTCTTTGATTTGAGCTAATATGAGCGCAGAAGTAGGGCCGATCCATCCATCTTTAACTAAAGATTCTTCAACATAAAAATTGAAAACAGATGCTTTTTGACAAGCTTCAACTAAAGCTTGGTAATTTTCTTGTGATTTTTTTGTTTGATAAGTTTGTAGTAAACTCAATATTTCAGGAATAGAACACTGAAATTCATCCATTAGTAAAGCATTCGCTATTTCAGTACTCATTTTGATTAAAGTATCGGGATGATTTTGTCGCTTTATTAATTCATATTTAACTTCTTCCCGAGTAACTTCAAGGGTAGTAAAACCTTTGTCACCTTCGTCAATTACGCTATCTTCAAGAAATTTTAATGTGCGGCCATCAGGTAAGTTTCCCAAAAGCGTTAATTTTTTTGCTTTTACGAAAAACATATTACGATTTTGGGTATAAACCGAAGAGGCATTCTTGCTATCATCATCCTCAGAGGGCTCTAACGCATATTGCGTAGAAATATTTTTTATATATTCAAACTGAGCTGGTATGTTGATATCAGTATAGTGGAATATGACCGCTGCATTAGCTTTTTGCTCCTCTAAGAAAGCAGTTAGTTTCAATGTGTCTGATTGATTGCATCTTATTGCCATCGTTTGATTCCCTCTTTCTTCGAAAATAAAATTATTTTGATGGTAAAAAATAATTCCGTTGGCCAAATATATTTTTTCTATTATTACATAGAAAATTAATTTTGATTTATCATCACTACGATGTAAACAATTTTTTAAAAAATAGTCAAGTATTGATCGTAATGGCGTGTTTTTGAACATTGCTACTAATATGTTAACTATGTAAACAGTATCCCTGAATTCGAACCTGGAGTTCAATGGGCTATTAGAAAGTTCATGAAGTTCAGAAAATAAAGAATGCAAAAGCGGAGTTAAATCATGGAGAGAGAGTAATCGCAATGCTGAATTAGCGATTTTCCAACCATCAAATACTATGCGCATTAATACATTAGCCACTGCGGGTAGTTTGATTATTGAAAGCCCAACGGCTAAACCATCTAAAGCGTGCATAAAATTGTATAGCCCCTTAAGCGTACAACTAACGTCAGCGATATTCTTAGGCCACCTGTTAACAAGACGATTGAGGTCATCGGCCACCAAAAAACACCTTGGCGTTGATTCGCTTTCATAAAATCCCAGATACATTAACTGGCCGAGCACACGGCAAGCCGCAATAATTTCTGGTACGTGATCATGAAACAGGTGACTGTAACGCGATAAAGTATCCCATGCCAACTGATGGATTAAAGGCAAAGATTCTTTGGGTATCAGTCTTAATGAGTCAGGAGATCGCTCTATTGAACAGAAAGCACTCAGCACTTTATCATCATTGCTTAAGATATTAATTATATTTTCTATTTGATCTACAGATAATATTTCTGGAAAACCAGTAATTAATAGTAAACATTTCGTTCTAATTTTTTTATTAGCATTGGCGAGGTTAAGCCCAAAAAAATCCACAATTGCTTTAATTGTAATTTTTGTTAAATGCGCGGTTAATTTTTGCAGTGAATCTAATACAGCTAAAAATAGATCCGTATTTTTGCTTCCGCTATCAGCAGTTATATGGAACAACCGTGTAATGCATTCTTCAGCATATTCATTAAGCTTTATATTTGGTGCATTTTGAGTCATTTTCTTTACGACGTTGATAGCCACTTCTTTTATTTCAAAAAAAGAACTGCTGCTCATTATTTTAATGAAATCAAGATTACTAATAATGTCCTCTATTAACGAAACCAATCTTTCTTTAATTTCTTCATACTCAAGCGCATCCATTGTATGAGAAAGAAAATTAATAATGTCAAAAAATAATTCATTCTTGACAGAAAATTGACACTTATAGCTCGAAAGTATATCGATAGCCAACTCTAAAAATGGGCTTTGTTTTTCTAAAATTAATTGTTTTGCAAGATCTATAATTTTGATAATATCTTTATTATATAATGGCCGAGATCGCGCAATCACTTCTAAAGCAAATAACTTTATTGTCATATTATTAGATTGTAGAAAAACAAATAGATTTGATAGACTGATTGCCCAGGCCATATCTCTCGAATTAATTTTATTTATTTTAACTATGAGCTGTAAATAAATGAAACGTATCGTCAAAGGGTTTTCTTTTTTAAGCAACAGTTCTAAACGTTTTGTTAAATCATAGGATTCTTGATAATTTGTAATTTTATCCAATGTATGCATTATTAATGAAAAATATTTTTGTTGCTCTTTTTCATTAGTATGTTCTAGTTTTTCAAGACACCACAGTGTAATTTCTAAAATATCCGTCGAGCTTGTTTGATTAGCTTCTGCAACTAAGCATAAAGCTTTGTCTTGTTGTTCTTGTGAAAAATGATCGATCATTTTGATAAGAAATAAAACAGACAACCTACGCAATCTAGGATTTTCATTTGTGATGTAGGAAACCAATAATTCAAAAAAGATTGCCATATCAACATCAGGGGGGGTAGATGTTAATGTTATTTGTTTGGAATCAATCAATTGTAGAAACGATATTTTCAATATTTCATACCACGAGTTTGCGGAAAAAGGAAGCACTGATTGATATTCTGAAAAATTTTCTATATCCGTTGTTATTAAATAATTTATATGCTTACATAAATAGATAATTCCCTCTATTTTTTCACTGGCATTACTAGTTTTGTTACTAATTAGGATCAGCTTTGGCATGATTTGTAATTTTTGATCCACTTCAGGTTTTTTGAGAGGTAAATAAAAAATATTTTTATTTTTTTTGTCATTCATTATGAAAATCATTTGTTTAATTTGCGCTGCATATTGATATTCCATAATTGTGGCAAGATCATTTAATATATATTCTTTTCGAGGATAAGAATGGGTATCAAGCTCTTCGATTTTTTTGATCAAACGGGGAGCTATTTTACTGAGTAAAAATTGGCTTAATGATAAAGCGATGAGTAATTGCTGTTTAGGGTGAAAAGCAACTTGGTGTAATGTGTTTATAATATAGGGAACTAATTTTAATAGAAGCACTTCGCTGAAGTAACTAGATAGAAAATTACTTTCATTTAAGCATCGTATCAACAATAATGCAATTCGATTTCCAAAAATATCAATAGGCTCACACAGTAGTACTGAAAAAAATCCATCTAATTGAGCACCATCAGAACTTCTTGCTAATAGTCCAGCGCAGAAACAGCAAAATATTTCATGGCGTTGATTAAATTTTATACCTTTTAAAAAACTAATAGCCTGGGCGCGTGGTATTTTATGAGAGTCATAAGGAGTAAATACATTAACCCAATAACGAGCAGCCAAATAATCTTTAAATACCTCATGAGCAAATAAATAGTTTTTTTCTGTCATCTCAATATCTTGATTAGATGAAGTAAAAAAACCAGATTCTAATAAATGCGGGAGTAAATCTACACTAAAATCTGCAGTTTCTGACGCATAAACTTCATCCAAGGCATGACGAATTATATCGCCAGTTAATTGATTAGTTTGTTTGCTGAGATAGGCTATTTTTTCTAAGCATGCAAGCATATCCTTACACAGTGCTTCTAGGCGAACTCTACTTTGATAATTACTGGAAAAGGTTATACCGTTTTGTTCGTAGTGATGCTTGATAGCAGGCCTATTGAAAAACTGTCTTATGAGACGCCAAAAGGCTTCTTTATAAAGATCTGTCATAGATAAGATCTTAATTTGATTTGGATCTTTTGGGAGAGTATCGGCTATCACGCATAATACCTCTAATAAAATGGGATGGAACTGTTGTGAGTATGAAGCTGAAAAAATTTTTAAATAGTTAAGTACGATTTCATATGCATCATGTTCATTATGAAAATAAGCTTTTACGTAAGCAATAGCATTTTCATAAGAGACTCCATTGAGTTGCACGACTTTACTAAATAATTTTTCTTCGATACTATATGGTCGAGCAGTGACAATTAGGTGCGTGATAGGTTTTTCAATCAACTCCAGAATAAATTCACGCCATGGGGAGCTGTCAGGTATTTCATCAAAACCATCAAGGATTAAAACTATTTTTTTACCTATTTCAGAGAGTAACGCAGATAATATTGCTTTCATTTTATGCATTTCATCTTCGGTATGAATGCCATTGGCAAGTTCATATTCAAATAAAATGCTTAAATTGCATACCCTTGAAGGCTTATGATCTAAATTTCTCAATTTAACCCGAAACAATAACTCAATATTTTCATCTAAATTTTTTCTGACCCACTCATCTATTAATTTTTCACAAAATATTGTTTTTCCAGACCCAGCAACACCTTTGCACAAAATCGTTTGATATAAAGGGTTATCGTTTATTATTAGTTGATTTAACCTAATGGTTTTTTTGCAATCCTTATATATTATTTCTTCCAGTTCTGATTCGACATAATTAACATCAAAATCTAAGGGGTGAGGGGCAAAAACACGCGATAATTGGCGTACTTGATATTTTTTTATTAAAAAATGCTGTAGCTGATTTATTTTCCATTTTTGTTTTTCTTCAAGGCTTGTAAGTAATACATCCTTTGGGCTGCTAGAAGCTGCTGCTGAAGGTAATACGTTTAGAGTGATCGCTAATGCGCCTGCTCCTACAGCCATAGCCCCACCTTGCTGAATCAAACATGCAACTAATTGGGGCGCTAAAGGTGCAACTGCAATGTCGGAAGCAGAAACAAGCGTTGTTGCAATACCTGTTTCTGCTAAAATTTTAAACTTTGATCCGTGGAATGAGTTGCTTGTGCTCCTGAGTTTGCAGATTGACAAGTTACTTCACTGGGAAATGATGCGGTTTTCTTCCATGTTGTTGATAATTGCATAAGCGCGGCCACTTCTTGTGAAGTAGGGTTTCTTGGTAAACGTATTGCTACTCCTCCAGGCTGAGTAGCTAAAATAGCTCCAGAAGTTATGATGGATCCGTGAGATGGGCTGGAGGTAAGTGTTGCAATAATATCTTTTATAAAATTTGGATTATATTCTGCTACAAACCCTATGGCTAAAGCATCTTGAACATTTGCTAGTACAGGCGCATGCAAATGTACTTGCTGAGGTGGAGGTGTCGAAGCTTGTGTCAAGCCTGTTAATAAGGCCTCCAAGTTTTTGATTTTTTCAGTTAATGTTTCTTTTGTGCTATCATTTTGAAGAGTCTGAATGGCTTCGCGTGATTCCTCTAAGCACCCAACAATAAATGGAGTGAAAAAAATAACGCCATGGACTCTTAGAGTAACTAATAATTTATTTTGAAAATCAAACATAGAACCTGCAAACTCATCCAAGATCACTACTTCTATTTTATCTCCTTGCTTTTTGATTTGATATTGCTGCAATAATGAATAATCACCTTGGTAGAGCGCTTGTAGTTTTTCTTTCCACCCCAACTTGATTTGTAGCTGATTCGCAAGATCTAGATCCCATAAAAATTGCTGTACGGGTAAATCAAAATGATGTATATCAATTCGTTTTTTACTTGTCTCTTCCGTTGAAAAAGTACTGTAATGGCCTCGAACAGCAATATCTAATTTTTCTGCTAATGTTTCCGGAGTGGGCCTATGTCCGACATTTTCTGTTTCATGCAAGTAATAACTTACCTCACCCTCACGATGAAATAATTGATCATACCAAGTAGGAGTTCGGGCAAAACCAGTTATCGCTTTCAGTTTTTTGTAACAAGCATTTAACAGGTCAAATGGGGCTTTAACTGTGACGTGAATAAAATGGCTCATGGTGCTACTAATATTTTCATAGTCGCTATAATCTGCTTGGGGCCAATCGAGCATTTGTCTAAAGTGGAGAGGCTGCCCAGTTTCAGAACTAAAGCCGCTTAACATGTGCTCCATCCGATGATCATTGACAAAATCAAACTTAACTTCTTCAGCGCCAGAAAGATGCCAAATAGTACCTACCTGTGTACCGAAAGTACTTACCAACGTTGGCATGGCACAGAAATTATGCACATTTAAATGTTCAAGCTTTATCCGGCTTTTTTCACGAGACAAATTAGTTTGCAATATTTCTAAAAAATCGAGAGCACCTGGACTATCGAATACCATAGCGCTCATAGGAGGATAATAAGTATCTTCAAACTCTTGTCGTTGTGACCAAAATACACATATTTGTGCTAAAAATCCTCCTAATGAATGCCCTGTAGTTGATAAACGATAACCACGCTCACGATATTCTTTGACAATAGGGTCTTGTAAAGTCCCAATTGCATCGCTCACAAAATTACCCGGTTTCAATTGAATCACAGACTCAATATCAGTAACCCAAGAAGTTATATTTCGAGAACCACGATGTGCGATCACAATTTGTTGTTGCTCATCATTGATCCAAATTCCCCCACGATAATCATCTTCTGGAGTAAATAACTTTTCTACTCGCCAGCCTTTTTCACGTAATTGTTTGTGTTCTTCAGAAACAGGCACGCCATCTTCCATTCCTATTATTAAAACATCTGAATAAATAGCCGTACTGATAAGTGCATATTCATAAGGAGTAGGAAGAGGCGGTAAAATAGAAACTGAATTACTACTACTTGAAGATGCTGCTGCAATCTGTGCTCGTTTCATTATTTTCTCCCAATTAAATAAATTTAAATTATTTAAATTAAAAATGGGCAAATTTTATAAGCGGCTTAAAATTATTATGTTTTTTTATTTGTTTGATTTTATAAAACTTTGTACGGAGAAAAATTCGCGGGGCTTGTCATCCAGCTTGTCATCCCACGACAGCGCTTTCTAAACGCCTCACACAAGGCCTTTTTGATTTTTTGTTCCCTACAAAGTTATAAAATTTAGATTGATTAATTTTGGATTTTTTATGGCTTATACTTTTTCACATAAGGCATTAAAAACTTGTCCTCAGAGGAACACATTATAACATAATAACAAAGAAGTTTTATGCCGCAATTTTTTAAGGATAATAACCACGTCACTCGATATAAATAATTTTTTAAAGTTATTAGCCTTTAGTCTTGCGAAGCTAACAATTATAAACTCCGCTTTAAAAATCAGCAAAATAGCTGATTTCGGCACGCGTAGCGTGGGGGAAGCCCTGAAAACATGGAGGTTTTGAGTCACAACTCTCGTGCGCCTTGTTCTCACACAAAATCTCTAATTTCTAGATGTCTTGTGGCACAATACGACTACTCCAACAAAACAGGCCATGCCGCACGCAGGTAAATAGCCATAGACCATAATGTTAAGCCAGCAGCGATGTAAATTAACAGATGTCCCAAGATACCAAGCCACAATCCAGATACTTCCGGCTGATACCACAACAACACGACCAACGATACCATTTGAATTAACGTTTTTACTTTTCCCATCATACTCACTGCAATACTGGAGCGTTTGCCAAGCTCTGCCATCCACTCTCTTAACGCGGAAACTACAATTTCGCGGCCGATAATAATCGCCGCAGGAATAGTGATAAGTGACATACTTTTTTGACCCACAAGCAATACCAAAGCAACAGCAACCAATAATTTATCTGCCACAGGATCCAAAAAAGCTCCAAGGGGGGTAGTTTGAGATAAGGCACGCGCCAAGTAACCATCAAGCCAATCCGTTAATGAAGCGATAGCAAATAATACGGATGCACAAGGATGAGCCCATCGAAAAGGAAGAAAAAAAATTAATACGAAAAAGGGAATAATTAAAATTCTAAAAAAAGTGATTATATTAGGCCAATTCCACATAGATAAATTCCACCAAACGAGAAAGCTTATCTTACCGCTAAATGAATTGAATGTCATCCAAGCTGTGGTTTATTTCGCAGAAACATTGATGAGATAGAAGGTGTAGCTTGAGCAGTGGAAACCACTGCTTTTGTATCGACACTTAACCCTAGGGTAATGGGAGGTAATGGGCCTACTACCATTTTGGCTGGCACAGCAAGCCCTACCAAATGATGCTTTCCGCCTAACGTATCCCACGTATAATTTAATAAGCTAATATGTTGGTCTTTTAAGACTTGAGCTTCCCGCAATATATTAAATATTTCGGAGGCAGACGTTCCACTTAATGCACTAGTGCGATTGCGTTGTGCATTTTCACGGGCAAAATCTTTCAATAAATTTTGAACATCAAAAACAACGTTATCTCCAAGGCGAAACACTCTAGGCATTTGATGGGTAGCCCCTGCGGCCCGCTCTCTTGCAAAATAATTTAACGCCCAAGCTAAAAAAGCCAAACCATAACGGAGTTGAGGTGTAAATTGAGAAGATAAAGAACCCGCGATTTGCGCATTCGTCGCATCCGCCGCTCCCATACCACCAAATACTTTTTCAAACTCATGACGGCTGCGATAAATAGGATCATGCACCATGGGATCAAGCTCTTCGATTAACACATTTTGCGATATTTCTTCTTCCAAAGTCGTTGAAATAAAGAGCGTCGTGTTCTGTTTATTCTCAAGCCAATCTTGACGATGAATATTTAATAAAAGCTCCCGCAACATATCATTTTCGATATCAGGAATTAAATGAATTAAATATTTTTGTCGAGTGGAATGTTCATCTGCTGGCGTCAATCCTAAAATCATGGCATACCAAATTTGTAAGACACTGTAATGTTGAGCAATCCATGCAAAAGCACTATCCGCATAATTTTTTTGAGTGGTGGCAAGCAATCGTTGCGCCAGAGTCAAACTTGCGGGCGCGCCCCAGCCTGGCAATTCGGGATTTAAAAAATCGTACTGATAAAATTTACTTTGCTGCATCATACTTCCTTCATAAGCATCATAAATTTTGATTTGCTCTGCCGCATTTTTAGTTTTTATTTGGAATCGTTTGGGTAAAAAGTTTAAATCTGCAAGCAACGCCGCAGTGAAGACAGCAAATACTTCCGTTTGCGCAAGCACATCTAATTGATCATACGTTAAGCCTTCAAAATCATGATAAGATTTAATTGCTAACTGCGTAGCAATGATGGCGCGCTCAAAGCCTAATTGCAAAAATCCCCCTGCATGCCCATAAAAAATATAACGAGACGCAGGAAGGTTTTGTACATAATTAGCAAAACTGTTTAATGTAGCTGTGTAATATTGATCGAAATCGACATCACTCAAACTAATCTGTTCACGAAAATTTTTCCAGGCTTGGCGGTAGTGAGGTTCTTGCAAACGTTTTTCACCAGAAATAACTGGTAAAAAATCTGTATTTTTTTGAATATGATTGACATCTAAAAACATTTTTCTATTCCATCAGAAGTTTTTATTTAGGCAAAAAACGCTTAATATACCCATTACGTCATTAAGCAATATTGTACACCCATTTTCTTATGAATACTCAAGAACATCAAAGTTTAAAGGCTAAAGCATTAAGAGCGCTTGCGATGCGTGAGCATTCGCGCGATGAGTTACTCATAAAATTAATGCGCCATACCAAAGACTTAGCATTGATTCATCATGTTTTAGATGAATGCGAATCCGCTAATTATTTGAATAATGATCGCTTTGTTTTTTCCTACTTACGGGCACGCGCACAAAAATATTATGGCCCGAATAAAATTCGCTATGAACTGCAACAACGTGGGATAGAAAAAACATTGATTGAACAAGCACTTAAACAATGTGAAATCGACTGGGAAACGCTAAAACAAGAAGCTTTATTGAAAAAGTTTGGCCAACACCCTCCCACCTCGTGGCAAGAAAAAGCTAAGCGAGAGCAATATCTTTATCAAAGGGGGTTTTAAGTAACGCCTACTTTAGAATGCTCTATCATCCAACTTTCTATGATCAGTTTAGCTGCGTAACTATCAATATCTGCGTTTTTTAATTTTTTAAATCCGCCTTGATCATACAATTCACTACGTGCAATTTTCGTGGTTAAACGCTCATCCACTTCATAAATAGGTTGGCTCGTTACTGTTTTTAAAAAAGCAATAAAATTTTCTGCTAAAACCGTGGTAAATTGCGGTGCCCCATCCATCTTTAATGGCACTCCCACAACCAATATATTCGGCGTCCATTCAAGAATTAATTTTTTAATCTCGGTAGCATTTGGCAAACCTTGATGCACAAGGAGACGTTTCAAAGGTTGAGCCTGCTGTAACATCGTTTGTCCTACAGCCACTCCTATTTTATGACTTCCCACATCAAATCCTAAAATAATTTTATTCATGTATGGATAATCTGCGTTTGATTAAGTTGATTCATTAATTGATAAGGATTTTTAACTCCGACTTGTTGCAAAGCGTGCTCCCAACGATATTCACAAGGAATGTCAAATAAAATTTCGTGGCTTGCTTTACCTACCAACCAATCACCTTTTTTGAGTTCTTCTTCTAATTGCATAGGCTTCCAGCAAGCATAGCCTAAAAAAATGACGTAATCATGCTGCATTTTTTTCTCAGCGATAGCAGCAAGCATATCTTTGGAGGTCGTAATAAATAACTTTTTTGATATTTTTGCCGCATTAGGCCACAACGCAGGATCAGTATGAACCACAAATCCACGATCTTTATTAACAGGTCCACCCACCATTAAATGTTGATTAAAGTCTGCTTTATTGATCTTAAAACCATGATCTACTAGCAAATCGCACTCTTTTGCAATCACTTGCTTGTTAATTACAAATCCTACTGTCCCGGTTTTCCCATGTTGACAAATTAAACACACGCTGTGACTAAAAAGCTCATCTTTAATGGTAGGCATTGCAATCAACAGATGGTTTTTTAGTTTTTTATAATGAATTCGCATGAGAATACCTTATAATGTTACATCTAAAGAAAATACTATTTTTTAACAACATCGTTGAGCTCTCTTATGACAATGAATGGTTTAATTTTTATTGGCGTTGTTTTTTTTATAATTTTATCCTTCGGCCTTTTTATTATACAAATAAAAAAAGTGGTTCACTGCGAAAAACTATTAGAGTATCTTAGCAAGGATTTGCAAAATTTGCAGCAAAAAGAGCAAGAAACTCTCAAAGAAAATCGCGAATATCAACAACAGCAATTAAAACAAAATCATCAGCATCAAATTGAGAGCATCAAAATATCCCAAGATAATTTAACCCATTTGCAACAGCAGTTGCTTACCGTATTAAATCAACGTATCAGCGCACAAAATGAACAAATCACCCAAATGCAACAGATGGTGGATCGCAGGTTACAACAAATCAGTGGTCAAGTAGAGACACGCTTGCAACAAGGATTTGAGAAAACAACCGCCACTTTTAGTGATGTCATTAAACGCTTAGCGCTCATTGATGAAGCTCAAAAAAAGATTACAGAACTCTCAGAAAATGTGGTGGGCTTACAAGAAATTTTAGCAGATAAACGAGCACGTGGCGCCTTTGGTGAAGTACAATTAGCTTCTTTAATTCAAAATGTCATGCCAGAAAACCATTTTGCACTGCAATACACTTTGCAAAATGGAAAACGATGTGATTGTATTTTATTTTTGCCAGCACCTACCGGTTCGATTGTGATTGATGCGAAATTTCCACTCGAGTCATATCAAGTATTGACTGACCCGCATACTTCTGAGTTAGAAAAAAAAGAGGCAGAGCGGCAATTCAAATTAGATGTTAAAAAACATATTCGCGATATTGCAGAAAAATACATTGTGCCTAATGAAACTGCAGAAGGAGCGATGATGTTTATTCCTGCCGAAGCCATTTTTGCCGAAATTCATGCGCATCATCCTGATTTAGTAGCAGAAGCTCATCAACTCCGAGTATGGCTAACCTCCCCTACCACTTTAATGGCCGTCCTGACGACAGCACGTGCTATTTTAAAAGATGCCGCCACGCGCAAACAAATCCATATTATTCAAGAACATTTACACGATCTTAGTAAAGATTTTGACCGATTCCAAACGCGCATGGAAAATTTAGGGAAACATATTGCGCAGGCCCATAAAGATGTAGAAGAAGTCCAAACTTCTGCCACTAAAATTTCTAATCGTTTCGCAAAAATCGATAAAGTAGATCTTAAAGGAATTGAATTACAAGATTAACACCCTAGTACATCACGTCATTTATTTTGTCTGCCGAGATCAAGGACTCTTTTAGAGCCCCCTCACCCGGCGCTTCGCGCCACCCTCTCCCAGTCACGCTGGGAGAGGGACAAAATGTGTGAATCGTTGTACTAGCGCAGAACTCACGAATCAAGGATAATAACCACTCCTAAAAAATGACGGGTTCTTACTATGTCGGACTATCTTCCTTTTGCCAAACCTTATTTTGACCAAGACACCTATGACGAAGTCATCGATTGCTTAAAATCTGGCTGGGTAGCAACTGGCCCCAGGGTGCAAAAATTTGAAACCTTATTACAAAACTATTGCAAAGCACCACATGCTTTAGCCTTGACGTCCGGTACCGCCGGTCTACATTTAAGCCTGATGGCACTCCAATTGCAACCAGGAGATGAAGTCATTACCACACCAATGACTTTTATAGCCACACTCAATATGATCGAGCTAACAGGGGGAAAAATCGTATTGGCGGATTTAGAGCCCGATTCTTATAATATTTCAATTGAATCGATTGAGCGCGCGATTACTCCACGCACTAAAGTCATTATGCCAGTACATTTTACGGGTATTCCCGTAGATTTGGACCCTCTTTATTATTTAGCTAAACAGCATAATTTACGTGTTATTGAAGATGCTGCTCACGCGATTGGCGCAAGTTACAAAGGTAAAAAATTGGGTAGCTTTGGCGATACACAAATGTTCAGCTTTCATCCCAACAAAGTCATCACAACAGGAGAAGGCGGCCTAGTAACCACCCATGATGACAAAATGGCTGCTGCCATTAAAACCTTACGTTTTCATGGCATTGATCGGGATGCCTTCAATCGTTTCACTAAATCTGGAAATCAAAGTTATGATATTTTGCAACCCGGCTTTAAATACAATATGTTGGATTTAGAAGCGGCAATTGGCATCCATCAACTAGCACATTTAGATCATTTTATTGCAGAAAGAAAAAAATGCGTTGAACATTATTTAAACGCTTTCAAAGATTGGCCAGAACTAATTTTGCCGACTTATCCTCGCTATGAACATGTGACCTCACATTATATTTTTTCACCTCTTATTAACGAAAAAGCTGCAAAAATGTCACGAGATGCATTTGTACAAGCGATGAAAGATCACAACATTGGCACTGGAGTGCATAATGAAGCAGCTCACTTGTACACTTATTACCGAGAAAAATATGGTTTTAAATTAGGCGATTTTCCTCGTGCAGAATTTGTGGGTGAACGTATTGTCAGCCTCCCTTTATTTCCCGATATGACAGACACACAGCAAGAACGCGTGATTGATACCATGGCAAAAATTTTCGGAAGGAAGGCTTAATCATGTCCTATCAAACAAAAATTGAAGCTTTTAGTGAGTCATCCAGTAGCACCCCCATTTATTTGGTGTTATCTAAAAATTGGGCTGATTGGTTGGCACAACAAACTAACGCGCTCCAAAGCTGGGCCCACTTAAACGATTGGGAAAATAAATCACACCAAAGCTTAACCATGGCAGATGCTTGTGGCAATTTTCAGCAAATAGTTTTTGTGTTGAAAGATGAAAGCCACTGGTTAGATATTGGAAATTTACCACTACAATTACCTCCCGGCGAATATCATCTGGAAGGTGCTTCCAGCGATTTGTTACCACAAGCATTTTTAGCGTGGGGCATGGGTGCTTATCAATTTACCCGCTATAAAAGCCCCAAACGTGCCGCTGCAAAATTGGTCTGGCAACAGGGCGTAGATACCAAAGAAATTCAACACATCTTACAAGCTATTTATTACGTGCGAGATTGGATTAATACACCCACCATCGATATGAACCCCCACCATTTTGCAGCACTCATGTCTGAAATCGCGACCCTATTCAAAGCGAGTTTCACGGAAATTGTCGGAGAAGAATTATTAACTCATAATTATCCTTGCGTCTATCATGTGGGTAAAGGGAGTAGCATTGCACCTCGGTTTTTGAAATTGCAATGGGGAAAACCTACTCATCCCAAAGTAACGCTCGTAGGTAAAGGCGTGTGTTTTGACAGTGGCGGTTATGATATTAAACCAGCTTCTGGCATGTTAACCATGAAAAAAGATATGGGAGGAGCTGCCATTGCGTTAGCACTGGCATATTTGATTATGGCACAAGACTTGCCACTTCATTTAACGCTGCTCATTCCTGCAGTAGAAAATACAATTTCTGGGAGTGCTTATTTGCCAGGAGATGTTCTCACCAGCCGATCAGGCAAAACCATTGAAATTGGAAATACAGACGCTGAAGGGCGATTAATCTTGTGTGATGCCTTAATTGCCGCTGCTGAAGAAAAACCCGACTTGCTCATTGATTTTTCTACATTAACAGGTGCTGCACGTATTGCCGTTGGCATGGGGATTTCAGCTTTTTTTAGCAATGACGAAAAATTAGCAACTGCTTTAATGGCGCACGCAAAGAGTACAGATGATCCTTGTTGGCCGCTACCCTTATTCGACGCTTATCGCTCTCAGTTAAAAAGCCCCATTGCTGATTTGACGAATGCCCCTAGCTCAAGTTATGGAGGAGCTATCACCGCCGCATTATTTTTAGAAGAATTTGTGGACAAAAACACTCCTTGGGCCCATTTTGATGTCTCCGCTTGGAATGTAAAAAGTACGGCAGCAAAGCCTGAAGGAGGCGAAGCCATGGCACTTCGTGCGGTCTATGCTTACTTAAAAACTTTACAATAATCTCTTATGTACGCAATCATTGGCTTGGGTGAAACAGGATTATCAGTAGCTCGTTTTTTGAAACGACAACATATAGATTTTTGGATTTGCGATACCCGAACTAATCCACCTGCACTTGCAGAGTTTAAAAAATCTTTTGCCGATGTCAATTGCTTTTTGGGTGAAATTCCTGTATCTCAACTAATCACAGCTAAAAAAATAATCTTAAGCCCCAGCATCCCTCGCACTCATGTTGCTTTGCATCCAGCATTTGAAAAAAACATCCCAATCATCGGAGATATCGAATTATTTGTTGAGCAAGCTAAAGCACCCATCATTGCCATCACTGGCACCAATGCTAAAGGAACCGTCACCACCCTCACCGAAATGATTTTGAAAGCCGCTGGTTTGCAAGTATTATCAGGCGGCAATTTAAGCCCTCCTGCGCTTGATCTATTGACGAAACCCGCTCCCGATTATTATGTTTTAGAACTTTCGAGCTTCCAACTCGAAAGCACTTTTTCTTTACGCGCCAAAGCTGCCACGATATTAAATATCAGCGATGATCATTTAGATTATCATCACACTTTGGACAATTATATTGCTGCCAAACAGCGTATTTATGATGGCGCAGAAAATATCGTGTGCAATGCAGAGGATGCTCTCACGTTTCCAAAAAATCTCGGTGTTAATGTTTTGTTTAGAGCGCCTCTGCATTTATTGACGTTTGCGCTTACCCCCCCCACCCAGACTCAAGCTTTAGGGTTAATCCAGGAGGATTTATACTTCCAAAAAACAAAAATTATTTCCACACATGAACTGAAAATTAAAGGACGCCATAACTGGAGCAATGCTTTAGCGGCGGCTGGATTAGCTCACAGCATTGGTATTGATATTGAGGCAATTCGCCGTGGTTTAAAAAGTTTTAAGGGGTTACCACATCGCTGCGAATGGCTGGCAAATATTAATGGCGTAGATTGGTATAATGACTCTAAAGGGACAAACGTGGGAGCTACAATGGCTGCAATCAAAGGCTTAGGCCCTGTTGTGACAGGAAAGCTAGTGCTCATCGCCGGAGGTGTTGGCAAAAATCAAGATTTCACCCCATTGCAACCCTTATGCAAACAATACGTCAAGACCTTGATTTTATTTGGACAAGATGCGGAAGAGCTTGCCACAGTTATTAGTGGATTCTGCTCTATTCAACACGTGCGCACGCTTCAAGAAGCCGTAGTTACTGCTAACCATAGTGCCACCCGGGAGGATGCTATCCTCCTTTCTCCCGCCTGTGCCAGTACTGATATGTTTAAAAATTTCGCCGACCGTGGCGAACAATTTCGGCAATTCGTAGAGATTGAAGCTAAATCAAGAAATAACTGAATAAATATGCTCATTTTTTCTTAAGGGTAATCTAGTAAAATAAAGGGGGAATTAAATAATTCGAACTATTCATTCGGAGCTTTTATGAAGATTAATGAGAATTGGTATTATGGACTTAAGCTATTACAACTACTCACCACCTTCGCCGCCTTCATCATTGCTGTCCATGAAGGACTTCGTCTAGAAAAACAAAACCCTTCTGAAGGAAGTGAGAACACTATCAAATCGGTAGCATCTGGAATGGGTTTTGCCATTGCAGGCGGCAGTGAGTTAATTGGGCGCGCCGAAACCAGCAGCCACAGCTCTTGTGGGGGTTGTTGCAATGAAAAAATTCAAGAAAGTGTGATCAATGGTGCAAGTACCTGCTTAGATGTGGCGGCGGTAGGCGTAGCAGCTACGCTGCCTTTATCTCCTTGGGTCATTGCGTTACTCCTCGTGGGAGGAACAGCTGCCGTTGCAGGCGCAACCAGCGTTTTTATGGCCAGCGCAACGGACATTTTTTCCAATACCCCCACCAGACCACCCACTCAAAGCTTTGCGTGGCCTGATCATTCTGGAATAAATAGAGGAGGGGATGGAGCTCAGGTCTCTAGGCCATTTTCAGCCCATCATGGTCTTGATCTCCCTGAAGCTGAGCCATTATTACGCAGGCAGCAATCTGCAGAAGCAGAAGTAGAAGCAGAAGCAGATAGCGACCCCGAGACTTCTCAAGTCGGAGCACAAGTCGGAGCACCTGCCTTTTCTTAAACTACTTGCAATAGAAACACCAAACTAATGAAACAAACTGCTACCCAAACATAAACTCCCACCTATAGCTTCGCACTTGTGGAATTTAGTATAATCACCCTTTCTTAAAGCAAGGAGTAAGACAAGTGACAAAACAAGCAACCGTGATTGTGGTAACTTCCGGAAAAGGCGGGGTGGGCAAAACCACTTCAAGTGCAAGTATTGCAGCAGCTTTGGCGATGAAAGGCTTCAAAACCGTCGTCATCGATTTTGACGTAGGATTAAGAAACCTCGATTTAATTATGGGTTGTGAACGTCGAGTGGTGTATGATTTTGTCAACTTGATTAACAATGAAGCTAATCTTCAACAAACTTTAATCAAAGATAAACGTCTAGAAAATCTTTATGTGCTGCCCGCCTCACAAACACGTGACAAAGATGCACTCTCCAAAGAAGGAGTCGAAAAAGTCATTCACGATCTTAAACAAGACTTTGATTTTATCGTTTGCGACTCTCCTGCTGGCATCGAAAAAGGCGCTCTCATGGCGCTTTATTTTGCAGATTATGCGATTGTTGTCACCAACCCGGAAGTTTCTTCCGTACGTGACTCAGATCGTATTTTAGGTATTCTTTCTAGCAAAACTTATCGTGCTGAGCATAACATGGAACCTGTCAAAGAGTTTTTATTGTTAACTCGTTATTCTCCTGAGCGTGTAGAACTTGGTGAAATGTTAAGTGTAGAGGATGTCAAAGATATCTTGGCTATTCCTTTACTAGGTGTCATTCCTGAGTCTAAAGCCGTATTGCGTGCGTCTAATGCAGGTATTCCTGTCACTTTAGATGAAGAAAATGACGCAGGTAAAGCTTATGTGGATGCGGTTGGTCGCTTCTTAGGAGAAGATATTGCCCATTGGCATTTACATAAGAAAAAAGACGGTTTTTTGAGCAAATTATTTGGCAAAAAAGCGAAACGGGAGGGCTAATGAATCTTAAAAAAATTTTAGATTATTTTCGTGGCACGCCTAAAACTTCGGCTGCTATTGCTAAAGAACGTTTGCAAATCATCGTTTCACACGAACGCCTTGCAACGCGCGCTGAATCGGATTTTCTACCTCAACTTGAAAAAGAACTCATCGATGTCATCGCCAAATATGTGGATATTGATCGGGATCAGGTCAAAGTGCAGCTGGCGCGCGAAGGTGATTTTGCCGTCTTAGAGTTAAATGTGACACTTCCACCTCGTGACAACAAATAATTGGCAACCCAGCGCGAATTTATATGCTTTACAAATTCGCGCTGAAGTTTTAGCAAAAATTCGTGAATTCTTTGCTATTCGGAAAGTGATGGAAGTCGAAACTCCCTTGCTTTGTAAAGCGACCGTCACAGATCCTCATATTGAAAGCCTTTCGCTCATTTATCAACATCATAAATATTATTTGCAAACTTCTCCAGAATTTGCCATGAAGCGCTTGCTTGCTGCCGGCTCTGGCCCTATTTATCAAATTTGCAAAGCTTTTCGTGCGGAAGAGGCAGGGCGTTTACATAACCCTGAATTCACCATGTTAGAGTGGTATCGCCCTGGTTTTACGCATCGGGATTTAATGATTGAAGTGGATGGATTATTGCGTCGAGTGCTCAATTGCCAAGTAGCTAAGACGATAAGCTACCAAGAGTTATTTCTGCAGTATTGCGGTTTTGATCCTTTAACAATAAACTTATCTTCGCTAAAAATTTATGCCAAACAAAATGAATTAGCCATTCATCGTCCCGATGATATTGAGGACGTAACAACATGGTTACAACTTATCATGGCGCATCAGATTGAGCCACATCTTGGTTTTCATGATCAACCTACCATCGTCATCGACTTTCCTCAAGCGCAAGCGGCTTTAGCAAAATTAGACAAATACAATCCCCTGGTGGCAGAACGTTTTGAAGTATATTGGCAAGGTATGGAGCTCGCCAATGGTTTCCATGAATTATGTGATGCGAATGAGCAACGCCAACGTTTTTTAGAAGATAATGTGCGAAGAAAACAAAGGGGATTAACTGAAATTTCGTTAGATGAGCCATTTTTAAACGCATTAACCCATGGTTTACCGCCGTGCTCAGGGGTTGCTTTAGGAATAGACCGTCTAGTGATGGCTGCCACTCAGCTTTCCGCAATTAACGAGACACTCACGTTTCCATTTTAAGGCAAAGTTGGTATATAATTAAAACCTAAGCAATGGTTAATCACCACTGCTTACGTGCTAAAAACACATAACTCTGTCAGTTACAAAAATGGCAGTACGTTGATTACGTCAACCTTCGCTGGCATGACCACAAAACATTAAAAATTGGATTCAGCAGAGCAAGCACGCATTACTTTAATTAAAAAAATAAAAATATAACAATGAACCCAAATAAAAAATCGACAGGCCTGTATGTTAATAAATACAGACTTCCCCATCACAAGCGCCCTAAGAAAAAATTAGATTTTACCTCCAAAAATCAGGTGAATGCTAAAACCTTGGCGACGATGTTAGAAAGAGAATCTTATACCGCCAACGGTTTTACTGATAACTTTATTTTTCTAAGCAGCATAGAGCAATCAAAACGATTCTTTGTACCACCAATGTTGTCAAATCTTGAGACACTCATAGGTCATCAAGGGGTCAATCTTCTTACCACTCTTTTTAAAAATCCTTTCTCAGTTTTATTGAGCCTTTTCATTCGTTTTGGCGTAAAAAAAACTTTGGCTTCCATTACAAGAAAAATATTGCTTCGAAATAAAAATATATTTGGTGGTGCGCGCACAAAGATTTTTTGCGATCTTCGCAAAAAAATATTTTTTCAAGACACTGTTTTTTTTCCAGAAGCATTCCATTCTTCACAACGCATAGGCTTGCAGCAATTAGAGTATAAGCATGCACAAAATCTGGCGAATACGGAACAAAAAATCCAACGTATGTGGCGAATCGCTTTGCTTGTTGTTTTCTCTCTAGTCATGATGGGAGATGTTTTTATTTTTCCAAGCGCGTTTGATTATTTGCTTAATTTATTCACTGAACCTTTAATGTTATCGCGTTTTTTCTTTTTAATTGAAGCTTCAATTAGCTTTTTACCCTATAATCTTGCGGAGTATTTAGATGTTACGAGGTGGTTGCAAAAAATATTTTTAGGCGCCAAGCACGGTTTTTATCAACACTTTTCGGAAATTTTTACTAATGCCATCTTGTCAGAAGAACAAGTAGTGGGTGAAAGTTCCCATGCTTTTCTTTGTAAGTGGACGGAAGAAGATATTACGATTTATGGCAACCCCTCAGAAAAAACAAAAAAAGAAGTAATGGTAGAGATTATTACATGGCTGAACGCTTGTGAAGATGAAATAGTCGTTCAAGTGGACGAAAGAGACACTTTATTAATTATTTACAATTTTCCTTTATCTGCCGACACTTTGCAAAAATTTGACGCATTAGTGCATGCTCAATATCCGCAACCCGAGCCACCTCCCAAAATATATGAAGTACTTATAGAGGAAGATGCTCTCGACGTTGTCGAAGAAAAACGCAAGCAAGAAAACATGAATGCTGCCCTAGAGAAAGCTGATCTCGCTCTTGCCGAAGAAAAACTCAAGCAAGAAAACATAAATGCTGCCATGGCTGCTGCTATTAAAGAAGCCGAAGAAGAACAAAAAAAACTAAAAAAACGCACTCAAAAAAACGCAAAGCTGGTGGTTACATCCCCCCCTGAAACGCTTTCAGCAAAGCAAAATCTGATTATCACAGCAAAACCTCGAACGACAAAAGAAAAACCGAGCACTACAACATCCTGCGAAAAACCCCCAGCAACGCAAAATCCAAGTGTAACGATAAAAAAACCATTGAAACCTCAACCACCAAAAAAAAAGCCAGTCGCGGCGACACCCGTCGAAAAACCTCAAGCAAAACAAAATCCGGTTGTACCAATAGAAAAACCCGCGGAACTTGAACGGGAAGAAAGCATTCCTCACACATCTCTTCCGCCTTCACCTGTCGCTGCAGATGAATCAACCCATCTCCCGCCAGCACCCACTCCAATAATTGCAGAAGCAGCAGAATCCATGGGAAGAGAATGTAATCTTTTGTCCGCTGCACAACCAAACGACGGATCTCACCCATCTGAATCACCATTACCAACACCACTCTACGACAGAGCAGATGATGCAAACTCTATTACGACAGAATCAAGTTTTGTCAGTACTGTCGATGAAATATCTCAGAATCCAATTCCACCTGCCGTTGACTCTCACTGTGTCGGGATTTCACAAGAAGAAATAGTAAGCGTAGAATTTTTCAAGGAAAATGCCACTTCTATATCAACAGCAATCTCTTTAGTCACCGAAAAAATTAATAAAGAAGAACTTGATGATGCAAAAATTCGTACTTTATTAACTCATGCGTCGGCAAAAGATTTTTTTTCTGCCATCGAAGTGAATAATCCTTTTTCAAAAAAGAAAACTTATTTAACGGGAGGGGCTTTGTCCAGCGTATTGCAAGGAGAAACACCTCGAGACTATGATTTTGTCACAGAGTTAAGCTGTAAAGAAATACAAAAACGTGTGAAAGAACCCCTTGCTTCTCTCGGTTATACTTTACGCATCAGCGCTAGAATGCCAAATTTAGTAACTATTGAAAAAAATATTGATGGGAGCCACTACCATATTGATGTGGTATGTAATCGGCATTTATCTACTGAAGAAGGCAGGTTAACAGAAGCACGCCGCAAAGATTTACGCCGCACTACTTTATTGCTTGCCTCCAATGGAGAAATTTTAGAACCTCTACCAGGCGCAAAAGAAGATGCTAAAATGGGTTTATTATCTCCCACCACGAATTGGGCACAAGTATTATGTGCTCCTCACGCCGCAGAGGAAGCGGACCAATTAATTGCCCAATTTGATTTTCAAAATTTAAACCCCAAACGCGTTATGCGCATTATTGATTTTGCTGGAAAGAGTAAGCTAAAAAATCCAATAGCCGATGAAGAAGAATTTAGTGAGATAGCACAAAGTGCTTTTTTATCACAAGAAACAGAAAATGGTTTGTTTCAACTGCAAGAGTTGCAGAATTCATTACCTCACTCACGGTTAATCGAGTGTTTACACCGTTATAAGTTAATCGATACGATAGCTTATCATAGGTTACGCACAGATCTAACGCCGAAAAAATCTTTTAACCATGTAGTTTTAATGGATGCTATTAGAGCTTCTGCAAATTGCTCCATGGCGGCGCATAATGCTCAAGCGCATTCTTCGGCGCCACCACCTCCTCCGCAACCAATAATTATCGTTCCTGCACCCCCGCTCTATTATTATAATAGCCCCCTATTCCCTTTACCCCGGAACAGGGATCTGGTTGGAGCGCAAATGACTCCTCTACCCCTCCCATATTATCTTGCGCCCGGCCCAATGTTTCCTCCACCATCTCAATAGGAGGAATTGACCTTTACTATTTAACTTCAATTCTTGGTGACCGCATAATTACTTCATCATTTAATTCAATGCCAATGCCTGGGGCTTCAGATACCTCAAAATAACCATTTACTGGTTGAGGGTCTTGAAGGCATAATTCGCGATTCCAACTTTTGATGGCGTATGTGTGATGTTCATGAATTAAAAAATTAGGAATAGCAGACTCTAGATGCAAAGAAACTGCTGTTGCGACAGGACCTCCACAGACATGGGCTTGAACTTTGATGTCATACATATCAGCGTAGTCACAGGCTTTTTTAGTTTCTGTTAAACCACCACATAAACCGATATCCGGTTGATAAACATCCATACTTTGATCTTCTAAATATTGGCGAATGCCGTAACGTGTATATAAACGCTCGCCTGCCGCAATCGGAATCGTTAATTTATCAGCGACTTTTTTATGAATAGCGGAATTTAAATAATTCACAGGTTCTTCATAAAACATGCAATCAAATTCTTGCGCTAATTCACCAACCTGAATCGCACTCGTGACCCCTAACAAACTATGGCATTCAAAAATAATATCGACATCCGGCCCCACCGCATTGCGCATAGCTTTCATGCGCTCACGATACATACGCATTTCGGGCGCTTTAAAAAGGTTAGTGCAATCGTATAAAGTGTTGCCGTCTTTATCAAACATAATAGGATCTACTTTAATGGCATCATATCCTTCAGCCAAAGCTTTCTCGCAAGCTCGCGCGTAGTCTGAAGGAGCACTCAAGGTACGACGAATTTTTGGATCCCAATCAAATTGTAATTGACTGGCATAAGTACGAAGTTTTTTAGTGACCTTCCCCCCTAAAAGCTGATAGACGGGTAAGCCAAGTGCTTTTCCTTTGATGTCCCACAGCGCAGTATCAATGGCACTCATTGCCGCATAAACTACTGGGCCTCCACCAAGCCCCCAAAAACTTTCGCGCAACATTCTTGACCATAAGAGTTCGGTTTGAAAAGGATCCCAGCCGATTAACATAGCCTTGGCAAATTCTTGGGTCATATGAGCTGCAGCACTATGCCCTAAATCATAAGCAAGGCCGGCTTCCCCCACACCACTGATTCCCTCATCAGTATGAACCCGTACAAACACAGGATGCCATGTGGGCCGCTCGGGACAAAAGGTGTCAAAAATTTCAACGCGATTTATTTTCATGAGAAGATCCTTTATTTAATTGTAAATTATTGCCGATAATCCACCCTAGATTTCCCCTCGATGCGTCTTACCAATGCATCAAACTCTTTATGGGGGGATAAAATAGAGTCGTATTGTGCTTTAGTCTTTTTGCATACCGCTTCAGAAATAGGATGAATTTTAGCACCAGCACTCATGGTTTTAATTTGCATTTTACATAAATGCTCGAAATAATACATTCGATACAGCGCTTCCTCCAAAGAAGTTCCGGTAGTAAACAAACCATGATTTCGCAAAATCATGATTTTTTTATCCCCTAAAGATTTCACAATTTCTTCACCTTCATTACCTAACGCAAGGCCATCCAACTCATGATAAGCAATGTCCCCATAAAACCTTAAGCTATGTTGGTTGATGAATAAAAATCCACACTCTAAAGAAGCGACCGCATTGCCATATAAACTATGTGTATGCATAGCACTCATCGCGTTGGGATAATGTTGATACACCGCCCCATGAATATTGATCGCTTGAGGCATTAAACCATAACCATTGTCCGGTCCAATCCGATTACCGTGAAAATCCGATTTAATTATTTTAGACGCAGACACCTCTTCAAAAGGTGTATTCAGTGGAGTGATAAGCAAATGTTCTGTATCTGGAATGCGTACGCTTAAATGTGTAGCGAGTAGATCATCGCAGCCGATGTCATAAATAATATGATGGGCCGCCGCTAACTTTTCTCGTAAGGTTTTTTCAATAGTAGTCATCGTCATCGTGATTTCCTTTTTGCATTAGTAGAATTGTTAATACGCCTTATTGAGCAGTATACCCACCATCCACGGGGATGGTGGCACCGGTAATAAAAGATCCTTCATCCGAACAGAGAAAATATATCACATTGGCAATTTCAAAAGGTTGACCTAGTCGATTTATTGGTAGCTCTTTTGCTTCCTGGATATGCACGTCCTTTTTGTCGATGCCTGTGCGGGCACAGTATTTTTCAATAGCGGCATGATACAAAGGGGTTTCAACCGTGCTGACCGCAATAGTATTCACTCGAATATTATTCTTTGCAAAATCTAAGGCAGTAGTTTTCGCAAGACTTCCAAGGGCCGCTTTACTCATGCCATATACAGAAGAGTTTTTTTTACCTATGAGCGTTTGATCGGAACCCACATAAACGATAGCACCCTGGTTTTGCTCAATCATGCTTGGCAAAAATCTTTGCGTCAGTAAAAAACAGCTTCTTAAATTAATATTCATCACCCGATCATAATCTGCTACGGAAGATTGCAAGATAGTTGCCGAAAAATGAATCCCAGCATTACATACCAACGCATCAATTTTCGGATACTCTTTTAAAATACGAGTAGTACAACCCTCAATTTGCTCACTTTCGCTGACATCACAAGCAAAAAAATGTAAATGCGCATGCTCTAGGGTGGGTGGATTAAGCCCCATCACCAGCACTTGATAATTTTCTTTCAAAAAACGCTGAACGGTAGCTTCACCGATACCTTTTGAGCCGCCACTAATCACCATAGTTTTCATCCAATATGCTCCAAGACTTTTCTAAGAAGTATTGCCACATTTCCTAAAGCAATTCCTAAAGCTTCTTGATACGATTTAGAATGACGGTTAGCACTATCTGAAATACCCCGAATACATAAAAAAGGAATCTTTAACTGATGACAAGTTTGCGCAATCGCACAAGATTCCATATCCAGCGCTAATAAATCAGGGAAGCGTGTTAAAATCTCAATACGCCAAGTTTCATCGGCGATAAAAGAATCACTGCTTGTGATTAAACCCGCAAATAATTGAAAAGGCAGTTCCGATTGGTAAGCTAATAAACGCGAAATCCATGTAGGATCCGCTACATAATGAGTAGGCATTCGCGGGATTTGGCCCGGTTGATAACCAAAAGTTGTTGCATCAGCATCATGATATTTAAGCTCGGAAGCAAGCACCACATCACCAATATTCACTTCTGGGTGTACACCTCCTGAAACTCCTGCATTTACGAGCAATGAAGGTTGATAACACTGCACCGCTAAAGTAGTGCATACAGCAGTATTCACTTTACCAATTCCAGATACTGTACTGATAATTCGATTATTATTTACATAAGCTTCATGATATTCAAAAGGACCCATTTGAGTGCTACTTTCTGGGGGAAAAAGATAATCAATTAACGCCATTTCTTCAGCCATTGCTGCAGTAATCAAAATGGTTTGCATAGGGAGTGCCAATAGATAATTAGAGAGCAGTTATTTTATCATGTTTATGCTATATACCCATCGTACCTGAAGATGCGAGCTTCTAAGCTTGCCTTTTCCGCAAAAGAGCAATTTATAGGCGCCCTTAATGCTCACGTGTCTCATGAAACTTAATGTGTGGCCAACGCTCCATAGTCAACTGGAGATTAACGCGAGAAGGTGCAAGATAAGTAAGTTTATTGGCGCCGTCATAAGCTAAGTTGTCAGCACAGCGCGATATAAATTCGTCTAATACTTTGGAGTCATCACAGCTCACCCAGCGTGCCGTAGCAATCGAAGCAGTATCATAAGAGCACAGAACATTGTATTCTGATTTTAAGCGATAAGCCACTACATCAAATTGCAACACCCCTACAGCTCCTAAAATTAAATCATTGCTATGAATGGGTTTAAATAATTGGGTTGCGCCTTCTTCCGAAAGCTGAGTCAGCCCTTTAAGCAGCGCCTTGGATTTTAAAGGATCTTTTAATCGAACCACTCGAAAAAGTTCTGGCGCAAAATAAGGAATGCCAATAAATTTTAAGTTTTCCCCTTGGGTAAAAGTATCTCCAATTTGAATCGTCCCGTGATTGTGGATACCAATGATATCCCCAGAATAAGCTTCTTCCGCATGTTCACGCTCACCTGCCATAAAAGTTAACGCATTGCTGATTTGTAATTCACGTCCTAACCGAGAGCTCCATACTTTCATCCCAGGTTCATATTTACCAGAGCATAGTCGCACAAAAGCAATACGATCACGATGCGCAGGATCCATATTCGCTTGAATTTTAAAAACGAAACCTGTGAATTTAGGCTCACAAGGTTCGACCAAACGTTCTAACGTTAAACGTGGCAGGGGGCTGGGCGCATAACATGCAAAAACGTTCATTAATTCACGAATTCCGAAATTATTCATTGCAGAGCCAAAAAATACAGGCGTTAATTTTCCCTCTAAATACAAGGCTTCATCAAAAGGATGGCTTGCTCCCTTCACCAATTCTATTTCAGTACGTAATTCCAAAGCTAAAGATTCTCCAATAGCGTCATCTAAGGCTTTATTATGAAGACCTTCAATAGTCGCTCCTTCTTGCACCCGATCATTTTTCCCTGATTGGTAAAGATAAATTTTATCTTCCAATAAATGATAAATACCTTTAAAGAACTTACCCATCCCAATAGGCCATGTGATTGGCGCACAATTGATTTTTAAAACCGTTTCAATTTCATCCAGTAGTTCAATGGGTGGACGCGAATCGCGATCCAATTTGTTAATAAAAGTCATGATGGGTGTTTGTCGCATGCGACAAACTTCAAGAAGTTTAATTGTGCGCGCTTCCACCCCTTTAACCGCATCAATCACCATCAAGGCCGAGTCGACAGCCGTGAGCGTGCGATAAGTATCTTCCGAAAAATCTTCGTGTCCAGGCGTGTCAAGTAGGTTAATTACACGATTTTGGTAAAGAAATTGCATGACGGAAGTAGTGACGGAGATTCCCCTTTCTTTTTCAATTTTTAACCAGTCCGAAGTGGCATGACGAGAAGCTTTACGCCCTTTGACCGTGCCTGCTAATAAAATAGCCCCTGCAAATAATAAAAATTTTTCGGTAAGGGTAGTTTTTCCTGCATCAGGATGAGAAATGATCGCAAAGCTTAAACGTTTGGCGATTTCGCCATCTAAAGGAGTCGTCATTTAAATGGGTAAGTCCAATTTTTGTGTAGTAGTGAAAAATTCCGTGATATCATTTTCACTGATATTTTCAATATTGCTAGGTTGCCAAAGCGGGCGCATATCTTTGTCGATAATCATAGCACGCACTCCTTCAAAAAAATTAGGATTCGTAGTCATGCTTTGAGCCACAGTAAAGTCTTGCTTAAAACAAGCGCGCACATCCATGGTTTTTGCACGTTTTAATAATTCTAAATTAACAGCTAAACTGAGCGGGCATTTTTGAAGGAGATGATCAGACACTGCTTGCGACCATTCACTATCATCATGCTTTAACGCATTCAAAATACCCTTAACCGCATCATTACTAAAAACTCCATCAATGAAATCTTGCTGTTTTTTGAAAGTGGATTCATCAAGCTGGACAGAGAAGCTTGTTAAAAGTTTTGAAATGACTTCATGTACCGTATTTTCATTGTAAGTTGCAGTAGATAAGCTATCCACAAAATTATCGAAGTGCTCTTGAGAAAGGCAATAATCAATAAAACCCGCGTAATAAGCATCCGCAATATTGATTTTGGCTCCGCTTAATCCTAAATAATACCCCAAGTAACCCGGTGCTTTGTTTAAAAAATAACTTGCACCCACATCTGTAAATAAACCAATAGCAGTTTCTGGCATTGCAAAAACCAAGTCAGAAGAAGCTACCCGGTGGCTTGTGTGAATCCCAATGCCCGCACCTCCTCCCATGACAATTCCATTCATGAGAGAAACAATAGGTTTTGGATAAGTAGCAATCAAATAATCTAAGCAATATTCATCGTGAAAAAATTCTACTAGCTTTTGAGGCGTCTGACGTTCTTGATAAAGTGCTCGAATATCCCCACCTGCGCAAAATGCTTTTTCGGAGGCACTACGCAAGATGATAGCAAGAAGATCATTGTACTCCGACCACACTATGAGTTGATGATACAATGCGGTGACCATTTCATAGCTTAGTGCATTCAACGCTTGAGGGCGATTTAAAGTAATGATGCCAATAAGGCCAGACTTGCCTGGGAATTCTTCGAAATCAATGAAACTCATAATTTATAATTGTGCCAACAATAACGATGAAAGTATTTTAGCATGAAAAACTATTAGGGCGTGTTGACAATTCGCTATGCTGAGACAGAAAACGTTGATTTGAGAACATCGTAGTGGAGCATATGTGGGTTGGTATGTAAGCAACGAAGCGCAAAAAATCAACGTCTTATGGCTGGAATAGTTAGAAGCGTTAACCCGCCCTATTCATATTTGTACTGATATTTTCCATACTGATGTGCATGGCGAGAGCGATATAACCCTTTATTCGGCTTAGAAAAATTGAATACTACTCCATTAATACGCACATGATTGCTGGCAAAACGTTTAAGCGCAAGCTTAACTTCTTCAGATTCATGCATATCAGATGCCACTACCATAAAATTTGCACCAGCTTCTTGAGCAATAATAGCGCCATCGGTAACCGCTAAAATAGGCGCGGTATCAACAATGACTAAATCATAACCTTTTGCTACCTCTGCCAAAAACTCTTTAAAACGGCTACTCATTAACAATTCTGAAGGATTCGGAGGATATTTTCCTGTAGACAAGAAATGTAAATTAGGTGAAGTAGGGTGAGTAATTACTGCTTGTGCAAAAGTGCAAGCCCCTGAAATTACTTCTGTTAATCCTTGTGGATAACCCGACACAAAATAATCACGTAAGTGCCCTTTACGAATGTCCCCATCAATTAACAAAATTTTTTGATCTGCACTCGCCATTAAATAAGCAAAATTAGCAGATATAAAAGATTTACCTACCCCCGGCGCAATCCCAATAATCGTAATAATATTGTTTTTAGCTTCTAAAGTAGCAAACTTCAAGCTCGTACGTAAGCTCCGTAAAGCTTCAACCGACAAGTTTTTAGGATCGAGTGCTGCCAACATAGGAATCACCGCTTTTTGTGCTTTATAAGTCAGAATCAATTCATGTTGCTTCTCACTATAAGGGACAATCGCTAAATTCGATAAACCAAATTGTCGCTCAAGCGCAATTGGATCAGAAAGTTTACGATAGAGGAAAGCTCGAGCAAGCACTATAAAACAACCCACGATAAATCCTAAAAACACACCCTCTAGACATATCAGCCACTTCGAAAATGGCTGAGGCCCTTCAGGCATTTGAGCTTTCGTTAAAATTTGAATATTACTCACATCTCCTGCTTTTGAAACTTGTAAAGTTTGCATTTGATTCAATAATGATAAATACAATTGATTCTTCACTCGCACATCGCGAGTTAACTTAATAATTTCTTGGTCCTTAGTGGGCAATTTGCTAATTTGATCTTGCAACAAACCAATTTCATTAGTGAGAATTTTTTCTTTTTCATTCAATCCTTGGATGTAAGGATGAGCAACGGTATATTCTTGAGAAGCTTGTGCGCGCACCATTCGAATCAATTCTAAATTTTTTTGCGCTTCGGATAATTGACCTACTAAAAGTTTTATTTCACTCGTCATATCCGCCATTTTATGTTCAGCTAAATAACCACTTAAAGCCATTTCTGAATCATTCAGCGATTGTTTTAACGCGGGCACTTCTTTATTCAAAAACTCCAAAGTTCTCTCGGTTTCTGCAGATTTTTTTTCTATATTTTTTGCCACCGTAATTTCTGCAATAGTATTCAAGATATTGACTAAATACGCGGGGTCTCCTCCTTCAAGACTTAATTGTAAAATCCCGGTAGGTCCTCTCACTGGAGTATTATTCACGTCCGCTAAATCCACTAACTGCAAGTCTTTAATGAGATTAGAAATCAAGCCTTGAACATGCTTTTGCTGGATAAAAAAATGCGCATGAGGATTAGCGCTTAACTCTTGAATAAGAATATGCAGCATTCCATAAGCAGAAGTAGCTCCCACTGCAGGGACCCCCACGATGCCTTTTAATATTAAGTTATTTTGTGCATCATACAATGCGTAGTGATTTTGAGACAAAGCAACCAAAGTAAAGCGCGGCTCTAACGTATTATTGTCCACTCGAAACTCTGCGACGTGTAAATGTTGCCCACCCCAGTTAAAACCAGACATCCCAAACAAAGGAGGTGCCAGTTCTTTATTATGGGTATGTTCCGCATAGTACTTTCCAAAAATAGGAAAATAATCCGGCTCTACTTTTAAATCCAAGCCTAATTTTTGAATAACAGGAGCTAACACATAGGAAGATTTAATTAAAACCGACTGCACTTCAATAGGAGAAGTCGTCGAAGAAAAACCCATGCTTGCTCCCGCTGCCGCATTCCCCCCCAGCGATGCCAAATTATTCTGCGGATTATCGTCCACCTGAAACACCACATTGGCCATATAAAGAGGGGGGCGAATACTCACATAAATAAGGCTACAGCATAAACCGAGCGCCATTATCCAAAAAATTAAAATTTTATTAGCACGCAAGCTATCCACTATTTCATGAAAATTAATTTGCTCCAATTGTTCCAATAATGTGGTAGAAGACGAAGAATTGGCAGCATTGAGTTTTACATGGTCCATGCGTTTACCTAGTTGTGTAAATTTTGTACTGAAGCTTGAGTATAAAAGACTGTTTGAATGGTCGGCATAATTTGACTAATAGCACGGTTCCAACGAGAAACAGTGGCAGTCGAGATAAAGATAATATCATTATTTTCCAAACGGAATTTTTCTCCAACTAACATAGCGTTTGGAGATTGCGCATTGAGCCAATACACCGTCGGTTGTAAGATATTGCCATTACTGCGAATCACATAAATTTCACTAGGATCGGCTGTATCGACATTCATCCCTCCTGCCAACGTGATAGCATCCGTAATACTAATGGGAATATCGGTAATATTTTGTAAGCCGGGTTTATTCACTTCACCCATCACATAAACTTTGTGACTTCGAAAAGTGGTGACACGTACATCAACTTGTGGATTATGAATATATTTAGCTAACAAGCCCGCGATTTGAAGACGAATTTGATCCGTCGTTTTACCAGCCACGGACACATTGCCTAATAAAGGAAAAAAGATATCACCATCAGGATTAATCAAATAATTACTCCCGGCATTACTGCCAACCGCACTTAAAGTACCCACCGAAGGAAGTAATGGGGACGCTGTGGTATTAGAATCCCCGGAGCTCGTACTCATCGCAGCCGGGGCTGCTGCTCCTTCCGCACTGTAACCAAATTCAGGATGATTCCAAATCATAATACTAATCACATCTTCGGGCGCCACGTAATAGTAATTATCTTTGGTGGTGGAGGGCATTGAGCGAATTAACTCAGCCGTAATCACCACAAAATGCGGTACAATTTTTAATTTGCTTTGCTCATAATATTTTGCATCAGGGGGTGATTCCATACGCATGCCAGGCGCAAGCCCACATCCTCCAAGCACACTCATTAATAAGACTAAAATTAATTTCTTAAACATTACTATCCCACAGTTTTTTCTGCCAATCATGCAAACCTTGCTCAATTAAATAACACGATTCTATAAAAGCATCTTTGGGCAGTTTATAAGGGTCTGGGATTTCAAAATCCCCCCATTTTCCAATTCGATGCACCTTTCCATACATACTTGGAAATTGCTCTGCTATTTCTCTTTGATGCCACTCTTCCATCACCAAAACTAAATTTGCAGATTGTAGCATTTCAAAAGTTAATTGCCTAGGCTGATGCCTCCCTATATCAATACCCCTTTGTTGCATGATAGCAATTGAGTTAGGATCCGCAGGCCTACCTAGCATTGCCGCTAAGCCTGCCGAACTGACTTGTAATGGCAAATCACGTTTCTGCGCGTAATCCTTCAACAACCCCTCTGCGATGGGGCTACGACAAATATTCCCCACGCAAACCATTAAAATATTTTTCATAAATAATGCTCCACAATCCACTGTGTAAAAGGAAGCGCACATGTAAACGCCGGCGAAACCGCATTTAAAATATGCACACTGTCTGCCCGACTTTCAATAATAAAATCTTGTTCCAACTTTTGAGTAGCGAGATTCAATAACTGAGCCCGAATCCCTGGCGCTGACCATTCTTGAAACGAAGTCAAATCGATTGCGTTGACCAATTTTTTTGCCTGTTTAATAAGGTAAGGCTTATAAAATTTTTTTATTTCCATCATGGCATGTTGTCGAAAGTTAAAATCATTTCTCAAAAATAACTTAGTTTGCTGAAACATAATCGCCAAGCATTCTTTTCCCGAAAATCGCGACCACCCATTATAGTTTTCACGCCAAAAAGCAGGGATAGCCGTTGGCCCGATTTTATTTTCTCCAAAAGCGTTGACGGTAAAGTGTACCCCAAGAAACGGAAAATTCAAATCAGGCACAGGATAAACGCTCACTTTCAAAGGGGGTGCGTCTCCATGGTATTTTAAATAAAGCCCCTTAAACGGTAGCATGAGATAATTTTCTCCACACCCAAAAAGCTGCGCAATTTTATCCGCATACATGCCTGCCGCATTAACAATTTTTGTGGCATGAATTTCTCTATGCCTAGTCGTTTTTATCACTCCTTGGTCTATTTTTGCTAAAAATCCTTCTCCCAAAGCGATTTCTACACCAGATTTCAACAACTCTTTAGCAAGAGTTTCTATAATGGCTGTTGGCGAAATAGTTGCTGTTTGAGGAGAGTATAAAGCAAGCTCACAAGTTTTTGCTAACGGCTCAATCGCCGCCAGTTCTTTCATATCAATTAATTTAAGAGGAACACCATTTTGGCAACCACGCTGATATAAATGCTTAACTCCTTCTATTTCAGCAATATTAGCCGCTACCACAACCTTGCCATTTTCATTGAGTGGTAAATTTCTTCTCTGGCAAAATGCTTTCCATGCCTGGTTACCTTGCAAAGTAAATTTTGCTTTTAAGGAATCACTGGCATAATAAAAACCTGCATGAAGCACTCCACTATTTCTTCCACTGGCATGAAATGCAAGCGACAATTCTTTTTCCAGTAATAAAATAGATTTATTGGGGTAGCGCTCTCGAAGATGTTTGGCAACACATAAACCTATAATGCCTGCGCCTATGATAAGAAAATCTGTTTTAGTGATAGACATGGGGGCTAGTAAAAAACTCATTGATGCTGCGCATGCAGAGAAAGTATCCGAATATTATCTGGGACAAGCAACGCTTCAGCCACGAACTCTACTTGATACTCAGGCACTATTTTACATAAGAGTTGCTTCAACTCTCTTTCACTCGCAGACGTTTGACAAATCGCATGTAATTCTTCTAGAAGCGTTAAAAAATAGCGCCAATCCGCTTTACGTGAAGGAGAAAGAAAAATTTTAGGGTGCAGTGTTTTACGATGATCTTCTTGAGCATAAAAAAGCTCCTCAAACAATTTTTCACCCGGCCGAAGTCCAGTGTAAACAATGTCAATATCTTTATTAGGGACTTTCCCAGACAACAAAATTAACTGTTCTGCTAGGTAACTAATTTTAATGGGCTCCCCCATATCTAATACAAAAATCTCTCCGCCATTCCCCATCGAAGAGGCTTGCATAATCAATTGGGAAGCTTCCGGAATCGTCATAAAAAATCGGGTGATTTCTGGATGCGTCACTGTCAGAGGACCGCCTTCTGCCAGTTGTTTTCGAAAAAGTGGGACAACGCTCCCTGCGGAATCTAATACGTTACCAAAACGTACCGTAACAAAATCAGTTGGAGCATAATCATTAAAGTTTTGACAAAAAATTTCAGCCACTCTCTTGGTTGTCCCCATGATATTTGTGGGATTCACCGCTTTATCAGTAGAAATCAAAATAAACTTATTTACACCATACTGCGCGCTACACTCTGCCAAAATTTTTGTGCCGATGACATTATTATAAATGGCTGCTCGCGCTTGCGCTTCAAGTAAAGGCACATGTTTGTAAGCAGCTGCATGAAAAACAATATGCGGGCGATAATTGGCAAAAACTTGTTGCATTGCCACTGAATCTGTAATACTCATTAACAAACATGTTAAAGAAAGATGAGGAAATTTTTGCCGAAGTTCCATTTCAATAGCATAGAGATTAAATTCATGATGTTCAATAATCACCAGATGCCCTGGACCAATCATGGCTAACTGGCGACATAATTCAGATCCAATCGAACCTCCTCCCCCACACACAAAAATAATTTTTTCTTGAAACGTTGAACTTAATGATTTCCAATCCAAATCTACGGGTTCACGACCCAACAAATCTTCCAAAGCTACTTCACGTAAAGCATTAATATTCACTTTACCATCTGCAAGATCATGTACTCCAGGCAAGGTACGATAAGGAACCGCGGTTGATTCGCACAAAGTGACAAGACGTCGCATTTCAGAGGAATTAGCAGAAGGAATGGCAATTAAAATAAGATCGATGGAATATTTTTCAACAAAAAATGCTATCTGCTCACATGTTCCTACTACCGACACGCCGTGGATATCGCGATGAAATTTAGTAGGATTATCATCTAATAATGCGACGGGATGGTAACGATGTTTTTGATGTCGCAATAAATCTCTGACAAGCCCTTCTGCCGCGCTTCCTGCGCCAATAATCAATACTTTTTGACAATCATAAAACACCTTACGATAGTCTTTGAGCCAACGATAAAAAGTGCGCGCCCCTGCGACCCCGCCAATCAAAATAAATCCATATAAAATAGGGATGCTCCGTGGCATCACGCGTATTTCTTTTAAAAAGACTAATGTAGAAAGTGTCAACACAGCAATCGCAATAGCTTTTAAGATGCGGATTAAATCGGGAATTGAAGCAAAACGCCAAACACCCCGATATAAACCAAACCACCAAAACAAGCTCAGCTGCAATGCCATCACGATGGGAAGCCAAAATAAAGCTTCTGTAATGTAGATTTTTTGCCAAGAATGAAAATCAAAACGTAACCAAAAAGCACCTAACCATGCGCAAGGAATAAAAAATAAATCAATCACAATAGCGACAAAGCGATTACGCCAGATAGCTACTTGATTAAGAATTCGTTGCATTAGTTAAAAATCCTTTAATTTAATTATTGGGACGCCACAAATTATCCTACAGTCTTTCAGATAAGTATTCGCAAGTTATCTTCAGATTTCACAGAGAATGATCTGAAAGACTGTCGCACTTTTAAATGTCAACACGCCCTAGTACAACAATTCACACATTTTGTCCCTTTCCCAGCGTGACTGGGAGAGGGGGGTGGCGCGAAGCGCCAGGTGAGGGGGGCTCTAAAAGAGTCCCTGATCTCGGCAGACAAAATAAATGACGTGATGTACTAGTGTGTTAATGTTGCTTGCTCTAACACTTCACGAATTAGGGTGCCGGTTTTCTGCATATCTTCCGCTGTGTACGTAGGATCCACCAAGAAAGCCAGGGATGTTTCGCCTAATAATTTTGCCACTTCAAATCTTTCTTTAGGCGCAAAATTCGATTTTTGAAAAGCTTTTTCCAAATATATCTCGCTACAGCTACCAGTAAAACACGGGACCCCTGCTTGCGTAATGGTTTTCACTATTTTATCACGAGACCAGTCGCCACGAAGATTTTCAGGTCGCACGAAAGCATAATAACGATAATATGCATGATAAAAACCATTCGCAGGCTGAATTAAGCACAGTGCTGGTAGATTTTGCAAACAAGCATCCAGAATAGCCGCATTCCTTCGTCTTATTTCTACCCATCCATCTAATTTTTGTAATTGTAAACGACCCACCGTGGCCTGCGCTTCAGTTAGCCTATAGTTGCTTCCAAAATGCTCATGTAACCACCGAAATCCAGGAGGGTGATCTTTTCGATAGACGGTATCATAGTCTTTCCCGTGATCTTTATAAGCCCACACTTTTTTCCATAAAGATTCATCATTCGTGGCAACCAGCCCTCCTTCCCCCATAGTGCTAATAATTTTATCTTGGCAAAAAGAGAACGCATTGATGTGACCAAAACTACCCACTGGTTCCCCATTGATTTTAGCGCCATGAGCCTGAGCACAATCTTCAATGACAAATAGTTGATGTTGACATGCAAATTCCACCAATGCTGGCATATCACAGGCTAACCCGGCTAAATGCACGCAAATAATGGCTTTAGTTCTTGGCGTGATATGGGGTTTTATGGTATCCACCGTAAGATTTTGAGTAGCTAAATCAACATCACAAACGACGGGTTTTGCACCTACTTCAACCACGGCGGCAGCTGTTCCTAAAAAAGTACGTGCAGGGACAATCACTTCGTCACCGGGCCCAATACCCAAGGCATGCAAACAAAGCTCGAGCGCATTAGTTCCATTTGCTACTGCGATAGCATGTTTTACCCCTAAGTAGTTGGCATATTCTTTTTCAAATAATTTACCTTCTTCTCCGGTCCAGTAATTTACTTTACCCGAGCGTAAAACATCGGCAACGGCTTGAATTTCATCTTCGGCATACACTGGCCATTTTTGCATGGGTAGGTTCCCTATAATTTTTTTAAAGCACGCGCTGGATTTCCATAAACTATACGGCCCGAGGGAATATCTCGCGTAACCACAGCGCCTGCCCCTATTGTCACACCGGATCCAATGTTGATACCGGGTAATACTACCGCTCCTGCTCCAATCAAACTTAATTCTCCCACCACCACTTCTCCACATAAAGTAGCATTAGGTGCAATGTGGCAATAAGCTCCAATATTGCAATCATGTTCAATAATAGCGCCGGTATTGATGATGGCATGATCGCCAATAATGCTATCTGCGTTAATGACCGCATTTGCCATTATCATAAGTCCTTTCCCCAACTGAACGGAAGGGGCATATAATGCACGCCCATGAATCGCATTGGTGAATAAAATTTGGTAGGTGGCTAAATGAGCACCCACTTTGGCGCGTATTTGATTATTGCCGATAGCCATAATTACTGCGCTCTCAGAAGAATCCTTAAAATATTCTAAAAGTGTCTGTGTATTTCCTTTAACTTCATAACCTAATAAAGTGGTTGAATGCTTTTTAGAATCATCATCAAAGATATTACAATCACCCATACCATGGCTTAAGAGGGCATCCAACACTACTTTGGCGTGCCCGCCTGCGCCTAGTATCAAAATTTTTCCTGAATATTGCATTGTTAAAATCCCTTACAAACGCCATAAAGTTATATTTTCTTTTTCACAACCCCATGGATCTAATATTCCTTTTACATCAATGACAATCTTCGTTTTTCCATTAAACATTTTTGAGAGGCAATCAAGCGTAAGATTTTTAAACGCTTCATGAGCGACTGCTAAAATAACTACATCCAAATTGGTAAAGTTTTCTAGAGTGCTTAAGTTTACTCCATACTCTTCATAGACCGCTTCAGCGTGCGCAAGAGGATCCCACACTTTCACTTCTAAACCATATTCTGCCAGCTCTCGAATGATATCGACGACTTTGGTATTACGCAGATCTGGACAGTTTTCCTTAAATGTTAAACCAAGCACCCCTATTTTAGCGTGAGAAAAGTCTGCCCCCTGTTTAGCAAGGAGTTTAGCAGTTTGTTCGGCAATATATTTTCCCATGTTATCGTTTACTTGGCGCCCCGCCAAAATTACTTGAGGATGAAAACCTAAAGCGGTAGCTTTATGAGTCAAGTAATAAGGGTCTACACCAATACAATGCCCTCCTACCAGCCCCGGCTTGAAACCCAAGAAGTTCCATTTAGTGCCTGCGGCTTTTAATACCTCAAGCGTATCAATGTTTAAACGATGACAAATCATGGCTAATTCATTCACAAAAGCAATATTTAAATCTCTTTGGGTATTTTCGATAACTTTAGCCGCTTCCGCCACTTTGATACTACTTGTTTTATAAACGCCTGCCTCCACGACACTGCCATAGGTTGCCGCCACGATATCTAGTATTTCTGCATTTTGACCTGATACTATTTTGGTGATCTTCGTGAAAGTGTGTTCTTTATCTCCTGGATTAATACGCTCAGGAGAATAGCCAACAAAAAAATCTCGACCACATTTTAAGTCGGAATATTTTTCGAGGATAGGAAGGCATTCTTCTTCAGTAGCACCGGGGTATACCGTTGATTCATAAACGACAATATCTCCTCGTTTTAGCTGTCCCCCAATCGTACGCGAGGCTGACAAAATAGGAGTTAAGTCCGGTCGATTGGCCTCATCAATAGGCGTTGGAACAGCAACAATAAAAAAATCGGCTTTTTTTAAGTCATCTGCATGGGAAGTAAATAAAAAATGAGAATGGGAAAGTTCAGCAGGATCGACTTCTCCTGTATGATCATGACCACTTTTTAGTTCGGCAATTCTTTTTTCATTAATATCAAAAGCAATCACTCGTTGTTTTTTTGCAAAAGCCGCCGCGACAGGTAGCCCTACATAACCTAAACCAATGACTGCTATTTTTCGTGCATGCATGCTTGTGTCCTAGTCCCGTATTCTACACTGGCTCAGATAGGGCGTGTTGACAATTCTAACTATTCCGACCATAACATGTTGATTTTTTGCGCTTCGTTACTCACATACTAACCCACGTATGCTCCGCTACGATGCTCTCAAATCAACGTTTTTTGTCTCGGCATAGCGAATTGTCAACACACCCTCATTATGCGTAAAATTTATCAACAAACCTTTTTCTATCCAGTATCACATTATTTGGATGGGGAAATTTACAGGCATTTTCTAAATAATAACGCTTACCATTCTCCAAAATGATGTCCACTTGTCCCACTTTGGCATACCATTTTTTTAAATCTGCCACGACTGCTTCCATTAAAAAATGATAATGAAAGCCTTTAGCGCTTCGAAAACCCGAAACATCTAAAGCACTGTCTTTCGCCATCGGCTCGATATCATACTCCCCTTTGGAGCAATTTTCCAGAAAGCTAAGAAGTGATAAGGGCTTGTGATTTTTGCTGAAAAATACTCCCATATCCACATCGTATAAAATCCATTGATGGTAGGATGGCACGTAAACCTCTATCATCACATGCCCTCCATCATAGGTAGAAGAAAATATTTTCTCTTCGAGATAAAGCAAACGATGTTTAATGTGGTATTGAGACAAAAGATAAGAAGCCCATTGACACACGCGTTCACAAGTCAAATAAAGCTTATCTTTTTTTGCTATTTTCGCTAGTTTTTTGAAAGAATATTTGTCATCACGGCACCCATGACTCACTATCCAAGCAATCGCCGAAAGCAACAGCTCTACATTTTCCTTGAATACAATGCGTTGCGCATTTTCTTTTTCAGGCTGACTAAAGCGATACACACCTTCTTCCATTAAACTAAAAGCGCTCCCTTTCCATGAATAAACGCCAGGTGCAATAATAAGTTCACTTGGCAAAGAAAGGATGTCACTTCCTTTTTTCTCAGCAAACAAGAATTCAACGCTCGTTTTTTGAGCGCGATAACATATTAACTTGTTTTTTGTTTTCTCAAATAATCTACGTTTGATTTTTTGAATGATATGATACATAGTTTCCCTTGATTACCCAAATATCTTTTCGTTGTAATAAAATTATAAAAGTAAGTCCACAAAAAATCACCCACCATACCGTGTGAACCTTTAAGGCATAGAAAAGCAAAAACAATCCCAAAGAAAGTAGCACGCGGCCTAATTTAAAACCAATCGGATAATATCTATGACTAAAAATCATATTAAGCATAAGTTGAGCAGCGCTGCCAATAAATAACCCAATCACAGCTCCCCATATTAAAAAATATTTAATTAACACTAATGCTAAAATAAAATTAATCAAACCCGCTATAATGTTAACAATTGCCATTTCTTTGGTTTTACCTGCTATCCACTGCCCAGGAGTAAAAATATAAAAGCTCGAAAACGCATAACTTAAAAGTACCAAAGGAATATAATAGGCGGCTTCTAAAAAATTTTTACCGACTGCCAACGATAGTATTTGATGACTAAATAAAATAAAAATGGTAGCGCCCCACAAACTTATTAACAGTGAGCCTCGAAATAAAAAAGAAATAAAATGAGACATTCCTTCCTTTTGATAGTCCGCATAAATTTTAGGAGTGAGACTCAAACTCACACAGCCAAAAAGCACCGATACAATTGAAGAAAAACGAGAAGCCACTCCATAAATACCTACGCTATTCAAGTCACAAAAGGTGCGCAACATCCATTGATTCATATTGGCAAATGCATAACCACTCACGGCTGCAATAGTTAATGGAAAAGTAAAATTTAACATTTCTTTCAGTAAGCTTGAAGAAAACAACATTCGATAATTGGTACGGCCATAAAAGTATCCTAAAATACAACCTATCAATTGGCCGAGAGCGCTCCCCATAAAATATCCCTTTAAACCCATTTTTAAAAAAATAAATATTCCAATAAAAATTAGACTCACAAGCATCATCACAGTACTTGTGATGGTATATTGCCAGACTTTCTGATCCCACCTCAACTGAGTTTCTAGATAGGTAAAAATACCAAATAAACCAATATTAATCAGCGCTAAATTCATAATGGAAGCATACTCAGCAGAACCAAAAAGCCATTGACTCAAATGAGGAATAAAACCACTCACAACATAAAACACTATATACACCGCAATCACAAACCAAAGGCCTGTTGAGGTATAACTTTGTTTCAATGCTATATCAGAATTATTCGAACAATATTTAGGAATGGCCTGACTAATGTGTAAAGTAATCACATACAACACAATAGGGCCAATGGTTAAAATTAAGGTGATCACCCCATAATCAGCAGGAGTGAGTATACGGGTTAGAAACGGCATCAACATAAAATTAATCAGCCGGATTGCAAAAACGCCAATGGCGTAGAGGGCGGTCTCTTTTAAGAAAGTCTTAAGCACATACATTTTTATATTAGCTAGGTAATGTTTCTTTAACGACACACACAATCAAAGGGTAACTTTGCATTTCAATAACCTGTTGATCATTAAACTGTATGCCAAACTCCTCTTCAAGAGCAATAATAAGATTCATATATCGCAAAGAGGTCCATTCTTTAATCGTATCTGGGGATGCATTATCAAAAATTTTACTCGGGTCGATATCAAAGACATGCCCCATGACTTTTTTTACTCTTTCTTCAATATTCATCATTCATCACTCTCTGAAATAATTTGAATAAAATCAATTTTTGGTATTTTCAGCGCCTTTTCTAAAGCGTAAATATGGATCTTTTCTTTTTCTGCCATTTTCCTAAATCCTAAATCCTCGAGAAATGCTTTAACCTGCGCATTACGATCCGTTGGTAAAAATTCAGCGCGCCAACAGGTTAACTGCCATTCGTTTTGTAATTGTTGCATACAATTTTTTACAAACGCATACTCAATTCGTCTGGATAGAATTCGGCAACTTAACAACAAAGAATTAAGGGTAATATACTCTCCATGACGAAAAGCAATCAACACTCCTGTTAAACCATAGTTTCCAAAACGATCCTCTACCCATAACGAAAAAACTTTTTTATCCGTTACTTTAGCGAAAGCTTTAATTTCTTCTTCACTGTAACGGCGAACACTCAAATTAAATTGATTGGTTTTTTGGGTCAATTGAGCTACTCGAGCAAACTCATTTTCTTTGGCCAAAAAAACATGTAACTTCAAATTTAAAGATCGCAAGTAATCCTCAATATCAGTGAATTGTTTTTTGAAATCTTGACGAGAATTTTCCTGTTGATAACTTAATGTGCGATTTTTATCTTCCTCATTAATACCCAGCACATCAAAAATATTTTCTCTTAAAAGCAATGAAGGCAACAAAGATAAATCTTGTGGTACTTGAAAAACCGTCACTTCCGGCAATAAAGTTCTTATGAGCTCACACTCTGCCGGATTATCATCGACAAAAACAAAACTATCCAAACCAAGATTCAATTGACTCGCCAGTTCTTTTATATTAGTCGCCTTATCCTGCCAATTGATACGATAAGCCGATAGATGCTCTCGTTTAAGCAATGACGCGGGATGATGATCAAGTACTTGCCAAACATCAGCTTCATTATTTTTACTACACAAAGCAATTAACACGCCTTGTTTATAAAATTTTAATACTGTTTGCTGAAAATCATAAAAAATTTTTCCTGGATATTCATAGGTGTCCAGTTTAATACCAGATACTTCATCTTCCCCAATAATGCCACCCCAAAGCGTATTATCACAGTCTAAAACTAAACATTTTTTTATTTTACCTTTTAACACCTTAGCTACACGAGTAATATCTACTGCATAACGATTCAAGAAAGCTTTTTTAAAAGGCGCTTTATTCATATACCAATACCGGTAATCCATGCTCTCTAATTCACCCAGCTGGCGAGAATACTTTTCCCAATCCATTAAGATAAAACGTTTTGAATGTTGTGTCACATACGCCCTAATAAAGTGGTTAATTGCGCTATAGTGATGAGGAGTCCCTTCAATTTCTACCAATCCAGCAGATAATGCAGAATAAAAAGGAGGAATAAAGGTATTAATTAAAATAAGTGCATTGGTTTTTTCAGAAAGTAACATTAAAAAATCACAAAGTTCTTTTTTTGCTTCGTCTAGGCTATGTAAATGAGGGTGAGAAAACAAATCATTGACATGATAGAACAAAGAAAAAACGAGGATATCAGGCTTTTCTTTAGCAATATAGGCATTTGGATCTAAAATTTCTTGCTGAATACTTCCATAATCAGAGTAGCTAATCGTGGGATTAATCTGCGCCTGGTAAAGGTGAAACTTTAAAAAAGCTTCGATTGGTTCAATCGTAAAATTTCTTAGAAATCGAATTTTTAAGGTATGCGGAAATACATTAGCATTTTTTTCAGCGCTATTTACAAAAGCAAGCATGGTATTAAAATTCTCGAAATTTCCGTTCATAGCATCAGTTTCCCGCCATAAATTCTTAAAGTTTCACCAGTAATATGTTTTGCATCATTACTTAACAAAAATGCGATAGCGCCAACAATGTCTTCAGGCTGAGCTAAACGTCTCAAGGGAGTTTGCATTTTTGTAAGTAGACGAGTTTTTTCAGAAATATCCGCAATCAGACTTGTTTCTGTCATTCCTGGCGAAACAATATTAAAGCGAATGCCGACTGGACCATATTCCAAAGCAAGTGATTTAGCTAACATATGTAAAGCGGCTTTAGAAATGGAATATCCAGTAACTTTAGACATAGGAATCGCATCAGCAGCTAAACTTCCGATAAATACTACCGCTCCATTTTGCTGAGGGATAAGCTCTTTTAATACTCGCTGTACACAATGAAAAGCACCTTGGAGCTGTATATCAAGATGCTCCTGCATATCTTCCCAATTTAAAGCATCAAAATCTGTAGCTACCACGTGACTCGTTGCACTGTATACAAGAGCTGACACTTCCCCAAAATGATTTATAACTTTAGTAACCATCTCATTCACAGCAACACGATCACGTACATCTACTTGACAGATCATACCACGAACATTTTTTGCTTCGATCGCAGCAAGGGTTGTTTCCGCACTTGAACGATCCTTCAAATAAGTAATTGCCACATCATAACCTTTCTCTGCCAAATGTTCTGCAGTGGCAGCACCAATTCCACGGCTCCCTCCAATAATCAGAGCAACTTTTTTTACACTCGTTGATTTATCAACGCTTGCAGGTTCCTCCGTTTGGAGTTTTTTAACTTTACTGGTTCCTTTGGTCACTACCTGTTTGTGTTGATTAGTAATTTTTGTATCTAACACTAAAATACGTTGACTTTCATGCTTTTCAACAATGCAAGCATAAACCGTCAACTCATCTCCCACTCGTACCGGTAGTAAAAACTCCAAATTTTGAGAAACCCAAAGCGCACCATCTCCTGGGATATGCTTTCCTATAATGGTAGAAATAAAAGAAGCACCCAGCATGCCATGAGCAACTGTATTTTTAAAAACAGTATTCTTAGCAAAAGCTTTATCTACATGCAATGGATTATCATCGCCAGTGAGTTCTACAAACTTTTTAACATCAGCCTCGGTGATAATATGTTTTAATGTAGCCGAATCTCCCACCTTAAATTGATCAAAACTTTTACTTGGCATAAGTATTATCCTTTATCACAACAATAGCGATAAAACGCTTATATTATCACAACAAGACAGAGAAGTGCCTCTTTAAATTCCCAAAACAAACAGCTCCGAGCATAAGAGCGGCACTTCTTTTTTAGATAACTGATCAGATTTAAATAAACGAGGGACTGCCAGTTTTTTTTTAAATGCTCCCCATATTTTTTTCTCTTTAAAAATGTCCCCTTCTATAATTAAATAGGCCACATGTAACTTCATACAAAGTTTCAACCTTATAGAGGGAAGAATTTCACCGAACCATTCCGAGTTACTCATATAATAGATTTTTGCAAGCGGTAATTTTTTATACTGCGTAATGACGGCTAAACAATAGCAACGTTTCTTTCCTTGTTGAATTAAAATTTTCTGGCAAGAAAGTGTTTGGTGCAACCGCTGAACATGTTGTTCTTCACCTAAAAGTTCTGAGGATTTTGGAAATAAATTAATTTCAATCAAATCGTTATACTTTTTGCAAGAAGGAAAAGGTAATAATAGCGTTTGAGTATCTTCGAGATCTTGAAAACCTAATTTTTTAAATAAGGGGTACACAAGAGGTGTAGATGTCAGATTAGTCCAACTGACATTTGGCATACGCAGCATATGCATTAAAAGAGGCATGGTATATTGCCGATAGAGCGGATCAATATACCATGTTGTTAGGTTGCAAATTTTAAAATTTTTTTCACTTATAGCATTCAAAAATTCACTAAAAATAAACCCCAAAAAGCCAACAATTTTTCCTTTATCTACTATTATTAGCCCAGGAAATTCACCTTCTATCCTCCATGGCCGAGGTTTAAACAACTTTCGCCAATGATCAGGCACGCCGGGGTAAAACCCTTCCAATAAAGCGACAATTTCTTCCGCATCATCTAAAGTAGCTTGCTTGACTTCAACAGACATAACCCTCACCTCTTTTTATCTTTAATCCCAATTGATTGAAAAATAGCCTCACAAGCATCAAAAGCTGCAATATTAAACCGATGATAGGGTGGTTTATCAGCCAAGGCATAGCGATCCCCAGAAAGCAATACATAAGGCACTTGATTTTTCAATAAATAATCTACTTGAGACTGATTATAACTACCATTGGGAAAGGCATAAATATCCATTGAAGGGAGGTGATGCTGTGCAAAAAAATCACGGCATTTTCTAAAGTCTTCTACAAAATACTCCATCGACATTTGCCCCATATTTTGGTGGGAGAAAGAATGGACGCCTACTTCATGACGCGCTAAAACTTCAGGCATTTCGTTTAAACGAATCATTCGTGTTGTGGGATAAGAGTCTAACTTTGTAAACCATCGCTGAGTCAACTTCCTCATAATAGCTTCTCTTTGTGCTGGAAGATGGCGTTTTAAAATTTGACTAATTTTTACACCAAAACGCACTTTATTCATTTTGACTTCTTGAAGCACTTGCTTTGCTTCAAAACCTGAAAAACGTATTTCTTCTATCAAAGAAAGAGGAGCCGCATTCAAAAAGTCATATAAAGCAATATTCCACAAAGGTGCTTCCCCCAATAACTGAGAAGGAATAATATTTTGATTCACGCGAATATTGTGCTTATGTAAAATAGGCATCGCATATTCAATAAAATCATAATAACCATCATCAAAAGTAATGATCATTGAAGGTTTTTTACTGTTAGCTTCTCTCAATTCATGAAAAGTCACTAAATGAAAATGTTTTTTAAGATAGGTTAACAGTTCATCTAATATTTGAGGAGATAAAGGAGACCAAAATGGGTTGAGCGTTGGAGAAACACGATGCAAGCTAAGAACAGGTAAAAAATTATTTTTAGCAATACGGTGCAACAAGCAATGTTGATACTTCAAAAAAAAAGCTAAGCGAAAGATGAAAGACTTTAGTTGTTGAGAAAAAAACATAGCTACTTAACAATGTGTTTTTAGGTTACAAAGATTCCAGTAATTCTACACAAAAAAAATTTAACTCTCAAACTTCTTTTCATTTACGACGTGAATCTTTCGATATAAAAATAAACATATCGGTAAACAAAGGGCGTAATTTCATGGCGCCATTCGACGAGAGATGATTAAAATCAAAATAAAGAGAGTGCTCATCTTCGGTGCCATAACAAAAATTGGTGCGGCATAACAAGGTGTTAGGATCAAGCAAATGGACTTTGTCGGATGACAATTGATCAAAAACATGATTGATGAATACTTCCCGACTTAAACATTCGGAAAGGGGGCGCCCTATTTTGCTTGGATCACCTCCATATTTTAATGTTTTCACTAGTTGATTGGATGGCCAATAGGGATAAAACGGAACTTGTTTCATAATCCATATAGTCACCCCTAAATTTTCTAATTGTTTAACTGTTTCTATAAAATGTTTTTGAAACACAAATCTTGCTTCTTCCACCGTGGAAGAAGGGGTTGCACTATCTGCATAAAAAGGATCACGCTCACCTGCTCCTTCCAAGGGAACTTCTCTTCCCTCAACAAACTGTTCCCAAAAAGATGCAAACAATACATTTTTTATACCACGTTTTTTAATAACGCGCATCAGCTCTTCTCCACTTTCAAGACAATTTGAATTCGTGAGAGAATCATTTTGACTCATGCTATAAACACCCAAAGGCGGTGGACAAGCGTAATACCAAAATTTTAATCGATAATGCTTCGCTAATTCATCAAGCAGTGAAAACATCATCATCGCGTGGCTATCCCCCCATAATATAAAATCTGGTGTTTCCGCGATTGGTGCATTACTGCAAACCCGCAAATTTCCTGAAACATTCAATGGTTGACATATTTCCATGGGGTGGCTGGTTTCTTCATAAACAGCACGCAGGTGAGGACTGAGTCGATTAGGAAACCCATTTTTAAAATTAATAATCAAGCCCAGTGTGCCGATGAGTGCTAAGGTTAAAATGATAATACCTAGAAATAACTTAGGATGAATTAATATACGTTTTTTACGTACGGGAGTTTCAATCCAGTAATACGAAATCCACGACAAAATTAAACTGCTCGTCAAAATAAATATTATTTGGCAAGACGAAAGTTTACCTATTGTTATGTACTGTGTAAAAACGAGCAACGGCCAATGCCATAAGTAAAGAGAATAAGAAAGAAGTCCAATCCAAACTAATATAGGTAGAGACAGAATAACACCCACAAAAGTGAGTTTTTTTTGATTGGACACCAGAATGGCTACCGTTCCCAAACAAACCATGAATTGACTTAACACAGAAAAAACTGAATTCTGACAATAATAAAATACGCCACTCGTGATTAATAATAATCCTAGCAAGCTACCTACCTCATTAAGCCATGATCTCATAACTAATTTTTTATCATGCAAAAAATAAAGCGCAGCCACACTCCCCATAAAAAGCTCCCAGGTACGTGTAGGTAAAAGAAAAAAAGTAAAAATTTCGCTACTCTTTATTTCACTCACTGCAAATATTAATGACAAAAGCATCAACAAAAAAACACAAAGGGTTCGAAGCGCTATCAAATAACGTGTCAAGACCCACAGTACCAATGGAAAACAAAAATAAAACTGTTCTTCTACCGCGAGAGACCATGTATGTAATAGTGGTTGAGTGGTTGCAGGAATCGCAAAATATCCTGATTTCAAATAAAAATAAACATTAGAAACAAATAGTGAAAGTGCGACTGCAGAACGCCCGAGACTTTTAAAATCTTGAGGTAAAAACAAAAACCACCCCGCCACTAAACAAAGCAACGTCATCACAATAAGCATAGGTAAAATACGCCTTGCTCGCTTCAACCAAAACTTAAAAACATCAAACGATTTTTGATCAAGATCTTTAGCCATCATTTGAGTAATAAGATACCCAGAAATAACAAAAAAAATATCTACTCCAAGAAATCCAGCCTTTATCCAAGCAAAACCCGCATGAAAAAATATAACGAGCAGCACAGCAATCGCTCGCAAGCCATCAATTTCTGGTCGATATTTTGTCATGACGTCGTTAAATATTCTTTTTAAACTTAAAAACAGCTGCCAGTTTTTTAAAAAAAGCTAACTTAATTAAATCCGATGGATAATCTTCGTGCTTCTTCGGAGAAGCTCTCATAATTTGATCAAATTCTGCTTCAGAGAAATTGAGTTTTTTCATGACATATACTTTATCACGTTCAAATTCAGTCACATCGTACAATGGTTTTTCAATTTCCTCCAAAGCTTGTTCTCGAGTAATTTCACCATTACGAATTAAGCTAGATAAATGAGCATACCTTTTATCAATCTTAAATTTATGGGGCAAAATATAGGCTTGATAAAATTTAGTAAAAAGCGATTCATAATGCTTGCCCCCATAATATTGCCACTGGTATTCTTGCGTTAATAGCTCCATCGCCTGAGTTTTATTAAATCGAACGATATCAAGAGGATAAAATTGATAAATGCCTCTTGCCAATTTATCCCAAATAAGTTTTGGGAGACTATAAAAAGGAAAAGTTTTTAGTTTTACGCGACCAAACTGGCGGTGAATCGCTTTGATATTTTTAGCGTCAATTTTTTCCCAACGCCAAGCATTTGGCAAACCGCTTTCGGTCGACAAATTTGAACCTGAAGCAATACATTTAATACCATATTGCTTGGCCACTTTAACTGTAGCCCCATAGATAGCATTATCTGTGAGCATTTCTATATCTAACACAGAAGCATATAAAAATGCCCTTTGTAAATCTTTAAACTCTTCCCAATTGATCACATAAGTGACCATATCTAAATTCAATTTTTTAACAATGTGATGAATGTTCTCAACTGCTTTAGTTGAATTCCACCCATTGTCAAAATGAATAATTAAAGGGTTAAGACCCATTTTTTTAACTAAAATATGTGCCGTATATGAACTATCTACGCCCCCACTTAAGCCTAAGATGCAATGATATTTTGCATTGCCTGCTTTTTTTTTAATGAAAGCCGCAGCCACCGCTAAATCCGCGTCAATTGATCGTTGAGTACGTGCACGTTGCCGATGATAAAAATCCTCCAATTGTTTGCAATAGTTGCACACCCCATTTTCCTCAAAAACTAAAGAGGAAACAGAGGCATCCAAAATACAATGTGTACACCGTTGAAAAGAAGTTGGCATTAATTAAGATATTTCGATATGTTAAAGCGAATATTATGCACGAGTCATTTAAAATTTCAAAATGAACTATACCCATCGTACCTAAAGATGCTGGGTTATAACAACGTATTTTTTGCAAGGTAAAATCTTTCTTGAACGCGGAATAGCCAGTCCTATTCTAAGTGAAAGAAAGTTTTAGCTTGCGGAAAAGACAACGTTAGAATCCAGCATCTTTAGGTACGATGGGTATATAACACAAAGCCATGATACAATAACTCTTTTTGCGATAACGAATTATTACCAAGCTTAGGGCCGAATGAAAAAGAAATTTTTTAAGCTTTTTATATTACCTTGGTTCCGGTGGATTGCCTATTTGTTTTACGACAAAAAATATTTAACCGGAAAATATTTTCAACCCTCTAATCCTGAAGGATGGAGCTGGGTATTAAATGGGATCTGGAAACAAAAAATATTAGGGTTTAATCGTCATCTACCCTTTCCTTGCGCCCCCACCGCTAGAGTTTTTGATCATAAAAACATTTTTTTTCATCCCGATAATCTTGATAACTTTCAATCTCCAGGAATTTATTTTGATTGCGTGCGAGCAAAAATTTACATAGGAGAAGGCACCCTAATTGGACCCAACGTTGGCCTTCTTACCGCCAATCATAATTTATATAATTTCGATCATTACGACATAGGAAAGGATATCATTTTAGGAAAAAATTGTTGGCTTGGAATGGGGGTAATCATATTGCCGGGCGTTCAACTTGGCGATCGCACTATTGTGGGGGCGGGCACCGTGGTCACTCGCTCCTTCCCTGAAGGTCATTGTATTTTGGGCGGTGTACCTGCGCGAGTACTGAAATCTCTTGAACAAAAATCATGCTAGGCTCTTCATTGCATAAAAAGATTTTAATGCTTACAAGTGGGCTAGGGATCGCTCAACTTATTTTAATTGTGGGAACTCCATGGATTACACGACTTTATGCCCCTGATATTTTTGCTTATTTTGGATATATCGTTTCAGTAGCGGCTGTGTTGCTTCCTCTTGCAAGCCTTCATTATGAATACGCAATTCCCCAGATGAAAACAAAAAAGATGATTTCTTTGATAAGAAGCTTATGTGCTCGACTAGTTTTCATCACCTCTAGCATTACTCTAGTGACACTTGTAGTTCTTAACATCCACTTTCACTATCTGCACGCAACTATTAGCACTCTCAGCCTATGTTTCTTTGTTTTTCTTTTACAAGGCATCTTACAGATATACTCTCTGTCTCTTATTAGCGCAGGAAAACCCTTAGCCATTGCACGTGGAAAATTGATACAAAATTGTGGGATGCTTACTGTACAAATTTTGTTAGCTTATGCCGGAAAAAATTCGGCAGAAAGCTTATTATTTGGCCTAATGATTGGGTTATTATTAAATTTTTTATACCTAAAAATTACCGAATTTCCTGCCGAATTAAATATTCTCATACCACGTACGAAAAAAACAGTTAGCCTCTTCTTGAGGCGATATCATAAACTCCCTCTTTTTAGCAGTTGGGCTAGTTTCATTGAAGCCACCGCCACTGCTATGCCCGTACTTCTGATTGGACCTTTATACGGCGCAAAATTCTCTGGCCTTTATTTTCTAATATTTCGTGTTTTTACTGCACCAACTAGTTTGTTAATTAATGCCACATCCCAAGTAATGATTAAAGAATTTTCTGATCGTATAAAAATGCAAAAAAAATTATGCCCATTGTTTTTAAAACTCACCATGGTTTTAGCAGCAACTGGTTTTTGCTATGCTCTCTTCTTAATTTTTCTTTCTCATTACACTCACCTTATTTTTGGAGCTCAATGGATAGACACAGCCCCTACATTAAAATTGCTTGCTCCTGTTATTGGTATTATGCTTTGCGTCTCCCCTCTTTCTTCGCTTTTTCTGTTGATAAACCGCAACGGTACCGATTTTTTGTGGCAATTGTCTTACCTTAGCTTGACATTCATTTTAATATATTCCTGTCATCAGTTGAATTTTCTGCAAATGCTTTTTTACTTAGTAGTTTTATGGGTATTTTTATACTTAACTTATTGGCTCATACTTTTCAAAGCTATCTTAACGCGAGACGTAAACATATGTGCGGCATAGTAGGAATAATTAGTACTTCTCCAATTGAATTACCAATTCTTCAAAAAATGAACAACAAACTTATTCATCGAGGCCCCAATGATTATGGCTACTTATATTCACACGCGGCTCACAATATTTCTGAAATAGACCATCTTACTTTTCTTAACCTTCAGCACTCAGAAAACCCTTATTTTGCTTTTGCACATAGACGTTTAGCTATCCATGACTTAACCAATGCAGGGCAACAACCAATGTCTTATTTAAAACGGTATTGGATTATTTTCAACGGCGAAATTTATAATTTCATAGAATTAAAAGCGGAGTTAATCGCACAAGGATATAGTTTTAACTCTCACACCGACACTGAAATCATCATGGCAGCTTATGATTATTGGGGTGCGGAATGTGTTAATAAATTCAATGGGGAATGGGCTTTTGCTTGTATAGATCTTTTAAAGAATAAATTTTTCATTGCTCGTGATCGGTTCGGCATTAAACCTCTTTATTATTTTGTCAAACCGGGGTTATTTATATTTGCTTCAGAAATAAAAGCTATTTTAGAGCACCCTGAAGTGCCAAAAATTCCAAATATTTCTTATTTGCAACACTATATAAAAAATGGCGCTTCGGAATATATAGAAGAAACAGCTTTCGAAAAAATTTATCATTTTAACTTTTCTTCTTATTTTGAGGGAGCGCCGCAAGATCTTCTCACCGCACCCAAACCCCTTCTCCATAAATTTTGGTCAATTAATCCTAACTTATCTAATGAATCATGTGATGAAATTCAACTATCTCACTATGCCAAAAAATATGCTGAGTTGCTTGAGGACGCCGTAAAAATACGCCTAAGAGCCGACGTGCCACTGGCAATCAATTTATCTGGAGGGGTAGATAGCACCTGCATTGCGTACTTAATAAACAAATTACATATTCAAGAGAATATCAAAGACCATCTTAATGCTTTTTCTTCTATTTATCCAAACCAAAACACAATTGACTGTGATGAGAGCCATCAAATCAACGAGATAGCAAATTTTTTAAATATTCATTCCCATCAAATTGAACCTGTAGCTAGCGATATTCCATATGAACATCGCAAGATGATTTATTATATGGACACACCCCCCGATTCTACTCTAATGTCTAGTTGGTATACAGCCAAACTTGAACAATCTTCCAATATGGTTGTCACACTTAGTGGGGAGGGAGCCGATGAAAACCTAGCGGGCTACCTAAGATACATCGCTTATTATTTTTCCAACTCTTCAATCCAAGAAACAGTTAAAAACTATCGTTTATTTAAAAATATTTCAGGAGCGCGTCGCTATGTATGGATAGGCGTTATAGCTAACCTCATGCAAAAAATCATAGGTAAAAGAGCAACACAACGGCTTTATGAACTCAGCGGTAGAAAAGAAAAATTATTTACTCCCATAAATGAAAAGCTTATTCAAGATATATTTAGTGGTTTAGTAAACCTACATCACGTTGATGAACGCACATTTATGGCACACTCCATTGAGCATCGCGCCCCTTTTATGGATCATCGGTTAATTGAGTTGCTCGCGTCGGTCCCTGCTTCTTATAAACTAACTAAAGGGTGGACAAAATACTTGGCAAGATTCGCTTTCAACGAAAAACTACCAAACTCTATTATGTGGAACAAACATAAACTCGGTTGGCCCATTCCTGAACGTTTTTGGTTTGAAGGAGAGTTAAAGTCCTGGTTAGAGAACGTCATAAAAAATTCTAATTTTTTGAAAAGCCATTTCTCATTTTTAACAAAAGATGTTTCTCAACTTTCTCTGCTTCATAAGATAAGATTATTAAACATTGCCGTATGGCATGATGTATTTTTTAACGCACTACTTTCTCAAGAAATTTGCTAAGCTTTTCGACCTGCGCTTCTCGTGAGAATTCTCTCACTTCTGTCAAAGAATTTCGAAGCAGTTGATCATGCTTTTTTTCAACAATATATTTTTTTAATATATCTGCTATTTTTTTCGGCTCATTTTCAGCATAACCCAAATGATGCATTTTAATAATAGTTGCTGCTACACCGTCCACACAACCTATCAACAAAATTTTTTTTCTTGACCCCAAGTATTCAAAAAATTTTGCCGTCATCACTCCTCTTTCTGCCGGCGAATTAAAAATCAAAAGTAAAAGTAAATCGGCATTGATTTGCTGCCTCAAGGATTCTTTATATCGTACGGTATCATAGCACTGAACCAAGTGCTCCACATGATATCGTTCCGCCAATTCTTGAATAATTTTATTATTTTTCCCATAAAAAACCACCTCGACGTTTTTGGCTTCCTCGCCTAGTAAAACTAAAGCTTCAAATAAAGGCGTAGGATCTTTTTTTGTAGGATAAATAGTCCCAGTGTATACAATACGCACTTTGGGTGTTTTAAGTGAGGGCTGCTCAGAAGGGTAATCTACTTCATCATATCCATTAGTTATCACCCCTATCGGTTGCATAAACTTTTTCTTTAACGTATCTGCCAATGGTTGCGAAACCGTTATTAACGCAGAAGCAGAAGAGACAGTATATTTTTCAATTTTTCTGTCCAAAGCTCGTCGAAGAAAAGATTGATACAAATCTGCATTATAATTATCCGCCCACAAGTCTCTAAAATCAGCCACCCAAGGCACTTTATAAAGTTGGGATAATTTACGGGCCACCAAGAAAGAGGTGAGGGGAGGGGAGCTTGCTAAAATAACATCTGCTTTCCATTCAGAAAGCAGTTTTTTTCCTGCTTGCACCGCAAAAGGATACCAACCTATCTGCCCATCAGGTAGATTTACTAAATCTTTATACCAATAACCAAGCACTCTAATAAACTTAGGTAAGCTTCCAGCCCGCTCATAGCCTTTAATAGCAACACTTCTCTTACCGCCTAGTAGCCATTGAACTGGAGCGTTCACATCATAATACGGCACTCTAACAATTTCTTTTTCATCTAATTCCACTTGTAAATCGCTCATCAATGGTGGCTCATCCGCAGTAATAATTTTCACCTGATGCCCCATTTTTGTTAAATATTTTGCAGTTTTTCCCACGCGAATGGCTCCTACCGCATGAAAAGGAGGAAAATAAAAAGAAACAATCAAAATATTCACGAAAGCTACCTTGGAGTCAACATAAAATTTAATTCCATTATTTGTTGAGAGAAACAAGTGTTGTCAATAAAATCAATTCCTGCTTGCGCTGCACAAAGCTTATCTACTTCATGATCTCCAATCATAATAGCATCTTTAAGCGCTACTTTTGCTGTTTCTATCACGTTAAGTAAACTGGCCGGATGCGGTTTAGGGTGTTTAAAACTATCCGCATAGCAAATTATGCCTAATTCATATAACTTATTTAAACCTAAGGCTTGAATTTTATATTGTTGCTGACGTAGATTGCCGTTCGTCAAAATAGCAAGATTTTTCCCTTGAGCTAAAAAAAAATCAAAACACGGTTTTACCCAAGGATATAGGATGAATTCACCTGTTTTTGCGGTATCATACAATATGGTTTTCAAACAACGCATTTCAATAAGAGAAGATAAGCTAAAATGCTCCAAGCAATGATTAAAAAGATTTTTGCGTCCTTTTTTTAAAAAAGTGCTCCACAAAAACATATAATAATTTTCTTTCGATTGTTGAGGCGCTTTATCTTCAAGATAACATGCAATATTATAATACGCTTGTTTTAAAAAACTATTTTCATCATACAACGTATTATCGAGGTCAAAAACATATAATTCATATCGTTTCATGGGCGCTCACTTTCTCTTCTTCCATTCCTACACCACCCCAATACCGATAAAATTTTGCGCCCCATTTAATGTGAGGGGATATTTTATAGGGTAGGCCTAATGTATCCGCCACACCATACCAAATAACGTTTGCGCCAGCAAAAAAAGATGCCGCCATGGTACCTTGCACACGAGGATTGCATTCAAGCATTTTAGGAACCCCTGCTTCATCCAACTTAAACTGAAATCCAAAAACACCAAATAACCCCATAGCTTCAGCAGCTAAGTTTGAAAAACGAATAATTTCTTTATGATGCTCCATACAATTAATGAAGCTAATGCCACTACGAATTTTTTCGCGCAGCCTAGGAATAACCACACTCGTTTCCCCTCTATTTCTAAAAATATCTACAGAATACTCAGAACCTGGCAAGTATTCCATCACTAACATCGGAGGCATTTTGGCAGCGGTAACTTCTAACATTTTCACGAAGTCGTTAAATGAAATTTGATCATTGGCTGGCTTTTCATGTAAAAATCTTTCTAACGACAGCGTTTCTTCACTTAAAATCCGAAACCCCCTCATACCATTAGAGACAGGGATTTTTACCACTACTTTTTTAGCCGGAAAGCCCAATTGCTTCACTGCAGCTTGTAACTCTTCAATATTTTTCACTAAATAATAACGAGCCACCGGTAGCGAAGTACGCGCAACAGTTTGAAATGTCAGATATTTATCATTAGCAATGAGAGCCGCCTGGTGACCAACCACCATCACTTTGACACCTATGGCCTCGAAAACCTCTTTGTGCGATGCATAAAAAAAAGTTTCATTTGTAGTCTGAGGAATAATTAAATCGATATGATTGTCGTTGACTATTTTTTTTATTTCTTCTAAATAACTCGATGAACTACACGAAGAAACCACATAAAATTTATCCACAAAAAATTGGCCTACGGCTTTGGCATCGGTATCTATTCCTATGACACGAATGGAAATCTTGTCTGGATTGTTGAGGAGACAAAATATAGTGCCTTTAATTCCCGGGGCGCCCGCGCCAGTAATTAAAATATTCAATCCTTTTTTCTTCTCACATTCAGATAACAAGCTCATTTTACAACCCATCTGACCACTTCAAACACCTCTGCATAATTTGCGTTAATTTGAACTCCACGTGTTTTAGCAAGTCCCTTAATAAAGTCAGCTCCCATATATAACCTATGACTTTGTGATTGGTAAGCTTCTAGCGCAAAAATTTTTTGCTCTACTTGACGTGCATTTAAATATATAAAACAAGTATGCTCAAAAGATAAATTATTCCACGGCAGCTCATACGATAAAATACTGGTATTTTTAAATGCTCGTATAGCCTCTTCAGCGATAACTTGATGATCTTGATGCACATCTTTTAAGCTCGGTATAAAAACCAAGTCAAACGGAATATTCTTTTTCAAAGAAGCCATGATATCCAATATTTCCTGGCGATGCTCACGGAACCGTCGAACTGGAAATCGATGGATCATTAAATTTTCAGGCAAAATTCCCAATCGCTTCGTAGCTTCTTTGACTTCCGTCATCAAAATATCTTTAGGAAAATTCCCTAAAATAGCGTCTTCCGCAATTGAAAAAGCACAATAGTAAACTATAGCGCCTTCTGCTATATATTTTACAATGCTACCTCCTGCCCCTAACTCACCATCATCAGTATGCGGTGCTAAAACTAAAATTGTTCGACTCATATTTCCACACTCTATTACTGCCTATGATCTATAATAAAAAACATCTTACCATTATTTCTACAGTTTCAGCCTAATTAGTTTGAATAAGCTAAATGAACAAGAGGACTATCTTCCAATCGTGCATTTTTATGTTCATATAACAAATTTATAAGCTCGATATACTTATCAACCAACTCTTCTCCTAAATTTTGATCAAACCATTTTTTAGAGTTCAGACCAATTTGACGATATTTTACGGGATTTTGTTGAAAACCAGCTATTGCTTGAGCAATTTCTTCTACCTCAAAAGCGTGCACTAATGGCAGATCATGAGGAGTACCATTGGTTATTTTAGCATTGCCAATGACAGGGCGCTCTTGTGAAAAGGCTTCAAATGTAATACCTCCAGAAGAAATCACAGTTTCATTAAAAATTCCCATCACCACATCGGATTGTAAAAGTCCCGCATAAATATTTTTTCGATTCATGGTTGGCATCCATTTAACACGATCTTCTATGCTAAGCTCTTTCACTAAGGCTTTTGAAGCTTCTACATCACAACCATACTCAAACAAAACAAAAACAGGATTTTTAAAATTCGAAAACTCTTTGATAAATTTAGCATACCCTTTAATCGCGCGATCATTCCCATTGTTATCAGTTCCGGTTTTCCACGTATGACGAATATGACTAAATACCACAAAATCATGTTGCTTCAAAAAATCCCATCGATCATCAGAAACAACTTTTTTCTCTAAATAGACCATCGCCATCCCCCAGTCTATCCAACGTCGATTCATACGGATAATTGCATCTTTGACTTGTAGATCATTACTGGCAAAAGAAACAATCGCTCTAGCTTTTTGAATCGCACGAATCTGATACTGCATGATATAACGCATCAACATAGAGTATGGAAAATATTTTTTTCGTGAATAATTAAACAAATCGGTTAACTGATAAACATCGCCCCCATAAGGCATAAAAACATCCACTGGCGGCATACCAGCTCGTTCAAAAAAAGCCACCATCCCACAGGCAACTATAAGGTCAAAATCAACTAATTCTTCCTTTAATTTTTTTATAGCTTTTTTTACTTTTATTGAAAGTGGGTTAAAAAAATCTCTAAAAGAAATTTGAGCAATAGAATGGACATAATTGAGTTCATCAGCATTCCCAAAAGTATCTGCTTTTGGAGAGAATCCATCGAAAATTTCGTCAAAAATAAACAAATGCGCTTCAATCCCTTTGTCGCGAAGATAGCGAACAATAGAAAAGAAGTTGTTATTCATATTATTAATAAATGCGACTTTCATAAACTATCTGCTGCCACTTCGTTTACAGGTAATGATTTCAATGATTCCAGTGACGGTTTGAAATTTTGAATCTTTCATCTCTTGAGTGGTAAACATAATATTAAATTTTTCTTCCAGTTCCGCTAACAATTTTACAAACACCAGTGAATTAAAAGCTTTTAGTTCTACATAATTAATGCCCAGGACATCGGCATCTGGAGAAAAATTACCATATTTTCTAAAAGATTGTATTACTTGATCAGCAATAGTATGCACATCAATTCTCTTAATAATATAACTATAAGATTAATTTACCATTCTCCATAATCACTCGGTCATCTACGCTAACAGTAGCATCCCTAATGATATGGTCAAGGTGAAATGATACTTGGTTTGTTCCGCCAAAAGCAATGTTAGAACCAATCCCTAAATGTACAGTCCCAATACAACCTTCATCTTCTAACATATTTCCAATCAATTCTGCTTTTGGATTCAAGCCTATTCCAAATTCTCCTACCACTCGGGTCCGCCAATTATGGTCTTTATCAAATAAATCCGCTAAAACAGAGGCTTTTTCTCCTTCTATCGTCGTAACGAGACCATCAGCAACGCGCAAAATCAGGAGTGTCGATAATTTGCCTATTTGATCACAAGGGATACTGCCATCTACTACTAAAATACCTTGCGTTTCATTTTCAATCGGTGGAACATTTGCTTCAACATCAGGAGGAGAAGCAATAATTCCAGGCCCAAAACACCAACCAGGAGCAGCATTCCCTCTTCGGCCATCAATATTCAAAAACAGGTCAGTTCCCATTTGAGTCGTTAATCGAATCTGTTTTCCCTGCGTAAAAATGTCTGCTACCTGATTAGTAATAGATGTCAGTGCATAAAAATCAACTTGCAGTGAAGGCCTAGATAAAAGCGCCCAAGAATAATCGGGCAAGCTTAAATACCGGGCACCATCTTGCGAAGCGGCATGCCGTGCTTTCGTATGCGCCATAGACTTTTTAGTGATGCCTATAATAACGTCACAACCCAACATCGCTTTCGCCGCTTCTTCGGGTGGCTCTTGGCCATGCATGGCTAACGCAGGAATGGTAAGATGCGTCACATAAGGAGTTAGTTGCCGTGCACTCAACAGCAAATGGTCAGCTAACTCTGCTGTTTCAAAATCACTAATAATTAATACTTTTTCCTGTGATTTAACAGCGGCACAAGTTTTAATTAACGTGTCACAGCACTTCATAATGGTATCTTTCATTTCTAAGCTCGACTGGTTCGCTCAATAAATTGTTTAAGACACAACAAAGCATCTTGAATAACCTCCAAGGACTCTGCCCCGATAGAGACACGCACAAATTTATCACAACTCACGCCATATCCAATACCTGGTACTACACAAATATTATATTTTTCGAGGAATTGAGAACTAAACGTATCAGAATCCAATAATGATGGCTCAATCGATACAAAAAAATAAAAGGTGGCTTCCCCAGGTAAATAAGCCAAACCAATTTCATCCATATAATTTTGAATCAACCGACGCTTGTGATTTAATTGTTTAATTTGTGGTTTGGTATACCGGAGAATCTCATCGAAATACTGAGCGACATAATACTCTAAAATAGTCGCGGGGCAAGTAATCAAGTGTTGATTGAGCTTTAAGACCTGATCAATCAAAAGCGAATTCGTAATAATATAACCAATTCGCCAACCTGATATACCAAAGTTTTTGGAGATAGAATTGCAAATAATGGTATGTCTTTTTTCGCGGTCGATATTACCCAATGAAATAAAAGATTCTTTTTTATCGACAAAATCACTATAGGCTTCATCGGATAAAATAAATAAATTATATTTTTGCGCTAACTGATATAAATAAACCAACTCATCGAGCGTAAAAACAGAACCCCGCGGGTTATTCGGATTATTAATAATCAATAATCGTGTACGGTTGGTAATATATTTTTCAAAATCATATACCGACTCCCAATAAGGAATGGAAACCGGAATGGCTGAACACAATTTAATCTGTTCAAAATAACTCACCCAGGCCGGCTCATAAACCAATACTTCATCGTCGGGGTTCAAAATAGCGGCCATCGTCATATAAATAGCAATTTTTGATCCAGCCGTAATAATAATTTCTTTTTCAGGATCAAAAGCGACTTCATATTCTTTCTTAAAATATTCCGCCAGCTTTTCGCGCAATTCTAAAACACCTCGAGAATGGCTGTAATGATATAAGCTAGGAAAAGGTATAGTTGAAAAATCAAATAACGGAATATCAAAAAATGCTTCCCCTAAAGATAAAACAATAGTTTTTTTACCTTGCTGCTTGCGCTCATAAACCATGGTGTTATATTTCACCGAAATGGCTTGCTCAATGCCCAAAACGGCTTTTGAAGCCTTAAAAAAATGTGCTTCTATCGCAGGGTTTTTATGAGTGGTCACGGGAGCTCGTTCTAACTCTTTACCACGCACATTCATCGCCCAAGTTTTTATTTTTGCTTTTTGAATTTTTCCGGTGGACGTACAAGGAAATTCCGCCAAAGAAAGATACGCACTGGGTCGCTGTGTCACCGCCAAATGTGTTTCACATAACGCATTCAATTGAAGCTCGATATCAACCAGGGATTGATTTTCCAACAGTTTTATAACGGCCACAATCTCTTCACCCGCAATATCATCAGAAACCCCAACCACCGCGCAAAGTTCAACGGCAGGATGTTGATACAATATTTCTTCTATCACCAATGGGCTAATATTAATTCCACCTCGAATAATCAAATCTTTTTTTCTATCCGTTAAAATAAGCTCATTTTCGCCAGTTACTCTTCCAATATCGCCCGTCAAAAAATATCCCTGGTTATCTAAAAACTGATCTATCGATTTTCCATAATAAGTTTTCATTAAATAAGGGGGTTTAACAGCAATTTCTCCATCTAAATCAAACGCTTCATGTTTATTCACAATATCCACTTGAACACCAGGTAAAATGTGCCCAACAGAGAACGCATTACTTGGAAAGCGGGGAGACTGCGTCGCAATAAATAAAGTTTCTGAAAGACCATAATTTTCATACAGCTTTATACCGTAGCGTTCTTCAAATCTTTTTTTCTGTTCACGTCTTAAGGGAGCTGTTCCTATCAATGCTAAGCTAATACGCTCTTGGCAATATTTTCTTCCCTCAGCATTACGGTCTGCTAACAATAAAATCGAAATAATGGAAGGAACAAACCAAAAAGCAGTCACCTGATAACGAATAATAGGATCCCAAAAATCTAAAATCATGGCAGTAGAAAACCCAGGAGAAATGACTACACTACTTTTTGCCAAATAAGGAATTAATAAAAGATTATAATAACCACCTAAATAAGTCATGGGTAAATAACCTAAAAAACGATGCTCCGCTTTAATCCCTACTGTATCAATAAACAAAGAACCATTGTTAACTAAGTTACCAATGGTATGCACCACGCCTTTAGGGTCTGCCGTCGTACCTGAGGTGTACACGATCAAAGCTAATTGATTTTCTTCTATTGTCCACATTCTGGACGCCACTAAATCAATCTCATCTAAAGATAAACTCAGCGAAAAAGCTCCCACATCTGAAGAAGCATCAGGAACAACAAGTAAACAATTTTTATCAGAGAGAATCTCAGCAAATTTTTTTAAATGCGCTTCAGCAATTAAAACAGCTTGCAAATCCGTGTTGGTTAACACATAGTCAATGTGACGAATGCTCCAATCGGGATTGATTGGTACAACAACGACGCCTGCGTATAAACAACCAAAATAAAATTTAGCAAGAAAAACAGAATTATCTGAAATGACACCAATTTTGCTTCCTTTGTGAAATCCGTTATCTTCAAGCCAAGCAGCTATTTTGCAAGCATCAATATAATGCTCTCGATAAGTGGTTTGATTTCCATCTTGCGCATCAATTAAAAAAATATCGTTTGTTTTATTACTTAAAAAGTCATCCATTATGATTCCTTAGGTAAAATAATAGAGGGGCGCGCGACCACTTTTGCACCGGCAGGAATATTTTCTAAAATTATACTCCCAGCTCCTATATGAGCTTCATCTTCAATATGCATATAATCGATAATCGTCGCGCCAATTCCAATAAAAACTTGATTGCCTATATAACTGCTGCCGCCTAAAACAGCATTCGCTGCCACAATCGTATTTTCTCCAACCACAACATTATGCCCAACAATCACATGGCAATCTATTTTCGCACATCGTTTCACCTGCGTATTCGCCAATGCGCCTCGCAATACAATACTATTGGTTCCTATTTCAACTTTTTCTTCCAGAACAACTCCCCCTACTTGAGGGAAATTTTCTAGATCCCCCATCTCATTAACAATATGTCCCAAGCCTTCTGCGCCTATTTTGCATCCAGCTTGTATAAGCACATTGTCTTTGAGAATCGTATGGTCATATAAGCAGCAATTCTCATGAATACTTGAGCCTTCGCCGATTTCACATTTTCCAATAACTGTATAAGGTCCAATATAAACATCGTTGGCAATTTTAGCTTCTGGATGAATAATGGCCGTGGGGTGAATACTGGGCACAATTGGTTTCTTAAAAAATGTATTCCCAATACGTAAAAAAGCTAATTTAGGATTTTGAGTCAAAATAAAACATTTCTGGGGAAAAAGGGTGATATCTATACTAGCATCGCAAACAATGACTTCAGCCAATGATTTTTTTAGCAAAGCTTCTTTATTTTCTCGCGTAGGGCTTATCCAAATTAATGAAGTTTTAGTAGCTTCTGAAGGCGTACTCAGTTGTTCAATCGTTTTATGAGCAATTTCTCCCTTTATTTCGAAAGAGATGCGAGATAAACATGACACTAATTCGGATACGGTATAATTATTCATAAAAATGTTCGTTGTAATAGGTATCTGGGTGAATTAAAGAATAAATAACGGGATGCCCAGCTTCCGCATGCTCCGCCAAATTACGCCGATCTCCTTCGCACAATTTTCCATCTTGATAACATTTCCAATATGTCCAACTGGAATCGGAAACATATAGAGCGTTGTTAAAAAGATCAAAAACAGGTTGTGCGTCGTACGCCTCATAAAGCAAACCAAAATCACTGGCTTTTTTATCTTTCCAGAAATCTAAATTATTTAAACCTGTCATTCCCCCATGAGAAGCGACACCAACAATATTAATATCCAACATTCGATTCAGCACTTCGATGTCTCGCTTTAAGCAAGCTTCCGCCGATTCGTTCCAAACAGCTGCTTGATCAACTACTTCGGAGTGATAACCAATTTCATGACCACCATCACGAATAAATTTTAAAATTTTATATTCTTCAAACGCAAATGGATTATATTCTTTGGCATGTAAGCGAATAAAAAAAGAACCTTTGATCGAAAGTTCATTAAAAATCTCAGCCACTATTTTCGCTTTTTTTAAAGAAAAATCCACATCCACTCGATTAATTAATAATTTTCTATCTGTTGAGCTTTTGGCCTTTTTTTCCACGTAATCTTTACAAGTAATCACCTCGTAACCTTCAGCCAATACGACACCAAAATATTCTTGAAGGTTTTTAAATGTAAATGAAAATTGCGGATTCATGTGTTACTCTTTTTCGTGTATTTAAGATAAAAACTCCAAGGTATCAATTCCATTTTAGCCATCAAATAAAAAAACGGTCGAAGTTTTTCAAATAAAGGTTTATAACTCTTATAATCCGTATATTTTCTCACTGGCAATGTCATGAATTCCACAAAAGCTTCATCACTTAGTTTCCAACGCCGCTTAATCATTTCAACAACTTCTAAATCACAAGGGGGTGGTTCAGCAAGTATCTCAAGTGCTTCCGCACGAGCCATTTGACCTGAGCGAATTAAAGCCGAGTAACCGTTAACGCGTTGATCGATATCAAAACGCCGTGGTAACAAATAGCTGTGGTAAAAGGCGGTCATTCGATTTTCTAAATGATGGCCGCCATACCATTCCCATCCAAATTCTTTGATTAAATTGGCTTTGACTACTTCTTTATTGTAATCCAAATACCACAGCGGCCGAATTTTTTTTAATCGATTCAAAAGCATCCACTTTAATTGCTTGGTAAACCACATATGAGGGTAAGTACGCAAATGTTTGAGATGACCAAAACGTTGGTGCATATCATGCACATATTTAGCGTCCATGTATAACCACCCTAATGGTGATACCCCTTCCGATTTAAAAGAGTGGCCTTCAAAAACATATTTTATTTTAAATTTACTTGCCGCCATATTTAAAGTAGAAGCAAGCGCTAAATCAGTGGGGGCTTCTAAATCAGGCACACCTGCTTTTAAAATGGCTAAGTATAAATCATCATACTCTTCATTATTAACTACATGCGTCCACAATTCTACTTTTAATTTTTGCAACACCTTGTGAATATTTTGGACTGCGATAGTAGAATTCCATGTATTATCAAAATGCACTGCAAGTGGACGCAAACCCACTTCTTTAGCTAAACTAATCAAGTAAGAAGAATCGCAGCCACCACTCACGCCTACAATGACATCATAAGGCTTGTGCTTCCCCTCTTTTTTAATCTCCTCTACAATTTTCCCGAAAGCGTGTTCACCAGAGCTACCTCCAGGATATTGGGCCATTAACTGATCTTGTTGATGACAATAATTGCAAACGCCGCGCGCATCAAAAATAATTCCAGGGGTTTTATCAGAATAAGCGCAACGGGTACAATGCATTTGAATGGCCGCTTGACGCTCATGCCATTTTTTATGCCAAGCAACCTCATTTAAAAAAATTTCATTATTTAACATTCTTTATTCACCAAATAACTTTCCAGCACTTCACGATCGGGAAAATTTGTTAAGACAGCTCGATTTTTACCTTGATACACTACCATACTTCCTAGAGCAAGCGCAGAAGCACCCGCTTGAATGGCTTTTGATAGATCCTCAAGACAACCCGCTCCTCCATTGGCAATAATGGGAATATCAAGCTCAGAAGCTAAAGCTTGAATAATAGTTAAATCATATCCTGAAAAACTGCCTTCCTGATCAACTGCCGTTAACAAAACTTCACCTGCACCATAATTTTGAAGGCTTTTAGCATATTCCACCAACGAGTGCTGCCATACTTTTTTTCCACCATGACTACAAATTTTATATTTTCCTAACCAATTTTTTTTAACATCAATAGAAACTACGACACTTTGGCTCCCATATTTTTCTGCCAACTCACTTATCAAGCGTGGATTTTCCAGTGCTGCACTGTTGATAGCTATTTTTTCAACACCCATCGTCAAAAGTTGTTTAGCCTCGACCAGATTTCGTATACCGCCCCCATAAGTAAGCGGCATAAAACATTCGGAGACAATTTGAGAAACCATTTCAAAAGCGGGGGGCTTCCCTAAAGTTGTCGCAGTAATGTCAAGTAAAATCAGCTCATCCACTTCTTTTTCATTAAAAATGCGAATGGTGTTGATAGGGTCTCCGACATAATGTGGTTTTTTAAAACCAACCGTTTTCACTAACGCATTTTCCTGCAATAATAAACAAGGCATCACGCGTGGAATTAACATAAATTATAAATCCACAAAATTTTTTAATAATCGCATACCAAAGCGATGACTTTTTTCAGGATGAAATTGTACGCCAAAAATATTTTGCCTTTGTAACGCCGAAGTAAAGGGCAAACCATAAATACTCTCCGCTAAAATATCTGCGGAATTGTCGCACTCCACATAATAAGAGTGAACAAAATAAAAGCGCGCTTCTGACTCTAACCCTTGATATAAATTATCCACATGCGTGGGTGTAGCAACATTCCATCCCATATGAGGCACTTTAAATTTTTGGTTTTGAAAAGTATCTATTTTAAATTTTTTACAGCGGCCTTGTATCCAACCCAAGCCTTTTTTTACTCCTTCCTCACTTTCTTCAAGCAATAGCTGCATTCCCAAACAAATTCCTAAAATCGGCGTTCCTTCTTGCAACACTTTTTTCTCTAAAAGCGGTATTAACTGAGAGTTTGCCAAATGCTCCACACCGGCATCAAAAGCGCCAACACCTGGCAAAATAAGCTTATCTGCTTGCTCAATTTCATCAACCTGAGCGGAACACACTGCATTCACTCCTATACGACGCAACATATTTATAATAGAACCAATATTACCCACTCCGTAATCGACGATGACTAATTTCATTCACCCACCTTGTGCGGTTTCGGTTAATGATTGAATCTTGACTGGTGAGCCATAAGCCTTCGAATGAGGGGGGATATTTTGATTCACAAAGCTGTTAGCGCCAATAATACTCCCGCTGCCAATACGCACTCCTTTTTGAATGATCGTATTAGGCCCAATATAACAATTGTCTTCAATAATCGTTTGAGCATACTCGTAAGAGGCCTTTCCTCCACTAATTGCCCAATTGACGCTATCATGCGAATAAATTTGCACGCCGGCTGAAATAGAGCAATACGAGCCAATTATTACACCCCCACTCCCGTCTAACATTACATTTGGACCAATCCACGTATGATCCCCTACACTCACTTCTCCAAGCACAACTACGTTATCGTACACGCTTGCCCCTTCCCCAAAACCCAATAATTTTGCTTTCTCCCAACGATCTATAAAATAATCGCCAAAAGGTAAAACACGTTGAAATTGCTGTTGTTTGCTTTTTTGTAAAAAAACAATCAACCGACGAATTCTCGCAAAAACATTGAACGGATTTTTTCTAAACCACAAGTTTCGAAAAAAATATTTTATACCTAATCGTTTTTTATGAGGGTCAATTGTCATAAATATCCATCCACGTATTGATGTTTAGCAAACTCCAAATAAAAAGTCGTCTATTTTGCTCGCCTTGCAAATGTTGGTTTACTAAATTTTCTACCGCGGCATAATCTAAATAACGATAAATATTGGCGGTTGGATTTAATAAACTCTTTTTCACAAATTCTATGCTATCTCCTCGAAACCAACTCTGATCTGGTGAACTAAATCCTTGTTTTGCCCCTTGTGTAAAAGCCTCTGGCATAAATTTTGACAACGCTTTACGCAAAATCATTTTACCATCATGTACTTTATCAAAATAAATTTGTTGTTTATCACCGGTAGCATTTTCATTAACACGAATCACCTGCTGAAGTTGTCCTAATTTTAAATTCACCGGAAGCTTCATAGCAAAATCCACTAAGTCATTATCCAAAAATGGCACCCGAGTTTCTAAAGAGTGTGCCATGCTTAGCTTATCTTCTACTACCAGCAGGCCATGCAAAAATGTTTTTGCTTCAAAATATAAAGAGTGATTGACATAGTCTTCTGGACTTTCTAATCGATCGTGATGTTTTTTAAAAACATCACGAAAAATATCGCGCGTCCACACATGCGATACCTTATCCCAAATAGGCGAAAAAACTTTCTGCAGCTCTTTATTATCAATCAAACGCTGCCAAAACAAATAATATTTATCGATATAATTCTCAAAATTATCATTGACTACGGCACGATAATAGCGCCATGGATATCCACCAAATAATTCATCCCCACCCGCGCCTGAAAACACGACCTTCACAAATTTACCGGCCAATTTGGACGCATAAAAATTAGGATAACTTTGTCCCACTCGCGGCTCTTCTAAATGCCATGCAAATTCGGGCAAACAACGCTCCATATCTCCCGATTTTAATATCATTTCATAGTGCTCTGTTTTATAAAGATATGATAAATACTCTGCTTTAATGCGCTCATCAAACCCTAATTCCAGTCCAGAGATATTATTAAGATCAAAACCTACTGTAAAGGTTTTTAAATAAGGAATTTGTTGCGCGGCAATTGCAGTAATTGATCCGCTGTCCATGCCACTGCTTAAAAAACTGCCTATTTCTACATCACTTACCAATTGTCGATCCACCGCTTGTTGAAACAAACGGCGTAGCTCTTCAATATATTCATGCTCATCTTTGATTTTACCCTCTTGATTAAAGCAAAAATCCCAATAAAGTGTTGGCATCAGCGAAGGGCTTTCACTCTGCAAATTAATAGCCATATAATGCCCTGAAGGCATCAGTTTTATTGACTGATAAAGGGTCTTATCCGTAAAGATATTTTGAAAAGTAAAATATTCGAGCAATGCTTCGCAATCAACTCCCATTTGGTAATTTTTATATTCCAAAATCGCTTTAATTTCACTTGCAAAAATTAATTGGTGATTAGAAAGAAGCGTATAATACAAAGGCTTAATGCCATAGCGATCACGTGCCAAAAAAAACATTTGCTTAGCTTTATCCCATAAGGCAAAAGCAAACATTCCATTAAAACGTTTAACGCAGTCAATACCCCAAGCTTGATAAGCCGCAATCACCACTTCCGTATCTGAGTGGGTGGTAAATTGAAAACCCAGTTGAATTAATTCTTCTTTAAGCGTTTTAAAATTGTAAACTTCACCGTTATAACTCAACCAAATATCTTCACATTTATCAGCCATGGGCTGATGAGCATCTACCGTCGTATCGATAATGGCTAATCTCCGATGACCCAAAAATATATCCCATGGATATGCATTGAGTTGACGCTTTCCATCTTCGGAATCAATCGCCATTAAGTTAGGATGCATAAAAGAAAATTGTTGTTCGGTAAATTCTGCGAAGGCTTTCATCCCTATCTCGGGCGCACGTCGGCGTTGCGCTACAAAATAACCTGCATCATCAGGCCCTCGATGCGCAAGAATTTTTGTCATCGATTGAAAATACTGCGAATTTAAAGGGTGCTCTCCCAAAGCAAGCGCGCCAACAATGCCGCACATTAACTGAGCTCTCCTTTGAGATGAGTGATGACGTAATCAAATTCTGCATCTGTCATCGTTGCATATACTGGGAGGGTAATACTTAATCTATCAGCTGCATAAGCATTTAAGTAATCCTCGTCTTTTAAACCATAGCGTTTTTGATAATAATTTAACGTATGAACAGCGTGTGTGCCTTGACGCGTTGCAATACCTTTATCTTCAAGCGCAAACATCAAGGCGTTTCGCCGCTCATTCAGTGTGTTAATTTCTCTCATCGTTAATTGTGTGATATCTTTGCCTTCGGTATACAAACAAACATAAGATTGATATCCATGCACATAATCTGGGGGCACATAAGGCGTCAGCAAAGAAGAAAGTGTTGAAAGCACCTGATTATAACGATTTGCCACATCTCGACGTCCGTCCATAATAGCAGCTGCTTTTTGCATTTGTGCCACACCCAACGCACCCTGCATATCTGTCATGCGATAGTTATAACCACGCATTTTAAAATCAGGCAAGAGAGAGCCACCTTTTGCTTTGTGCCGATCTAAATCGGATTTTTCTGCACCATGATCTCTTAGTTGTGAAACTTTTTTAGCGAAGTCTACTTCTTCAGTAATTAACATGCCTCCTTCGCCGGTAGTGATCGCCTTTCTTGGATGAAAGGAAAAACAACCACAGTCTCCAAACGTACCCGCATGTTGTTGACCAATCCACGAATCAAATCCACAAGCAGCATCTTCAATAACTTTGACCCTATACTCTTTTGCAAGTGCCATAATTTTTGGCATATCTGCACATAGTCCGAAAAGATGAACGGGCATAATAGCTTTAATTTTTTTATCTTGAGCTAGTAATTGTGCGAACTGATTCACATCTATATTAAAAGTACGCAAATCAATATCACAAAATACTGGGGTTGCGCCGGTATATTCCACAGCATTTGCAGACGCAATATAAGTAAAAGAAGGAACTACAACTTTATCACCCACACCAATCCCCATAGCCTCTAGGCCCAAATGAAGCGCAGTTGTACAATTGGATACGGCGCAAGCATGAGAAGAATGCACAAAAGCAGCAAATTGATCCTCAAAATTTTTTACATATGGGCCTTGAACCACCCAACCAGTTTCTAAGGGTTTTACGATAATGTTTTTTTCGGCTTCGTCAAAAACAGCTTTTGTGATAGGAATTTTCATCCTTTTGCTCTCCTTTTATCTACCAAGGCTTTATGACTATCGCGCCACGCAATTAAATCTTTTAATCCTTGTTCCAATTCAATGCTATATTTGAAACCTAAGTCTTTTGTAGCGCGCGTTGGATCTCCAATGCGATTCGTCACGAAAGTTTGGCCGGCAGGTTCATAATGAATACTCAATGGGCTTTTTTTGATCGCTAAAATAGCTTCTGCCAATTCCTTGATAGAAGTTTGTACTCCACTACCTACGTTATAACAATTATCTGTCGCGTCTGATTTTAAAGCACAAATATTGGCTTTAGCCACGTCTTGCACATAAATGAAATCATAAGCTTGCGAGCCATCGCCATAAACCACAGGGGGTAAACCTTGATCTAATCGATCTAATATTTTCATAATAACGGCAATGTAGGTGCCTTTATAGTCTTGACGCGCACCATACACATTCATATAACGTAAGCCTGCATAATCTAAACCGTAGCGATTATAAAAAGCACGGCACATATGTTCGCCTGCAATTTTTGAAGCGCCATAAAAAGTTTTATTATTGTAGATATGATCTTCCGTCATCGGTAACTCTACCGCATCTCCATAGACAGAGGCAGAAGAAGAATAAATTAATTTTTTTACTTTATGTTTGACGCAAGCTTCAAGTACATTAAATGTACCTTCGATGTTGACATGAAAAGCACTCCTTGGAAAATCATGACAATGCAATAGCCATAAAGCGGCTAAATGGAACACATAATCTTTTCCTTCCATCGCTTTGTCTAAAATATCGGTTTGCAAAATATCGCCGCCCACTTCAAAAATTTTTACGCGTGGATCTTTCAATGCGTACTCTAAGTTTTCGGGGCAACCGCGCGCAAAATTGTCATATATCACAATTTCTGCCACGTCTTCTTTTAAGAGTTCGTCTACTACGTGACTTCCAATAAAACCAGCACCACCAATCACGAGTATTTTCGTACCTTTTAGTTTTTTCACTTGCATTCTCCTTTTTATTCCTATAACTTTTTAGATAATTATTCGTAGACTGTTCTAAGCGCTTGTGACAACAGCTTACCTACACTCTTTCAGATAATTATCCGTGAAATCTGAATATAGCTTGTGACACCCAGCAAAGTCTCGCAGGACGCTACAAGTACATCCCTGTAAGCTTTACTTCAGCATCCATACTTCAGAAACCCGCTCAACTTTGCTGGGCGTCACAAGCTTAGAGTAAGCTACGAATAATTATCTGAAAAGGTATACAATGCCTTTCGTAATGAAGCTACAATATAATCTTGTTGCGCTTCTGTTAAAAATGCACTCATTGGTAAGCTCAATATTTGCTCCGCCACATGTTCTGCTACGGGGAAATCTCCTTTTTGATGCCCTAAGTCTCTAAAACACGTTTGCAAATGTAAGGGAATAGGGTAGTGAACTGCCGTAGGAACACCTGCTTCTTTCAACATCGAAAGCACATGCTCACGATTCTCCACACAAATAGAATATTGCGCAAAAACGGAAGTGCAATTCTGCGCCACTTTTGGCAAGATCAGTGAAGCACCCGCTAATAAGGCATCATAGCGCGCCGCTATTTGTTGGCGCGCTGTAATTTCTTTATCAAAATATTTTAATTTAACAAGCAAAATAGCCGCTTGCAAAGTATCCAAACGACCATTCGTCCCAATATAACTGTGAATATATCTTGCTGTTTGCCCATGCACCCGTAAGCTTGCGATTTTTTTGACCAAAGAATCTTCATTAATGAAAATTGCACCGCCATCTCCATAACAACCTAAAGGTTTCGATGGGAAAAAACTTGTGCTTGCAATGGGACTTAAATTGCCAGAGCGGCGATTTTTATAAGTCGCTCCAAAACTTTGCGCAGCATCTTCAATAACATAAATAGGATGATGATAAAGCTCCGAAAAGTGAGAAGCCACCGCGTTGATTTTATCCATGTCAGCCGTTTGACCATACAAGGAAATAGGAATAATGGCTTTGGTCTTAGGCGTAATTTTTTCTGCAATTTTATGAGCATCTATGTTGTAGGTGTCTTTTTCAATATCCACAAAAACCGGTTTCAATTTTAATAAAGCAATGATTTCTGCGGCGGCTATAAAACTAAAAGGAGAAGTGATCACTTCATCCCCTGGCTGTAAATCCAACGCCATTAAAATTAACTGTAAAGCTTCTGTCCCATTGGCACAGCTGATCGTGGCGTGACATCCTACAAATTCTGTTAAAGCCGCTTCCAATTCTACTACTTCTGGGCCCATAATAAACTGAGTGGAAATCAAAACTTTTTTAATTGCCGCATCAATTTCACTTTGATAAGCGCTATACTGTGCCTGCAAATCAGCAAAATTAATTTTCATTGGGAAGATTCCGTAAGACTGACTTTTCCTTGTTTTAATTGATAAATAGATCCATCTTCTTTATCATGCGCCACATTTTCGTCATCAAACACTAACTTATTGCCCAGTTTGCTCACCCAAGCTTTTTGTTGAGCCGGTGAACCATACACCAACGCAAAAGCGGGAACGTCTTTAGTCACTACAGCGCCAGCGCCCACAAAGGCATATTCTCCGATAGTAATTCCACACACAATAGTCGCATTAGCACCAATGGAGCACCCTTTTTTCAACAAGGTTTTTTTAAATTCATGACGGCGTACTACAAAACTACGCGGATTAGTCACATTGGTAAAAACCATGGAAGGCCCTAAAAACACATCATCCTCACAGTGAACGCCCTCATAAATGGAAACATTGTTTTGAACTTTTACGCCATTACCAATACTTACCTTAGGCCCCACCACGCAGTTTTGACCCAAAGAACAATTCTTGCCGATCTTAACGTGAGATAAGATATGGTTAAAGTGCCAAATTTTAGTCCCCGAACCAATTTCAACCTCCGCGTCAATGTAACTACTTTCATGAACAAAATAATCGTGCATCATAACTCCAAAGGCAAATGAATGGCTTTTGCTTCGCGTGCTGCTAAATAAGCTGCTATCAACAATTCCAAAGATCGTAAACCTTCGCGACCATCCGTTTGTGGCGATTCTTCACCACGAAATACTTTCACAATATTGTCATAATACAATGCATGCCCGTGACCATACACCGACGGAATTTCATAACGAAAACCATGCAATGTAGCATCTTCTTCTCTGGCCTCTGCAAACTCCCAATGCTGAATTTCATTGAGTGCCAGGCCTCCAATTTTAACCGTCCCTTTTTCTCCAATCACACAAATAGAGCCTTCAAAATTTTTAGGATAAGTCAACATCGTTACACTCATCGAGCCAATAGCACCCGAACGCCAGCGAATATTCAATACACCCGTATCTTCTACTTCGATATGGCGAGCCAATGTTCCCATCATGGCTTGAACTGATTCAATCGGCCCAATTAACCACTCAAGAAGATCCACATAATGGCTCGCTTGATTCATAAAAGCCCCCCCATCGAACTCCCAGGTGCCACGCCATTTGTCTTGATCATAATAAGCTTGTGGACGCGTCCAAAACACGTTGGAATGCACCATATAAACTTTGCCAAAACGTCCTTCTTTAATAGCTTGCTTAAGCTTCTTCACTGTTTCATTGCATCGGTTTTGTTTGACCACAAATAAATGAACGCCTGCTTTATCGCACGCTTTAACCATTTCTACACCATCTTTCCATCGCGTGGCCATAGGTTTTTCCGTAATAACATGCTTTCCTTTAGCAGCCGCTTGACATGTTTGTTCCGCATGAAGACCACTCGGCGTACAAAGCACGATGAGATCCGCATTGGCGTGAAGAAGACATTCTTCTAATTTCAAAAAACCGGGGACCTGATATTTGTTTTTAGCGGCTTCTAAACGCGCAGCATTTGAATCACAAACTCCGACAAGCTCAAGATCTTTTTCATGCTGCATGATGGCTGCAAAATGATTTTCAGCAATACGCCCACAACCCACGAGCACTATTTTTAATTTTCGATCTTTAATAATATGGTTAGACATCATAGGACCTCCCTAATAAGAACAAAGGCTTCAGCGGCTTTCAAGTGCACCGTACTTCCGCGCAAGGTTGCTAACGCTTCGATGGTCGTTAAAGATCTTTCATGGGGGAAAGCTTTGGCTTGCGTCTCATGTAAAGCAAAAGCATTGAGTTTGTCAGCTAACGTATCCGTAATATCTACAAACACATTAGGTTGAAAGCTGGGTGAAAGATAAGGAGCATTCCAATTGGTTTCTGACAAAGTTTCATAAGCATAGATTTTTCTTGGGTAGTTTGTGCTATTAGGACGAACCGCCACAAGCGCCGAAAGAAAAACTTGCTGATGATCGAGGTGAATATCCCCACCAAACGGGATGAACACGATATCTGGTTGAAGTTTGCTAACCACTTCACCAATCACGGCGTTAATTTTGCAATGTGGAAGCGTATCCAAAGCAGCAGCGGCCAAATCACAAAAAATGGTTTCTTTCACACCCAAAAATTGATGAGCTTTTAAAGCATCTTGCCTCCCTTTTTCAATCATTTCCACCGCAAATAAAGGGGGAGCTGCTTTCGTCACAATCACGACTGTAATTGCATACCCTGCTTTTGCATAACGAGCTATCGTGCCGCCACAGCCTAGGATCTCATCATCAGGGTGAGGTGCAAGAACTAAAATTTTCATGATTTATCTTTTCCTTGCAAAGACATCTCGTAAGCTTGAGCTTGCTTCAAAACACCTACATTCTTAATTGAACCAAACAATACAGTGGCTAAGGTTTTAAAAAGAATGTGGATATCAAGACACAAACTTCGATGATCCACATACCATAAATCCAACGCCAATTGCTCATTCCAAGTTAATTCCACGTTGCCATTTACTTCCGCCCAGCCAGTCATCCCAGGCAACACCTTAAAGCGACGAAGTTCATGAGGGCGCATAAGTTTAAGCGTGCTAAATAAACAAGGCCTTGGGCCCACCATACTCATATCCCCACAAAGCACATTAAAAAATTGAGGGATTTCATCGAGCTTAGTCCGTCTCAACCAATAACCCACTTTAGTTACAATCGCGTGATTATGCTTCACGGGACCTAAGACTTGCGGATCATAATCATTAACGACCATACTACGAAATTTATAAATTTTAAACGGGCATTGATTGTATCCTACACGCTCTTGTACAAAAAATACGGGGCCTTTGGATTCTACTTTAATCAACACCGCTACTAATAAATAAAGAGGGCTTAATAAAAAGATACAAATTAATGCACTTAATCGGTCAAAAATTTTTTGCCACATTGTCTCTGGCTCTCTTAAATATTTACGCCACTAACACAAATCCACTGCCGGTTTTAAGCGGAATAATCTCGTACTGAGTGATACCTGCTTGACCCACCAAGGTTTCTATATCCTGTTTACTATAAAAATAAACGCTTCCTTTTTTGGTAAATATATAACGTAATTTACGTAAAGGCTCCCGGATAAGAGAATGGCCTGGAAAAGAAATAATCATTTTTCCACTAGTCACTGCTTTCATTTTTTTTAAAAAAGTCAGAGGATCCGCCAAATAATCAAAAACTCCGATGGCTAATGAAAAATCAAATTTTTTATCGAAGCTAGCTTCTAGAAAATTGACGCTTTGCAATTCACAGATTTTTTCTAAGCGATGTGCCTTGATGCGACGCTCTGCAAACTCAAGCATGGCAGGAGAAAGATCGAGCCCAAGCACAAAACCGGCGCCGCGAGCAGCCAAACTCATCACATAAGCACCAGGACCACACCCAATATCAAGAATACGCTTCCCTTCAGGATTACCAATTTGACTCATCGCCACTTCAAATCGCTCAAAAATGGGTTTACGGAAAGTACGATTAAACCAAGAATTGAAACCAGCTTCTTTTCCATAAATATCATTAAATAATTTGGCGTCCTTGTTAAATCTATCCTTGATTTCATTGAAATTATTACTCATTTATATATCCTAAGTGCGTTGAATTTTTAATTTTTCCTATTTAATAAAACGGCAACAGACCCGTTTAACCTCAATTGTGGTTTTTGTCGTGTACGCCGCACAACCACGAAGAGACAAAGTAAAGGTGTTTATTCTATCCCCATCGCCTTTAAAATACCAGCATTGACTTTATGAACATCAAATTTTTCTAAAGCTATTTTCCGGCTTGCTTCTCCCATTTTTTCAATAGCCTCGGGATTTTCAATGAAATAGACCATGGCTTTATAAAGCGCGTCACTATCTTTAACTGGCACTAAAAAACCATTCGATGAAGGCACGACGGTTTCCCTACATCCGGGCGTATCTGTCGTAATAATAGGGCGCTTCATAGCCATGGCTTCAAGCACAGTACGAGGAGTACCTTCATGGTAAGATGGCAACACATAAACACTTGCGTTGCATATTGCCGGGCGCACATCACTTAATTTACCTAAATATTGTACAGAGCTTTCTTGAACCCATGCTTGCAATTCACTTTCTTTGATCGCATTAGGGTTGGTATCAACCCACCCCACAAGATAACAAGGCGTCCCTGGATAGTGTATTTGAATTTTTTTGGCCGCCTCCACATATTCATAGATTCCTTTATCTTTTAATAGCCGCGCCACCATTAAAAAAGTAGCTGTTTTTGGCAACGGCGTTGGTGCAAAATAATCACAATCGACCCCAGATCCATTGATCACGCAAGTTTTTTGCTCTCTTGAAATTAAATGTTGCTCAAGAAAAAAAGCGCGATTGTCGGGATTTTGAAAAAATACGAACGTGTTTAATCGAAGCGCGCAACGAAACATTTTTTTAGCAATGAATCCCACACATTTATTTTTCAAACTATTATTCAGAAAAACATAGCCTGTGCCTGTAATCATCGAGTAAATTTTTGGAATGCCGGCAAGCCAAGCACTCACAGAACCATAAATCACAGGCTTAATGGTATAAGAAAAAATCCGCTCTGGTCGCTCATATCGCAAAATACGATATAATTTAACCACTAATGCTAAATCTAAAAAAGGATTCAATCCATTACGCTTGAGAGGAAGAGCAATAAATTTTACGCCAACCCCTTCAAGCGTCTCTCTTACCTTCTTATTTTCTGGGGCAATCGCAACCACCTGGAAATCTTTTTTAATAAATTCTTGTATCAACTGAAATCGAAAATTAATTAACGAATCTGGATAGCTAGCCAAAAAAACAATTTTTTTATTCATGCTTATGCCAAACCTCTAAGCAAAACAATCCCCACAATATTTTTGCGCGTTTTTCGCTGGAAACCTTAATTTTATTTGCTAATAACGCTTGAATAAATTTTCTATCAATAAAATTTTCCGCATAGCACCCTGATCGTAAGCTATCAAAAATGGGCGCTCGCAAATCTTCATCAATCCATTTTTTTAAAGGCACTTCAAAACCACGTTTTGGTTGTTGAATTAAGGAAGGGGGTAAATATTTTTTCGCTAATTCTCTTAAAACAACTTTAGTCGTCGTTCCATTGACTTTATAGTGATCAGGCAACGTAGGTGCAAACTCGAGCATATATTTAGACAAAAAAGGGCTGCGGCCTTCCAAGGAGTTACTCATCGTGGCGATATCCATTTTCACCAATAAATCACAAAACAGGAGGATATTAAAATCTAGATAAAGCATTTGAGAAAGAGGGGTAAGCGTTGGATCATGTAATATTTTTTCTATAAAGTGACTCAGTGCAAACAATATGTCGCTTTTGGGAAAAGTAAAAGCATCTTCATAAATGTCGGAAGTGGCAGATAAATAAAAGTCCAACCCTTGTTTTTTTAACATCGCTAATAAACGATAAAAATAATTATATAAAGATTGTTTTGTGCGAGGAGCTGGTAACCAATCAACCAAAGGAGAAATCCATTTTAGATATTTCGTCAATCTACTAGCAAGAGGCACATAGCGCCTATAACCACCAAATAACTCATCAGCTCCATCTCCGTTTAAAATCACTTTAACATGATGACTCGCTTCCCTCGCCACGTAATAACTAGGGATCGCGCTGCTATCCATAAAAGGCTCACCATAAGCTAAGAGAATTTTTTCAATTTCATCAGGTAAGTTAGGTGATATAAAAAGTTCCGTATGGTCGGTATTATATTTTTCTGCAGTGAGTTTCGCCAATGGAGATTCATCATACAAACCTTCGAATTTCATGGTAAACGTTTTAAGATGAGGTTTTAATTGAGCCGCCATCGCTACCACCAAGCTACTATCAATTCCTCCACTTAAAAAAACACCCACATCCACCTCACTTGCCAGCACGCGATCTGCCACGCTTTTTTGTAATCGTTTTTCAAGCTCAACCGTAGCTTCCGCAAACGAAAGAGTAGTGCGGTTTTCTAACGCATAGAAATTCAGCAAATTAAAATAAGAGGTTTTGGTTAATTGCAAAGTTGACGTATCTACTACAAAATACGTAGCAGCTTCTAATTTAAATACTTTTTGATAAGGAGTAGAAGGGGTCCAGAAGAAACCTGCTCTTAAAAAACCGTTAATAGCATCCGGCAAAATCGCCAAAGGTTTTACCGTTTTTAATGCGTTTAATTCACTGGAAAAAATAAAATGCCGCTCATCGCTATAGTAATAAAGTGGTTTTTTTCCTGCTCTGTCTCGCGCTAAAATTAATTGCCCTTTGGCTTTATCATAAATACAAAATGCAAACATGCCATCAAGATAATCAAACATGTCGACACCGAATTTAACAAATAAATAAAGCAAAGTTTCAGTGTCTGACTGCGTTTTGAAGCTAAATTCGGCAAGATGTTTACGCAACTCCAGATGATTATAAATCTCTCCATTAAAAACAATAGTAAAAGATGCGTAGTGAAAGGGTTGATGCCCATGGGCAACATCTTGAATAGAAAGACGTGTATGTAATAAAGCAACAGCTTCTTCTTTATAAATTGATTTTTCATCAGGTCCACGATGACTTAGCGCTTCAATGAATTTATCAAGGTCCAGTTGTTGATAATTAATAACGCCTGCGATACCACACATATTATAATGAAGCCCTCAAAACTCGCTTATAGGTATAAGTCAACAAAATAACGAGTATAAACGAGGGAACATACATCATTTTTTCTCGCATAGCCAATCCAAGATTAGTATTCACCATCGCAAGAAGTGCCATTCCTGTTAAAAAATAAAACAATAAAAAAGACACTATCGGAATTTTCTTTTGAAGCATTTTAAAAGTAGCTCTCTGCTTTACAAATTGAATAACTAAATATAAAAAGAAAAGGTTTTCAAAAGAACAGATAAAAGCCAGTGCATTATGTGCTCCCACAAAAAAAGGGAGAAGTAAGTTGGCCGCGATCAAGTATGGGATAAACAAATAAAGTAAATGAGGATTTTTTGTCGGCACCGGTATACTAGAACCCACACTCATGTATTGCTGGTTAAGTATAGAACGACGCGCCACACCTTCTAACGAGAAACTTTGCAACCCAGCCCATTTCGCATAATTGACAAAACTTTCAAGTAGTTGCACAGCAATCAGCAATACCAAAGCTATTAAAAAAATTTTAACCGCGACACTAAGCTTGCTTTTCAATAATAAATACCCAACGCCTGAGACAAATATCACGAGAAAAAGATAAGGCCTTACCATGTACGCCAATGTCAATGAAAATACAATAAGAATTAAGCTTCCCACCCCAACGCGTTTAGCAGAAAGCGCAAACAAAAACATAGGAATTGCTAAAAAAGCAAAGCTATCTTTTACAAGTCCTGCACTCCAAAAAAAATAAGAAGGCCAACAAAGCAATATAACCGCAGGAACAAAAATTAATCGGCCATCCAAAGCATGACGGCCTCCTGCCAGAGCTTTATCAAGCAAACGTTTATACGTAAGTAAATAAAACACAGACCCTAAAAATCCTAGCGAAGCACAAAAGAAAAACGCTTCTAGAAAAGAATTATCAATAACAAATTTTCTTAAGTACCCTAAAACAAAGAAAGCAAAATTATAACCAAACCACCCTATAAAACGCGTGCTCGCCATGTGAAAGTAAAAAACCGAGTCAGAACCTTGTGTGAGTGAAAACCAATAGTAAAACCAACCGCCCAAAAAATGCCCAATAGCACTTAGCAAAAGTAACACAAGAATTTTTTTATAACCCAACGCTTCTTGCTTCAATAAAATAAAAGCAATACTCAACACTACGAGAAAAAATAAACAACCCATACTCAATTCTGTTAGACCCACATCATTACCTTATTCAATGGCTGCCATTAAAACGTGATACATTAAGGGCGCTGTGGCATGCAAACTATATTTTTCCACCATACGCTCGCGTCCCGCCTCACCAAACTGACGACGAGCCTCATTATTTTGAATTAAATTTAATAAAGAGGCCTCCCAATCTTTCATGGTATCTGCCAAATACCCTGTTTTTTCAGGTATCACGATATCATTATTTGAACTTACCGGAGATGCAATAACCGGTTTTGCGCACCCCATATATTTGATGAGTTTAAATCCACACTTGCCTTTTTCCCAAGGTGAATCAACCAGTGGCATGATACCAATATCAATTTGCCGAAGCCACGCAATTTCTTCTTTTTCTGACCACTGATGGGGCCAGTGATAACATACAGTATTGACTCCATTAATAGAAGGATATTCTCCTCCAATGACCATCAATTGAATATCGACTTTTTGTGCCACTTGAGTTAAAGCCGACTCGATCAATGATAAATATTTTACGGTAGTAGGAGAACCAAGCCATCCAATCACTATAGGGGAATGGCTAGACTTTTCACCCATCGAAGCACAGTAAACTTTTTCATCTACCACCGTTGGTAAGATACTGACTTTAGGTGCATTTGCTTTTAAAGCATATTCTTCCACATAATGATTTCCCACCACCACATGGCGACTATATTTCATAATTTGGCTAATTTTTTTAGTCAGTAACCAACGAACAATTTTCAAACGATGCTGATCATAGTTATGAAAAATAGCATCATCATACTCTGCCACATAATTTTTCGGCAAAAACCATTTTTCTAAAAAAAAAGGGAGGTAAGGAAATAACTCTCCTTCAATCCAAAAAATATCAAATTTTTTTCTTTGAGTGATCAACACACGTAATCTTTTGAGATAACGTTTGATGAAATACCACAATGAAGAAGTTTTACCTGCAAAACGATTATGAATATGTTTTTCATCAAGAAGTGAGCTGACTTCGATCGATAATCCATGTTTTCTTAAATAAGGAAGATACTGCAACGTGCGATAGCGAGAACTGGCGCCTGAGTAATCATATTTCGTTAATAGCAGTATCTTCATCGTTTAAGATTCCGTAAGCTCTCTATATACATTTTGGTATCTCTTCACCGCCACTTCTTTTGAAAAGTGCTCATAAAATAAATCTACGAATGGTCTCGTATTTCTTTCGCGCATTTTATTTTTTTCAATATCATTTAAAATTCTCAAGGCTTCTTCGCCGGGGTGCGCATGCAGTGCTGCCAAATCCACTAATCGACCTACTGCATATCTATTTAAATAATATTCTATATCTCCATACCCTGTATTAGTGATGGAGTATAAATGACAAGCCACCAGCTCAGCAAATTTTGTAGGGGCGGAAGCCTGCTTTGCAAATGATGGCTTGATAAAAAACACACTCAAATCCGCAACATTCAAGTAATGTACGACATCTTTAAAATCTGCGCTCACTATTTTGTAACACGATTCATCAAAAGTATATTTTTTTAAGTGCTCCTGAATTTGCACATGCTGCCCCTTATTAAGAAATAAAAATTTAAATTTTGAATCTAAACGTGCCAAACACTCAAACAATTTCAATTCCGCTTCAAAATCCACCCAATGGTTTAAAGAACCATTATGTAAAATAACAAAATCTTCTTCACGAAACCCTAAAGCAACCTTCCGTTTCAACTTATTTGCTAAAACATCCGGTTTAAATAACTCAGCATTCGCACAAGTAGGAATCACAGTAATTTTGTGAAGAGAAATACCATATTTTTTCTCAATAATAGGCTTAGAGGCATGAGTTAAGGTGACAATATGATCTGCATTTTTATACGTGTAGGCTTCTATTTTTTTTAAAATTCGCGTTAAAATTGATTGTTCTTTAAGGCGTCCATCGACAATTTTTTCATCAATCGCAAAACCGCGTATATCAAACAACAACTTAATATGACAGGTTTTTTTTAAAACCACGCCAATCACCGCAGGAATCAAACTACGAGCATGAATAATTTTTACAGAATCTTTTTTAATGATTTTCGCGCATGCAAAAAAAGCTTGTGTGATTTGCAAAACAGTGGAGAATAAACCATATCGATTCGAATACTTAAAATATTTCCATGTAATGCCGCAAGCTGCTAATTTTTTTTGGATGTATTCGTATTTTTCTAACGAGGTGGTTTTTTCAAATGAAAGCAATGCTATTTTGTTGTCTTGTGCAAGTGGCAACAAATATTGTACTACTTGAGATTCCCCTAAAGGTTCAGTCATACCATTTAATGAAATATAGAGTACGTTTGCCATAAAATTAAGCGTCGCTATTTTTTAGCCAGCGATAAAACACGAAAATCGCCCAAAATATTCGATCTGAGGCATGATCTAAATATGTACTGGTTTTCACCCACTGTGCTTTTAAGTAAGGCACATTAAAATACTCTCCAAGCATCGTTTCTTGAGAAAACATCTCTTCAAATAAAGGTTTTAATGGCCCTCGTAACCACTTACCCAACGGGAAGCCAAAACCATGTTTCGGTCTGTCTACTAAAGCTTTAGGTACATAACGATACAATATTTCTTTTAAAATTTTTTTGCCATCACCCTTTTGCATTTTATAATTAATAGGAAGTTGCCAAGCAAACTCATAGATACGATGATCTAAAAAAGGTACGCGACCCTCAAGACTTACCGCCATAGTAGTTCGATCAAGCTTCGTGAGAATATCATCAGGCAAATAAGTCATCGTATCAAAAAACATCATCCATTCAAAAAAATTATTTGTTTTAAGCCAGTTTTCATGATCTTTCGGCCAACGAAGCGCAGCACCCTCCACATTTCTATTTAACCACTTCGAAGAATTGATGCTCATCAAAGAAAAATAATAATCATATTTTTCTTTAGCTTCTTGCAAAAGACGAGCATATTTCATACACTTTTGCACACTCATAGAATGTTGCCATCCACTGGGTAAGGCATTAAATAATACAGCGCAGGATCTCCCAAACGCTACCCTTAGCGATGAAGGGATATATTTAAAAAATGTTGCAAGATGTTGCGCATAAAAATACCGCTGATATCCCCCAAAAAATTCATCACCCCCGTCCCCCGATAAACTTACCGTTACTTGTTCTTTAGCTAATTTTGCCACTAAAAATGTGGGTAACTGAGAAGGATCTGCAAACGGTTCATCATATAAACTAGGAAGATTCACTAAAATCTCTTCGCAATCGCGAGCCGTCATGTAGAGTTCAGTATGCTGCGTCCCAAGATGCGCTGCAATAGTTTTTGCATAAGGCGCCTCATCAAAAGTAGCTTCCGCAAAACCCACACTAAAAGTTTTAATAGGAGTTTTGGTTTGTGTTTGCATCAAGGCGGTAATTAATGAAGAATCAACTCCTCCTGAAAGGAAAGCACCGACAGGAACATCCGCCAGCATTTGAAGCCCTACAGCTGTGCTTACACGCCGCTCTAACTCATCAGCTGCTTGCTCAAAAGATAAGTGCGTAGGTGATAAAATACCTCTTTGTGCCACCTCTTTCGCTGACCAATATGTTTTTTCTTCCTCCTTACCCACCCCAGAAATTTTAAGGTATTTTCCAGGCAGCACTTTATAAATATTTCTATAAATACTATAAGGCGCTGGAATATAAGCATAGCGAAGATATACTTCTAAAATATCTTTATTAATTGCTTTTGAAAATCCCGGGAAAAAAGATAATGCTTTTAACTCTGAAGAAAAAATTAATGTATGATGGATCCAGCCATAATAAAGCGGTTTTTCACCAAAACGGTCTCGCGCCAAATAAAGCACCTGGTCTGCTTTATCCCATAATGCAAAAGCAAACATTCCCACACTTAACTCAAGCGCCTTATCTATACCGTAGACCTCTATAGCGCCCAACAACACTTCGGTATCGCTATGCCCAGTAAGTTGAATGCGTTGTTCTTTTTCCAGCCGATGTTTAAGTTCTCTAAAATTATAAATTTCACCGTTAAAAGTGATGACGTAGCGGCCAGAAGAGGAGATCATAGGCTGTCGCCCATGGGAAGACAAATCCACAATGGATAAACGACGATGGCCTAATGCCACTCCTGAAGCTTCATCTCTCCATAAGCTAGCATCATCAGGCCCGCGATGCATTAATGCATCGCGCATTTTACTAATGGCTAATAATTGCTCGCTATTCTCTGCAAAACAAATCCCTACAAATCCACACATTTATTGGTCAGCCACTTGAATAAATTGAGCATCCTCTTTTACCCCAATAAGATTGAGTCCAGGCGTGGGCAATCTTGCGATATTAATGATTTTTTCTTCTTTCAAATAATGCTCCACATCTTCTTGCGTCTGAGGGTAATCGTAGGCCGGAGCCAGCATATCAAAAGTATCTAAAATCGCCAATTCATAACGCTGGCGCAAAGGAAATGGCATTTCATGCTCATCTTGTACATAATTCGCAAATGGAATGCAAAATTTAAATACCTTACCCATTTTTGGAATACGAAATAACACTTCGGTTAAGGGAAACAAAATAGGCGCTGCACATCGAATTAAAAAAAGCAAAGCTTTTTGATTCATTTTCGTTGTCAAAGGACGTAAAAGATATTTTGAGTACAACATCGTGTATTTTCTTTTTTCATAAATTGTTACAGCGAGCTCTCCTTTTGGTTTGAGCACGCGCGGCAACTCACGAATAACTTTTTCGGGGTCAGGTGTATGTTGAATGACTCCAATGCAATAACATTTATCAAAAATATTGGATTTGAAAGGTAAGTTTAAAATACTAGCTTGCACTAAGTGAAGATTTTTTCTCTCTTTTAAAATACTAGCGGCGGCATCGATAGCATTACTCAGATCCACGCCCACGACTTCTGCTTCTCCACGTGTAGCAATCTCTAAAAAACGTCCATTGCCACAACCGGCATCTAACACCCATTCTCCTGCGCACAAATCTTCAGATTTCCATTTGGTTTCACCTAAAAATCTTTTTTTAGAATGTTCAACACCTGAAAAAGTATCTACTTGAGTGTGTTTAAAAATATTCCATTGCATTCCGAAAGAATTTGAATAATTATCAAGAGGTACAAAACGAGGAATAGCATTGATAATAGGATATTTTTTTTCGCAGCTTAAACACATAAGCTGCCCTGTAATAATTTCATCATGCGCTACTACTTCTTTTTCACACTTTAAATCTCCTGTGCAAGCGGGACACATTAAAAGTGGCAATAAACGTTCCTTCATCGGATAACCCCATTTTGCATATATTCACCTAATTATTTTTAACCTACAGTCTTTCAGATAATTGTTCGCAAGTTATCTTAAGCTTGTGACACTGGGCAAAGCTTCACGGGACGCTACAAGTACGTCCTTGTAGGCTTTACTTCGGCATCCATGCCTCAGAAACCCGCTCATCTTTCCCCAGTGTCACAAGCTACATTCAGTTTTTACGACTAATCATCTGACAGACTGTAGATTCGGCAGTTGAGAGCGTAGCGCTCTCACCATACCAACTCATACTTGCTTTCAAGCCTTCATTTACTTCATGTGTTGGAAAATAACCCAGCAATTCTTTTGCTTTAGTGATGTCTGCTTGGGAGTGTCGCACATCGCCTGCTCTAAAATCACGATAAATAACTTCTGGGAGGTGGGTTATTTTATCTCCCAGCAATTGAGATAAAATTTGGTACAATTGATTCAAGCTAGTTCTCCCATTCACCGCCCCATTATAAACTTGATTGATCGCTTTCGAGTCTTGCGTCATCGCAGCCAATAAATTTAATTGCACAATATTTTCCACATACGTAAAATCTCGACTCGTTTCTCCATCGCCATAAATTTCTATTGGAATCCCCTTGAGAAGCTGCGCTGTCCACTTAGGGATCACCGCCGCATACGCGCCATTAGGATCTTGGCGAGGACCAAACACATTGAAGTATCGTAATCCAATTGAAGCTAAAGCAAAGGTACGAGAAAACACATCTGCATAAAGTTCGTTGACATATTTAGTGACTGCATAAGGAGAAAGTGGTTTTCCAATCTGATTTTCTACTTTTGGTAAGGCTGGATGATCCCCATAAGTGGAACTAGAGGCTGCATAAATAAAGCGTTTAACCTTCGCATCCCTAGCCGCCACAAGCATATTTAAAAATCCATCAACATTCACAGCGTTCGTTTTAATAGGGTCTTTTAAAGAGCGCGGCACAGACCCTAATGCGGCCTCGTGCAGTACAAAATCTACATTTTGTACCACTTTATGACACGTCCCCCCATCACAAATATCACCTTCTACAAAGTAGAAATTTTGCCATTGCTGAGGATTGACTAATGCTTTGACGGCATCCAAATTACTTTGATAGCCGGTAGAAAAATTATCTAACCCCACTACTTTTTGATTCAACTTCAAGAGAGCCTCGAGAAGATGTGAGCCAATAAATCCAGCAACCCCTGTGATTAGCCACGTATAAGTAGTTTTCGTTAAGGTTTCTTTTATTTGTGAATACGCAGACATGCGATAGCTTTATACATAAAAAATAGAATGGCGAATTATAACATACTACTTTCAACGTACTGCTTGTTTTGTTCTAGAACGTGAAGAATATCTGTTTTAAGGTTTATAAAAATTAGCGAATTAAAGCATGTACAATAATATAAACGTCATCAATGACTGCTTGTGACGTTGTTTCGATAAACTTGGCTTGGTGATGGATGAAATCTACCGTTTTTAATTGATAGGGCATAATTGCCCCTTGAGTTTTTAGCGTTTTTGGTAAAAGAACTTCGAGTTTAACTCCTCGAATACGACTGCTAATCGGAGCAACAATGGCTAATTTAGTATGGGTATTAAAGGCTTTTCTTGATATGACAAAAGCAGGTCTTCGTTTCATGATTTCTTTTCCACTACTTGGATCAAAATCAAGCCAAATAATATCTCCCTGCTCTGGTATATACATTAGACTTCTTTACCTTTAGCTTTGGCATTTAACCATTTTTTGTCTTTTTCATTCAAAAGTTTTTTCCGAGAGGAACCCTTCAATAATGCTTCTAATGTGGTTTCTTCCTTAGCGGGCGTTAATACAATTTTATGATCTACAATGGACAAATTTAAAGATGAACCTGTTCGAAGGCCCAATGTGTTTAAAATGGTTTTAGGGATGCTAACAATATTTGCCCCCCCTGATTGTCGAATCGTTAGTTGTGTTGTCATATTTTATCCCTCAAGTTTTACTATTGTATAACAAAGCTATTGGTAAAACCAATAAGATGCTACAGTCTTTCAGACAAGTATTCGCAAGTTATCTTAAGCTTACAACACAGTATCCAGCTAAATGTTAAAGGCTATACATGGATGTAGCATAGCTGGCGAAAGAGGAGCCCCAACCAAATTGAATTGAAAGTCAGCAAAAAGAGGCAAAATTAAGAAAGAGCCTCAATATCCTTTCTCCATCTGAACAGGATGTAAAACAATCTTATCTTTGTAAAATAAAAAACACGTATCTAGTGCGCCTTCTAGAACGTCCATCACATCAAACACCCCAGAGATATGGGGAGTTAAAAATATTTTAGGATGCCTCCAAAAAAGATGATCTTTTGGCAGAGGCTCATTCCTAAAAACATCTAAGTATGCTTTAGCCAATTTAGAGGTGGCTAATACGGAAAGCAAATCTGCCTCACAAATATGAGCTCCTCTTGCGATATTTACAATTGCACTTTCTTCGGGTAAAAAGTTCAATGTATTTTTATTTAATATTTCATACGTTTCTTTCGTTAAAGGTAAAGCATTAATTAACAAATTTGTTTGTGACAAAAATATATTTAATTGCGTTTTATCATAAACCGGAAAAGATAACGATTTCGGAGTAGTAGCATAACCAATTACATCATATCCTTTACGATAAAGTTTTTCAGCAATGCATTTTCCTATTTCACCGAGCCCCATAATCCCAATACGTTGGTTTTGACGTTCAAATGGTTTTGAGCGTTCCCAAAATAAATTGGCTTGGCTTTTTCGATAACGATCCATTAACAGAAAAAAATCTAGTGCACAGTATAAAACATAACTACATATACGTTCGACAGATATTTTATGAACCATTCGACTTATATTTTTTATTGAAGCAGGTAGATGAGGAACAATATCCTCTACGCCCATATTCAGTGACAGTATAAATTCTGCGGAAGAAAGGTTTTTTAGTATTTCTTTTGGTGGATTGCAGACAATAAAGTAACTATAATTTTTTAGTTTTTCTTTTGGCATATCAGAATAAAATAATTCAATCTCAAAAGCGAACGCTTTTTTTTCAATGTAATTTTTTAAAACACGAAGTATTTCATTTTTCTTCTCGCCAGAAAAGGTATTGCTGAAAACACAAAGTATTTTTTTCATAAAATTATAAACATGACTTAAGTGGATTAAAATCTGTATTGACATCATAGATATCAATATTTTCCAAATCTTTCAAATAAGCACTCAACATTATTTAAATTGTTTAGTAAAATATGAAGAGGCACTTTTTTCCCACGAACATGGAATTTTATATATATACCATTTTTTGTATGCTCTATATGATCAAATCGATAAAGATAACGCTTTTCATATCCCCACTGCGTACTTTCAATATAACGCTTTAAAAGTTTGCGAAGAAATTTCAACACAATATTATCCTTACTAAAAAGTATTCCTTGCTTCAATAATAACACCAATAACTTTATCCTCGTTCTCTAGTGTTATAGCTGGGAAAAGAGCATTCACTGGTTTGAGGAGTTGATATTGTCCATCAATAATAAGTTGCCTACAAAGAATTTCATTTGTTGAATTAATAGTTACAATAATAAAATCTCGGTTTTTAGGGGTTTTTCGGGGGTCAATAATTAAGAGAGTGCCTTCTTGAAATAGGGGAACCATGGCCTCTCCTTTTATATATAAAGCAAATTTTTCTTCTTCAGGAGATAAGTTAATTGAAACCCAATTAATCGGGTTTTGAACTCTCTGATAATCGAGCACATCTTCCCAGGCTAAAACCGGAATAGTAGAACATGTCCTATAAATATCTGCTGAAAAATGTAATGGTTTTTTTCCTAATAGTTGTTCTACGGTAATATTAAAATAATTAGCTATCGCACTAATCGTAGACGCTCTTGGGTCAGGAGTTCTGCCAGAAGTTAAGCGATTAATAGTGGCTCGTGGAACAGAAATTTTTTTGGCAAGCTCCGTTTCGGGGATCCGCCTTTCTTTTGGGAATCAAGGCACCGGCGCATATATCAGTACATCGAACAGAAATTTATGATCGTATTCAAAAAGAATCGAACAGACTCCAAGCGATAAAAAAAGACCATTCTAAACTCAACCCAGAATAAGAGAAGTAGCTTTTTGATATGCTCACGACTCAACCGAACCATTAAGCTTATGATACAATGGCCTTTTTAACTCCATGAATCTATGACAAATTTGTTTTCTCAAAAAAACTTAACTCCCACGAAGAAAAAAATAGAATGGGAGCTTTTACTGAGTCTTGGCTTGCTCATTATTGCTTGCCTCATTAGCATGCGATATATTGATTTTCCTATCGCCTATCACATTGCATATTATAGCGCTCATGGCGTCACACAAGGGCTCGATAACGTTAATGTTTTATTAACCGATGCGGTTTATATTTTGGCCATTATTGTCATGGCTGTTTATGTAGCCTGCCGTTTTTTTAACATAGATAACCAAATGACCAATATTTGTGCAGTCTTATCTCTGAGCATTGCGGTAGTGTTTTTCGTCAAAACTCAGCTACAACAAATTTTTGGGCGGCTTGGCCCGGCGAGCATTAATTTTTCAACGATAAACCCTCATCAACATGGTTTTTTTTATGATTATCAATGGATGCGAGAAGGAAGCTTTCCGTCGGGCCACATGATGATTTTTAGCTGCCTTTTTTTGCTTCTCAGCTTCTCTTTTCCCAAAATTCGCTTTTGGTGCTATGGCGCCTTAGCTATACTTGCTTTTTTGTTGGTGTTAGAAAACTATCATTTTGTCAGTGATATTTTAGCGGGTGCTTATTTGGGAAGTTTGATCGCCATTATTATGCGATATATTTTTAAGGCTTGAAGCACCATCAATCATCAACACCGCATCGATTTCATGTGCTGAACTTCGGAAAAGCACGATCACGATCAGAAACCATGGAAATGGGTTCTGGCCAAGAAATCTTCAAAGAAGGATCATCAAAAACAATACCACTTGCAGCCTTCTCCTCGTAGTATTCGCTCATTTGATATAGCACTTCTGTATCATCACAGAGCGTTTGAAATCCATGCGCAAAACCTGCTGGCACATAAAATGCAACGCCGTTATCTTCATTCAACTCAAAAGTGCGCCACTGACCATAGGTCGGAGATTCTCTGCGTATATCCACCACCACATCAAAAATTGCACCTCGATGACAAGAAACAACTTTCACTTCTTCATAAGGAGCTACTTGATAATGTAAACCACGCACCGTTCCTTTTTTAGCATTATAAGAAATATTCATTTGTACAAAGTCTGTATGCAATTTTTTTTGCGCAAACTGTTTTTTGCAAAAAGTTCTCGCAAAAAAACCTCGAGAGTCTTCTTTTTTCTCAGGATGTATAAGATAAGCACCGTGCAATTCAATCGATTCAAAGCGCATAGGAAAATTTCAACTAAAAATTTTTAACTCGGGAACCGCGATGACAAATTGACCACCCCAGTCTTTAATAAAAGACATTTGCTCTCTAATTTCATCTTTTAAGTTCCAAGGCAATATTAAAAGATAATCCGGTTTTTCTTCTTTAATTTTATCGGTATGAAAAATAGGAAGGTGCGTCCCCGGCAAATAATGATCTATCTTATAAGGACTGCGATCGACTGTAAATGGCAATAAATCTTTTGTGACACCACAGTAATTTAATAAGGTATTACCTTTTGCAGGCGCTCCATAAGCTACTATCCTTTTACCTTCAGCTTTCACTTGCCGCAAAAATTTTAAAAAATCCTCTTTCAGTTTAACAATTTTTGGCTCAAAATTTTTATAAGCTTCCACACTACCTAAACCTGCAGAAACCTCTTTTTTTAACAAATCATCAACGCGAGCAGAGATGGGCTTTGAAGCATCACTTTCATGTTTTACAAAAACACGAAGAGAGCCCCCATGAGAAGTTAATTCTTCCACATCAAAAATGGCCAACTGAAATTTAGTAAATATTTTTAACAAAGTAATGAGCGAAAAGTAAGAAAAGTGTTCTTGATAAATCGTATCAAATTGATTTTCATTGATTAGACAAAGAAGATGAGGGAACTCCAATGTAATCACGCCCGAAGGAGCCAATAAGATTTTCAATCCAGCAACAAAGTCATTGATATGAGGCACATGCGCAAACACATTATTTCCAATGATTAAATTAGCCTCAATACCTTCAGCACGTAAAGCTTCAGCGGTATGTTTACCAAAAAAAACTGTACGCGTAGGAATGCCTTTTTCTTCGGCAACTCTAGCAATATTTACTGCAGGTTCAATGCCCAAAATAGGAATATTTTTTTCTTTAAAATATTGCAACAAATAACCATCATTACTGGCGATTTCAACTATCTGCCAATCTTGATTAATTCCAAAACGCTCAATCATCATTTGCGTATATTTTTTAGCATGCTGTAGCCAGGTATCCGAAAAAGAAGAAAAATAAAAATAATCGCTAAACATCTTTTCAGGCGTCGCAAATTCAGGCTGTTGCACTAAAAAACAAGCCGAACAAACACGTACGTGCAAAGGATAAAAATTTTCCGGCTTACCCAAGTCCTCTTTTTTGAGATAACTATTCGCAAGGGGCGAAAGCCCTAAATCAATAAAAGTTTGATGCAATGGATGATTACAAAACTGGCAGGTATGGATTGTCATGACTTAGTCTACTGAGTGTTCAAATTGTTGAATTTGTTGTGTAGTGTATGAAAACATATCCTCTTCGTTCGTGAAAGCACGATACCACTCGACAGTAGCTTTCAAAGAATTCTGAATATTCCATCGAGGTGACCAGCCAAGCAACGCACGTGATTTATTGCAATCTAATTTTAATAAAATAGCTTCATGCAAGGTACGTGCCTCCACCGTCTGCCACTTCGCATCATCCCCCCAAAATTTAGCGCATAAATCAGCGACATCCCCAACACTAATGATATTTTCTTCGCTTGGGCCAAAGTTCCAGGGACCTGCAAAGTTTAATCCCTCTTGATACAAACGTTTCGTTAACAGCAAATACCCCGTTAACAAATCCAAGATGTGTTGCCAAGGGCGATAAGCATGCGGGTGTCGCAAAGCCGCAACTTCGTGATTGGCAAAAGCACGCATTAAATCAGGCACAAGACGGTTTTTCGCCCAATCTCCCCCCCCAATGACATTGCCTGCACGCACACTGGCCAGCGCAATATTTTTTTCATTAAAATAAGAACGACGATAAGCTGAAACAACTAATTCCGTACATCCTTTGCTACTGCTATAAGGATCATAGCCGCCCATGGGGTCTGACTCACGATATCCCCACAACCATTCTTGGTTTTCATAACATTTATCACTCGTCACAACGACAATAGCTTTAAGGTTGGATAATTTTCTTGCTGCTTCTAAAAGATGCGCAGTACCCATCACATTCACCGCATAAGTTTCAATGGGATTATCATAGGAATAGCGCACCAAGGGTTGAGCTGCCAAATGCAAAATAATTTCTGGCTGAACTTCTTGTAAAGTTTGCGTTAAAAGATCTTGATTCAAAATATCACCAATAGTTGAAGAGATATTATCAGCGATTTTTGTTAATGAAAAAAAATTGGGTTCTTGCATCGGCGCCAAAGAATAACCGGTAACCGAAGCCCCCAGCAATTTTAACCAGAAGGTAAGCCATCCTCCTTTAAAACCGGTATGGCCCGTAATAAAAACTTTTTTTCCATGCCAAAACGAATCACTCATCACCATTGCTTCCAAGGGGCATTACCTGCGCGCCACAAATCTTCCAAATATTTTTTATCACGAAGCGTATCCATCGGTTGCCAAAATTTTTTATGGAAATAAACGGACATTTGATTATCTAACGCTAATTGTTGCATAGGTTTTTGCTCCCACACAGTAGCATCTCCTTCAATATAGTCAAACACTTTAGGCGATAACACGAAAAATCCGCCGTTAATCCAAGCTCCATCGCCGTTAGGTTTTTCTTCAAAAGTAATAACACGATTATGCTCATCGTGTGTAATCGCTCCAAATCGCCCGGGGGGTTGAACGGCAGTCACGGTGGCCAATCGGCCATTTTTTTTATGCGCCGTAATTAAATCCGTTACATTGATATCGCTTACACCATCTCCATAAGTAAAACAAAAATCTTCATCAGCGACATAAGGTCGAATACGCTTCAAACGACCTCCCGTCATCGTCTCATCTCCTGTATCCACCAAGGTAACACGCCAGGGTTCAACAGTTTTGCGCCGAACTTCCATTTGATTTTTTTGCATATCAAAAGTGATATCTGACATATGCAAGGCGTAATTAGCAAAATATTCTTTGATAATATATCCCTTATACCCTAAACAAATAATAAAATCCGTAACTCCATAGACGGTATAGATCTTCATGATATGCCACAAAATTGGGCGCCCACCAATTTCCACCATAGGTTTAGGTCGAAGATCCGTTTCTTCACTCAGTCTGGTACCTAATCCACCCGCTAAAATAACTGCTTTCATAGCATTCCGTATAAATTTTTAGATATTTTCCTTGAAAGTACTGGTAAAAGCAATGGGGTGTCCTGGTTTAGTACATATGAAAAAAGACTAAACTAAACTGGCTGTTTTAACCGTTCAAATCAGCTGAGGCTGCCCATAAGCACTCGCCCCTCGCGCCAACCAAACCACATCAAAAGAAAAGCAGCGCACAAAAGATTACAATCCTAATTAAATCACGTATAATGCTTTTCTTAAATTCTTTTAATTGCTTATGTCACGGATGTTTGCGAAACTCAAAATACCTTTACTAAGTTTGCTCTTAAGCGGCGGGGCACTTGCCAACTTATCCACCTTTGCTGCAGATAATGCAGATATTCAATCTTTACCTATTGCGTATCGACTCACTTATGACCAAGTCAAAATGCCACAAGGCGCCAGTGATATGGGCTTGGTGGGTATTCACAGTATCGTTGGAACGCCTTCTGGTTTATATGGCGGCTTAGCCGGTTATGGGAGTGTACGGGGTTCTCAAGGAGGATTATTAGTTTTAGGGATAGAAGCAGGGTGGGAATATCCTATTTTTGAACATTTAATTTTTGATGCAGGCATGTTTGCAGGAGGAGCTGGAGGTGCAAGTAGTCCTGTCGGTGGCGGATTGATGCTAGATTCGCATGCAGATCTTATGTATGATTTTGGATATTTTAGCGTAGGCCCACAGTACAGTTATATCACCTTTCCCAGCGGAAAAATTCGTTCCGGGCGCGTTGGTTTGATTGCAGAAACCACTTCCTTTTTTGATTTCATTAATCCTGAAAAATATGGCCAAATCCTTAATCTCCCAGCAAACTGGATCACGCATAATTATTTTGCTTTTTATGAACAAAATAATTTTCAACGCAGCGGCACTAAAAATGTAAATGGCGATGTGCAAGATGGCGTTTTTCACTCGGCAGGTTTCGAGCTGGGTCACTATGTGACAGATCGCGTTTATGTGGCCTTCAAAACTTCAGGCGCTTTTTCAGGTATTCCAAGCGGTTATATGGATGCCTTAGGGGGAGGAGGGTACCGTTTTCCTCTTACTACTCAACTGAGTGCAACAGCTGCCATGTATCTTGGAGTAGGAGGCGGTGGAAAAGTGGATACAGGGGGTGGACTTCTCCTTCAACCAATAGCAGGTCTGCAATGGGAATTTATTCCACAGTGGGGATTATGGGCAGAAGGCGGTTACCTTGATGCGCCGAAAGGCCAGCTGCGCGCACCTACTTTAACCCTTAAGTTATATCATAATTTTGATGATCTTCATAAAAAAGGGGAAGCGGGATCTCTCTCTGACTACTTCGTCAACAAATGGCGAGTACGAATCATGAATCAAACATATTTCAATCCTAAACGAGCCACCAGTAATTCTAATCAAAATATTAATTTGATCAATGTTACTTTTGATCAGTTTTTAAATTCTTATTTTTATTTAACGGGCGGAGCTTCAAGCGCTTATGCCGGTCGCGGTCAAACCACTGGAGGACCTGCCACTGGTTTAGTAGGTGTGGGTGCTCAAACTCCCACTTATTTAAACCACTGGGAGTTTTTTGCAGAAGGCTTGATTGGTGCAAGCGGTGGGGGTGGCTATGAAACCAATGGAGGTGCAATTGTCGAACCTGTCGCGGGCATTAATTATCGACTCACCCCGAAAACCGCCATACAACTTTCTTTCGGCCATATTATGGCATTAAAACAACACAGCACTAATAACAATGCCTTAAATGCTGGGATGCTATTTACATTTGGGGCTCCCGCTAAGGCGTAACGCCAGCGCCTCAAAAGATTAGACCGCTTTTGCGATGGGTATATTACGACGCCTGTTGCCAATCTCGCGAAAAATCCGACTCAAGCATCTTAGCCAATTTTTTATCATTTAACACTATACCCAATTCACGATTATCTTCTAAAGAATTTTTAGTAAAATTCGCTGAGCCCAAATAAATTTTCAAGCCATCTGCAATCATCACCTTCGCGTGATTATGGAAGCTCTCGGTCCGTTTAAACTGTACGTGGTAACGTTTTAAATAATAGACTACTCTAGGACGCAAATTATCTCCATATAAAATGTGCACCTTAACCCCACGTGCGGCTGCTTGCTCGATGGCACGCAATAAGGGCACATCGCTTAAGCCTTCGGCATAGATTTCAAGACGATCATGCGAGTTTTTCACTAAAGCCAACAAAGCCATTCGAGTATTTAATGGACTCACCACTAAATGACTCGTATCAATAGATCTCACGATTTGGTTCTGCCAATCTTGAGCAAATATGGCTAACGCACCTTTCACATCCAGAGGATCTCGGTCTTCTAAAATAAAATTTCGCTCCGGTTTTGATTTGTAAAAACTGCTTTTGACAAAATTCATCGTCATCACCCAAAGTTGTGCATGATCAATCACCATGGATTTTTGATGATAAAAATTTAATCCAGATGATAGACTCGGTACAAAATGCCAACTTATTTTACTATCATGCCAGTAATCAACAAGCCAAGCATTCACATTTTGCGCCTTGTATGGTGATTTTTCGAGCAACACATGAACCCGCACCCCTCGAGCGGCAGCTTGCTTGAGCGCAACGGCGATATTTTTGTCGGTAAATAAATACATCACCACATCAATCTCATCGTGCGCGCGCTGGATAGCATTTACCAAAGGCTGTTCGCCAGCTTCCGGCTCTTCCCATAATTGATAATAAAAAGAATTACCGCCCTGAGCGACTGAAGGAGAAGTGCTAAAATTAACAACAAATAGTCCAAGCGCTACAAAGAATAGAAGTCCAACAAAAATAAGGCGTTTATACATTAGACCTCTTTTGAAACTCTACTCCGGTGGAAAATTTGTGCGTCGGTTCCACGCTCGAATCCTCATGTACTGGCGTGTACACTCCGGTTCTGCGCGCCGATCCTCCTTCAACTTTTCTCTCAGGAGCGAGTTTCGAAGAAGGTCTATTGGTTAAAGGAGTATTGAATTTATTTTCGAGAATTTTTAACGGGGAGTACGAAGCATCTTGCATAGCATCTACAGGTAAAGAAAATGTTTGCTCTAAACAATATTGACCCGCAAGCGCCGCATGAGAAGTGCAGTCTGTAAAAACAATCCAAGTACTATTCGCAGGTAATGTTATCTCTTGTTGCGAAACGCTTTTTTGGTAATTAAGATCCGCCTTCATTTTGTCATGTAATTGCAACATCAATGCATCGTAGTCAGTCGACAAGTTTTTAGTAATACCCATCATTTTTAAAATATATTTTCTTATGCGCCAGGGTCTTTGCAAGGAAGGCAAAAAACGCCCGGCAAGCTCTGGAAACGCCTCACCTACTTTCCAAATTCGTGGTTGCTGATAGGGGTTAATATTGCTAAACACACGCAATATTCGCGCTCCTTGAGTGGGGTTGGCAGGAAAAGCATCCACATGCAAACGTGTATCATCTTTGCGATAAGAAGCAGCTTTACGTCCAGAAGCTTCGATTGGCCGAAAGCTCGTACGCTTAAGGAGCAATGCTGTTTTATACTGAGGAATTATCGTTTCTACACATTGTTGTGCAAAATTTGCATAACGCTCCATCATGGAAGTCAGATTTTTTTGCATAGCGAAATCCGCTCGATGTGCTTTTAATTGACGAGTTGCTAAATTAAAACTAATATTTTTACTTTTGCCTTCAGTCCAATGATAATCAAATAATTTTTTTTCTTCGTCAGTCAACAAAAAAGCTAACTTAGGTAACAAAATTAAGGAACCTTGCTCGAGCGCACTCACCGCATCGTAAGAGGTGATTTCTTCTATACTTTTTGCAGTGATAGTATGAATCATAAATTATTTTTCACTTAGGCCAATAAGAATAAAGACAAATTCCCACCCAAAGGATGGCTGTAAAAAGTAAGAGAGGATCCGTTAACAAAGTATCGGTAGGAGATTCTCCACCTTGCAATCGATCCACTACATAAGCATAGCGAAATAACCCATACAATACTACCGGAATGCTTATAATGAGTTGCGGTTTTTGGGACATAACAAATAAACTATAAAAAACTAAAGCACCCGTAGAAGAAAGTTGCGCATAATAATGAATTAATGATGGGGAATAAAACATTAACACACGGCGTCCCATATGATCCGTATTCATCATTTCTTGCTTACGTTTAATCACAGCAAGATAAAGCGCAAGACATAAAGTCGTCACTAACATCCAGTTAGAAATTGGCACAGATAGTACCGCGCCTCCTGCATATACTCTAATCACAAAACCAAATGCAATCACGAAGATATCGATGATAGGTTGATTTTTCAATACAAATGTATATAAAACATTAAGGGCGATGTAAATTAATACAGGAAAAATAATAAGCGGTAGCCAATAAAAACCAACGCCTAATAAAATACACAAAAAAATGGCAGTAATACTCGCTTGAGTTTTGCTCAGCATACCTGCTGCTAAAGGTCTTGTTTTTGCTTTGATGGGATGATGACGGTCTGCTTCTTCATCGTGGATATCGTTGATCACATAAATAAAAGAAGCGGCCAAACAAAATATCCACGTAGCAAGGAAAGCTCGATAAACAAAATGAGGATAAAAAAATGTCCCCGAAAAAATTAATGGGGCTAAGACAAAGCTATTTTTAATCCATTGCCTGGGACGAAGTAAATGAAAAATAGCTAAAATGTAGTGGGAGATGGGGCGTTTGGAGACTTGCAAATGGATATCATGAGCCATATGTCAAACCTACGTGTACACGACAAAAATAAGAATCGAGGTTAAACGGATCCTATCGTGCCACCCGTTTTGCAATTATCGTATTTTGTCATGTACGAAAATGTCAACACGCTTTAACGTTTGGAGAACTGTACGCCTTTGCGCGCTCCATGTAAACCAACTTTTTTACGCTCAACTTGACGTGAGTCACGTGTTACATAACCTGCCACACGCAAACGTTTACGGAAAGAATTTTCATTAGCAGCTTCTTCACCGGGAATCACTGTCGTTCCAGCTTCATCATACTCAATTAACGCACGAGTAATACCCAAACGAATGGCGCCTGCTTGCCCAGTATGACCACCGCCTTCTACTGTAATATAAAAATCAAATTGATCTTTGACGCCGAGCAAATCGATCGGTTGCATCGTAATAATGCGATGCGTTTTGCGACCAAAATATTCATTCAACGAACGACCATTAATGGTCATGGTGCCTGTACCTTTTTTCATAAAAACGCGTGCGATGGAAGATTTGCGACGCCCTGTGCCATAATTTTGTTTTATAGCGGCCTTCTTGGTTTTTGGTGTAGCCATAAATTAATTCTCTGTGATATCCAATACAATGGGTTGTTGTGCCGTATGAGGATGCGCAGCACCCGCATAAACTTTAAGCTTACGATACATTTCACGCGCTAAAGGACCTTTAGGAAGCATTCCCTTAACAGCAAATTCAATAACTCGCTCAGGAGCTTTTTGAATTAATTTTTCAAACGTAATTGCTTTAACACCGCCAGGAAAACCTGTATAGCTATAGTAAGTTTTATCTTTAGCTTTATTGCCGGTTACGCGAACTTTCGAAGCGTTAATGACAACAACAAAATCTCCGGTATCTACATGAGATGTATAAATAGCTTTATGTTTACCTCGAAGACGTCGGGCAACTTCAGTAGCAAGATGACCAAGCGTTTTATTAGTAGCGTCGATCAAAAACCAATCGCGCTTGACTTCAGATGCTTTAGCGCTCTGAGTCATATGTGATAATGTGGCAGTCATGAATCCTCAACCTTCAATACTATAAAGAATTATTAAACAAAGAACCGAGGATTATACCAGTCAATTCTGCGTTCCACAAGAGGGATGCCTCAAGCCACCTAGGGCACATTTTCACTTTAGGTGTAACAAGGGACATTTTAATTTTGGTTTGACAAATTGAGCACGCTAATTGAGAACGCTAATCTTGTTTTGTCGCAAAAGAATTGGTACACTGCGCGTCATTATCCTAAATTCGGCAATCGAGCGCATAGCGAGAAGGGTGAATGCGTTGAATCTAGGATTATAGCTTATTTCATACAATTTATTTTTTCAGCGGATTTATTTTTACAGGGGTGTTAAGTATGATACGGTTTCTTCCACCAAGAAAATGCTGTGCGGCTTTGTTTTTCATAGGCATAGCCAATATGGCGGTTGCTCAAACAAATGAGGCATCCGTCCATCCTTCTTCTTTTCAAAAAAAATATTCATTTGCTAATGTGATTCAATCCTTGAATCATTTTCAAGTAGATTTTGCTGCAGGCCCCACGTGGTATCGCTCCAGTGTCGGTCATGTACAAGTGACGCAAAATGAACAAGATTCCAGCGTGGTGAATTCAGTTTCTTCCTCTGCGACTTATCGTGCAGGGGTAGGTTATCATCTTTTGAGTGATCGGCTGGCTTCGCGCAAATATTTTAACGATCTTCTTTTGCAGCTTAACTGGTATACAAATCGTGCGGCGATTAAAGGGGATGTGTGGCAAAGTGGGTTGTCTAATTTAGATAACTACACTTTTCGAGCGCCCATTAGCAGCAATCGTTGGATGTTAGATGTCAAACCTGGGCTCTTCACCTTTCGTCGTTTTTCACCTTATCCCATCCTCGGTGTTGGCGTAGCACGTACCCAATTTGCTTATTATGAACGGCCATCCAATTCCAACGTCAATGCCGATAGCTTTGTCAATTTAAAGGCCAGGATGAATACACAATTCGCTTATGATTATGGTTTTGGGTTGCAATATGCAATCACACAACATTTGGCAGCCACCGCTGAATATATTCACACGAATATGAGTAACCTTAGCCCATCGAAACAAAATGGTTCCGCTGGAAGCAGTGTGACCGTTCAGAATGCTCCAAGATTTTCAGTCTATAGCCAAAACTTGTTGTTTGGTTTGAGTTGGAAATTTTAATATTTTGTTTTATATACTCAACGTTTCTTATCTTTAAACAATGACACAAGGAATGAATCATGAAAACACGCAGATATACAGGATTGTTTTTTTTGATCGCGGTTTTTTTTGCCCCGAATGTTTGGGCGGATGCGCAAGTAACTTTTGACGTACCTACTTTTCCCTCAAGCATGCATACGGGGGATTCAAACAACTACACTTATACGATTCACAATAACACCCCTCATCCTTGGGCTTTAATAACTTCGGGGATCTCATCACCCGTTTCTATTGCGTCAACGACCTGTAACAGCAATGTAATTCCGGCGGGTCCAAATAAGAGTTGCACTGTCACATTGACTATCCACCCGACTACCACGGGTACGATCAGTAATACCATTACTATCGGATATGATGGTCGGGGCAAAAACTCTGTTACCCCTTTAAATATTACCGTAACAACGGGGCATTACGCTCTTGCGTCGAGCGGAAGCGCGGGAACCCCGGGTCTTTATTCTTGTGCGGTGACGAGCGGAACGGTGGCAGCGCTTGCGTCTTGCACGGCCGCTTCACTTTCCCCAGCAGCCTCTTCACCCTATGGAGTGGCTTTGGATACCACGAATAATCGCGTTTATGTCGCTGATAATGGTAATAGTGATATTTACTCATGTGCCTCGACAAATGGAACGTTGGGTAGTTGTACGGCTTATACGACAGGCACCACAAGCTTCCCCAACGCTCCCATCGGGCTTGCTTTAGATCCTAGCCTTAACTATCTTTATGTGACACTAGGAACAGGCGTAAGCGGTAAAGTGTACGCTTGCCCTGTATCATCCGCAGGAGTAATCACCGGTACCTGTACGAATACCACAGCTAGCCCTGCATTTACCCCTATAGGCCTTACCGTAAAAACTATCAGCTCCACTACCTATGGGTATGTCACTAACTCGGCTGGTGCTCCTATAGTTACCAAGTGTACTGTATCAAGCGGTGTATGGTCTTCTTGTACTGCGACAGGCACCTCTTTAACCGCTCCTAAAGCTATTGTGATTGATAATAATAATGCGTATGCTTACATTGCCAATGGCAGTGGATCCCCCTTGATTACTAAATGTGCAGTAAGCTCCTCGGATGGCACGTTCAGTGGCTGTACCGACAGTGGGGCATCCGGGATGACTGGCCCAACCGCCCTATCTATTGATTCAACCAACAGCTATCTTTATGCCACTTCTGTAACTGATGGCACCATTTATAACTGTACTATTGGAGCGGGTGGGACGCTTAGCGGTTGTACAAGCACTGGTGCTTCAAGCTTTGCAGACTCTTTAGGGATTGCCAGTTACTAGACGTGCAAAATGCGTGAATGCCGCTCTTGCAAGAGCGGCATTAGCCACTGCTCCAGCTGCTATCCGCTTCCAAAAATGTTGTGATACAATGATGCGGTAAGCTTAGTATAAAAATATACGGAATTTGAAAATAAGAAAAATTTATCTCTTTTTGTTATGCCTATGTATTTTTATTGCCGTGTAAGTTGTGATTCATAGATATTGTTTCAACTTATAAATGCGAAAGTGGCGAAATTGGTAGACGCACTGGATTTAGGTTCCAGCGGGTAACCCCGTGAGAGTTCGAGTCTCTCCTTTCGCACCAACTTGTAATGACTAATCCGGCAATTTTGGGGTCTTTCCCACTTTAGGGGGCACTCACTCACGAACATAAAACTTTAACACGCAAGCGATAGTTTTTCTCTTTTAAAATTCTTGCGCAACACAATTGTCGCGTAAAAGAAGACTTTATAGACGCGCTCAGCATTTAAGTTTAATAATTATGCTCCGATAAAAACGCTTTAAAGTCTGGCGTTTTTTTTAATTGATCAAACACTTTTGCTTCCATTAATTTTTTTAATAGGGCTTCCATAGCCAGATGATAAGGGGTGCAAGAAAACGCTTTTTCTAATTCGAGGCCTTCATAAACACCCAGTTTTGAAGGAATATCATAATGTTCATTATAAAGATCTGAATTAAAGCCATCTTCATCTGAGAGCTCAAAAAATCCTTGATAAGCCCAATCCCCTGTATTATATTGAAGAGATTTTATAGAGTCTGGCGAAGAATAATGTTGAGGATATTTTTGTTGGTATTTTCTTAATTGCTCTTCAAATTTTTCTAGTGAATTTAAACAAAGTAAATTAGCATCAATAGAAAAAGCATAAAATGTTTCTTTAGTATGGTCTTTAGCAAAATCATCAATAGCTCTTTTTGAAACAGCAAACATTTTTTCTACATCGAAAGGCCGCATAAAAATACCTCATTAATATTAATTAAGGGGGGTGAACTTCTGTTTAGCACAGTATCAATTCTCAAGGGTGATAGGAGTCGGAATAGTGTACGCTTTTCTCTGTCTCATCATCTTTATCTTCTTTATCCTCGGGAACCTGAGCAGTGCCAGAGGAGGAAGCCTGATCCCCTTGAGACGCAGGCTTTCCTATTTCTCTATAAAGTAGCGAGCCTTCTAGGAAGATCTTCGCCTCAAATGAAAGCTCAGACGCTTCAATGTAGTGTATCTTCTCTCGTATACGATCTTTACGATCGAGCGGAAGCTTAGACGCTTCAATGTAGCGTAGCATCTCTTGTATACGAGCTTCACTCTCCTCAGACACTTCAATGTAGGCTCGCATCTCTTGCATCACAGCTTTATGATTTGTAACGTATTCGCGTAATTTCTCTTTTACTTCCTTTTCTTTTATTATTGACGCGTTTAACGATTTCCTTTTTTTTTTGTTGCTCGTATTTCCGTTCATCAATTGCTTTACGTTTGCCCGTATATCACAGAGTTGGTTACTCAACTTTAATTCCTCTAATTTTTGATCAAGAGAACCAATAATTTTTTCTAAACGAGTTTCCATAGGGCCTCCTGCCTCGAGATATTTCTTCATAAGTTCTTGGTGCTCGTCTGATGCTCTAAGAACTTGTTGCCTCTCATGAGAATCAAGTTTTTTTAAAAGCCCATCGAATAGCGCATTTATCTCTGCCTGTTTACGCTGTATTTCTGCCTGTTTGCGCTGTATTTCTGGATGCTGTACGGTAGCTACGTCAACATTTACATTTTCGAATACACTAGCAGCCCATAATGTCTGTTGTCGTTGACGCTGTGCTGTGATGCCCCTTGTAGAGCTAGAACAGCTTCTCTCGTGTGTAGTTATGGCACTCGTATAAGCATCAACAAAGCCTTCTAATTTTGTTTTTACTTCCAAAGAAATACTTTCATCGAGCTGTTCCAAATGAGCCTGTAAAGTTAACTTAAGTGCTCGAAGTTCTACAAATTGACTATTTATATAATGAAGGTTCAGCCCTACCCTAAATGGATTCTGAATACTTTGTTGAAAAATAATATGGGCAAGTGGAAGGTCTTGAATAGGCCCAATAGCATATTCCTTCCGTAAAGCATCGTCTTGCACAGGCTCTAAACTGGAAGCTCCTCGCTCTAAAAGTTTTTTGAAGCACTTTTTACGTTCTTTAACAAATGCAAACTCTAAAAGAGAATAGCGCTTTTCATTTCGCTTCGGGCGACAACGAAAAACTAAAGAACTATCTTGCCTAATTAATTGGTCTAATATCTCATCTTTATCTTGAACAATAATGGATGCGATGACTCGATCAGGTAAATCCTTTCCAAAATAGTTGAGCAGTTTTTTTACATCCGCCCATTGACCAAGAATTATTTTTTCGGTTAGCAAGCTGCGTCCTTTATCTCTACTTTCACGCAATGCTTTATCAATTACCGCAATTTGCTTACTATCTGATTTAAATTCTGCGGGGCAGCTCAACAACAAAATCAATGCATCCGAAGCCTTTTGGTGATATTCCAAAATTTGATCTGATGCAATTGGATTCTCCGCTTGAATTTTTTTGAGTTCTTCGACGCTATCAGTTAATTGCTTCTGGAATGCCTTGAGCTGTTCTGCTACCACAGCCTGAGCAGATGGTGCAGGTGCTTGCGACGAACTAGCAGCCGGGGTGAGAGGACTCTCAAGTGCTTCTTCTATTGGAGAAGCAGCTACCTCCTCTTGCGCATCAGCAAGATGTTGTAGTTCTCCTATTTTCCATTCAATTGCTCTTTGATAACTCAAAAGTACTCTAGTAGCAGTGTCATCACCACTATAGGACGCGAGCGCTTTTGCTTTCTCTAGTGCTGGAGCTATCATGTCGTTGAGGCATTCCCGTAAAGCATCTTCTATTGGATTTCTCAAGTATTCGGCTATCATTTGTGTTGTATGGGCAAGCTCAGCCTCCATAGTCTGGATTCTCTCGTTTCGTACCGCTCTAAGATGAATCATGTAAGAAGAACAACGTTGCCTTACTAGTTCTGCCAGCCATGTTTTCTCAACTTCATTAAGAGGGATACTATCTTTTATATCAGGCATATCTTTTCTGAATTGAATTTGAACACATTGATCCTCATCATTAAAATAAGCATGCAGCTTACATCGGTCGTTTGTTACTTCATCTATTAATACAAAGGTACCGTGATAAACACAATCTTTTTTTTCTTTACGCACATTTTCATAGATAGATATGTGGTTCTCTCTAAGCCCATAGCGGGCATTAGCTATTTTGTAGCTATAAGGTACTCCACGTGGTGGAAGCTCAATTACTACAAAGTTTCCAAACTTTAGGCTAGAACGATCTGGTATAACGACGACACCGCCAGAAAAGATGTTTTCTGAATTACTCTGTAGCAAATAATAAAATTGATTGGTTGGCATTTGTATGACTCCTTCTAGTAATTATATTTGGTCGCCATCAACGCTATTACACTCTATATTATTTAAAAAATCCATCATAATGTCAATTATTATACAATAATCGCTGGATTAATAATGTAACGGGAATGTGGGGTGGTGACGTACTAAGGCGAATTGTCAACACACCTCAATCTTTGCGATAATAACTCACTCATTTCGACTCAGGGAAGTTTATATGCGAAAAATTATTTGGCAATTATTGATAAGTGTAATGTTAATTTTTTGCAAAAGTACTCTTCAAGCACAAACTCTAGCACCTCCCGTCATTCATTTTGGTGTTTTTTATTTTTATCCTCCTTTCATTTATAGCGCCAAGCCTCCTGTTGGCTTTGATATCGAGCTGGCCAATGCACTATGTCAAACCATGAATCGCACATGTACTTTTCAAGGAATGTCCCCGGATCAAGCGTTAGCCAATTTAAAAAGCAAAAAAATCGATGCGTTAATTAGTTCGCTTTCTATTACACCACTACGTCGCCAAACTTTTGATTTTTCTTTGCCTTATTTAATCGGGAACGCTTCTTTTATTGGCTTAAGTACAAAAATTTTACCCAGCAATTGGAAAAATCTTAAAATAGGAGTAATTGAGACTTCTACTTTTGAAGGATATATAGAACTTTTAAACAGCCAAAAAAACCTCCACGCAACAATCATCCCTTATCGTAATGCCACCGATATTATTAGTGATTTAGGGGAAAATAAATTAGATGTAGGGTTGATGGATGCTCCGGTGGCTGAGTATTGGGTAGAACAAAGTAATTCGCAGTTGCACTTAATTGGCAACTCTTTTCAATTACCGTTTGATGAGGGATATGGAATTATTGTGACGAAAGGCAATACAGCGCTTATAGATGCTTTAAATTCAGCCCTAAAAACTTTAGTGGCTAACGGGCGTTATGAAGCTTTAATGAAAAGATATTTTGGCGCCACAAAAACAGATTTTATTTCTGAACCCGCGTGGATTATGGCATCCAACGCATAGCGCTTTAAGGAATCCTCGAAAAGTGATAATGGTCTACACAAGGAAAACAAAGTACGACAAAGCAAATTCAGATTTTATGCGTAGTCAAAAAACCTTTCACGTAAGTCGCTCTGTCTTAAACCGCGGAAGCGCCCGCAATAATCTCCGCCAGCTCCTGCGTGATAGCCGCTTGACGCGCTTTGTTGTAAATAAGTTGCAAGTCATCAATCAGTTGCCCTGCATTATCGGTAGCATTTTTCATAGCCACCATCCGAGCCGCTTGTTCGCAAGCCACGTTTTCAACCACCGCTTGGTATACTTGCGACTCAATATAACGCGTTAATAAGCCATTTACCAAAGAAATCGAGTCAGGCTCATATAAATAATCCCAATGGTAGTTTAAGTTTTTTTCATCAGGCGCAATATTGATGGGTAGAATTTTTTGCAGCTCTGGTTTTTGTACCATTGTGTTTACAAAATCATTATACGCTAGGTAAAGTTCATCGATTTCATTATTTTTATAAGCACTCAACATAATATCGATAATACCTAATAAATCTCCCGCTTGTGGCTGGTCACCTAAACGACCCGCTGATCCAACTACATTACCACCAAATCGTTTAAAAAAAGCTTCGCCTTTAGCACCTATTAAACACAAATCTACTTGAATGCCAGATTGTTCGAAACTACGCAATTCTTGTAGGACTTTACGAAATAAATTAACATTTAAGCCACCACATAAGCCGCGATCCGTAGTAACTACAATAACGCCTACACGTTTCACGACAGAACGCTGCTCAAGAAAAGGATGCTTAAACTCGGACTTTCCACTAGCCAAATGAGCAACCACTTCTCGAATTTTTTGAGCATAGGGCTTCGTCGCAAGCATACGTTCTTGAGCACGACGCATTTTACTCGCGGCCACCATCTCCATTGCCTTGGTAATTTTCTGCGTACTTTTAATGCTCTTGATTTTGGTACGAATCTCTTTTGCAGCAGCCATAATACTCCTTACACAAAGACTTTTTTGAATTCAACTAAGGCCTTATCTAAGGATTGTTCAATATGCTCGTTATATTCTGGTTTGGCATTAATTTCCGCCATCAACGACCCATATTGACTGGCCATAAAACTTTGCAATTCAGATTCAAAATGCGAAATTTTATCGACAGGCACATCATCTAAATAACCCTTTTGCGCTGCAAACAAGCTCACGGCAATTTGCGCGACTGACATAGGGGCGTATTGGCTTTGTTTAAGCAATTCGGTAACGCGTTGGCCACGCTCTAGTTGCTTACGAGTGGCCTCGTCTAAATCAGAAGCAAACTGCGAGAAAGCGGCTAATTCACGATATTGTGCTAAGGCAATCCGAATACTACCCACTAACTTACGAATAATTTGAGTTTGTGCAGCGCCTCCCACACGCGATACAGACAAACCGGCATTAATCGCGGGGCGAATACCAGCGTTGAACAAATCAGTTTCTAAAAAAATTTGACCATCGGTAATCGAAATAACGTTAGTGGGAACGAAAGCAGAGACGTCACCTGCTTGAGTTTCAATGATAGGTAACGCTGTTAAAGAGCCTGTTTTGCCCTTAACAGCACCCTTCGTCATTTTTTCGACATATTCTTCATTAACACGCGCAGCACGCTCAAGCAAACGCGAATGCAAATAAAAAATATCTCCAGGATAAGCTTCACGACCTGGTGGACGACGCAATAATAAAGAAATTTGTCGATAGGCTACCGCATGTTTTGACAAATCATCATAAATAATGAGTGCATCTTCACCTTTATCGCGAAAGTACTCGCCCATGGTGCAACCTGTGTAAGGTGCAATATATTGCAGCGCTGCAGAATCAGCCGCTGTAGCAGAAACGACAGTGGTATATTTCATCGCACCATGCTCTTCCAATTTACGCACTAAGTTCGCTACTGAAGACGCTTTTTGACCAATAGCCACATAAATACATTTCACACCGGTATCTTTTTGATTGATAATCGTATCAATCGCAATAGCTGTTTTACCAGTTTGCCGGTCCCCAATGATTAATTCTCGTTGACCACGTCCAATGGGCACCATGGCATCGATAGACTTACATCCTGTTGCCAAAGGTTGACTCACTGCTTGGCGTGTAATCACCCCTGGAGCAATTTTTTCAATAGGTGAAAAGTCGCTTGCCGCGATTGCGCCTTTGCCATCGATAGGGTTCCCCAATGCATCCACCACGCGACCCAATAAAGCTTCACCTACAGGAACACTTAGCACTTTGCCAGTTGCCGTTACTACACCACCTTCCACTAAATGATCGGAAGGCCCAAGAACCACAGCACCAACACTATCTCGTTCTAAGTTTAAAGCAAGGCCATAAGTTTTTTCATCAAATTTAAGCATTTCGCCTTGCATAGCATCACTTAAACCATAAATAGTCACGATGCCATCTTTTAAACTTAAAATAGTCCCAGTACTCTTTATATCGAGTGCCGGAGTAAAATGTGCGATACGATCTTGAATGATTTTGCTAATTTCAGTTGCATTGAGTGATGCCATGAAAAATTACCTTATTGAATTAAACTATGATAAAGCGCCTCGAGCTGTGCGTGTAGAGATCGATTGATTACTTTATCGCCAATATAAATTTCTAAACCACCAATTAAATCTGAGTTAATTTGCGACTCAATCGCAATAGTTTTCTTAAAGTGCTTTGCCAATTGCTGTTGCAAGCGCTGTAAAGTTTCTGCATCTATCTCATAAGGAGAAGTCACTACTGCCCGTAAAATCCCAGCATCTTGATCTGCTAATTGATTAAACAGCTCGCTAATTGTCTCAAGATTGATAAGCCTTCTACTCTCCGCTAATAATTTTAAAAAATTTTGTTGGCCCAAAGACAATAAATTTTGATCATGCGCTTGAATCAACTTTAAAAGCTCAGATTGATCAACAAAAGGATTCAATAAATATTTTTTGATGGCGCCATCTGCAAAAAATAAAGCATAAGCAGATAAAAATTTTTGCCAATCAGCCAACGCATTTTCAGCTTTAGCAGAAAAAAATGCAGCTTCTGCATAGGGTCGGGCTACTATTTGTGATTCAACAATCGTCATAATAAACCCTAATTAAAAGAAGATTGAATAGTTTCATCAATCAATGCTTGATTAGCCGCCGCATTCACTTCGCGCTTTAGAATTTTCTCTGCACTCGCAATTGCCATATTGGCCACTTCCTGCCTTAGCTCTTGCTTGGCCGTTAATATTTCACGAGCCATTTCAACTTTAGCCGCTTCAATAATACGCTGCGCTTCGATTTTCGCGTCTGTTTTAGCTTGTTCAACAAAAGCTTGAGCGCGTTTGTGTGCTTGATCCAAAATGCGAGCAGCCTCCACTTTACTTTCAGCTAATAACCGTTCAGTTTCTTTTTTAGTGATTTCGCGATCTTGCATACTTTCCGCCGCAGCGGCTAAAGCATCAGCAATTTGCTTTTGCCGTTCGCTCAGTGCTTTGGTAAGAGGAGGCCACACGTAACGCATCGTAAACCACACCACGATGGCAAAAGTAAGCATTTGACCAATCAGCGTTAAATTAATATTCATGAGGCAAATTCCTTAAACTCAAACATTAGCCAATTAACTAGCTGCAGCAGTAGCGGCTTTGACTGCTTGATCGATAAATGGGTTACTTGCAAAAAATAAATACAATCCCATTACGATAGAAATCGCTGCAAATGCGTCAACTAACCCTGCCATTAAAAACATACGTACCATCAACATTGGAGAAAGCTCTGGTTGACGTGCCACACCTTCCAAAAATTTACCGCCTAAAATTCCAAAACCAATGGCAGTTCCTAACGCCGCAAGGCCAATAAGTAAACCTGCGGCAATGGCGCTATGGCCCGTGATGGCAGCGAGAGCTGCTAGTTTTGCTACATCCATAAAGTTCTCCAAAGTTACGGGATATTGACAACACTACTATTTGTCAAGATGCCCTAGGTTAAAAAAATATTTTATTTTAATCTGTCTCAGTATAACGAATTGTCAACACACCCTAATGTTTTTCGTGCGCCATACTTAAATAGACGACAGTTAACATCATAAAAATAAATGCTTGTAATAGAATAATTAAAATGTGAAAAATGCCCCAAATCCCCCCCACTGTCCATTGCAAATACCAAGGCAATAAACCAATGAGAATAAAAATAAGTTCGCCTGCAAACATATTACCAAAGAGCCGCAAGGAGAGTGAAATAGGTTTTACACAGTCCTCGATAAAACGAAACAACACATTCAGTGGAAATAACCATTTACCAAAAGGCTTAGTCAGCATTTCGTGGCCCAAACCTACCAATCCTTTAATTCTTAAATTGTAATACACTAACAAGACAAAAACCCAAATTGACAACCCGAACGTAATATTAGGATCAGAAGTAGGGACCGCACGAAAATGTCCTACATTAATAAGCGCCAAAGTATCCGGCAGTAAATCGACGGGCAACAAGTCCATCAGATTCATTAAAAAGACCCAGACAAATATAGTTAAGGCTAAAGGGGCAATTAATTGACTTTCTCCGTGAAAAGTTTCACGAACCATTTTTTGAACTGCCTCAAGTACCATTTCAACAGCACATTGAAAACGCCCAGGAGCCTTTGCCGAAGCTCTGCGAGCAGCTAAAGCAAAAAGCGTACAAAATACAACAGCCATGATTATCGCAATCAGCATGCTATCGAGATTAATTGTCCAAAAACCCCCATCACTTCCCACTCGCATCGTCAACCCATTGAGTTGCCAATGGTCTAAATGGTGCTGAACATAGCTAGACGCATCATCAATTGATTGAAAATTTAGCATATTTTATAAATCACCCAATGCTTTGCAAGATAAAAACCAATATAAAATTAAATTTGTTACAAACCCACTCAAAACTGGCCCCATTGGTTGGTGAAAATAAACAATCCCCAACAAAAATAGGCTTCCATAGAGCAACAGCTTTAAAAATTCTGCCACGCAAAAAAGTTTGAAAAAACCTGTTGCTCTTTTAGCACGAATTTTTTTTATAAGCATTAAAAAAAATAACGCTTCTCCACACCAAACAACGCTGGCGCCCCACAAAAAAGCTTGAGCTATTACATATGATTTGAGCCATCCAACGAACAGAGCCACTATCAATGTAATCAGAACAGGAATTAAACGGCTATGCCATGTTTTCATGGCTTTCATGACCCAGAATTTCCAAAGCCCAAAAATCGCAAGATTATATAGCAAAAAGTCGCGTAGCTCAAGCGATTTTACGCAAAACGAAGTCTAGCTTCGGTTTTTCAAAAAATGAAGCCAGGCCTCAAAGCTACAAGTAAAATTCATCACCCAAATACACTTCACGTACTTTTTGATCGGCTAGAATTTCATTAGGAGTGCCGGTGCAAATGATTTTGCCTTCACTCACAATATAAGCTCGCTCACAGATATCAAGGGTTTCGCGAACATTATGGTCGGTAATTAATACGCCAATCCCACGATTTTTTAAATGAAGAATAATGCGTTTAATATCAATCACCGAAATAGGATCTATTCCTGCAAACGGTTCGTCTAACAAAATAAAATGCGGATTAAAAGCTAGCGCTCGAGCAATTTCCACCCGACGTCGCTCACCTCCTGACAAACTAATTCCTAAACTATAGCGCACTTGAGTTAAATGAAATTCCAACAAGAGCTGCTCCATCATATGTAAATGCTCTTCGTGCGTCAAATCCTCTCGCAACTGCAAAATAGCTAGTATATTTTGTTCCACTGATAATTTACGAAAAACCGACGCTTCTTGAGGCAAATAACCAATACCTAAACGCGCACGCTCTGCCATGGATAAACGTGTAATATTTTTCCCATCGCACCACACTTCGCCATGATCTGCCTCTATTAAACCTACAATCATATAAAAACTAGTCGTTTTCCCAGCCCCATTAGGCCCGAGCAAACCAACCACTTCGCCTTCAGTGACTTCTAACGACACATCACGTACCACCACACGTTTTTGATAAGTTTTAGCTAAATGTTTGGCAATTATTTTTTTCATGGTTTTGGATGTATCACAATTTTCACTGATTGATTTGCCCCTCCCTTAGTTGGCAATGATTGCACAGTACCTGTCGCGGGATTATAAGTAATGAGAGGTGCTGAGTATGTATCAAGCGACTGCGTGACAACAGCATTATCTCTGAGGATCACTAAAGGTTGCAGAGGATAATAATCGATTTGAGTTGCTTTGGCTACTAAAGGAGTTCGCTTTCCATCCAATATCGTCGAGTAAGTAGCGGGTGTACCATTGGCAGAAATTTGATCAATTTTATGCTGAGCTTCTGTCAAATGCACCGTAACGGCATCGGCCGTCAACGAACTTGAGCCTTGATGTGCAACGACATGACCTTGATACTTAGCTGTTAAATCACTCTGTGTAAATTGCGCACTATCACTTTGTAGTTTTAGCACTTGATCTTTATCGCTACGTAAAGCAAAGGCTGACGCATTGAATAAAAGCAAGACGCCTAAAAAACTGCAGCGAAAAAAAATAGGGTTATTTAAAAAAAAGCTTACGCGCATTCTTCAGTTGAGTTAACTATAATAGTTGGCAAAGCGGAGCGCGCATCCAAAGCACGCGCCAAGGTAGAACCATCGACATATTCAAGTTCGCCGCCAAGGGGTACTCCATAGGCAATCCGAGTAATCTTCACAGGATAAGGTGTAAGTAAATTAGCAATGTAATGCGCTGTAGCCTCGCCTTCAACTGTAAGATTGGTAGCTAAAATAACTTCTGTTAAAGCCGATTGCTGACAACGTTCAAGCAATAAATCCAACCCTAATGCTTTAGGACCAACACCATCTAAAGGAGATAAACGACCCAATAAGATAAAATATTGACCGCGATAACAAGCGGTTTGTTCAATCGCCATCACATCAGCAGGAGTTTCCACAATGCATAACACACAAGGATCTCGACGCTTATCCAGGCAAAGTGAGCAAATAGGATCTTCAGAAAAATTGCGGCAAGCTTGGCAATGTTGAATTTGAGTTAAAGCACGCTCTAATACATTAGCTAATTTTCTGCCTCCATCGCGCTGACGTTCTAACAGATGAAGCGCCATGCGTTGAGCAGATTTATTGCCAACCCCAGGCAAACAACGCAGTGCCTCTACTAACTCTGCCAATAAAGGCGACATTTATTCACCATCCGGCAGCTTAAAATCATTGGGTAATTTCATATCTGCTGTTAAAACAGACATCTTACCTCGCGTACCTTGATCGACTTTATGCACCGCATCGTTGATTGCAGCAGCCACCATATCTTCTAACACGGCTTTCTCTTCCGACAATAACCCGGGGTCAATATCGACTTTTTTGCACTCATAACGCCCTGTCAACACAACAGTAACAAGGCCAGCACCTGACACCCCTGTCACCTCGAGAGAGGCTATTTCTTTCTGAATATCTTGCATTTTTTTTTGCATTTCTTCAGCTTGCTTCATTAACTCATTAAAGTTGATATCCATCGTTGTTCCTCTAGATTCAGGGCTCAAAAGTTTTTGAGCTTCCTATGATGCCATCA
>CAYYFQ010000001.1:195550-218770 GCA_964471475.1 uncultured Gammaproteobacteria bacterium
ATATTTTTTCAATCTACTACTTTACAGTATTTACATTCGCCACAATTGCCTTGTATACTTTTACTCGTTGATATACATACAAAATCTTATGGCAAAAACATCATGGCGGCGGTTGAGATTAAGTTCTTGGTTCATTGTATGCTTCCTATTGACGGGATGCCAGCATCAATTCGCTTGTCTCAATTGTCACGCCCCTGATCAATCGCCTGTGATTTATCAAAACACAATGACGGACTTACAACGCGCTGACATTACCCTCATGCCAAAAGGGGAATCTTTAAAAGCCATTATTCCAACCGATGATTTTTTCCTAACGAATAAACCAACGATCAAAACAGATAAATTTTCAGCATTAAAATTATTAGCCGATACCCTGAAACGATACGGTAATGCCAGCGTTAAAGTCATTGGTTATACCGACTCTGTTCAGGATGATAAAACACAAGAAACATTGAGCCTTGCTCGAGCGCGTGCTGTCTTGGTATATTTGTGGTCACAAGGCTTAGACGCAGAACATTTATATGCGGTTGGTTTAGGTGAGAGTGATCCAGTAGGGGATTTTAACAACGTAGATGCCAATGGCGCCAACCGTCGGATTGAAGTCATTGTTCACGCGCATTGCACCACATGCTTTTAAAAACCTATTTGGTTGGGGGCGCCGTTCGTGATCAATTATTAGGACTTGATGTTGTTGAAAAAGATTATGTCGTCGTTGGATCCTCCCCTGAAGAAATGATTGCCTTAAATTTTAAGCCCATCGGCAAAGATTTCCCCGTTTTTTTACATCCTGAAACTAAAGCAGAATATGCGCTTGCGCGCACAGAACGGAAAATTAAAGCGGGGTACCATGGTTTTGAGTTTTACACCGCTAAAAATGTCACTTTAGAAGATGATCTGGCAAGGAGAGACCTTACCATCAATGCCATGGCACTTGATGAAAAGGGAAACTTAATCGACCCCTTTTACGGCCAACAAGATTTAGAAAATCGTATTTTACGCCATGTATCGAAAGCTTTTGCGGAAGACCCTGTACGCGTGTTGCGCCTAGCACGCTTTGCTGCGCGCTTTCATCATTTAGGCTTTAAAATTGCCGATGAAACCATCGCATTAATTAATGAAATGCGTGTTCATGGAGAACTAAACTCGCTCATTGCAGAAAGAGTATGGCAAGAAACCACTCGAGCACTTAAAGAGCCTTCACCAAGCATCTACTTTCGTGTATTACGTGAGTGTCAGGCATTAGCTATTCTTTTTCCAGAACTCGATGCTTTGTTTGACATTTCTACACGATTACCCAATCAATCTATCATCAATAGCGCTGAATTAGCTTTTCGCACGTTAGATCAAAGCAGCAAACTCACGCATCATATTGAGATCCGATGGGCGACTCTCACGCAAGGTCTTGGGAAAGCATTGCTCGAATCAACTTGTCATCCTGTACCTTTTTTAAGTCAGTATACCTCCCCACTCCCACTTAATGCCTTACGTAAACGGTATAAAATTAGCCATAATTGCTTCGATATAGCTAACATAGTCGCTCAAGAATTTTTACTTTGGTTTAATGCCTCTACGGCGGAAAAAGTTTTGGAATTATTTGATCGCTGCGACGCGCTACGGCGGTTAGAGCGGTTTCAACAAGTTATTTGCGCATGGGAAACTTGTTGTACTGCCGCAGGGGTGAAGACACCATCTTCTATCAACTTAGTACACCTATTAAATCAATTACAATCCTATTTAAAAACACTCACTTATCCCACAACATTTACTGGGAAAGCTATTAAAGCTTTTTATCATCAAGCGAAACTCGAGTTTATTCACAATTACACTAAACATAGCGTCAACACGCCCTAGAACATACTCGCGCCTCGAAGTACAAGTAGTATATACTACCCTATTCATTATTACTTAATTAACCCGCATGCTCGCGCACGAAGATTTTATTTTTGAAATAGGCACTGAAGAATTGCCTGCCAAGGTTTTACAATCACTTGAATGTGCTTTCATAAGTAATGTTAAAAATTTACTCGCTAAAGCCAAACTAGCTTTTCATGGGGAAATGCAAAGCTTTGCTACGCCTCGCCGCTTAGCAATTTTTATTCCCCAATTGCAAATACAACAAGCGGATCAAATTCTTGAGCGCAAAGGCCCTAACATTAACACAGCTTTTAATGAGAGCGGTGAGCCCACCTCTGCCGCTTTAGGGTTTGCTAAATCGTGCGGTCTTGAGATAACTGCATTAGAAAAACGCGAAACCCCACAAGGCAGTTTCTTATTTGCTCACCAAAAAAGCTCAGGGCTCTTAGCCAGTGAAATTTTGCCCACTTTATTTCAAGAAGCTTTAGCTAAACTTCCGATTGCAAAACCCATGCGCTGGGGCAATCACACCCATGCTTTCTTGCGCCCCGTTCGATGGGTATTGATGATGCTCGGCAGCAATATCATCGAAGCAAATTTTTATAATCAAGTCACCAATAATCTTACTTATGGACATCGCTTTTTGTCTCCTGGCGCAATAACGATTAATCACGCTAAAAATTACGAAAATCTTCTGGCTGAAAAAGGGAAAGTAATCGGGAACTTTCTCAAGCGTCAACAAGCAATTTCTCAACAACTACAAAAAATAGCGGCTCAAAAAGAAGCCCACGTTCCTATTAATCCCGCGTTGCTAAACGAGGTTACCGGTTTAGTAGAGTGGCCAGAAGTTTTAGCAGTCGATTTTTTACCTCGTTATTTGAAAGTTCCTAAAAACGCTTTAATTTCTGCAATGGAAACGCATCAAAAAAGCTTCCCATTGCTTGATAAAAAAAATAATTTATGCGCTTCGTTTTTAACCGTCAGCAATCTTGTGAGTGATAACCCACTTCAAGTGGTTATCGGCAACGCACGTGTCATGAATGCTCGCTTAAACGACGCTGAATTTTTTTACCAACAAGATTTGCTCACTCCTTTAGCAGATTATTTGCCAAGTTTAAAACAAGTGGTATTTCAAACCAAACTGGGCTCGCTTTATACAAAATCTGAAGCTGTAGCAAAAATGGCGGGATATCTGGCTAAAGTTTTTAACTTCAAAAATACTGAGATAAAAGAAGCAGCCATGCTCGCCAAATGCGACTTACGCACTCAAATGGTAGGGGAATTTCCCGAATTGCAAGGCGAAATGGGCGCAATCTATGCCACAAAATCAGGCTATAGCAATGCGATCAGCCAAGCCATTTTCGAACAATATTTGCCACGCTTTGCCAATGATGAGCTCCCCACAACTCCGATGGGCCTTTGTTTAGCATTAGCGGATCGCCTCATGAATTTAGTTGGAATTTTTGCTATAGGCTTAATTCCAACTGGAGAAAAAGATCCTTTTGGCTTGCGACGCGCCGCAATTGGCATCTGCCGCCTCTTGATCGAAAATCAGCTGAATTTAAATTTAACAGAAACGCTTATCCAGGCAGAAACTATTTGGCGCTCTTTGGGTGCCAATTTCAACGATGCTAATGGATGCATAGAGCGAACCCAAGAATTTATTATTGAACGCCTCAAAAATATTTATTTGGAACATGGTTTACTTTCTTCGCCCACCATTATGAAAAAGCACCAGCTTTCTGCGCACACGCAAGATTTTTTAGAGAGCGGCTCACTCTTAACTCCACACGTCATTCAGTCGGTATTCGCTTTACATCTTAACGACCTTTTTGATATTGAGCGCCGTTTGCAAGCAGTTAACAGCTTCGCTCTCACTGAGGGCGCCAAAACCTTAAGTGCTGCACAGAAACGAGTTCATAATATTTTGAAACAAGAAAAAATTTTAATAGACGCCCTAGAGCTTCCCGACCCCACTTATTATGAGTCGCCTGCGGAACATAATTTAACAAACGCGCTACAAAATATCCAAATCGCTGTTGCAAATAGTTTACAAGCTTTCGATTACACAAGTGCACTTAATCATTTAGCCACACTTAAAGAACCGGTGGATACTTTTTTTGATCAAGTAATGGTGATGGCAAAAAATCCCATAATACGACATAATCGCTTATGTTTATTGGCACAGCTATATAAAAATTTAAATCGTGTCGCAAATATTTCATTTTTACATTAGAGGTTATAGTTATGAAAATTATTCGTTGGGTGCTTAGCATATTTCTTGGCTTACTCATTCTCATTGTAGCCACCATCGTCATGCTCGTTAATTTCATCAATCCCAATGATTTTCGTGATGACATTAATAAAAACTTATCGGCCACTGCAGGCCAACCCATTAATATTCAAGGTGATATCAAATGGATTTTCTTTCCCGAATTAGGCTTTAGCATCCAAAATATTTTAATTGGCAATCAACAAGATGTAAAAAATCTTTCCGCCGACATCGATCACGTTGACATTCACTTAAAACTATGGCCTTTACTCCATAAGCAAGTAAAAATTAATAGCTTAAAACTAAACGGTGTCACATTGAATTTGCCGCAAGAAAAAGCAGATGATGGCACTAAAAAGCCGAATGCCACTGAAACGATTATTAAATCGGGAGCAGCTGGCTTTGCATTATTACCCATGCTTGATTTAGTCGATCTTGACGTAAGCAACGCCAACATCAATCATCGTGATAACCAAGGCGCGGTAGATTGGAAAATCAATCAATTAGCACTTCATGCTAAAAATTTAAAAGCCAATGAAGAAATTCCCATTGATTTAAAATTAAACTACCAAAAAACTGCGGCTAAATTGAGCGCAGATATTAACTTAAGTACTCAACTTACTTTGAACACCATTGATAAACAAATTCTAGTCAATAACACGGATTTAAAGATAATCACTCCTGAAGATTCTACACTCCCTATCAACTTTGGTACTCAAGTCAGCAAAGTTTTATTTGATTTAAACAACCTAAAATTAGTTATCCAAAATGTAACAGGCCATCTTAATCAATTACATTTCTCCGCTCAATTAACTGCGAATAATTTAGCTGATCATTTAAATGCACAAGGCAAATTCGACGTCCAAACTCAAACATTAAAAGTTTTTTTAGCTAATTTTGGCGTACATTTACCCGCCATGCAGTCTGCACAAGCACTGAGCAAGCTTGACTTCACTGCACCATTTACTTACAGCGATAATCAACTAAACATCAACCCCTTTGTCTTAAAACTGGACAACAACCAGTTTACAGGAAGCATTAAAAGTTCTGATCTTGCAAATATGGCTATCCAAATAAATGCCCACACCAATACAATTGCTTTAGGGAATTATTTACCCGCTGGTCCCACTCCTCACACCGCCTCTTTATCTCAATTACAAATCGATTTATCAGCGCTCCCCCCACTTGGCGAAAACAAAAACTTCCTTAAAAGTACATTGAGTACAAAAATAAGCGCGCAACAAATAAATTTTGATAAATTTAATGTACACAATATCATAGCCAATGTGGATGCAAAAAACGGCTTACTTAAATTCAATCAATTGCATTTACAAATTTGGCAAGGCGTGGTAGATACGACAGGAAGCGCTGATCTCACTGGCAATCAAATCAAATGGACATTGAATCCTAACGTACAAAGAATCCAAGTTGCCAATATTGTACAAATGGTTGAACCATCAATTAATTTAACTGGTTTAGCTAATTTGAAAGGCACAGTAAATTCAGTAGGTACCAGTCCCGATTTAATTAAAAAATATTTAAACGGTAATTTAAATGTCGCTCTTACCAATGGAGCTTTACATGGTGTGGACTTAAATTACTGGCTAGGGATGGGCGAAGCAATTATTCATCACACTCCTCCCACAGGTCTTACCGATCACAAATTTACCACGTTTGGCGCCTTAACTTCAAACGTACAAATCAACCAAGGGGTGGTAAACACGCCAAATATTTTATTAAAAGGTGATCTCGTTCAAATGAATGGCCAAGGAGTTGCCGACTTGAACCGGCAAACACTTAACTATAAATTGCAAATCCGAAAAATTAATGCCAACACTGGCGGTACGCATAATGACGTCATCCCTTTATTGATTACAGGCACCTTCAATAATCCTCAGCCTTCTATCGATATGAAGGCAATAACTAAAGCTGTTTTTGACAACCAAAAAGACCGACTAAGTAAATCAATTGCGAAGCAAATCTCCAAAAAAATTGGAGGTGACAGTGACTTAGGAAATCAAATTGGCGATTTAGCTGCTCAAGGAATTGGGAATTTAATTAATAACTTGTAAGGTAAATGAAAAATACAAGAGAAAATTTACTCACCGCTCCGCTCCTTAAGTGGTATGATCAGCATGGCCGAAAAAATTTACCGTGGCATGAAGATCGCTCAGCTTATCGCGTGTGGTTATCAGAAATTATGTTGCAACAAACGCAAGTTACTACCGTTATCCCTTATTTTGCTAAATTTACTGCTCGATTTCCAACAATCAAAAAATTAGCAGGAGCTTCTTTAGATGAGGTATTAAGTTTATGGGCGGGCTTAGGATATTATTCACGTGCACGCAATTTGTATCGCACAGCCCAAATAATTGAAGAGCAATATGAAGGGCGTTTTCCTGATACTCTGGAAGAACTTATCTCATTGCCAGGAGTTGGCAAATCAACTGCCGGCGCCATTCTCGCACAAGCATTTAACAAATTTGGTGTAATTTTAGATGGTAATGTTAAACGCGTGCTATCGCGCTTTCATGCAATCTCAAGCCCTATCAACCAAACAAAAACTGAAAAAATACTATGGGAGCTTGCATTAGATGCTACTCCACAAACACGCTTAGCTAATTACACTCAAGCCATCATGGATTTAGGCGCCATGATTTGCACGCGATCAAAACCCAAATGCACTGAATGTCCTTTACAAAAAAATTGCCGGGCTTACCAATTCAACCAAGTCAATTTATTACCAATAAAAACCAAGCGTCAACCATTACCAACTCAAGAAAAATATTTTCTCATCATTAAAAATCGCAATCAAGAAATTTTGTTAGAACAACAACCAAGCATTGGTTTGTGGGGTGGTTTATGGAGTTTACCTTCTTTACCCACTTTAAATTTACTGCAAAGAAATTTACAAATAGAAGATTTTTTACCAGAAGTTAATCACAGCTTTAGCCATTACAAATTAATTTTAAAGCCTGTACAGGCATTCACTAAACACTCCTCACTAGCTATTAACGAACATTTACCTAAACAATGGCGCCACTTAAAAGACATGGGAAACATTGGGTTACCAGCACCGATTAAAAAAATTTTAACCTCTCTTGAGAAAATTTAATGGCCACAAAAACAATTGAAATATTTCCTGCACTTTATGAGTATTGGTTACAGCATGGCGTCAAAGAATCTTTTGTTATGCAAGCGTTGCGTGCTCGTACTCAGCTTTTGCCTACCGCCTATTTTCAAATTTCACCTGAGCAAGGCCAATTTATGCATTTTTTGGTGAAATTAATTAATGCAAAAAATATTTTAGAAGTTGGTACCTTTACAGGATACAGCGCCCTTGCAATGGCTACCGCACTCCCTGAAAGTGGTAAGTTAATCACTTTAGACCACAGCATAGAATGGCAATCAATTGCCGAAGAATTTTGGAAAAAAGCGCAAGTGGATCATAAAATTGAATTACGCATTGATGAAGCAAAAAATAGTCTGGCTGAATTAGTAACACATTCTCTAGGTACTTTCGACTTAATTTTTTTAGATGCAGACAAGATTAATTATACCTTGTACTTTGAGTATAGCTTACAACTTGTGCGAGAGGGCGGTTTGATTCTCATTGATAATGTTTTTTTTAGTGGCCGAGTCGCGCAACCTGAAAATAATTTGCCAGCAACGCGTGGGATTCGCGCACTCAACGACCGCTTAATCAATGAACCAAACATAGATGTATGCATTGTGCCGATTGGCGATGGCTTAACGATGGTAAGAAAACATTAGAGCGTATCCCTGAAATATCGTTTGAAGCGAGAAAGAAAATAATCGAGGCAGTTTTAACGATCATCCGAAGCAAATATTGGACATATTTAACGAGGAGGATCGTTAAAATTGACTGATTTCGCTTCTTTTGCAGCCAAAAAATACTTTAGGACACTCTCTAAATCGTATTAACTCGTCTTTATCTTTAACATGTCTTTTATCTCTTCTCTCCAATTGTCTAAAGTCCTTATCGCAAAATCTCCTTTCCCTTTTAACTATTGGAGATTAACGCATGAAAAATTATTTAAAAATGATAATCGCTATTGTAATCATCGGAGCAGAGCATAACCTCTATGCACAAACTTGTCCTACGATTGCTCAAATTCATCGAGAAACATTTAACAGCTGGAAATTATATGATCTTGATAATGGCACCCCGCTTTCTAAAGATAGAATTGATGATTACAGCAAGACTATCCGACAATTCGGACTAGCCGCCTACTATCAAGATGCGCCTGAAGGCGCTGCCATGTGCTACTACAAAGACGACACGGGAGATCAAAGCTATCACCACGCTTATCTTGCTAAAGCTGGTTTAAAACCAGACTTAACACACGGCAAATGGCAAAAAACCACAAATAGCGATTACGAATGCCATGGCAGCCTATATAGCTGCGCTTTTGTGGCAGGATAGCAAATACCTCCAGGAGCTTCTCATCCTCGATGGCGCGGCGCAGCAAACAGTCTATTCTCGCTTATCGAGGATTCCTAGAGCATGTTTACAAGTCTACACTTTTTCAGATAATTATTCGTAGCTTACTCTAAGCTTGTGACACCCAGTCAAGTTGAGCGGGTTTCTGAAGCATGGATGCTGAAGTAAAGCCTACAGAGAGGTACTTGTAGCGTCCCGCGAGACTTGACTGGGTGTCACAAGCTATATTCAGAGTTCACGGATAATTATCTGAAAAAGTGTAGTATACATTAGAATTTGTATTTACAATTAATTATATTTATAATTAATTGTAAATACATTTATAGAGGGCGCTATGAAAAAAGCAATGAATTTTAGGCTAAGTCATCAAGCGATTACTTTATTATCTTATCTGGAGAAAACCATGCATACTTCAAAAACCGCCATCATTGAACAAGCTTTAGTTTTTTTAGCACAAACAAAAAATGGTGAATCAAATCCTTTTTTAAAGCTGATTGGCACGATCCCGGATGACGAAGCCGATCAAATGCTAGACGCCATTAAAAAATCCAGGCGAAATAAAAAAACCACAGTTATCTTAGAACCTCTTCAAAATCTGCTAGGCCAAGACAGAAAACATTGACTTGAGAGCACTGTAGCGCAGCATACGTTGTGTGGTATGTGAGCAATGGAGCGCAACAAATCAATATTTTATGGCCGGTATAGTTAAGATTTTGAAGAGGTTTTTATGAAATATATTTTAGACACAGATACCATCATCTACCTTTTAAAAGGAAAAGAAGCACCCGTAAAAAATTTTTTAAAATATTCTCCAAACTCAATGGCAACTACTATCATCAACCATACTGAACTTTTTTTTGGTGCATTTAATTCTCAAAAGAAAAAACAAAATCTTAAAAGTATTAGTGAATTTTTATCTTGTTTAAAAATACTACCCTTTGATGAAGATGCTTCAAAAATTTTTGCTGAATACAAAGCCTCATTGAAAAAAGACGGACGATTAATTGATGATATGGATCTGATGATTGCAAGTATTGTTTTAAAACATAAAGCTATTTTAGTAACCAACAACCTTAAACATTTTTCGAGAATTAAAAAGTTAGCGCTCGAAAATTGGGCTTCTTAACCCCCCTATATCGGGTGTTAAAGCCATTTAGAAATGTCACCTTTTTTTGGGAAGAATAATATAAACTAGGAGAAATTATACTTGTTTTTTACAGTCTTTCAGGTAAGTATTCACACGTTATCTTAAGCTTGAGCTGCTCGACGCCTTTTCTTTGAGTAACTTCTTCTTCACACACGCGGTTGACCATAAGGCAACATTGAATTTTTTTCTACTCATCAGTATTAAGCCCTCTTGAATGCATAATCGGCTCCTACCGATAGCTTCGAGAAAACCACACTCACAAATTCTTGTCCTCTTGCAACTTTCAAAGGGGAACATTTCTATGTGGCTCTTACACGTGAATACAATCAGTTGACATATTATAAATAAATATCTTACCATTTAGAAATAAATCTAATTTGTAAAATGGAATTTTACTTTCAAAAAAGCTATAAAAATTAGGGCCTGACAATTCGCTAGGCTGCGACAGGAAATGTTGATTTGAGAGCACCGTAGCGGAGCCCTTGTTTGGTATATAAGCAACCGAGAACAACAAATCAACACCTTGTAGCAAGCATTAGTAGCATTGTCAATATGCCCCAGTATAACCTCAAAAATAATTAGCTCCTCTCATTGATCACAAAAAAATGCTGTCTTAAGCAGTAACCATTAATTATTAACTTTTTACGGGAAATCTCTCCAATGCCAAGACCACATAACTTTAGTAGCCCAATGCTATCTACCTCCGATGAAACACAATCAACAACACAGTATCCTATTCCCCAAATTACTCAAACTGACGATGAACCATGCACAGCTTTCTCCGCATTAACTTTTCTGCCTCAAGAAAAAGTGTGTGAAGCGGTTGAATTAGACGTTTCATCCAAAACCAACAAAAAGCCTGGACGTAAAGCTCCCAACTCAAAATTCATTAAAGAAATAAATAAATTATTTCGAGAAAAAGATTTCAGCGCTGCTCTTCATCATTGTAAAGAGCAATTATCCAGGACTCCAAGTAATGCGGAGATTCATTATTACTATGGTTTGACCCTGAAAAAGCTAGGCCAACACATTGAAGCTGATGCAGAATTTAAGGCCGCTTTAAAATTAATGTCTCCTTATCCTGCGGCTTTTGAAGCTCGGCAAGAGACTAAAAATTTTATTAAAAATCTCTCCTCAGATCCCATTATTTCTAGAAGACATTTTTTAACCGATATAGAAGTGAGTATTCCTACACATTATGAATATCTTCAAATGAGCCTGCTAGTATATGGAGATAAAAATTCGATAACACTCAGTTTAGATAAAGGAGAATTAAATGGATGGGAATTAGACATAACAGCAGCGGAAATTAATTGTAGTGAACATGATTATTTTGCTGTGGCTTTTTTTAACAGAACAACCAGATATCTTGTTATCGCTCATCGAGGATCTGACTTCTCTTTGAAGGGCGTGTGGGCGGCTGATTATCAGCTTGTTAAGGAGCAACTACCAAAGCAATTTGAAATGGCGCAAAAATTTCTTGCAAAAGTTAAAGCTCGTTATCCAGGTTATATTATTACTCATACTGGACATTCTTTAGGTGCTGGATTAGCAGAGCTTAGCGCTTATCACGATGATAGTGTCGCCATTACCGCGGATAGTCCTGGGATTAAGCCCATTTTGATGTTATTACGTAGAGACCAATCGACAGAAGAATTGGAGTTGGGCGCTCATATCATTACTTATGTCTCATTACCCAATATAGTCAATACGCTTAATGAGCACATTGGAGAAGTTCGTGCGATTTTTCCCGCCAGGCCCTCAGTTTCTTCTGCCAAAGCAATGGCTATAGGGGAGGTGCTAGCCGACACCTTCGGTCACCTACTTCATTTTTTTGATCAAGACAGAGAGGAACTTAACTTAATAAAAGCCGGGCTTAGACATAGTCTTCCCGGGATACTCGCTGCTATGGATGAGCATACTGGTTATCCTAAAGCTTATCGCTTAGTAAAAAATTGGCCACATGGTGAAGGTAGGTTATTGGCTTACGAAAATTTTTGCATGAGGATTTTTCATAATAAAGAGCCGATGCAAGACCCTGAAGCTTCTTTGGCTGAAGGGTCAGCAGAGCAACGAGAGTTACGAGCCATTGGTTACCATACAGTATCTAGCAATCATCAAAAAATGGGGCTTGCTCGATTTACTCAAAGATCGCGTGACTTTTTAAAGCGGTATTTAGAGAAGGGCTGGTATCCATCAAATATCAATTTGCATGTCTTAACATTGTATGAAATAGAAAATGATGTGGTTATTATTAAGCCGCATTCTGAAATATTTACTGTAATGGACTTTAAGGATTATATTGAACTTAAACTTTTTGAGGAGAGCTCGCAACAGTTACGTTGGAAACGACATATTTTTTATCAACCCATTAAACTAGCGAAGGAAAAAGTGAATCCTTATAAAGAGCATTTATTAAGCGTTCCAACAATACAATCATTTTCTGCGGAAGATATGCAACAACTCTTGCATTATCTAGATCAAAAAGAGAGCTATCCATCAAAAAAAAGAGAAATAGAAGCATTAGAAAAATTTATTTTAGCTCGAGTTGACAAAAAAAAAATTGAATCAGAATTAAATGGTATTAAAAAATCGTACAACAGTTTGCGTACCGTATGTAGCCAGATCTTTAAAGACCAAGGTGATGACTCTATTCTGAGATATCTTAGCAATAATTTTGATTTTTATCTTAATAAAAGGTTGGTTTTACTAGATCATAAAATAATAATTAATGCGAATATTGAAAAAGTTTACTCACAAAAAAATAGCCTATTTTTTATGTTAGCAGATGGGTCTGGTTTGCGACTTGAATTTAATGAAGACCAAGAAATTCAAAATGTATTTTTTACACGCAGACAACAATATACTTTCTTTAAGCAATTAACAGATTTTTTTAGCGAAAAGGCTATCATTGAAATTAAACCATTAAAGAATCCTCGCTCTGAGGCTTATATACAACCAGGAAGGTACGTTTTAACAAGAGCTGATAAGCGAAGACAGCTAAAAATAGAGGAAATAGATTCAGAATCGTGTAACTTAAAAAACCTGCTGGATGAGAAGAAAAAAGTGCAGGTAAGAAAAAAAATGCATTCGCAATCCTGGCGATTAGAAAGTGTAGCTGAAGAAAGCAGTAGTTACACTATTCGTTTAGTAGATTGTGGTGATCTTTATCATATAGATAAAATTGTTATTTTGGTGAATAATCAGCCATACCAAAACTATACATATGACGAGTTTCAGCAATATGAAAACTATCATGTCACTACGCAACTAATTGAAGGAATGGATCATCAAGGAGCGCAAAAAATTAAAATAAGAAGCAAAATCATTGATGAAAACCAAATTAAAATAAAAAAATTAAACGAAATTGAAGAACTACGTATTGCAATCATTAACTTCTTAAAAGAACCGAGAAACATAGGCTTATTAAATAAATTATTAGATTCGTTACAGGAAGGCAAATTAGCCGCCACATCAGATCTACTGAGCTTGTTTTCAGAAAAAGAATATCAATTATTAGATCTTCAAACTCAACTAAATAAAATTCACAAGTTATATCAAGAAATAAACACCTCACTGGGTTTTGGAGATATTCTCACCTCTATCACGTTAGATACGAACTACCTTAAGTTAATAGGCAATAAAGATGATAGTGTCGTCGTATTCAAAGCAATGCAATTATTACAAGAAGCTTTTGGTTACATTCGAAAATTGAAAGCGCATGAGTTGATCATGTTTTGGGGAAAGACCGGGGCAGGAAAAAGTACTGCTTTAAATTATTTTGGTGGGGTGCCTTTGAAATTTGCCAGCAACAAATACGGACAACCCACCGTTGAAGTTGACGCTGAACGGCTACCTCTTAATGCTCCAGTGGCGACTATTGGGCACTCCCTGACCACCTCAAATACCACGTATGTACAAGGTTATAAAATCATTAGAGATTTGCTTGATGATAGCATGGATACAGAGCCATTTATGCTGTGTGATACTCCCGGGTTTGATGATACACGCGGTGAGAGTTATGAATTAGCGGCCATGCTCAGTATCCAGCAAGCGATTCGCTCTGCAAAAGCTATTCGTTCTATTATTTTGGTTGTACCTTATGAAAGTTTTTTATTAGATAGAGCTAACCCCGTCATAGATTTATTGGGGGCGTTGCAAGCAAGAGTACCTGATATTTTTAATACGCAAGGCTCCTCCGGAGAACTTTCGAGGTCCTTTTTTTTGTTGGTGACTAAACATGCTTCCCATGAAAACGCCTGTGAAACTTTTGAAGAAATGTTAATAGAGTTTCGTGATGAAGAACATAAAAAATTAAGTGGACTCTTAAAACCTGAATCAAGCTTTGAACGAGAAATAGTAATGAGAAAAATAACTATGTGGAATACCTTATTGGCGCTTGGAAGAAGCCATATTCATTTCATTGATATAGAAAATCTTGATGAAAGAATGGAAGTATTAAAAGAGTATATGGATACTCCTGCTATCCCCCCTAAAAAATTTGCTAATCCCTTAGATAGCGAATATTTGCAAAGCGTATTGATGCAATATGTTCATTCGTCAGTGTATACGTGGCGAGAATCTATTATGTTGCAATATTTAAAAAAAATACCTATGGAAATTGCCGAGACTCAAAGTGAAATTCAGCAAAAACAGGATAAAACAGACTATCTCTTAAAACAAAATCAAATGCTTACGGCAGAAATTTCACAGCTTGATGCTAAAATAGCGGCACTACAGATTAGAAAACAAGCATTACAACAAGCAAAAGAAAACCCTGATCAGATTACAGATGGTAAGTTGCGTCACGAATTAGAAGAAGCTAGTAGCCGATTAAGAGATGAACTAGTAGAGGAAAAAAACAAAACCCTAAAAAAATTACATGAAGAGCTGTCCCAACAAGAGAGAGAGCTGACTAATAAAGAAGAAAAAATAAAAGAAATAACTGATAATATTAACTCTTTTACAGATCAAAAGAGAAAGTTAGAGATAGATCGACTTGAATTGTCCTCTGGAAGCCAATTAATCCCATTAGGTGGGCAAGATTATCGATCAGTAGCAGAAATAAAAATTTGCAATGCTGTGGGAGACGCCCATCAAAAAGCGGTAAGGGAACTTAGAAATTTAACAAACGACGAGTGTATTAACGAACGAACAGTTACTACAGCGAGTTATACAGGAGTCCTTCACCATGTTGAAGTAATTAGCAAGGACTACTATATTGTCCCCAAAGATCCTAAACAACAAGAAGAATTTTTACAAACAAGGCAAGTAACAAATGCGCATTACAGAGCGGAAATAGAAGGAGAACATTATGAACCATATCTTGCTAGCCATGCATCTCCTGATGCTAACAAAATAGCTTATTCATTTCGTACGATTTGGAAAGGGGATTCACCGCTTCCTTGGTATGCAATTTTTAAGACAAGTCCAGCTCCAGTGCGCCCTTGGTTCTCAATTGCGCATAGATTGCCAAATGCTGAACGAAATGCACAAGCTATTAAAATTAAAGATGATGAAATTAACGAAGTCGTGGATCAGATCGACAAGAAAAAAAGTAAACGAAATACATTAGAAAGTGAGCGAGATAACGTCAAACGTGTTATTGCTTCAAAAGAAGATGCGCAAGAAAGAATTCGTGATGAAATAATAAGAATAAAAGAACAAGCTGTGCATAAGACGATTGACACAATGATAAATCAATGTGTTCAAATGATAGCAGACTACGAAAGAGAAATTTTTGCTAAACATGAGAGCATAACTTCTAACAAAAATAATATAGGAGTACTTGATGCGGCTATTAGAAAGGAGCTTTCATTACTAGAAGAACTTAAAATCAAAAAGCTCCACTTTGCCATTATTATCAAAACACAATTTAAGATACTTATATTGTTAAGGCAATTATCAGAATTAGTTATTTCCAATGAGTTTAAGGAAGATAGCAGAAAACAAGCGGAAGGTTTGTATTTTCAATGTCAAGCCTATATCACGTATTTTGATCTGCATATCAATGACTTAATTAATGAATGTCAAAAAGATTTAAACATGGCATGTGTTGGCGCTGAAGAATTGCAACTGTTACAAGAAATGCAAGGCTGTTCTTTAAAACCTAAAGCTACTGGAAGTCATTTTTTGGCTAACGCATACGAAGTAGATGAATTAGGCAACCCTATCTCGGTATTAACTCAAGCACATCAGCTAGCAGAAGATAAGGAGCAACAAAAAGATAGAGGCGAGAGCCCGTTTTATGAGCTTATTGACGAACCAGGAGATCAGCTGATTCTTGATCAACTAGCCACTTTAGAATCTTCTTCATCCGCGGATAGAGTAGAGCTAGCTGTTACTGATTTATCACCTTCTGTTGTGATTGAACTTTTCCAAGCAAACAGTAGAAACTATTGTGTAAGTATGGCAACGTCAAATACTTTTTTTGCACAGCCTGACTTAAGCTCACCCCAAGAAATAGCTATTTCTACACCTCATTTCTCCACGTTACCTGAGGTAGTGACTACTAATTCTCTAGAAATCGGAGAAATTTTATGTATAAATACACCTGTCGCCTTGCATTGCGAACAAACGGTTAGAGGACTACTACCGCCAGTTTTATTAAATACTCAGTGTATGGTTGAAGCAACACCAGAATATATCGCTACTTTTTGCCAAGAAACATTAGATGATGAAAGCCTACATTTAACATTAGATGCCAAGAAGCTATCATCAGAAAACTCACCTGGTTTGGTCAACATTGCAGCACAAGCAGGCGCTATCAGTTTTGCACAAACGGTAACTGAAGATACACTTGAAGCAGGTTTGTTAGCTATTGGTACTTCGCCTAAAAGTGCAAGAGTGGCAAAAGAAGCCGCTGGTTACGCATTTTATGCCGCTGTCACTGTGGCTACTGAAGGTTGGAATATCTATCGATTATTGCCTGCTGTGGTCAAAGCTTCTACGGGTGGAATAGCCGCGTGGGCCTGTCGAAAAGCGGGGTTATCTGAAAGAACAACAGATATTGTACGCGTGAGTCTTCCTCTTGTGTGCAATTCAGTTTTATTTGGCCCTGTTGAAGCAGCTGTTAGTGTAGCAAGCACAGTAGCAGGAGGATATGCGGGAAGACAAATTGTTCCTATGGCTAAAAAATTTATTTTTGGCATGTGATTAATCAGTGGCTATTAGAAGTTAGGTGCAGACTAGTAAGCAGGCGTGCGGTTTTCGAATTGCACTTCGGCTTCTCAAATTAAACATTTAGCCAAAAAGAAGTATTTTAACTTTGCTCTTACAATATATTATACCGGGTTGTCAGCTATCTGCTAAGACGTTATCATACGTATTTCTTTATTCTTTAGTGATTTATGGCACAACTAACCCTTATTGAAGCAGTTACTCAAGCCTTGGCGTACGAGCTGGAAGCCGATCCCAATGTATTGTTGTTAGGAGAAGATATTGGCATAAATGGTGGGGTATTTCGAGCTACCAATGGATTGCAACAACGATTTGGAAAAAAACGTGTCATCGACACCCCTCTCGCTGAATCAATGATTGCGGGTTTAAGTGTCGGCATGTCAACACAAGGTCTAAAGCCGGTAGCGGAATTTCAATTTATGGGTTTTACTTACCCCGCCTTAGATCAAATCCTCAACCATGCAGTCAGAATGCGTAATCGCACTCGGGGCCGACTAAGCTGCCCTCTTGTGTTTCGCACTCCGTATGGTGCAGGCATTCACGCACCAGAACATCATTCAGAAAGTACCGAGGCTATTTATGCCCACACTCCCGGCATCCGAGTGGTAGTTCCTTCTTCACCAGCACGTGCTTATGGCCTACTGCTTGCGGCCATTCGCGATCCCGATCCAGTTATTTATTTAGAGCCTTCTCGTATTTATCGATTAGTTAAGCAAGAAGTCCCTGATGATGGTAAAGCACTACCATTAGATCGCTGTTTTGTTTTAAAAGAAGGGAGTGACATCACTTTAATCGCCTGGGGTGCTATGTTGGTAGAAACTTTGGCAGTTGCAAAAGAACTTGCTGATGAAGGCATCAGCGCAGAAGTGATTGATGTGGCCACCATCAAACCGTTAGATATAGAAACCATCTTAGACTCTGTCGAAAAAACGGGGCGCGTAGTGATCATTCATGAAGCACCACAAACTTGCGGAGTAGGAGCAGAAATTGCTGCTCAACTTGCTGAAAAGGCTTTATTGTTTTTAAAAGCGCCCATTAAGCGGGTCACTGGGTATGATATCACCGTGCCTTATTTACGCTTAGAAAAACAGTATATTCCAAGTACCGCACGCATTAAAGACACTGTTCACGAAGTATTAAGCTACTAAATCATGATGACTCTTACTTTACATGAAATTAAGCACATTCTTTTGCCACAAAACGTGCAATTGAGAGTGCATCACTCTTTTGATAGTTCTACTGTGAGCCACAAAAAGTATATAACTGATATTTTTATCGACAGTCGTCTAGTCACTCCCCAGTCGATTTTTATCTGTATCAAAGGGGATACCTTTGATGGTCATGATTTTGCGATGCAAGCAGAAAAGCAAGGAGCTTGTGCTGTTATTTCGGAAAAAGAATTACCAAAACTCTCCATTCCTGTATTAAAAGTCACTAGTACTCGCAAAGCCTTAGGCGAAATCGCACATGCATATCGTTTAAAATTTAACATCCCTGTTATTGGTATCACTGGCAGTTGTGGTAAAACTTCAACCAAAGCATTGACGGCAAGCGTATTATCCCAAAGTGGCAACACCTTAGCACCTGAAGCCTCTTTGAATAATGATTTAGGTGTCCCTTTAACTTTGTTACGACTAACGCCTGACACTAAATTTGCAGTCATCGAAATGGGAGCAAACCACCCAGGAGAAATAGATTATCTTTGTAAAATCGCTTCTCCTACCGCCACGCTCATTACCAATGCAGGCGCCGTCCATTTAGAAGGTTTTGGATCGTTAGATGGCGTACGAAAAGCAAAAGGTGAAATTTATCAAAATCTACCTCATGATGGCATTGCGATTTTGAATCGTGACGATGAAGCTTTTTCTTTTTGGCAAAGTTTATTACGCCAACAGCGACAAATTACTTTTGGATTAAATGTGGAAGCAAACGTACGTGCTACCGATATTAAACTAAATGATGCGGTACAACCTCAATTTATGCTGCATATCAATACTCAATCCATCAATGTACAGCTTCCAATGATTGGCGAACATCAGGTAACAAACGCCTTAGCGGCAGCCGCAGTTGGTTTTTCACAAAATTTATCTCTAGCGCAAATCAAACAAGGGCTTGAGACTTCGCCTTTAGTAGCGCAACGCGGTATTTTGCAAACTGGCTTTCATGGGGTTCAACTCATCGATGATTCTTATAATGCTAATCCCAATGCCTTTTCAGCAGCGATTAACATGCTAATGGCACTTCCTCAGATAAAAAAACGTGTGCTTGTTGTTGGCGATATGGGAGAATTGGGTGCAGATAAAGAATATTGGCATGCTTATGTAGGCCATACCGCTAAAGCAGCGGGGGTAGATGCGTTGTATTCTGTTGGCCAATTAAGTGCCGCGACAAGTAATGCTTTTGGAGAAAACGCTTATCATTTTGCTGATCAAAAACTTTTGACGGAAGCTTTAAAAGCTATCGCGGAACCAAACGTATGCTTTTTAATTAAAGGCTCCAAAAGTAGCCATATGAACAATGTCGTACAGGCACTACAAACTGAATAATATAGTGAGCCTCTCATGAAACAATCTTCATTAAAAATTTTAATCTTAGGCGTCAACGGTTTTATTGGAAGCCATCTTATTGAGCGTATTTTGCATACCACAAATTGGCAGGTCACTGGTTTTGATTTACAAAAAAATAATATTGACTCTTTATTAACGCATCCCAATTTTACTTTTAAACAAGGGGATATTTTTAAAGAAAGTGCGTGGCTTGAAGATGCTGTGCAAAAAGTAGATATCGTCATCCCACTTATAGCAATCGCCAATCCGGCTCTTTATGTCAAACAACCCTTACGCGTATTTGAATTAGATTTTGAATCTAATCTTGCTGTGGTTAAACTTTGCGTGAAATATCAAAAACGCCTTATCTTTCCCTCCACATCGGAAGTTTACGGCATGTCGACAGATACCCCCTTTAATGAGGAAACCAGTAATTTGGTGCTAGGCCCCATCAACAAACCTCGCTGGATTTATTCTTGCTCAAAACAAATGCTAGATCGTGTCATTGCAGCTTATGGAAGCGAAAAAAATTTAAACTACACTTTATTTCGACCCTTTAATTTTATGGGGCCCCGATTGGATAACTTACATGATCCCAAAGAAGGTGCTTCGCGTGCCTTCACACAATTTGTGGGTAATATCATGCGAAAAACCCCTATTATGTTGGTTGGTGGAGGTACACAGCATCGTTGTTATATTTATATTAATGATGCGATCGACGCCATCATAAAAATTATCGAAAACAAAAATAATTGTGCTGCGGCAAGCATTTTCAACATTGGTAACCCCTCCAATGATGTATCGATGGCTGAATTGGCCACAATGATTATCGACGAAATGAAAAAAATTCCTAAAGTTGCGGAAGCCGCAAACCTCGCAAAAATTCAAACCGTCAACCCGGAAGATTATTTTGGCGCAGGTTATCAAGATGTGAGCTCGCGTGTTCCATCCATTGAACGCGCCAAAACTATTTTACATTGGATACCGACAACATCGCTAAGAGATGGCATTCGTCAAACATTACAGTATTATTTTAGTTAAGGTTATCGATAATGAAAATGAGTAAAAATGTCTTACTGCTCGGCTGCCAATGGGGTGATGAAGGCAAAGGTAAAATTGTCGATTATTTATTAGCTGACGCCAATGTTGTAGTGCGCTTTCAAGGAGGCAACAATGCGGGACATACGTTGTGGGTAAATGGAGAAAAAACCGTACTACGTTTGATTCCTTCAGGTATTTTGCGTCCACACGTCCACTGCTTGCTAGGAAATGGGGTTGTCATTTCTCCATCAGCTTTATTAGAAGAAATCGTTAATCTAGAAGCGCGCCAAATTGACGTACGTTCACGATTAAAAATTTCTGATTCCGCTTCATTATTATTAACCTCTCATATTGCTTTAGATGAAGCTCGTGAAAAAAAATGGGGGGCTAAAAGCATTGGAACTACCAAGCGTGGAATTGGCCCTTGTTATGAAGATAAAATTGCTCGGCGCGGTTTGCGTATGAGTGATTTGCACCACCCTCTTTATTTAAAAGATCGCTTAAATGATCTGTTGGCCTATCATAATTTTTTGTTGGAATCTTATTATCAAGCCCCGCCCCTTGATCCTAATGTTATTTATGAAGAGCTAATGGCACAAGCATCTGAGCTATTACCATTTCTTGTAGATATCCCTTTGTTATTGCACAGCTATCAAGAACAACAACGAATTGTTTTTGAGGGTGCGCAAGGCACTTTATTGGATGTGGATCACGGCACTTATCCATATGTTACCTCATCTAATACAACCTCAGGGGGAGCAATTACGGGCACTGGTTTTGGTCTCCAAGACTTTGATTATGTCTTGGGAATTTGTAAAGCTTATGTGACGCGTGTAGGTAGCGGTCCTTTTCCAACAGAGCTCCACGATGAAAATGGCAAAATATTAGCACAGCGCGGCCACGAATTTGGGTCTGTTACAGGGCGCCCACGTCGTTGCGGCTGGTTAGATTTACCTGCCTTGCGCCGCTCATTATTATTAAATGATGTGACTGCGTTAGGAATTATGAAATTAGACGTATTAGATACTTTCAAAGAAATTCAAGTATGCACACACTATCAACTAGGTCATGAAAAACTAGAAATTGCACCTTCTGACACGCAATTATTTCAGCAATGTCAGCCAGTGTATGAACGCCTTCCTGGCTGGCAAACTAAAACGATGGGTATCAAAAATTATGAACAACTCCCGGTGGAAGCCAAACATTACATTGCTTTCATCAGTGAACAATTAAACTGCCCTATTGACCTTATTTCCACGGGCCCTGAACGCGATGATACTATTTTTTTGAAATCGATTTTTTAAAAGAGGGGTTCGCTTCTACGTAAGTTTTACTCAAAGAAATTTCTCACGCACATATTTAGGGAGCGCGGCTGATACACCCACTATTCTACCTTGTTCAAAAGCGCGCTGCCCAAGTGGTATTAAGTATTCCGCTTGAGGAAGTGCATCGGGCAATAGTGCAAGAGGTGGCGAAAAAAACTCTCTAGCCTCTGAAACAGCTTGCCAACCATTTCCCACTCCTACCCAATTGTGAAACTCGTAGTCTGCTAAAGTAGCAAGCATTTGCTGAGGTTTCATCACCACTGCGGGCAAGATTGTTTCTAACTCTTGATAGCTATTTTGATATAACGCAAAATACACTTCTTGCATTCTGGCATCTAAGGCGGGTAGAAAAAACTGGGCTTGTGGAAATTTACTGAGTGCTTCAAAAGCAAGACAAGCCAAACTTGAAATAGGAATTAAAGGCAATTGATGCGCAAATGCTAAACCTTGCGCCACTCCCGCTGCAATGCGTAAACCAGTAAAACTACCAGGCCCTTCGCCAAAAACAATCGCCTCAAAATCTTTAACTTTTAAATGATTGGCACGCAAAAGCTCATCTAACATGATCAAAATTTGTTGCGCATGCTGCTGCGGAATAACTGCAAAACGCGAATCGATATAACCATCCACCATAAGCGCAACTGAACAAGCTTCAGTGGAAGTTTCAAGCGCGAGTAAAGGCATATGAATATTATTCTAGTAGAAATATCAACTGGGTGTAGTTATTGTTCCCAACAGCTAGTCCAATCGTTTACTGGTGAATCTTCATATTTAACTACAAAATGATAATTTACATTAGGATCTAATAAACCCTGCATTGCATACCAGTGAATATTTGTTCCACATAATATTTTTTTACCGTGGGCTCCTGTGACTTGCACTACACGCTGAGGCGAACAGCCACCCGTGTTACTAAACGTTCCACGTGCTCCCGGTCCAAACTTCCCAGTATCTGCACAATCATGATCTATAGTGTAATACGTATATCCATCTTTGTGTATACTTGCCGAGCTTAAATAAGCAATCGTTTCGCCGCCATTACCATTACCTGAATTTTGGCGCTGATTTTCAATGGTAACTGTTCCAGCATAAACTGAGGACACTAACAAAGTTGTCACCGTTAATATTAACGTAATGAGAAAGCCCTTACATCCTAAGTGGCGTAACATAATAACCTCCAATAAAATATACAAAAATGTGGCTCTTTTCAATTTAGACAACCATTGAATTTAAGATCCTCTGGAAAGCATTCTAACGTAATTATCCTTAAGAAACAATTAAAAGTCGAAGCGGTGAGGGGTATAAAAATGCGCGAAGCGTATACAAAAATAATAGTGGAAATTACTCAAAAAATGGCGTCCCCAAGGGGATTCGAACCCCTGTTATCGCCG
>CAYYFQ010000002.1:0-145156 GCA_964471475.1 uncultured Gammaproteobacteria bacterium
CGCAGCAGTCTTCGCTGATATCACAACCGTTAGAAATTTTAGGGATACATTAGCAGAATATCCATTTGTAGAATATCCGTTTAATCAACTTTTTCTGTGTCATTTGCACTTTTTGTGAAGATGAGCTGTGACAAGGGTTAAAATTAGATAGCTTTGTTTTGTACTGTGTCACAAGCTTAAGATAACTGGCGAATACTTATCTGAAAGACTGTAGATTATTAAAGCAGCTACTACGCGCCTATTTTCCGTAGTTAACAATTGGAAAGTGCGACAAGCGGCTCGCGTGTCCATAAATTCGCTACCTACACGATGGGCTCTCAGCCAGTTTAAAATTTTAGGCGTAGGAAAACATAAAGTGGTGCCGGTACCGATCAATAATATTTCAGGTTTTAAATCCACTAAGGTTTCAAGATGAGGTATGGTGAGCTCGTGGATATGATGTACGGGCCACCGATCAATTAAGCGATCAGGAAGCGCAATGAGGCTATGGCGATAAATATGATCATTAATGGTGACGCTATCATCTTCGACACTTTTAATTTGTATTGTCGCGTGAGAGTGGATGGGGAGTAAATCCATAGAAATTTGACCTTGCTTAAATACTTACCAATAGTATATTCTATAACCTTCGAAAACAACCCTTTAGCCAATTGAGAGAAAACACATATGTTTGAATTTAATGATGCTGGTTCACAGAGTGCGGTGATTAAAGTTATCGGTGTCGGTGGCGGCGGTGGTAATGCAGTAGAGTATATGTTAAATCAAAATATTCAAGGTGTAGATGTGGTTTGTGCGAATACAGATGCGCAAGCATTAAATAAAGTCACTAGAGTTCCTATTACTTTGCAGTTAGGGGAAGAAATTACCAAAGGCTTAGGAGCTGGTGCTAATCCTGAAATAGGGCGCCAAGCGGCTTATGCTGATCGTGAAAGAATTGTTGCGCTTCTTGAAGGAGCGGACATGGTATTTATTACGGCTGGGATGGGTGGTGGGACCGGAACGGGAGCCGCACCCGTGGTCGCAGAGATTGCCAAAGAGATGGGTATTTTAACTGTTGCTGTAGTAACAAAACCTTTCTTATTTGAAGGTCGCAAACGTGCACTGGTGGCTGAACAAGGTATTGAAGCTTTGGCGCGTACGGTTGACTCTTTAATTACTATTCCAAATAATCGTTTATTAACTGTTTTAGGTAAACAGATCAGCCTGCTTGAAGCTTTCAAAGCGGCTAATAATGTTTTATATGGTGCTGTCCAAGGTATCGCAGAATTAATCACTCGCCCCGGGTTAATCAACGTTGACTTTGCGGATGTACGTACTGTGATGGCAGAAATGGGTGTGGCTATGATGGGGATGGGCAGTGCTTCCGGTGAGAACCGTGCTCGCTTAGCTGCAGAATCTGCCATTGCAAGCCCATTATTGGAAGACACCAATTTATCAGGTGCTCGCGGTGTTTTAGTGAATATCACGGGGGGAATGGATTTATCGATTGGCGAATTTGAAGAAGTCGGAGAAGTTATCAAAAAAATCACTTCTGAAAATGCCACAGTTGTGGTAGGAACAGTGATTGAGCCTGATATGCAGGAAGAGATTCGGGTCACTATTGTTGCAACAGGGTTAGGTCATCAAGCAGAAGTCGTGGCAGAGGAGGAAGAAAATACCAATGAAACGACAGACTTTCAAAAATACGATCGGCCTGCTTGGTTACGTAAGCAAGGGAATGGGGGAGCTACTCGTTTTAGTCGTAATGCCAATGCGGGAGTGCAAAACGCGGCGGCCAATAGGGTACCCGTCGATCCAGGACAAGATATGAATCAATTTGATATTCCTGCTTTTTTACGTAAGCAAGATGAACAAGTAGGATGATCGCTAACCAAAAATTAATTATTTTAGACCGCGATGGGGTAATTAATATGGATTCCAAGGCCTATATTAAATCGCCTGAAGAATGGATCCCCATCGCAAAAAGTTTAGAAGCTATTCAATTACTCACGCAATTAGGTTTTACTATTGCCATCGTAACCAATCAATCAGGAGTGGGTCGGGGTTATTACGATCTTGCCACGCTTGCCGCTATTCATGAAAAAATGTTAAAAGCAATTCGAAAGGTAGGGGGTGAAATTGCAGCAATTTTTTTCTGTCCTCATACGCCCGAGGCAGGTTGTGATTGTCGAAAACCTAAAACCGGTTTGTTTAAACGCCTTCAAAATTATTTTCAATGTGATTTAAAAAATATTTGGGCGGTTGGGGACTCCAAGCGCGATATAGAAGCTGCAGTGAGCGTTGGATGCCAACCTGTCCTGGTAAAGACAGGAAATGGTGCGCAATTACTAGCCACTCAATCGTTGGAAAAAAATTGTTTAGTGTTTGATGATTTATGGGCCGTCGCTACCGCGTTGGATAAATAATCATGGCATCGCAATCCATTATTCGGGTATTAGTACCGGGCCCGTTTCAAGAACCTTTAGACTATTTATTGCCAGAAGATAAAGCGCCACCACCTATTGGGGGGCGTGTCTGGGTTCCTTTGCGTAAAGGGCAAGAAGTGGGGGTGGTGGCAGAAGTGGCAAACTTTACTCACATTCCCATCAATAAACTAAAATGGTTGCTTGATATCATCGATGATACACCGTTATTTTCTCCTCTTTATTTTGATTTTTTGAACTGGCTTAGTCGTTATTATCATGCACCACTTGGAGAAGTTTGCCAAATGGGCATGCCAAAAATTTTGCGGGAAGGTAAAAATATTCCGAGCAAAAAAAAATCTGCGGTTTCTTCTGAAAAAGGTTTTCCTCCTTCAGCAGTGGAATCTCCATTACAGCTCACTGTTTCTCAACAAACTGCTGTGAAGCGTATTCTCTCAAGTCAAGGTAGCTTTCAAGCTTTTTTGTTAAACGGTGCAACGGGCAGTGGTAAGACAGAAGTGTATTTACAAGTGATAGCTGAAATTATAAAGCATGGGCAGCAGGCTTTAGTGCTCGTACCTGAAATTGGTTTAACCCCACAAACAATGAGTCGCTTTGAAAAACGTTTTGGTAGTCAAATCTGTGCTTTGCATTCTGGACTAAACGATACAGAGCGTGCTTTGGCGTGGCAAGCGGCACGTGTGGGAGAGGCGAAAGTAGTTATCGGCACACGTTCCGCTTTATTTGTGCCATTTAAAAATTTAGGCGTTATCATCGTCGATGAAGAACATGATAGCTCTTTTAAGCAGCAAGAAGGTATTCGTTATTCCGCACGCGATTGCGCTGTCGTGCTGGCTAACATGCTAAATATCCCTATTGTATTGGGATCTGCTACACCTTCAATAGAAAGTTTACACAATGCGCAAAAAAATCGTTATATTGAATTAACGCTTTTGGAGCGTGTGCAAGGTGCAAAAATGCCTACGTGGTATTTGATTGATCTTAGGCAAAAAAAATTACAAGATGGTTTATCTGAAGAGCTGCTAGCGCAAATCAAAAAACATCTCGAAGCTAACAAACAAGTGTTATTATTTTTAAATCGTCGTGGTTTTGCGCCAGCATGGTTTTGTCCCGCATGTGGAATGTCACCGGAGTGTAAGCATTGTGATACGCGATTAACTTATCATGCTAAACCGCCTAAATTAGTGTGTCATCACTGTGGGCATTCCCAAAAAATTTATTTTCATTGCCAACAATGTCAAGCAAGTATGCAACCGTTGGGTTTTGGAACCCAACGATTAGAAGAAACACTCCGGGAATATTTTCCAAAGACCCCTATTTTGCGAGTGGATCGCGATTCAACGACTAAAAAAAATAGTTTTGAAAAAATCTTAACGCAAGTGAATAAAGATGAATCGTTAATTTTGTTAGGTACGCAAATGTTAGCCAAAGGCCATCACTTTCCTGCCGTGACAATGGTGGGTATATTAAATGCAGATAGTGGTTTATATAGCCCTGACTTTCGCGGTCCTGAACACTTAGCACAATTATTATTACAAGTGGCGGGAAGAGCGGGGCGTGCAGATTCACCAGGAGAGGTATTTGTGCAAACCTATTGGCCTGAACATCCTTTGTGGCATGATTTATGTAAGCCGCAAGGTTATATGCATTTTGCCAAAATTTGTTTGCAACAACGTGCATTGGCGGAATTACCTCCTTTTTATTATGCAGCGCTTATTGGAGCTGAAGCAAAAAATACAGAAGTAGCCCGTGATTTTTTAAAAGAAATTATGACGATGAGTGAACTTCTTTGTGCATCAACTGTTTTACTTTTGGGGCCTATTGCTGCTTTGCAAGCCAAACGCGCAGGCTATTATCGCTCCCAAATTTTATGTATTAGTGCAAAGCGCCATGATTTGCAACAACTGCTTGCTCAATTGATTCCTCAAATATCCAAAATTAAATTAGCTAACAAAGTGCGTTGGTATTTGGATGTGGATCCAGTGGAATTTTTATAAGGCATGAGTTTCACCTACTTTTCCTTTATGCTCGATTTGTCAGAGGCTTCCCTCGCATTTGCTATACCAAGGCCTTTCGCTTAGAATGGCCTTCTTGAAAAAATAAACCAGAAGTGGAGAATGCATGGCTAAAGAAGATATTATTGAGATGGAAGGCGTCGTTTCGCAAGCTTTACCTAATACTATGTTTCGCGTCCAGCTGGATAGTGGACACACCATTTTGTGCCACGTGTCTGGAAAAATGCGTAAGAATTATATTCGAATTTTGGAAGGGGATCGTGTGCGTGTCGAAATGACCCCTTATGATTTAACTAAAGGACGCATTATTTTTAGAAAAATAGATGGGAAACCGGCTTAGTATTATATAGTCTTTCAGATTTCACGACTAATTATCTGAAAGACTATAGAGGTAAAAGCCAAACTGCAATAAAAATTTTTTAAATATAAAAACCCGCTCTTAGGCGGGTTTTTATATTTAGAGATAAGCAGATGGGTTGATAATCTATGATGCTCTTTCTTCTACGCTTACCACTTGACGTAACGGGCGACCACCCAATTTAAATTGAACTACACCCGCAGTTAAAGCAAATAAAGTGTGGTCTTTACCGATGCCTACATTTTTACCAGCGCGATATTTAGTGCCGCGTTGACGAATAATGATATTGCCGGCTAATACAGCTTCGCCACCAAATTTTTTTAAACCAAGCCGTTTCGAGTGCGAATCGCGACCATTTTTTGTACTACCACCAGCTTTTTTCGTTGCCATGTCTTATCTCCTAGCTCGCCTTAATTTGAGTAATTTTTACTTGCGTAAAGCTTTGGCGATGCCCCATTTGTTTACGATGATGTTTACGTCGACGAAACTTAATAATTTTAACTTTATCTAAGCGACCTTGATGAGTGACTTCAGCAGTGACTGAAGCCTTATCAACGTTAGGAGTACCAATGGTGATTTTTTCACCGTCTACAAGCATTAATACGTTATCGAAATTGACAGATGTGCCAACATCGGCTGGTAATTTTTCTATTCTTAGGGTATCTCCCTCGGCTACTTTGTATTGTTTGCCGCCGGTGATGATGACTGCGTACATGGAAAACTCCAAAATTTATCTAAAATCATTTGAAAAAGGCTAATAAGTTTATCAGGAAATCTATCGTCCCGCAAGCGTTTGTTTTGTCAATGGTTTATTCTCATGGCTAGGCATATTAAGTTTTTTGTCTATTTTGCCATTAAGCTTCTATTAATATTTCTTTGCTAAAATTAGCATATTTTTTATTTTACTAGGAAAATTTTATGGGTATCGATAGTAGCTCACCACAAACTCAACCACTTGATGAAGCAACGTTACAATTTTGCCGCTATGCCGAATATATTAATACTTATGGTCGCACAAATGGGGGTATTGAGCACCTTGAGGTGAAAAACATCAGAGGGCCTGGTGGTCAATCTTTATTACATGTTGTTATGGAAAAATATTTAGAGGGACCGATGGACGAAGAGAATTTGAGATTTTTAAATGGAGTGGTAGCGCAGTTAATTGACTCAGATCTTGACCCTTTGGTGATGAACAGCGACGGTTTTAACGCCTTATGTTTTTTTCTAAAAGCGACCGATCAGAATATTATAGGTGTTTCCCAAGGCATAGAGAACTTATTTAACTGTATCAAGGAAAAATATCCTGATCGCTATCTCGATATTCTTATTAAGTTACTTGAAGGGGAGATTCTAGAAAACAGGTACTTAAAAAAGACTCCTTATATCTCGTGTATCTTGGATATCGTATCTCGCGTTTGTGGAGATGATTTTGAGCGGTTCGTTATTGCAGCGCTCACTTCTCGTGGCGCTTATTCTTACTTCGACCCTAACACAAGAGCATTTGCCGAGGTAATTTTTGCATGGTTATTATCCAAACCACCTGGTGTTTGTCGACAGCTTTTACCTAATCAGGATGTAATAGCAAAGAAAATTTCCTCACTTCCGTATTGGGAATATACATCCTCTGTGGTGGCCCCCCAACTATCTCCGGTGTTAACAGACAAGCCTCAGACATTAGAAGTGCTTTTAATACCATTTTTACTTCATTATAATTTTTTGAAGGAAACGATTCTGGAGTTTGCCATGATGCCTGCTCCTAACACTTTTTATCCAACTTTTGTTTATTGTCTTTTAAGGTATTATAATGTGTTTGAAAATGAGGCACAATGCTTAAGTGAGCCATTTAAAAAACTTTTTAATAAAGTAGGGTATTTTTTTTCCTACCCTGAACGTTGTCATATTCTTCTACGCTTTGTAACATTTTTAGAACAAGCAAGGCACGAGCGGGATGCTTCAAATTTGTTAATGGCAGAGGCGGCTGCACCTGCACAAGCAGCAATTTTCCTAACTGAAAATATGTCAGCGGAAGAAAAAATACATTCCTTACCTTTCCTCATGTTAGACAGAGTAATTGCAGAACATTCACTACTATGCTATAGAAATTATACGCAAAAAGTACTCCCGTCAATAAGTGCCCTATTTCATTCTACGGAAATATCTTTAGCAACATCTCCATTGATTCTTGCCTGTCAAGGTGTGTTGAGCGAAATGGCACAGCTGCCCACTGAACCTTCTGAAGAGTTAACCCCTGACGCATTAAAGTTTATAACGCTTTGCACAGAAAACGAGGTCCCATTACCGAAATTGCAAGGGTAAAATAGATTTTTTGCATTCCTTTGTCTTTTTTTGATAGCGTCGTTGCCTTTTGTTCTTGGTGCTCAGGTATGTTTTTATACAGTCGCTCCTCGAGCAGCAACGCGCGTTGCTCTCAAAACAAAATACTATGTGATGCTAGAAGTCTAATGAATGAGATGTCTAATTAGTGCTGACTGATAGACTTACGCTTCGATAATTGAATCGTGATATAAAAAATCACTAAGGTTAATAAGCCAATCGCTGCAAAATCGTCACCAAAAGGGAGTTTATTCCTTCCATGACCAAAACTACCATAGAAAGAGATCACCGCCATCCCTGAAAAGTATGGTGCTACCCACCAGGCGTATTTCCACGCATGCCAAAAATATTTACGACTTTTGCGAAAAGAGAAAAAAATAAATAAAACGCACCCAATTAGCATAGCTATCATCATTTTGGAGACGGTGTGCCACCCCGTCCAATAAATTAATAAGTTACAGATATAAAAAGCGATTATTCCGAAAAAATTGGCGCAAGGCAGACGAAATGGTCTTGTGTGATGCGGATGAGTATGGCGTAAAGCAATTAAAGCCACGGGCCCAATAATACAAGAAGTAATAAAACAAGAAATAATAAAGCTTGCCATTTTTTGCCAAGCAGGAAAAGGCAGTAACAATACTAAGCCTGCCAGATAGTTAACTAGCATCCCGCGTAATGGCACACCTCGCTTAGAAAGCTTGTGTAAAAAATTCGGGAAAAAACCAATGTCACTTAAACTGTAGCTTACTCGTGCAGCAGAAGTGGTGAAAATAAGACCTGTTCCAAAAGGAGAAATGACAGCGTCGGCGTAAATAATAATCACAAACCAACCAATCCCAAGTGCACTGATAATTCCTGCAAATGGGCCACTATCCCCCACAAATTGCAGCTTATGCCATCCATCTAATAAATTGCTTGGGGATAAAGCCCCAATAAACACTATTTGTAAGCTGACATAAAGTAACATGCAAAAAAAGATGGAGCTAATTAAAGCCATAGGAATATTACGTTGAGGGTTTTTAGTTTCCGCGGCTAATTGCAAAATAGTATTTGAGCCAATGAAGGAATAAATAACGCCTCCCAACGGCAAAGCAGCGAGTATCCCATGCCAACCAAAGGGTGCGAAACCTCCATTGGCAGGTGCATGAAAATTACTACTATGAAAACTTATGGTGAATAATAAAAGAATAGTAGCTGTAGGAACAATGAGCTTCAGCGATGTGATGATGCTATTCGAACGACTAAAAAATTTAGCGCCATAATAATTTAAAGCACACATGAGCAGCATAACAAGAGCAGCGGCGAGAATGCCTTTGTCGGTTAAAACTGTGGTAGTGTCTTCTTTTTGGACTAAACTGGGAATATAGTTTGCTGCATATTGAATCATGGCGAGGCTTTCAATGGGTGCTACACTGACGCTTGAAATCCATACCATCCAGCCCGTGATAAAGCTTACTAAAGCGCCATAGCTTTTATGCGCATATTGCACGATTCCCCCCGCAACAGGGAAAGCGCTTCCTAACTCTGCAAAAGTTAGCGCGATAAAAATCATGAGGCATGCTCCTAGTATCCAAGAAATAATCGCGGAGGGACCAGCGATTTGTGCGGCGTACAAGGGCCCAAAAAGCCAACCTGAACCAAGAATGCTACCGATTCCTGCAAATAAGAGACCGAGAGCCCCAATAGACCGTTTGAATTCCATGAGTGTAATTGTTAAATATTTAAGGGCTTAATGATCTCGTGGTGTGGATGTTTTGTCAACTTTAAACTGTTAAAATAGCAACTTTTTGGATGAAATTGGCATGCAATCAACACTCACTCGATTTGGGTTTTTTATTTTTTTACTGGGCACTTGTTTTTATTTTTATGATTTTGTTTTGCAAGTAGCACCTGGAGTGATGGCTCTTTCATTAATGCAGAGCTTTCATATGTCTGCAGCTATATTAGGCTCTTTATCAGGGGTTTATTTTTATTCCTATACCTTTATGCAAATCCCTGCTGGATTGTTGCTTGATCGCTTTGGTGCTAGAACAGTATTGCCTTGGGTCGTTTTTATTTGTGCAGTAGGCGCCATCGTTTTTGGTATGGCAGCGCACGTGCCCATGTTAGGTGTAGGGCGATTTTTGATGGGAGCAGGCTCTGCATTTGCTTTTTTGGGCTCTTTATATTTGGCTACTCGCTGGTTACCGTTGCACGTGTTTGCTTTTTTTGCGGGGGTGACGCAATTAGTGGGTTCATTAGGAGCCATTGGGGGACAAACGCCATTAGCTTTCATGATTGATAAAATGGGGTGGCGGCTTAGCATGATTATTTTTGGCATCGTAGGGATAGTGTTGGCGGCTGTTTTTCGGTATTTTTTAAAAGAAACGAGCGAACAAAAAGCATTTGCTCATAGTTATAGCAAAGGCAAAGTATGGGTTAATCTCAAAACAGTGTTGCACCATAAACAAACCTGGGCGATTGGTATTTATTCTTTCGCGATTTGGGCGCCTATTGCCAGTTTTGCTGGGCTGTGGGGAGTGCCATTTTTAACGATTAGCTATCATTTAAGTAATTTACACGCGGCAAGTTTTATTTCAGTTATTTGGCTAGCAGTAGCATTAATGTCGCCTGCGATTGGTTGGTTGTCGGATTGGATAAAACATCGTGTGGCTCCTTTATGGATAGCAGCACTTTTTGGGCTTTTGGGATCAATAGGTTTAATTTATTGGCCACATAATTCCAGTGGCTGGATTACTATCGAGTTAGCGGCGATTGGAATTGCTGCGAGTGGTCAATCACTGGCATTTGCGGTGATTCGAGATATTCAGCCTTTGCAGTTAACAGGCGCTGCCAATGGGTTCAATAATATGATGATCGTATTTGGTGGTGCGATCTTTCAACCGCTCATTGGTTGGTTGATGGATCAACATCATGCAATTAGTTTGACTTCGGTTGCCACTAATTATACTTTTGCTAACTTTCAACATGCGCTGTGGGTGCTTCCGGCATTATATATTTTGGCCTTTGTAAGCGCACGATTTTTTATCAAGGAAACTTTTTGTAAGATTTCAGGATAGGGGGCGCTGTTAAACCTAATCTAGTAAAATCAACTTGCAGTATAAATTAGAACAACATTTTCAATGCAGTAGGCTTTCGTAGTAGATAGCAGTTTTCGAATGTAGGATAATAGCTCCTTATTATTTCCATACAATTTTAAAAATAGCTATAACGATAACTGGAGTATATTACGCCCATGACTTTTCCTATATCCCTTCCCCTTGAGTTAGTTAGCACGCTGGATAGATTAATACAGTTAAAAAAAAATTTACAAGATTTCTGTTTGCAAGAAGTCAGTGATTTTGCTCAAACAGAGTCTACAGAGCATATTGAAAAGTACAAGCGTTATTCGGAACAGTTACAAAATTTAAAAAATCTCTGTGAGACTTTTCAGAGCTTTCTTTTGAATCCTGTTCCCGATGTTCAGGGCGACGCTAAGAATATTTTTGCAAAAGATAAAACTTTTCAAAACGTAACAGCGAAGCTTACACAACTTGTTGATACGCAATCTTCTCTGGTTGGAGAATCTTCTCAACAAGTCACTGTTAAAGACGCTTCTAACCAACTGGCAAGTGCACTGGGCGCTACTTATATACCGTTAGCTCGTGATTTGGGAGGGACCGGCAGCTTCTTGCATTTTCATGCTGCTGTTTATCGATACTATCCTCTATTATTTCAGAAAATTCTAGATGAGGGAGCTGAACTCTTCCCTTCTCAAGCCGTTGAACCTGCGATACCAACCATTTCGAGCGCCACCGGAATGCCTTTAGAATTTTGGGAAGATGACGATTATATATTTGGGAAGATGGTATTGGAAGGAGCGGGAATGGAGGAAGGAGCATCCGCTAGTGACGGCAGTACTAGCGCAGGTTTAACGAACTCTGCGGGTTCTTTAGATTCTGTGTGTGCGAGAGATCCACAGCATGCGCCTCTTGTAGGAGGTGTTCCCCCTGTCGGTGGGGCATCAACCCCAGATTTAAACACGTCTACGGATTCTCTTGGGCTTCCAGCACAATCAACTAAAGCCGGAGAGAAAAGTGGTGTGGAGTTGTCTGAACCAACGAGCGCCCCCGATGTCCCCCAGGCATCAGAAGCCGTCACTTCTTGCCCTACAGAATCGTCGCTATTTTCGCCTTCTAATGGCGCTAAGGGGAGCCTTCCACCGGCGTCTGCTGCACGATCTAGAGGTGGATCGCTAGCGACACTACCAGTAAGCACTTCTGGGAGTGGTGTGCGTAAGCCATCGTATCCGGGGGTTCTATTAAATGACGGCGGAAGTGGCGCTGGAGGAAGCACACCCTCTCATCGTACGACGCCAGCACGTGTTTCTACGCCTCGTGAGGTGGTGAGAGGATTTACGCCGGTCTTAGGGCTCCCGGCTCTCTAGCTAAACTCACTTAGCGCATTCTACAGTCTTTCAGATATAGCCTTTAACATTTAGCTTCATACGGTGTTGCAAGTTCATTCGCCTTCGGTCATGTACGTCTATGTACACTCCCTCGACTCATTCACTTGCGCCTTGTCTGAAACTAAATCTTAAAGGCTATAAGTATTCGCAAGTTATCTTAAGCTTGTGACACATTGTCAACACGCCCTAATTATTTGAAAGATTGTAAAACACACTCACGCGTGGATTGCCTGCTAAATCTTTATAGCAGTTAATCCACTTAAATCCTTTTTCTTCAAAAATATTTTTAATATCCTTTTCTTGTGTGGCGCCATGTTCTAAATAAATTCGTCCTTCTGAATGCAAAAAGTTTTTAGCGTTTGCAGCAATGATATGATAAGCAGCAAGCCCATTAGCTTCGGCTATTAAACTGAGGCGTGGTTCGTGGGTGATTTCAGTATCAACTAAATGGGAATCATCAGGAGCTAAATAAGGGGGGTTGCTCACAATGATATCGTATTGATGAAATGGAGTGAGTGTTTCGAACCAATCGCTGTGTACAAAGGAAATGGGGTGAAAATGATAAGTTAATGCCAGTTGGTTAGCATTTTTTTTAGCTAAACCAAGTGCATTAGGGTTGATATCGAGAGCAGTAATTTCCCAAGTCGGGTTTTCAATCGCAAGCGCAATGGCAATCGCACCAGAACCGGTTCCTAAATCTAATACGGCGAGGTCCTGAACTAATCTATAATCTTCAAGAACTTTTTCAATTAAGATTTCAGTTTCTTCACGTGGTACTAAAACATCTGGTGTAATGGCGAGCTCAAAAGTCCAAAAAGATTTTTTACCAAGTAAATAAGCCATGGGAATTTGCTGGGAGCGTTGTTGCAATAGCTGATAGAAATGTGTGAGTTGTTCGCCGGTTAAAAATTGGTCGCGGTAGGCTAAAATAAAACCGCGAGTTTTATTTAAAATAAAGGCAAGTAATAATTGCGCATCTAAATCAGGAGTGGCAGATTTATTTAATAGATTTCGCGCTTCTTTGAGTGCTTCTCCAATAGTTAAGCTCATTCCATTTGATTGAAAGTAGAGAGCAGTTCTAATAAGGCAATTGCTACATCGTGGCCTTTATTACAGTCGTTGTTTGAGCGCGCCAACGCTTGGTCTTCATTGTGAGTGGTCAGTACACCAAATAAGACAGGCACATTATGTTTTAGCGAAACTTTTAAACAACCATGAGTTACAAATTCATTAACATAAATATGGTGATCGCTTTCTCCTTGAATGACAGCGCCCAGAGCGATAATGCCTGCATATTTTTCTGTCATTGCTAAGCGTTTGGCAGCAAGTGGAATTTCTACAGCACCTGGTACCCATACAATGGTTAATTGTTTATCCGTCACTCCATGAGCTTGTAGTGCTTGTACAGAGCCTGCGCATAATTTTTCTGTTACTTCTTCATTAAATTTGCTGACGACAATGGCAATTTGAGCTTGCGTTTGTAGCTCTTTAGGTTTAAGAATTTTCATGAAAGCTCCTTATGATGGTGAAGATATTCTCTGCATTGTTTTACAATGAGTTTACTCATCCAATCTAATTCTACATTTACTAAATCTTGAAGTTTTAAATGCGATAAATTGGTAAGCGCTAAAGTTTCTGGAATGAGCATGACTTCAAAAGAAGCATTTTTTTGATCCACCGTATTGACGGTTAAGCTCACGCCATTAACAGTAATGCTGCCTTTGGGGATAAGATAGTTTAAGCTTTCTCGATGCATCGATACATCGAAAGCCATGCGGCAAAAATCTTGCTTGCGATCAATGAAGCTGACTTGTGCGGTATGATCAATGTGGCCCGTGAGCCAATGTCCACCTAAGCGATCACCTAACTTAAGTGCTTTTTCTAAATTTACTTTTTGTGTGAGATGAAAATTTTTTAACGTCGTGATGGCGAGCGTTTCAGGTGAGATGTCACACCAAAAACGGTGATTTTCAAATTCCACAACTGTTAAACAGCAGCCGTCCACAGCGATACTTTCCCCCCGTTCAAAATGATCAAAATTCGTTTCAATTTCAAAACGGGCGCCGTGAGCTAAAGGTTTAATCGTTTTAAGAGTGCCTTGATGAGAAATAATGCCGGTAAACATACTCTACTTATCCTATCTCTGCTAATAAATCGGCTTGGTATTCGCGAATGAGAGGGCCAATTACTTCATCTAAACCCCCTTCCATAATTTGATCTAATTTGTACAAAGTTAAATTAATGCGGTGATCGGTTAAGCGACTTTGTGGGAAATTATAGGTACGAATGCGTTCAGAGCGATCCCCCGTCCCAACTAAATTACGCCGATGCTCAGCTTGCTGTTTTTGTTGCTTGGAGCGTTCAGCATCTAATAATCGAGCACTCAATAGCGACATGGCACGTGCGCGATTTTTATGTTGTGAACGCTCATCTTGGCATTCCACGACGAGGCCTGTGGGAATATGAGTGATACGAATGGCGGAATCGGTTTTATTGACATGTTGCCCCCCTGCGCCTGAAGCCCGATAAGTATCAACTTTTAAATCAGCTGGGTTAATATGAATTGATTCTACTTCATCAATTTCAGGCAAAATAGCCACGGTACAAGTGGACGTATGGACGCGACCTTGCGCTTCAGTTTCAGGCACGCGTTGTACGCGATGAGCACCAGATTCAAATTTTAAATGAGAATAAGCACCATGGCCGATAATACGTGCAATGATGATGCGATACCCACCATGTTCGCCTTCGTTAGAGTGGATAATTTCCACTTGCCAGCCTTTTAAATCGGCATATTTATGATACATACGGAAAAGATCGCCAGCAAAAATAGCAGATTCATCGCCGCCTGCGGCGGCACGGATTTCTAAAAAAACATTGTTTTCATCGTGTGGATCTTTAGGGAGCAGTAAAATTTGTAGTTCTTTTTCAATTTGCTCAAGTTGATCACGTAGGGCATAAAATTCTTCTTCTGCCATGGCTTTTAATTCGGGATCGCTTTCAGCAGCAAGCATTTGCTCCGCTTGATTTGATTCTTTAAGGCATTGCTGATAGGTTCTCTGTGCTAAAGCCAGTGGTTCTAGTTGAGCATATTCTTTAGATAGTTCACGAAAGCGGTTGCTGTCATTCATGATATCTGGTTGACTGAGTAAATGTCCGAGTTCTTCGTGGCGTTCACTTAAGTGCTCAAGTTTTTTAAGGAGTGATGGTTTCATATACTAAAATAAATGCTTTTCGTCATCGCCATCGTCTTTGGTATTGAGCGAATCGCTAGCTTGCACAGTAGTGGTTGCAGGCGACGTAGGCGGTGCTGTCTTAGCTGTTTTATCGTTGGTTGCTGCTGGAGTAGCTTTATTATTCTCCTCAGCGGCTGCATTGCTGGAAGGATTTGTGTTGTTTGATTCTTCGGTAGTTGTTGCATCTTCATCACTACCATCTTCTTCATTAATAGTTTCATTATTTTTGCTATTGGCTTGTGATTTGATGGCGGCTTCTGCATTGGAAGGTAAATGATTTTCATCAAAATATTCAGGGACACCTACATTGGCAGATCCGGTTAAGACACCTGTTGAAGGATTAATATTTAAAGCAATAATGCCAGGAGGGACTGCCATCGTGTGTTCTGGCTTCCCTCCTAAGGCTTGGCCCATATATTGCATCCAAATGGGCAATGCGACTTTGGCACCATATTCATTTAAGGATTGAATTTTATCAAAGCCAATCCATACGGTAGTTTCTAAGTCGCTATTGAAACCAGAGAACCAAGCATCCACATAATCATTCGTAGTACCGGTTTTACCTGCAAGATCGTTACGGTTTAAAGCGCGTAACGCAGCTCCTGTTCCTGTACGCGCGACTTCCTGCATGCCTTGAGTGACTAAAAAGGCTACTTGTGGGCTGATGACGCGAGGCGCAAGATTGGCTGGGAGCTGCTGAGCAGTATTGGTAAGTGCTGGTTGAGTGGTAGGTAAATTTGTGGCATCCGTAGAAACGCCCGGAGCTGCAGTTTCAGCGCCTGGACTCACAGGAACGTTCTCAAGGGCGCAAGTGGTGCAAACTGTTTTTGGGTTGGCTTGATAAATAACATTGCCTTTTCGATCTTCTACTCGTTCAATGAGGTAAGGCGAAATTCGATATCCACCATTGGCGAATACGCAATAAGCCGTTGCCATTTCTAAAGGCGTTAATTCGGGGGTTCCTAAAGCGATTGTCATATTATGTGGCACTTTATCGACGTTAAAACCAAAATTAGCAAGATAACTTAAAAAATATTTTAGCCCCATGGCTTGTAGTAAACGGATGCTCACAGTATTGCGCGAATGCGCTAAAGCGCGACGCAAGGGCAGCGGACCCCAATATTTACCATCATCATTCCCGGGTGACCATGTGCTATGCGACCAAGAATTATAAAAAGAAATGGGTGAGTCGTTAAAAATACTGGCTAATGTGTAGCCCTTGTTAAAGGCGGCGGCATAGACAAAGGGTTTAAAGCTTGAGCCTGGTTGTCTCGTCGCTTGCGTAACGCGATTAAAATTGCTGTCATAAAAAGAAAAACCACCGACCAAAGCACGGATGGCACCATTGTTAGGATCTAAGGATACGAGAGCTGCTTGAATTTTTGGTAATTGAGAGAGTGCCCAATGAGTGTCTTGACGCTCGATACGAATGACGTCTCCCACTTTAAAAACATCGCTAATCGTTTTTTTATTGGGAATTGCCCAGGCTAAAGTAGGAGGATCTAAAGTAATCAATTGACCATTAGTGTCTAACACAGTGATGGCTTTATCTCCGACATTCGTGATCGCCACGGGGATGAGCCCATTGAGGCTATCAATTCCTGCTAACGTGTCTTCCCAATTTTGACGTACTTCTTCTTTATAGGCACCTAAATTTTGTTCAGCCCCTCGAAAGCCATGACGTCTGTCATAGGCGAGAACGCCTTGACGCACTGCTTGGTTAGCATATTGTTGGTCACTATCATCAATGGTGGTATACACTTTGTAACCTTGGGTATAAGCGGCCGTTCCATAACTTGATTCCATGAGGGTACGCACCATTTCAGCCACGTAAGGGGCGCTTGTAGTGACTTCTGGCGGATGATAATTAGCATCGAGAGGTGTATCAAGGGCAGCTTGATAAGTTTTTTTATCGATATATCCTAGTAACATCATTCTTTCTAACACATGATTGCGCCGTGCTTTAGCTGCGATAGGATCTGCAATTGGGTTGATAGCAGAGGGTGCTTTGGGTAAGCCTGCAATAAGTGCTAATTCAGGAAGAGATAATTCATTTAAAGGCTTCCCAAAATAAACACGTGCAGCTGCTTCAACACCATAGGCACGTTTGCCTAAATAAATAGCGTTTAAATACAGCTCCATGATTTTTGGTTTGGATAACTGGCGGTCAATTTTGAGTGCTAATAAAATTTCATTGAATTTGCGCCCAAAAGTTTTTTCACGGCTTAAATAAAAGTTACGCGCTACTTGCATGGTGACGGTACTGCCCCCTTGGCTTTTAGTGCCAGTAGTAGCAAGCTCCCAAGCGGCACGCGTGAGGCCTGGCAAATCAATTCCATGGTGTTCAAAGAAGCGTTGATCTTCCGTGGCGACAACGGCATCAATTAAGAGAGGAGGAATGCGATCATAAGAAAGTGGCATACGCTGTGTTTGGCCAAATTCTGCCAATAAACTGCCTTCTTCCGTATAAATTTTTAAGGGGACTTGTAGTTCGGCATCGCGCAAGGCGCTGACATCAGGCAAATAAGCTTCCATGTATAAATAGCCAATGCCCAATAGAATTAAAATCGTGATGAGCGTACTTAAAATGACGAAGATCCAGCGCGAGAAAGTTTTTTTAAATGACATAGTTTTTGCAATCTTTAAAGGATGCTCTGCATAAAAACTGCAGAGTATAGCATAAGTTGCGTGGATACTAGTGAGGGCTTCGTTTGAGCAAACGAGCTACAGTTTTTCAGATAATTATCCGCAAAACGTGACCATAGCTTGTGACCCCAGGTAAAGCCTCGCGGGACGCTACAAGTACATTCTGTAGGCTTTACTTCAGCATCCCTGCTTCAGAAACCCGCTTGCCTTTACTTGGCATCACAAGCTTAGAGTAAGTTGCGAATAATTATCTGAAAAAGTCTATTTCAAGTTATCTAAGCTTGTCCTTCGTACACAAAACTCATCGTCATTCCCGCTACCATAGTAAAAGATTTATTCTGGATTTAAGTCATAAAGAAGTGATATAGTTATATTTTTTTTCTATTCTTTTTTATGCCACACCCCATCATTGTCGGTATTTCAGGCGCTTCTGGTTCAGGCAAAACGACGCTTGCCCAAGGATTGAAAGAACATTATAAAAAAAAGCTTTTATTGCTCTCTGCTGATCGTTACTATAAACATCCAACTGAGATACCAGCCAATATCTGTCTTGATGATCCTATTATGTGGGACTCTGAGCAATTCATTCATGATCTGAAACTATTAAAACAAAATATAACAACAGATGTCCCCGTACTTGATTTTCACACACCACTTGCTACAAGAGAAAAACAACCATTTACCCCCAAACCCATTATAGTAGTGGATGGTGTTTTGGTGCTTCTTAATCCAAGATTACGTGACTTATTTGATATTAAAGTTTATGTGAAAACACCCAGTGGTTTTTGTCTATTGAGACGCATTGAACGTGATGAACAAACGCGCGGCATCGATTATAAAACCACACTTAGCCGATTTCCAGAAATCTTTGGAGCTTACAAAAAACATACTAAACCAGGTAAAGAGTTTGCTGATATCGTTATTCTTAACGACGATGAGTTTAAGTTAGAATCTATCATTACAGCAATTGATCAACAGTTGACGCAACAAGGCTCTTCTACTTTGCAAGCCAAACTTTAATGAAAAAATTGCTGATTATTTCTTTTGATTTAATTCGACTTGGCGATTTGCCAACATCGCTTTCAATTGCCTCACTCATGAGTTACTTAAAAAATCAGCCAGAGTACCTGAAAGAATTCACAGTAGCACACCATTCTTTTAATTTATTAACGATGTCTGATTACAAAAATACTGACTATTACAGCGAGACCTTGTTAGCGCAGTATGATATAGAACATTATCAATTTATTGCGATCGCTTGCTATGTATGGTCAGAGTTTGCTGTTCATCCGCTGATGAAAAACTTAAGACAAAAAGGATTTAGAGGCGGATTTATTTTAGGAGGATACCAGATTTCTTATGCAGAAAATCAGTCTTTATTAGTAGAACAATATCCTGATTGCCAATATTTTATTAGTGGTTACGCAGAGGCGGCACTTTATAGTATTTTGACAAATACTGAATTGCAAATCAAGGCACAACAGACACCCCAACACCTCATGGAAAATGTGGCTTTTGAGCACATCCCTTCTCCATATTTGACGAAAGAATTAAGGATTTTGCAATGCCAACCCATGGTTCGTATGGAGACCAAACGGGGATGCCCATTTCGCTGTAGTTTCTGTGCGCATCGCGATTTGTTACATAACAAAGTCTATCATCATTCACTTGATAAAGTATTTGCTGAGCTCTCTTTATTTAAAGAGCGACAAGTGCAAAAAATCAACGTGCTTGACCCTATTTTTAATATGGGCACATCTTACATTAAAGTTTTACAAGAAGCGGTACGTATTAACTTAAAAGCTATGCTTTCATTACAAACACGTTTTGAATTAATTAAAGGCGAGTTAGGAAATACATTTATTACTTTATGTCAGCAGCTCAATATCTTTTTAGAGTTTGGTTTACAAACAGCGATTGAGCAAGAGTCAATCGTGATCAATCGTAAAAATAACATGGAACAAGTAAGAGAAAAAATGCTTTTATTAAAGCAACGGCACATACCTTATGAGGTTAGCCTTATCTATGGGTTACCAACACAAACCTTGCATTCTTTCCAACAAAGTCTGGATTTTGTTTATCAGCATGGTGCTACCTCCGTAAAAGCTTACCCACTTATGCTATTGCGTGGCACAGAGCTTTTTACAGAAAAAACTCAATGGGGATTCAAAGAAGAAATCATTCAAGATTATGATATCCCCGTTGTTACAAGTAGCCATAGCTTCACTAAGCAAGAGTGGTTAAAAATGCACGCACTCGCCGAACATATTAATCAATTAGACGGTAATAACTATAAACGTGTTTAGTCTTGCCTTAATGAAATGACATTTTTTAGTCATCGCTTCAAGGAATAAATATGTTATGATGCCCTTTATTTATTTAATGGCTTAATCATGAGCAACTCTTTAGTGCCAAAACGTAAGCAAGCACGGTTTTTACTGACGCAGGCTTTATATCAATGGGAAATTTCAGGAATGCCCACTGCCGATATCCTATTGGCTTTTCAATTAAAACCTAATTTTCAAAAAGCAGATCAGGCTTATTTTATTGAGGCTTTTGAACATGTGACTAAGCAAGCTTCTGTATTGGATGAAGTGTATAAAGATCATTTAGATCGGCCATTGGCGGATTTAGATCCTGTGGAAAAAAGTATTTTGCGTTTGGCTGTGTTTGAATTTATGGAGCGCATGGATATTCCGTATCGTGTGATCATCAATGAAGCCTTAGAATTGGCCAAAACTTTTGGGGCCACCGGAAGCCATAAATATATTAATGGGGTTTTGGATAAAGTGGCAAAAACAGTACGGCATGTTGAAATGCCGTCCTCTTAATTCATCATTTTATAAAATACGTTATGTTTACGAAAAGTACTTGGCAATATGTTTTTCCACAAAAATTTTTATCACGTTTAGTTGGTGGGTTGGCTAACTGCGAGTTGGAGCCAATTAAAAATCTCTTTATCAAACAATTCATCCGGCATTATGAGGTGAATCTTGATGAGGCCCTTATTCAAAATCCTTTCGAATTTGATAACTTTAATGATTTTTTTACGCGAGAATTAAAAGCAGGTGCTCGCCCTATTGACGCCGATCCTCGTATTTTGGTTTCTCCAGCTGATGGTACATTGAGCGAATTTGGTACAATAAACGATGGGCAATTGTTGCAAGCTAAAGGGCAGTTTTACGCATTAAAAGATCTGTTGGGAGAAGTACATCCGTGGGTAGAGACATTTTCACAAGGAGCTTTTGCGACTATTTATTTAGCGCCCAAGGATTATCATCGAGTACATATGCCTTTTGGAGGAGAGCTCGTTGAGATGATTTATGTTCCTGGACGATTATTTTCAGTGAATCAACAAACCGCTCAAGATATCCCAGGTATTTTTGCACGCAATGAGCGTGTTATTTGTATTTTTCAAACGATTCATGGGCCCATGGCGGTTATTTTAGTAGGCGCTATGATTGTTGCTAGTATTTCCGTCACATGGCATGGGCAAGTGACGCCACCTACTAATGAAGTTCAAACGTGGCAGTATCACACTCAAAAAATTTATTTGGAAAAAGGGGCGGAATTAGGACGATTTTATTTGGGTTCCACGGCGATTGTTTTATTGCCTAAAGAGCTTATGCATTGGCAAAATGATAAAGTGGTGGGGCAACGTATCAAAGTAGGTCAAGCATTGGGTGAATTTACGTGAAAAAAATAGTTTTTTTACTATTAAGTTTTCTTTTTTGTTACTATGCTTTTGCCGAAGAAGCATCGGTACCGCACTTAGTTGCAAGCTATCAAGGCGCTACACTTGCCAAACAAAATGGCATTTATATTATTGATATGCATGGCACGTATACGCAAATGGGTGAGCAATATGGCGCTTTATTAAAACAACCTTTGTATGATTTTTATAAACAATATAAGCATTCGCTTAAATTGAATGCTTTCATCCGCAATGTGGTGTTGTGGATTCGAAAAACTACGTTGCCTAAAGCAGAAAAAGATTTTTTAGCGGGCGTTGCAAAAACATCGGGTTTAAGTCCTTCACGGTTAATGTTGCTTGATCAATCAGTTCAGATGATCTATGTGGCGGAAGAAGCACAAAAAATTGGTTTAGGGTGTTCCGTCATCTGTGTGACGGGAGCAGAGACGACGAGCGGGCAAATGATCATCGCTCGTAATTTTGATTGGGCACAAGAGTACCGCACTTTAATGACGCCTTACCTCACAGTGGCGATTTTTCATCCTAATTTAGGGAATGCTTTTGCCACCGTAAGTTATGTGGGGTCAAGCTTGGGGGCAGTCACTGCTATGAATGAAAAAGGACTTTATATTGAATTAAATAGCGCCATTAATTCAGTAGGCCCCTATATTCGTGTGGAGCGACCTTCTTATTTTGCGCAAATGATGAATATGATGCAAAATAGCAACAATTTTGCTCAGTTGCGTGAAGCGGTAATGACAACGCCTCCTGATGAATCTTATACGCTTACTATTGCAGATGCAAAACAAAGCGCAAGTATTGAAGTAAGTTCTGCACCTTTTGTACGCGATTTTGCTAAAGAAAGAACGTCAACAAATCGTAATTCAATTTATAAAAATGATCACAGCGCGGATGATTTTTTAATTGCAACGAATTCTTATCGAGCTAAAGGATGGGCGGATACTTTATTTGCCAAAGCTTATCCTACCTTTACCACGACACAATCTTTTGAGCGGTATGATAACTTGTATCACTGGGCGAAGAAGCATCAACGAGAAATCACACCAATATTAGCACAAAAAATTTTACTGACGCCAATCAACGAGGGCGGTGTAAATCAAGATCCCGTTGCTACACTGACCACCAATCACGTTTCCACTTATTATTCGCTTATTGCGATTCCGGCACGCCTAGAGTGGCAACTCAAAGTACCCAGTACTCCTTACCCTTGGACAGTTATCGATTTGGGCAATTATTTTTTTAAAGCACCTAGCGAATTGTCAACATTTCCCCCTGCTATTAAACGGCTATAATCCGCCATAATTGAGTGGGCAGTGTGGGGCATCGTCAGTAAAGCTATCAATTGACCTTGCGGGTTGAGGACAATAATTTCTCCCGAATGATCGATAGTGTAAGTGGCGTTGGCATCGCGGTCGCGATTGCTTGGGTTGCTTGGAATTTTCGTAAACATCACGCTCATATCTTTTGTTATTTGATTGAGCGTCTTTAAATCATCTGTGCGTAACCCAATAAAATTTTTGTTGAATGTCGTGGCAAAAAGATGTACTTTTTGAGCCGTGTCTCGTTGTGGGTCAACAGAAACAAAAACGACTTGCGGAAGAGGGCTAATGTGATTTTTAGTCAGTTGGTTATAAGCATTTCCTAATTCAGCCATGGTCGTAGGGCAGAGCGCGGGGCAGTTGGTAAATCCAAAAAACATCAAAGTCCATTTGCCTTGTAGATTGGCATTCGTAAATTTTTGACCTTGAAAGTCATACAAAGTGAAGAATTGTATGTCTCGTGGTTGAGAAAGCATCACGCCATTTTGTAGATCAATTAAAGCGCCCTCTGCATAGAGCAATGGGGCAAAAAGAAAACTACAGAAGATTAAGAGCAAACGAAATGAATTGTATTTAAACATAGTAAAATTCCTATTTTTCATCACAAATATGCAGGTGGTTTTGTTCTGCAAATTCCATGATAGATTCATATAAACTGGGGTGTGTGTCTTGCAAATCAGGGTCGAGCAATAAACATTTATTACCATCTTTGACAATGGGTTGAAGAAGAGGGGAGTAAGTAATGCGTCGGTTTTGAAAGGTGCATAAACTGCCGCTCATGCGCTCCGCCCAATCACTCGGCCGAAAAGTTTCGCCCGCCTCGGTTATACCTTCTATGATTATTTTTTTTTCGCTCACGCTAAACCTCGTAGGACTTTGCAAAAAAACCATTCGCATCGTGCAGTGTAATGGGTATATAATACAATCTTTTCATTATAACACCTAAATCCTTTATGAACGTTGAGAATCATCAAAAATCTAGTAAAGCAGCCCCCTTTGTAGAGGACATTACCGATCAAGAAGATCAAAAACCTGCCATTGGGATTTATATTTTACCCAATCTATTTACTACCGCGAGTTTATTTGCAGGTTTTTATGCCATTGTGGCAGCGATGAGTGGTTTATTTGAATTAGCAGCGATTGCAATTTTTATTGCAATGATTACCGATAGTTTAGATGGACGCATTGCAAGGCTTACTCAAACGCAAAGCGCTTTTGGTGCAGAATACGATAGTTTGTCAGATATGGTAGCTTTTGGCGTGGGACCTGCGTTAATTACCTTTGAGTGGTCACTGCAATATCTTGGCAAGATTGGTTGGCTTGCGGCATTTGTTTATGTAGCTGCCGTGGCGTTAAGACTGGCACGCTTTAATACGCAGCACGGGAATTTAGATAAACGTTATTTTAAAGGCTTGCCATGTCCTGCTGCTGCAGGCGCATTAGCTGGCTTAGTGTGGCTGGGGAGTGCTACCCGTGCAGGGGATTTTATGCCAAGCTTGTTTGTGACTTTATTTACCTTGGCGTTGGCGATTGCGATGATTAGCAATATGCGATACCGTAGTTTCAAGGATTTAGATATCCGAAATCGTGTGCCATTTGTTGCTATTTTGGTGATTATTTTAATTTTTGTTGGGATTGCTTTAAAACCGGATTTGATTTTATTTTTAGTCTTTTTTACTTATGCGCTTAGTGGGTTTTGGGGGTGGGTAAGAGAGTATCTGAACGCTAGGACGTGTTGACAATTCTAACTATCCGGGCCATAAAACGTCGATTTTTTGTGCTTCGTTGCTCACATACCAACCCACGTATGCTTCGCCACGCTGGTCTACAATTAACATTTTCTGTTTCGACATAAGGCATTGTCAAGATGCCCTACGCTAGGGCCATCAAACGTTGATGAATAAAATGACTCACGGCATGAAGCTCAACCGCAGAGACTTCGTGCCCAATAGGGTAGTGGTGCCAAGTAAGAGGATAATGTAAATTTGTTAACAGATCTCGGGTTATTTCACCCCATCTAAATGGTACCACCAAATCTTGATTTCCATGCGCTAAAAAAATAGGAGTATGGCGCATGGTGGCTGACAGATGGTTTTCTAAATAGTTTGCGGTAGGAAAATAAGCGGAGAGTACGATTAGCCCTCCTAACTTAAATGTAGATTGTAAACCCGTAAATAAGGTTAAAGCGCCTCCTTGAGAAAAGCCCCCTAAAATAATCCGTTCGGGTAAAATACCGCTATTGATTTGATCAACAATAAGCTGATCAATTTTTGCTTGCGAGGTTTGTAAGCCTAATAAATCTTCACTACTGGTTTCACTGAAGCCATAAATATCGTACCAGGCAGGCATTACCATCCCCATATTGACGGTGACTGAGCGACTGGGGGCATGCGGCAAAATGAATCGAATGCTGTGATTGCCGGGCGCTAAGAAATGGGGAATGTCTATTAAATCATGCCCGCTTGCCCCTAAGCCGTGTAATAAAATCACAGTGGCTGTGGCGGGGTTTTTCGGTTCAATAGTTTCAAATTTAAGCATGGTTAACATGTAATAAGTGATATATTTTTTCCTCTGTGAGGTAGGAAAATTTTCTCAAAATCGCCTCTCCCGCACAAGGTGACACAAATTCAAAAATCGACCCTCAGAGTACTTTTTCAGATATAGCCTTTAACATTTAGCTTCATACGGTGTTGCAAGTTCATTCGCCTTCGGTCATGTACGTCTATGTACACTCCCTCGACTCATTCACTTGCGCCTTGTCTGAAACTAAATCTTAAAGGCTATAATTATCTGAAAAACTGTAGTTAAGTCAGCCGATAAGCCGGGTTCTGTTAGTATTTTGCATGCGCGAAATACTATGGCTATCATTCCTCTGCGATATTGATCACTCAATACCTCTAGCAACCTACCCGAACTTTGCGTGGGCGCGCATGGCACTTTAGATGCCTAAGTTCCTATTTGGTCTTGCTCCAAGTGGGGTTTGCCGTGCCGTTTTTGTTACCAAAAACGCGGTGCGCTCTTACCGCACCATTTCACCCTTACTTAAATGGTAAACCATTTAAGCGGTATCTTTCTGTTGCACTTTCCGTCAGTTCACACTGCCCAGGCGTTACCTGGCACTTTGCCCGTGGAGCCCGGACTTTCCTCAATCCTTATTAAGGGTTGCGATAGCCTGGCTGACTTAGATGGGCATTGTAGCATGAAAATTCAGGTAAACTTAAGAATTTTTTTGTTATGATTAAAAAATATTTGCACTGAGGAGAATTTATTTATGAGAAGGAGAGCCGGCGGTAATGATAGTGATAGTGATACTAATACTGATGCTGACCCAGGGTATGCCAGCCTCACACGTGCTCGAAGTCCTGTTACACCTGTTGATGCATTGACGGGAGAAAATGGTGGCGATGGTTGCCTGGCATCAATTAAAAAATGGAATAGAAGTGACGCTGAGGGAGTTGGTTCTTCTTCGGAGGATGTGTCTCTACCTGCAAGTGGTGCAAAAATTTTACATGAATATGGAAAAAAAGCGAAGAACTGGGGTTATAAAGAGGCCTTAGGGTTTCAAGCGTGGGGATTGCCTCCAAATTTATTCTTCACATTAGGTACGATGGGCGCCATCATGACTCAAGCGGGTTTAGGTGAGTTGCTGGGTAAACCCGATCCTCTTTCTTTGGCGGAATTGGAGAAATGCTTAGCGGGAGGTGCGCTTGCGGGCTTCTTTTTCACCGCTTATGGGGCGCTTATCGATATTATCAATAATAAACTGGTAGTGAATAAGTTGCGAGGAAGTGTGAAAGAGCATTTACACGAGAACGCAACTTTAAGTACGACTGAGATCCAGCAATTAGCGACCGAATTTGGGGAGGTAATAGTAAAGATCTTGAAAAATGAGGAGGTGGAGCTGGAGGTGGCAGCAGCGGAGTTACAGGCACTTGATATACAGGTTGCTCCGGGTGCCTATGAACGCCTACGTGAGCATTTTCCCGTCATAAAAAAGTTAGAAGAATCTGTGCAAGATAAGCCTTCTTTTAAAAGGCTGGCTGTGTTGATGTTTTTGATCACAATGACTTTCACACTAAAAACTTGGGCTGAGGATGAGCGTTTGACATATGATAGTGATGGGAAGCCTAATCCGCTGCATCACGAGCTACTGATGCTGGCTGTTAACACAGTATTATCAGCTGGGTTATCACTGGCGGCCAAGCCCTTATTATTTAAAGGTGATAAAACTTCTGCTGCCACTTTTTTAAGCGTTGTCAACATGCTAGCGCTAAATTTACAAACCGTTGGACATATAATTGATGAGTTATTTTTAGGCTTACCAGGTGGGGCTTTGGCTATCCTTGATACTGTTACTGCCACAGTGGGGGGCGTCACAGCGACCCTCCTTGGTAAAGCGTGGCGAAAATGTTTTGGTGAGTCAGGAGTCACTTCGAGCAGCGCAGCTGCTCAACCACAATCAGTGGTGCGGCCGTTGCGGCAACACTCTGTGCAGGCAGACGAAGAATTTTCTCAGTCTCAGGGAGAAGAAGATGGTGATGATGAAAAATATCGCACGGCTGGGTATAACCCGGGATTGATGAGCTTAGCTCAGAGACTAGATGCCGAACAGGGACGCCCACTTGTAGGCGATGGAAAAAGCACCCGTAAAAGCAGCGACCGACGAGGCCGCCCTTCTTGCGTCATGTTGTAAATACTAGGGCGTAAATTTTTTACCTCATGTGATGGTCTCAAACTGACTGCGTTAATTTTTGCGAAACAAGTGCGTTTAAGCTAATTCCTGCTAATGTCGCTTCAATAACTAGGGCACGATGAATGCGTTTATCAATACGGATATTAAATTGACCACTATATTTTTTGCGTAATGGTGCAACAGGAATTTTTTCTTTGTGTTTACGATAACTGGCTTTCATCGCGTGCCATGCTATTTTTAATTCTGCAATGGCATTTTCTACAGTGTCACCAAAAGCTGACACATTCGGTAATTCAATCAGATGAGCTAAATACTCTCCCTCTGTTTCTTCAATAATTTGTACGCTAAAGCCATCAAATTCATCTTTCATGGTTCCTCTCCGGTTTGCTCATTCTCAAAATAAAATAGAAACTGTTTTACTTGATAGGTTTTTGCTTTGCCATGTCGATTTTGTATAGAAAGGCGATGTTTTTTTTGAGAGTACCAAATTTGATGGCTTCCTGTTTGATGGTCCAAAATCCATCCGCATCGTTTAAGTAAGTTTTGAAACTCCTTAAAGGAAAGAGTATCTGGATGGTCAAAAGCTTTATGAAGTAATTTTTCATGTTTCGTCACAATGTAACTATATATAGTTACATTGTGAGTGTCAAGTAATTGATTAGGCTTTCTCCAACCACGCACAATATTTTTTTACGCCTTCCGCCACGGTATGGAATTTTTTATCAAAACCAACGGCTCTGAGCGCAGAAATATCAGCTTGCGTGAAACTTTGGTAGCGGCCTTTGAGATGTTCAGGAAAGTCGATGTACTCGATGCGACCATGGCCATGGTAATCAATGATAGCTTCAGCAATCGCATTGAAAGGCTCGCTTGCTCCGGTGCCACAATTGAAAATGCCACTGATGTTTGGATTGAGAAGAAAAAATAAGTTGACGGCCGCGACATCTTCTACAAAAATAAAATCACGTCGTTGCTCGCCATTGCTATAGCCATCTGAGCCTTCAAATAATTTTACTACGCCATTTTTTTGAATTTGTTGGTAGTGATGAAAAGCGACGCTTGCCATCGTACCTTTGTGTTGTTCCCGCGGGCCATACACATTAAAATAACGTAACCCCACGATTTGGTTAGTGGTTTTCCCTAACTGTTGGCGGACATATTGATCAAATAAATATTTAGAATATCCATACACATTTAATGGAGCTTCGTGGGCAATTTCTTCCTTAAAAATTTCACCTGCGCCATAGACAGCTGCGCTGGACGCATAAATAAATTGAATGCCCTGCGCCATCGCATAATGGAGAAGGGTTTTAGAGTATTCATAATTATTATCCATCATGTATTTGCCATTCCATTCGGTAGTAGCAGAACATGCGCCCTCATGAAAAATAGCGCGGATGGTTGGACAATTATTGCTTCGGATCTTTTTAATAAAGTCTTCTTGATCCCAATAATCTGCAATAGTGAGGCCTACTAAGTTTTTAAATTTAGTACCATCGGTTAAATCGTCCACGACAATAATTTTATGTTCACCTAATAAATTGAGGTGATGCACAAGATTACTTCCAATAAAACCAGCTCCGCCTGTCACAATAATCATAAGTTGTTTTCCTGTTAGCGCCTATTAATACTGTATAGCCTTTAACATTTAGCTTCATACGGTGTTGCAAGTTCATTCGCCTTCGGTCATGTACGTCTATGTACACTCCCTCGACTCATTCACTTGCGCCTTGTCTGAAACTAAATCTTAAAGGCTATACTTTCTGCTTTATTGCTCTTTGTAAAGTTATTTTTTTGCCTGGGGGGAATACTCCACCTCTACTTTATTCAATAAATTTAATATTTGCTGTCCATAATCATAATGCGCCCCGATACTCGTAACATGAATGCCAGGTTGCCACGCTTCGATTTTATCATCCGTGGTTAATAATTTTTTATCAGTAAAAATAGTCACATTGTTTGTAGTGATATGCGATTCGACATGACTCAAAAAAGGCGCGCGAAACATAGTGACTTCACCCACCAGCGTTAATTTTTCACCTTTACCATAAGCGATGCCTTTGGGAGCTTGAATATTCCATGGGGGCTCGGTGGATTTGCCATAAGCTTGCAGCCGTAATTGGTTAAATTCGGTCGTATTCGTGTCTCGATATTGATAAGCGCTTGTCGCTGTTAAAATATTGATCAAAGCTCCCGTTACATCATAACGATTGGCAATCAACTGCATACCAATACTGATAGGATAATGTCCATAATTTTTTTCTTGTTGCAAGCTTAAACGATGAATCCAATAAACCCCTAATGAGCTTGTGAGGGTGAGTAAAAGTAAAAAAAAGAAAGTGAAGCGATTTTCAATCATTATCATAGCGGTTAATTCACGCCAGCGCGTAATAAATCATGCATATGGATAACACCCAGCGGACAGTGTTTGTTATCGAGAATCATTATCGCCGTGATTTTATATTTTTCCATCAACATTAACGCTTCGGTTGCCAACGCATCGACGTCAATAGTTTTACCGCCTGGTGTCATTACTTCAGTGATAGGAATGTTTTTTAAATCGGGGTGCGCGCGATCGAGTGCACGACGAAGATCTCCATCGGTAAAAATACCAATAGCTTTGTTGTGATCATCGACTACAATCGCAAAGCCTAATTTTTTTTGTGTGACCTCAATTAAAACTTCTCCTAAGCGCATGTTTTGACGGACCAACGGTAAATCTGACCCTGTGTGCATGAGGTCGCGCACTTTGAGTAATAAACGTTTGCCTAAACTGCCACCCGGATGCGTTCTTGCAAAATCTACAGGGGTAAAGCCACGTTTTTTCAGTAAAGCCACGGCAAGTGCATCACCGAGTGCTAACGCTACGGTAGTACTGGCTGTCGGAGCTAATCCAAGAGGGCATGCTTCTTCTGCGACACTTGCATCTAAAAAAATATCGGCAGCAAGTCCAAGACTGGATTCGCGACGACCACAGATGGCGATTAATTGCACACCAATATGTTTTAACGTAGGAATGACACTGACGAGTTCTTGTGTTTCCCCAGAGTTAGAAATAGCCACGACGATGTCTGTTTGGCTAATCATGCCTAAATCTCCATGGCCCGCTTCAGCGGCATGGATGAAAAAAGCAGGTGTGCCTGTGCTTGCAAGACTTGCAGCAATTTTGGCTCCGATATAACTTGATTTGCCGATCCCGAGTACGACTACTTTTCCTTTGCATGTAAGCATGAGATGGCAAGCTTGAATGAATTCTTCACCCAAGCGAGACTTCAATGAAGAAAGTGCTTGCACTTCAATGTCAATGACCGTTTGCGCGAGCGCTATTAAATCGTTCATTATAAAATCCAAAAAATAATTAATTGCAGTATTACCCAAGCATAGAGAGCGGCTAGTACATCGTCAATCATAATTCCAATACCGCCTTTAATATGGTGGTCCACCCAACCGATGGGCCATGGTTTCCAGATATCAAATAATCGAAAGAGAAAAAAGCCCACGACAATCCACGCCCAATTGTGTTTCATTGGCACAAGAAACATCGTCATCCAATAACCGATAATTTCATCCCAGACAATTGCACGATGGTCGTGGACGCCAAAATCTTTGGCGGTTTTGCTCGTGATGAGAATGCCAATTATTAATCCTGCGATGAGTACTAAAAGATAATGGAGCGGCGAAAAATGACGTAATAAGAGATAAAAAGGAATAGCGATGATGGTCCCCATTGTGCCAGGCGCAAAGCGAATGGCGCCTGAGCCAAAACCACAACTGATAAAATGAATGGGGTTCGTCCAGATGGTTCTAGGCGGCGTCGCTTTTCTCATTATGGTTCCTCATAAAATTTAAAATTATACCTTGCGGTTAGTCATTAAGTTAGCGATAATGTGCACCACAAAAATCAATCATTCAGGTGCCCCATATGATAAAGGAAAACAAATTTTTCTGCTTAAGAAATATTCTTTGCTTAACATGCATTAGTGTTTTTGCATCAAGTTGGGCAGATAATACCAATCTTCCCCCGCAAACACCAGTGATTCCTGTCAATACACCCCAGTTGAGTGCTTTCCAAAATACGGCAAATCCTACAACAAAAGAAATGCCAGTAGTACCGGCGCCAAAGATTATGCATCCTACAGTGACAGTGCCACCACCACCTTCTTTAGATGTCAAAGGGTATATTTTAATTGATGCGCCGACGGGTAAAATTTTAGCAAGTTTTAATCCTGAGTCTCGTTTAGCCCCTGCGAGTTTAACAAAAATGATGACAGCTTATGTCGTTTCTATGGCCTTGAAAGAGGGTAAAATCCATTTGACGGATAATGCCCCAATCAGCGAAAAAGCATGGCGAACGGGCGGCTCTAAAATGTTTGTTAAAGTGGGAACGCAAGTGCCAGTAAAAGATTTAATGCAAGGTATTATTGTCGACTCTGGAAATGATGCTTGCGTGGCGATGGCTGAGTATGTAGGGGGAAGTGAAGATGCATTTGCGGATTTAATGAATCAAACGGCAGCTGCTTTAGGGATGAAAAATTCTCATTTTGTAGATAGTACAGGATTACCCAATCCCGCACACTATAGCACTCCTGATGATTTATCAAAATTGGCCCGTGCTGTAGTTTATAGCTTTCCAGAAGATTATCAATGGTATTCGCAAAAGTGGTTTTCTTATAATGGTATTCGTCAACCCAATCGCAATCGTTTATTATGGCGGGATCCTTCTGTCGATGGGATTAAGACAGGTCATACGGATGAGGCAGGGTATTGTTTGGTAAGTTCTGCAAAGCGCAATGGCACCCGCTTGATTGCTGTCGTGATGGGGGCACCTTCGGATGCAGCCCGTGCGGATGATAGCCAAAAATTATTAGATTATGGCTTTAGATTTTTTGAAACGCATTTGATTTATCCTGCTAACAGCCTGCTTGGTAAGATTCGTGTGTGGGGAGGCGTAAGTCGGATGTTAGATGTGGGGGTGATCGATCCTTTGGCGATTAGTGTGATCCCAGGCCAGTTTAATCAAACCAAAATTCAAATGATATTAGATAAAAATTTAGCAGCACCTATTCACAAAGGTCAAAAAGTAGGCGAAATACAGATTTACGTAGATGATAAAGTAACGCAAAAAATAAATGTTGTTGCATTAAGCGATGATCTTAAAGGGGGATTATTTCGTCGCGGGTATGATCATGTGGCCAAGTGGTTTCATTAGGGCCACAATAATAATAGACCTCTTTCGAAACTCGCTCCTGCGAGAAAAGTTGAAGGAGGCTCCGAGCGTAGATGCGAGTACATGAGGATTCGAGCACCGAACCGACGCACAAATTTTCCGTAGGAGTAGCGTGTCAAAAGAGGTCTATTATAAACATGAACTATGACGTTATCATCATCGGCGCAGGCGTGATTGGACTAAGTCAAGCAGCGGCGTTAGCACCACTGGGTTTGCGGATTGCCGTGGTGGATCAACAATTGCCCCCTCAAGTGAACGAAGACGGTGTAGAAGATATTCGTGTTTACGCGATAAGCCGTTTTACTGAGCAAAAATTAACGCAGTGGCAAATTTGGCCGCGGATTGCGCAAGATTGTTTATGTGCTTATCGAGATATGCAACTGTGCGTCGAAAGTTCCACGCCTAATTTATCTTTTCAAGCAAGTGATATTGGTGAGCCAGATCTTGGTCATATTGTAGAAGAAAATGCATGGCGCATCGCAGCACTTGAAACCCTCAGTGAATTTCCACATTGTGATTTTTATTGGGAGCATCGTTTAGTAGCGATCGAAGGTAGCGATACACTCACGATTAAGATTGCCAAAAGTGTAGAAACAAGCGATACCGATTTTCAAGAATTAACTACTCAGCTTCTGATAGCGGCTGATGGTCGAAATTCACGCGTACGTACCTTGATGAAAATAGCGTTAAGTGAATTTCCGGCTCATCAAACCGCGACTGTTTTTCATATCGAAACTCAATTACCTCATCAAAATAAGGCGTGGCAATTTTTTAATGCACAAGGTATTGTGGCTTTTTTGCCATTGTCGAATCCGCATCATTTTAGTATTGTATGGACGATGACCGATCAAAAGCGCAAAGAGCGAGTATGGCAAGCCGGTGATTGGCAAAAAGGATTAAGTGAAATAACGCATCATGCTTTTGGTTCCGTAAAAATAATAAGCCCGCAATTAAGTTTCCCGCTCATTCAGCAGCAAGCTAAAAATTATGTACACCATAAAGTAATTTTGATAGGAGATGCAGCTCATGGCATTCATCCTTTGGCGGGTCAAGGTGCTAATTTAGGGATTGCTGACGTAGATGTACTTACACAAAAAATTAATTTAGCGCTTAGGCAAAAAAAATCTTTATGGTATGAGAGACTTTTAAACGCCTATAATCGAGAACGTCGTTCTGCAGCATGGCAAATGATGTGTGCAATGGATATGATTGCCAACAGCTTAACATATCCAGATTGGTTACGTGCTGTCACTTCTGTAGGCGCTAAAAATTTAAATCGTTTGCCTTGGATAAAAAAATATTTAAGCCAATTTGCACTCTATGACTTCTGCAAGTAAAATAGATGGGATTTGATGCATAATCTATATGCTTTCAGATTATTATCTGTGGAATTTGCATAAATTGAGAGTGTGATGCCCGGTAAAGGTGAGCGGGTTTCTGAGGCATGGATGCCGAAGTAAAGCTTACAGGGATGTACTTGTAGCGTCCCGCGAGACTTTACCGGGCATCACACGTTTAGGGTGATTTCGGAATAATTATCTGAAAAACTGTAGGTTGCGAAGGAGTAGTAGTCTACGTTTTGACAGGATGTAGGAGAGATGGCTGAGCGGGTGAGTCGGGGTTTCGACGAGCTCAGCTCGTCGCCGACGAACGCCAACACAAGGAGGTGTTGGCCGGGTGCATTACCAGGGATGGGGATAGTCTACGTTTTGACAGGATGTAGGAGAGATGGCTGAGCGGTTGAAAGCGGCGGTCTTGAAAACCGTTAAGGAGGCAACTCCTTCCAGGGTTCGAATCCCTGTCTCTCCGCCAATTAACGAATAAATTTTGAGGGGTGAAGTTATGATTCAAATACTATTGGTAGACGATCATCATCTCTTTCGCGCAGGCCTGCGTGAAATTATCTCTCAATCTCCTGATATGCAAGTAATTGGCGAGGCCGCCAACGCCGACGAAGCATGTGAATTATTAAAAAACCAACCCATTGATGTGGTGTTATTAGACGTCATGATGCCGGGCATGAAAATCGAAGATTTTCTTGGCGTATTGCGGGGTAATTATCCCGATCTTCGCTGTATTGTGTTAACTACGGTAGAAGATGATTTCGTAGGTTCCACGTTATTGAACCAAGGCGCTTTAAGTTATTTAACTAAAACGTGTAGTAATACTACTTTATTGGAAGCCATTCAAAAAGCTTATCGCAATGAGCGTTTTATTTCGCCGGATGTATCACAACGTTTAGCTTATCGCTTGTTAAAACAAAAAAAACCCAGTAATAACGGTTTACCCTTCAATAAATTATCTTCTCGTGAAGTGGAATGTCTTTCTCTCATGGCACAAGGGAAAAATACTAAAGAAATTTCGCGCGCTTTAAATATCCATGAAAAAACAATTAATACTTATCGTCATCGTATCTATCAAAAATTTGAAGTGAATAATGAGGTGGACTTGATTCGTCAAGCGATTCGTTATAACTTAATTGAGTCCGGCAGTATTGTTTCATAATTTTATGTCGCAAAAATCTAAACCCCTACGGCAGCATACATCTTATCAAAAAATCCCGACAGCAATGGCCAATCAAGGTCAAAAAACCCCCGTTAAAATTATTTTGTTTGATCGGTGGTTGTTAGCTTCTGTGATTGCTGTAATGTTGATGGGGTTAATGATGGTCTATTCTGCTTCCATCGTTGTCTCAGAAAAAATGTTTAATGAACCCTACTATTTTTTATTAAAGCAAAGTGTATTTCTCGTGGTGGGTATTGGGATCGCCATTTTTTTATTGCGAGTTGAAATGGTTCAATGGGAAAAAACGAGCCCTATTTTATTATTTGTCACGGTCATCTTGCTTACCCTTGTATTGATTCCTGGGGTTGGTCATCAAGTGAATGGGAGTCGTCGTTGGTTGGGTGTGGGAGGAATTGGTTTTCAAGTTTCAGAGCTCGCTAAATTTGTTGTTATTTTATTTTTAGCGCGCTATTTGGTGCGACATCAAGAGGTGCTCCAAAAACAAGTGAGTAGTTTTTTAAAACCTTTATTATTGCTTGGATTGATTGCAGCGTTACTATTAAAAGAGCCTGATTTTGGAAGTACAGCTGTTATTTTAACCACGGTACTAGGGATGTTGTTTTTAGCGGGTGCGAGAATTTGGCAGTTTGGTGTTTTATTTGGAGGGGTAGCGGCGGCGTTGGCTACTTTAGCAGTTTCTTCACCTTATCGAATGGCAAGATTAACAGGTTTTTTAAATCCCTGGGCGAATCCTTTTGATTCGGGTTATCAACTTACTCAATCTTTAATTGCCTTTGGACGTGGCAGTTTGTTCGGGGTGGGGCTTGGTGAAAGCGTGCAAAAATTATTTTATTTGCCTGAAGCTCATACCGATTTTTTGTTTGCCGTATTAGCAGAAGAGTTGGGTTTGATGGGTTGTTTAGTAGTATTGGGGTTGTTTGTAGTAATTGTATATCGTATTTTAGTGATTGCGAATGAAGCAAAACGCCAGCATCAATTTTTTCAAGCCTTCGCAGCTTATGGATTTGCATTATGGATTGCCATGCAGGTGGCAGTTAATATTGGCGTAAGCACTGGTTTATTGCCCACTAAAGGGTTAACTTTACCCTTAATGAGTTATGGGGGAAGTAGTATCTTGATTATCTGTGTGGTATTTGCTTTATTGTTTCGTATTGATTATGAAAATAGATTAGCGCGCTTTGGAATTAAACGAGCTGAGTTAAAACGTCAACTTCAATATGTGAATCGAAAAAAATGGAAATAATTTAGATGAAAAAAATTTTAGTATTGCATGGACCTTGTTTGCACTTGCTTGGGAGGCGCGAACCTACCGTTTATGGAGCAACGACTTTAGCGGATCTCAATGCTTCGTTGTTGCGATATGGCTTGGAGAAGGGCGTGACGGTCGTAACTGAACAAGGAAATGGTGAAGAGAAGCTAATTGATATTTTAACCCTCGCCAAACAAGCGTGGGAGATCGACGCCATTATTTTTAATCCCGCGGCTTATACTCATACCAGTATTGCGTTGCGTGATTGTTTGCTGGCAATTGAGATTCCTTTTATTGAAGTACATATTAGTAATATTTATGCGCGTGAAACTTTTCGTCATCATTCTTATTTTAGTGACATTGCTGCAGGCGTTATCAGTGGACTTGGGGTGCTTGGTTATCAACTTGCTTTAGAAGCTGCGATAGCTTTACTCAAAGTAGAGTGATAAAATGAATTCCTTTAAGTTGAGCGTAAGTGAGGTTTTATGAGTCTGGACATCAAACAACTGAAAGCCTTAATGGAGTTGATTCAAGATACTGACATCGCGGAAGTTGAATTACGCGATGGCGAAAAGTCTATGCGGCTCGTTCGATTTACTCAAGGAGCCGCTTCTGTCGCGGCGGTTGCTACAGCAGCTTGTGGTCCTTCTCCAACACTTGTAGGTGCCCCCCTTATCCCACTGGCCCCAGCCATTAACGGTCATCAAATTACTGCTCCGATGGTTGGAACGTTTTATACTTCACCAAGCCCTGAAGCTAAACCTTTTGTAGAAGTGGGGCAATCGGTGAAAGCTGGTCAAGTCCTTTGTATTATTGAAGCAATGAAAATGATGAATCAAGTAGAAGCCGATCGAGCGGGTGTCATTACGGCACGTTTAGTTGAAAACAGTCAACCAGTTGAATTTGGTCAACCTCTTTTTGTGATTGAATAATATGTTTGATAAAGTGTTGATAGCTAATCGGGGAGAAATCGCTCTGCGCATTTTACGTGCTTGCAAAGAATTAAATATTCATACCGTTGCTGTGCATTCCACTATCGATGAAGCTTTAATGCATGTGAAGTTGGCCGATGAATCCGTTTGTATTGGCAATCCTTCTCCGAGCGCAAGTTATTTAAATATTCCTGCCATTATTGCGGCCGCAGAAATTACCGATGCGCTCGCTATTCATCCGGGCTATGGATTTTTAGCCGAAAATGCTGATTTTGCAGAGCGTGTGGAGCACAGTGGTTTTGTGTTTATTGGGCCAACGGCCGATACTATTCGTTTGATGGGTGATAAGATCACGGCTATCAACACCATGAAGTCTTATGGCATTCCTACGGTCCCAGGCTCTGATGGAGAATTACCGGACGACCCGAAAAAAATTTTTCAAATAGCACAGCAAATTGGTTATCCTGTATTAATTAAAGCGGCTGGTGGTGGGGGAGGGCGTGGGATTCGCGTAGTCCACACGGAAGCTGCATTGTTGCATAGTATTGATATGACCCAGGCAGAAGCCAAAGCCGCTTTTGGTAATCCCACCGTGTATCTTGAAAAATTTTTAGATCATCCTCGTCATATTGAAATTCAAGTGATTGGCGATGGGAAAGGGAATGTGATTCATTTGGGTGAGCGCGATTGTTCTGTGCAAAGACGACATCAAAAAATTATTGAAGAAGCGCGTGCAGTTCATATTCCACCAGAAACGGTGAGCCAAGTGGCAACTCAATGTGTGGCCGCATGCCAAGCGATGAAATATCGAGGTGCGGGTACTTTTGAATTTCTTTATCAAGATGGAAAATTTTATTTCATTGAGATGAATACGCGGGTCCAAGTAGAGCACCCGGTAACAGAGATGATTACTGGAGTGGATGTGGTGCGCGAACAAATTCGCGTGGCTGCTGGTTTACCTTTAAGTATAAGGCAGCAAGATATTTCATTTCGAGGACATGCAATTGAGTGTCGTATCAATGCAGAAGATCCGGAAACTTTTTTGCCTTCTCCTGGAAAAGTCACTGAGTTTCATGCGCCCGGAGGCCCTGGGGTGCGGGTCGATTCGCATCTTTATTCTGGTTACAGTATTCCACCTTATTATGACTCACTGATTGCTAAAATTATTTGTTTTGGTGAAACTCGAGAAATTGCCATTGCACGCATGTTGACAGCGCTACAAGAAACCGTTATCGAAGGGGTGAAAACCAATATTCCCTTGCATCGTAAGTTATTAACCAGCGAACGTTTTTGTCAAGGTGGAGTGGATATTCATTTTTTAAATTCCTAACAGTTTTTACAGCTTCAATCGCTTAAAAATTTTTTCGGGGATAAGTTTTATTATCCACATCATATAACGCCAATACCACGTTACATAAATGAGGTCTTTTTGATGCTGGATTGCCGCTACAATTGAGTTTGCTACTTTGCTGGGAGTAGTGGTCAGTAGTTTAGGTAAAGCTAGATGGCGCGTCATTTTTGTTTCCACAAATCCGGGAAGCACTGTCATGACTTGAATGGATGTATTGCTGACTCGATTTCTTAAACCACTTAAGTAAGTGGTGAATGCTGCTTTAGCAGCGCCATAATGATAATTGCTTGCACGTCCCCGCAAGCCTGCGACTGAGCTTATTCCTACAATTAACCCACTATTTTGTGCAAGAAACTTTTTTGTGAAGTAATCGAGTAATAAGCTTGGGCCCACATAATTAACCAAGGCGATTTTTTTGGCTTCTTTGATTGAGGTGACGTCTGTATTTAAATAACCCGCACAAATAAAAACGGCATCGATAGAAGAGGGTAAGTTTTCATAAAAAGTGGGGATGCTATCTAAATCCGTTAAGTCTAAAAAAAGTGCTTTGGTGTTAATACGAGTTTGTTGCTCCACCATAATCGCTTTTTGTATTAATGCAGTTTCATTACTTGAGGCAAGAAAAATCTTGTGTAGAGGATAGCACTTTGCGGTTGCAAGAATTAATGCATAGGCTATATCAGAGTTGCCGCCGATGATGAGTAAGTTTTGTATCATAATTTATTCCTCAATAAAAGATTTTTTTTGGATTGTGGGGACACGCTGCTGGATCACAGGAGCAAAATTAATAAAACCCTGCACTAGTTTAATGTATCCAATTTAGAATATCCCTCTTGCAAAATATTACAAAATAGGGTAACTTTACACCCAGTGTTGTTTCGTTATCAATTGATATTAACATTTAGGAATGAAATTTATGTTTAAAAAAACCTTATTAGTTGTTGCATTAGCTGCTGCTTCCAGTATGGCAATGGCCGATGGATTTTACGCAGGTGCTGGTGTTGGTGGTCAAAATTTGTATAGTCATATGAATGACGGTGCTGGTCGTACTTATGATGCTGGCAAAATTGGTTTTACAGGTGGTGTGTTGGGTGGTTATGCGTTTAACTTTGCAAATCAATTTAACCTTGGCGTAGAAGCTTTTGGTGACTTTGATACAGCTAAAGCGAGCGAACAAGCTACTTCTTATACAGCTACTTTAAAACAACTTTATGACTTTGGTTTGCGTGTATTGCCAGGTTACCAAGTAACTGCTGACTCAGATATTCACTTGATTCTTGGTTATGTTCGTGGCCATTTTAAAACGACTGACACATTAGCTAGCGTTGGTAGTACTACATTTAACTCAAATGGTTTCCAAGCGGGTGCTGGTATCGGAACCAATTTGATGAAAAATGTAGCAGTTCGTGGCGACGTAGTTTTCGATGGTTACCAAAATAAAACATTTAATGGTTTCCAAAACAAACCACGTACTACTGCTGCAATTGGTTCTGTTATTTACAAATTTGGTTAATAGCAGTTGTATTAACTTTATTTGTTAGTAGTGAAAAAGCCCAGAGCAATCTGGGCTTTTTTTTAGGCGCTATAATTTTTTAAACGCTTCCCACGCTTTGTGTACACGCCTTCAACGAACGAGCTTGCGCCGTGTCTAACACTAAGTAGTTAGTGCTCTACCTTCTCTCACTCTTGCAATATTTTTTTAAATAAGTTAAGTTTACCCACGTGCTATCTCTTTACCGTGACATTAACCTTTAGGAATGAAATTTATGTTTAAAAAAACCTTATTAGTTGTTATATTAGTTGCTGCTTCCAGTGTGGCGATGGCTGATGGATTTTATGCGGGTGTCGGTGTTGGTGGTCAAAATTTGTATACGCACATGAATGATGGTGCTGGACGTACTTACGATGCAAGCAAAATTGGTTTTACTGGGGGTGTATTTGGTGGTTACGCTTTAAATTTTACGAATCAATTTAATCTGGGTACGGAAGCTTTCGGTGATTTCACTACAGCTAAGGCTTCTGTTCAATCTATCTCTTATACCGCTTCACTTAAAGAGCAATATAACTACGGTGTGCGCTTATTGCCCGGATATCAAGTGGCACCTGATACTGACATTCACTTGTTGCTTGGTTATATTCGTGGCAATTTCAAATTTAGTGACTCTAACGTGGCAGTGGGGAATAACACATTTAATTTGAATGGGTTTCAAGTGGGTGGCGGTATGGGAACCAATTTGATGAAAGATGTGGCGGTTCGTGGCGATGTGGTATTTAATGGTTACCAAAACAAAACCGTCAATGGTTTTCAAAACAAACCGCGTTCGATTACTGGAATTGCGTCTATTGCCTATAAGTTTGGTTAATGTGCCGCTTGCACTTCTAGGCTTCAAAAGCCCAGGTTTCCCTGGGCTTTTTTTTAGTGTAAAATAGCGCCTCATTTTTACATTATCTACTGATCGCGCTGAAGGAAATATTCATGTCAAATGCAGTTCAAAATTATGGCCAAATAGTTCAAGTAATTGGAGCAATTGTGGATGTTAAGTTTCCACGTGGCACCATCCCAAAAATTTACGATGCATTGAAAGTCGAAAATACTGAAATTACTTTGGAAGTTCAACAGCAACTGGGTGATGGTTTGGTACGCACGATTGCCCTGGGCTCTACCGATGGATTAAAGCGAGGATTAACTGTGATCCATACAGGCGCTCCTATTACTGTACCTGTGGGCACAGTTACTTTAGGTCGTATTATGGATGTGTTAGGTCGCCCAATTGATGAAGCGGGAGCGATCAATGCAGAAATGCATCGAAGTATTCACCAACCAGCGCCCGATTTTAAAGATCAAGCGATGAGTTTTGAACTATTAGAAACGGGAATTAAAGTCATCGATTTAATTTGTCCTTTTGCTAAAGGGGGCAAAGTGGGTTTATTTGGTGGTGCAGGGGTGGGTAAAACCGTCAATATGATGGAGTTAATTCGTAACATTGCTATCGAACATCATGGTTATTCCGTATTTGCGGGTGTAGGTGAAAGGACGCGTGAAGGAAACGACTTCTATCATGAAATGAAAGAATCCAACGTCTTAGATAAAGTTGCCTTAGTCTATGGACAAATGAATGAACCACCTGGAAATCGTTTGCGTGTTGCACTAACTGCTTTGACGATTGCTGAAGCTTTTCGTGATGAAGGACGTGATGTCTTGTTATTTATCGATAATATTTATCGTTACACCTTAGCTGGAACTGAAGTATCTGCTTTATTAGGTCGAATGCCGTCGGCCGTAGGGTATCAGCCGACGTTGGCTTCTGAAATGGGTGCGCTGCAAGAACGTATTACTTCTACTAAGAATGGCTCGATTACGTCGATTCAAGCGGTTTATGTACCTGCCGATGACTTAACCGACCCTTCTCCTGCGACAACTTTTGCGCACTTAGATGCAACGGTAGTACTCTCAAGACAAATTGCCGAATTAGGTATTTATCCCGCGGTTGATCCATTAGATTCCACTAGCCGTCAATTAGATCCTCAAGTAGTAGGCGAAGAACATTACAAAGTAGCACGTGATGTGCAAGGTATTTTGCAACGTTACAAAGAGCTCAAAGATATTATCGCAATTTTAGGAATGGATGAATTGTCAGAGCAAGATAAACTTATTGTTTCACGTGCGCGGAAAATTCAACGCTTCTTATCACAACCGTTCTTTGTGGCGGAAGTATTTACGGGTTCTCCAGGTAAATATGTGAGCTTGAAAGAAACCATTCGTGGATTCCAAGGTATTGTGGATGGTAAATACGATCATCTTCCTGAGCAAGCATTTTACATGGTGGGTGATATTCATGAAGCCATTCAAAAAGCAGAAAAAATGAAACAAGAAGGGAAATAAATAACCTTACTTAAAAATGATGACAACTAAAACTTTTCAATTTGAACTAGTGAGCGCTGAAAAAGCCCTTTTTTCGGGAGAGGCGACGTTATTGATTGCCAAAACGCAAACGGGCGAATTAGGTATCATGGCGGGGCACGCTCAATTGTTGGCAGCGCTAAAGCCGAGTGACTTAGAAGTATGCTTGGCTGATGGAAAGCGTGCGTTTTTTTATGTCGCAGGTGGAATCTTAGAGGTACAGCCTTCTCAAGTGACGGTTTTATCAGATACCGTGATTCGTGCTGAAGATCTTGATGAAGTGACAATATTAGCTGCGAAAGAACGCGCTGAACATCTTGTGGCTGAAAAACGTGGTGGCATTGAATATGCACAAGCATTAACCGAATTAGCGGAAGCGATGGCTCAATTACAAACTATCAGGAAAATTCGCAAGAATTAAAAACTACTATGGCCCATGATCTGCACGTAGTGATTTTGGCGGCGGGTTCGGGTAGCAGGATGCATTCTGCTAAGCCTAAAATTTTGCATACTATTTTGGGTAAACCGATGGTACAGCATGTAATTGATGCAGCCAAGACCTTACAGCCCAAAAAGATTTGGTTGATTTATGGCCACGAAAGTGCACAACTTCAACAAGCTATCAATGATACCGCTTTACAGTGGGTCGAGCAAAATCCTCGTTTAGGCACAGGCCATGCACTACAAGTTTTACTCTCTCATCTGCCTCAAGATATAAAAGCTCAAGATCGACTATTGATCTTATCTGCCGATGGCCCTGCTATTTCCCACGATACTTTGCTTAAGTTGCTTCAGCACGCAGATGCTCCCATTGTGCTTTTGAATATCATTTTGGCCGATCCTACAGGTTTTGGTCGTATCGTTCGTGATCCACAAGGTAAAATTGTAGGTATTGTTGAACACAAAGATGCTACTTTTGATGAGCTTTGTATTCAAGAGATTTATAGTGGGATTATGCTCGTAGAATTTTCTGCGTTAAAAAAATTTCTTCCCCAATTGAGCAACCACAATAAACAAAAAGAATATTATCTTACTGAGCTTATTAATTTAGCGGCCGCTGATGGAATAACTGTTGAATCTATAGCGGGGAGTGACCCTATTGAAGCAAAAGGGGTAAATGATCGGGTGCAATTGGCGGAACTTGAGCGCGCTTGGCAATTAAGAGAAGCTAAAAAACTCATGCTAAAAGGAGTGACCCTTGCGGATCCTCATCGCTTTGATTTGCGTGGCAATTTACAGGTGGAACACGATGTATATATTGATATTAATTGTGTGATCGAAGGGGAGGTACGTATTGGCACTGGAGCTGCCATTGGAGCACACTGTATTTTAAAAGATTGTGAGATTGGCGCTCATGTTGAGATCAAACCTTATACTTTTATTGATGGCGCTGTGATTGGTGCTCATACTGTGGTTGGGCCTTTTGCTCGTATTCGCCCTGGGACAGAGTTGGCCTCGCATGTGCATGTAGGGAATTTTGTTGAAATTAAAAAAACTCAAGTGGGCCCTCATTCAAAAATTAATCACTTAAGCTATATTGGAGATGCAGAAATTGGCCAACAAGTGAATGTGGGGGCTGGAACCATTACGTGTAACTACGATGGAGTCAATAAACATCTGACTCAAATTAAAGATAATGCCTTCATTGGCTCGAATGTTTCTTTAGTGGCTCCAGTGATTATTGGGGAGGGAGCGACCATTGGTGCAGGATCCACCGTGACGCGAGAGGCTCCTCCGGATCAGCTTACAGTGGGGCGTGCGAAGCAAGTTTCTCTCCCAAGTTGGCAACGACCTAAAAAAAAGAAAAAAGAATAAATTCACACAATTGTAAAAAAACCTGTTATAATGCCTGAGGCTAATTTTTGAAATAAGTAAAAAATCAGCCGTAGTGCCCTTGATGATAGGTTTTACACTTAAAGCAAGGGAATGAGTTAAATTAATTAAGAGGTTTTTTTACATGGTTACAGGTACAGTGAAGTGGTTCAATGATGCTAAAGGATATGGTTTCATTGCTCCAGATGATGGGTCAGCTGATGTTTTCGTTCATTTTTCTTCGATAGGTGGAGATGGCTTCAAAACTTTGTCAGAAGGACAACGAGTCAAATTCAATATTACGCAAGGAGCTAAAGGCTCACAAGCGACAGATATTGAAAAAATAGACTAAAAGAAATTGCATCAAACAAAAACCCCGCTAAAGCGGGGTTTTTGTTGTAGATGCAGAGTAACGCTTTATTTAGGAATCATTCATGAAAAATATTATTGCTGCATTTCTACTTTCACTCGGTATTGCGATCGCAGGATCCTCTATCGCTTATGCAATTTATGCTTTTAAAAATTTTGATCATTATGTATCGGTAAAAGGGTTGGCTGAACGGACAGTAAAAGCGGATGATGCTATTTGGCAAGTACGTGTTAACGTAGTAGATAATAATTTAAATGCAGTTTACCAACAAATTACCAATGCACAACAAAAAATCAGTGCTTTTTTGCAGCAACAAGGATTTAAAGCTGATGAAATTCAATTATTGCCTATTGATGTGGTAGACCGTGAAGCCCAACCAGATAACAATAAAAATACGCAACGTTATTCGGCCATGGGGGGTGTTTTATTGCATACGACAGCAGTTGACAAAGTGGTGGCGCTTCAAGAAAAGCTTAGTACATTACTCCAAGAAGGCGTGGTAGTCAGCCAAGCACAAGCCAGTTATTATTTTACTCATCTTAATGATATTAAGCCCGGAATGTTGGTGGATGCGACAGCTAATGCGCGCAAAGCCGCGGAACTTTTTGCCCAAAATTCGCAAAACCATTTAGGTAAAATGCGTAATGCTTCGCAGGGCATGTTTATTATAGAAGATGTGGCCCAGCAAGATTATCGTGCGAATTCTAGCTTGATGAAAAACATTCGTGTGGTAACCAGCGTAGAATATTTTTTACAATAAATATTGAATAAAACACGTATCATTTATGCGACCACAAAAAATAGATAGAATTTTCTTAGAAAAGTTACGTGCTAAGGTAACACCCGATGAAATGCTGGAGGAACTTTCAAGCGCATATTCCACAGGAATAGAGACGCTTACGCCGAGCGAAATTTCTGATGTGCGAAAGTTCTTAAAAGCCAATTCCGATAAACCTACGTTGATTCCTATTTTTTTCGAATTTCTTGCTCGAGATGCCGCGTTTTTATCTGAGGGTGGTTTAAACATAAATGTACAACGTTTAATTGTCAATACGCTGTCCAGTGGGGCGAACCCTTTCAAATATATGAGTCCGCAAGATTGCTGGGATCTGTTGCTCTGGGCACCTCCTCCACTTTTATCTCAATTACTTGAAGGACGAGGCGACGAATTATTGAGTAAGCTTTTTCACGATGATCCGCAGCGGGTCATTGATAAAGCGAGGGTTCAACAGTTGTTACTTAAAGTTGCCAAGATCTTGGAGAGAACTGAGAATTCGTCATTTAAGCGAACGGTAATCGCCATTTACGATCAATTGGCGACGCATTTAGGGGTTGACGCTTATCGAGATGCTTTGGAGCACGCTCATGTATTAAGCCGCGCAGAAGAAAAAGGAAGGAATAGGCTGCTTGCGCAATATTTTACCTTAATGCGCGCTTGTTTAGCGAACCCTGATCCCTTTGGTGGAGAGGAGGTGATTCAAACAGAATTCAGTGAATCATTATGCGATGTGTTGAGCGACGCCCCTGGGTGTGAGCATGTCGCGCGCATTGAAATTGCAGAGTCTTTCACAGCGCCTCATCAGACTTTCTTACGTATCAAATTCAAACCGGATGAAGACGGTGTGGCTGGGGCTGATTTGCGCATCACTTGCCACCATGATGGTGACATATTAATGTTTTCCGTGGCTCTCGAAGACGCACGTCATTTTTCTTGGTTAGCGATGCGCTCGCGAGGAAATGTTTGGCAGACGATTATCCACAAATTATGGTGGAGCTATGGTGACGGCAATGCTCCTCACGCTGGTTCTCCATCTTACTACGCAAAAGAAGAGCATATCTATGAAGGTAAAAATATATACTGCGCGATGGACACGCTACAATGGTTGCAAACTCAACCAGACAAGCTAGAGGCACTCCAAGACGCTAATGCGATGATGACTGTTTTTTTTGGTCGCTATTGGGATGTAAGTCGTAGAAGAAGGAAGATGCAGGTCATTGAGGGGGGATCCCGTTACATAAAGTTGTTTTTGCCGTGGCTCTTTATGACGTATCAGCAATTGTTTGTAGATTATGCGCATGCTTCCCCGTTTGAAAGTGTATTGGAAGATGGCCAAGTGATAGATGCCTTTGCGATTTTTTATGAGTGCCGAGATAAATTTAAAACGCGCTATCATCTTGAGCAAACGCGTTTATCCATCGACGAGCCTGCTAAAGTGCGCTTAAAAGAAGCTCTCAAAAGGAAAACGGAACAGTTCTTAGGTGAGAAAGATAGTTCTCAGGATTCCACCGATGAACAACGAGAAATCGCGAAAATGCTCCACTTATTTTCAGCGCTTATTTATGATGATCCGTGGCGCTTGTTTCATGTGTTGATTCAAAATGAAAACGCGTTAGATGGATTGCGCGACGATGGGGTTTTTTTAAGCAGCTTGATCGACCGATGGTTTCGTGCCTTCAATAGAGATATCCCCGAAGGGAATTTTTGTCACAAGCTCATGTGTTGTTGGTCAAGCGTGAGTGATGTAGAGGGTAAGTGCGAAAATCCTATCGTTTTTTTGCTGGGGTTCAATAATTTTATGGCGTTGCTTGCGGTGCATATAAGAGAAGCACCGTTTAACGACGAAATCGCTCACAGTCTCGGGAGCTTTTTAAGCTTTAGTCGTAGTGGATCAGCGCCCACACTCAGTGTTTACCATCATGATTATTTTCATTGGTTAGATGTGTTATGGAAGAACACGTCAGATGAAGCGCTTTGTAGCATGCAAGCGTTCTGGAACTCGCCCTTATTTGAAAGAGATATAGGAATTGCTGGTATTAAAAGCAAAATTACTCTCATTGTGTTGAAGAGGTGGCTTGTGGATGCGCGCAATGAGCAACGCGTAGATGGATGCCCTGATATCATGTGCGAGTGGCGAGAGCGTGTAACCACCAAATTGTCGAGCTCAAGTCACACCGTGGTTATTCAAGACAAACCAGCTCTGTTACTTCACTATCATGATGTGATTGCACATCATATCGATTTTATTCAAGCTTATATCCAACATGCGACATACCCTGAGGCGCAAAAAATGTTTGGTGTGTTTGATGGCGTAGACGAGCAGCTACGATTATCAGAAAAGTTTGAGGTGAGGCCATACTTCACCGAAGTGTCTGCGGAATCATTCCGCGAGGCTGAAGAACAGCTTTTAACTTGGAAAAGCCAATGTCGGCAGTTGCTGGAAGCGAGGACGCGTTTGGCGTCTGGTTCGGCTGAAGGGAGTGGGGTGTCCGTTTGTCATTCAAGAGAGGGGGTTTTTGCGCCTCCCCTTGCGCCGCCTTCCCTTGCGTCCAGGGGTGACGAATCAAGGGGGCACCTAGGGGCGCCAATGCTTAGTTTAGGTAATCCGTTCAATTTTGACGATTGTTCTGTTAAATAGGTCAAACGATTCGCCTCAGATGGTCGTTAAAATTCCCTCGATTATCTTTTTTTCGCTTCAAACGATACTTTAAGAAGACGTTCTAGTACTTTTTACTGTGGCTTCCCTGCCCGTGCTTGCAAAACTTCTTGAAAAGCAGTTTTAAGTAATTTGATATTTTCTTTACGTTGCTTTTCAAGTTCCTGCCGATATTGAGTGCTTAAGCCTTTGAGGGCACTCGTAGGAATATGAGTTTTAGCAAGTTCACTTCGAAGGGCTTGAGAAATCATTGAGGCACTCGAAGCTTGTGGTGCGTTAGCTAAAGCCGCCTGCATAGCCGCTTGCTGTGTGGCTGAAGTAACGGGTTGTACTAACACCGCTGCACTCACAGCTCCAGATACCATACCGCTTCCTCCTGCAGGAGCACTCACCGCACCTACTGAAGTTAATGTCGTATTAATCACCATTGGTGTGTCTTGCCAATGGATGTTACCTACTAGTTTCGCCACCACTTTGGGTAAATACGCAGACGCAAAAACAAATAGTAAGCCACTAAAAAAAATTCCCAATGGTGCATTAATATTCATGTCACTCGTAAAATGCTCCCCCATCAGATTGGACCAAGTCATGACAGCGACAGAAACAATTAACATTTGCACGAATAAACGAATGCCAGCTTGTAACAAGCCCTTTATACTTTGCGAAAAAAAATCACGTAAAGGAGAAAATACTGACAAAGGAATCATCAATAAACTGACTACCGCCACCAAATAAAAAGCAACCACTTGTAAAAAAATTTGAATTCCAAAAATTCCGATTACCAATAAAATGCCAAAACCCAAAGCGATCATAATAATTGGCAACGCAAACCCATCGGCAGAAGCCGCGATTTTTAAAATATCTAACGCAAAATCATAACCGTATTGCCACAAGTATCCTGGATTTAATAAAAAATTTTGCAAATCTTGCTGATTAATTTGATCTCCAATCATTAAGAAGCTTTTTAAAAAGCCATCAAGCAAATACGCATAATTGCTTACAATGAACAAAATTAATCCTACTTTAAGCAATTGAAAAAATAATCGCTCAGCAAGTTGGCTTTGATAAAGCGCCCAAGAAAATCCTGCAAAAATGATTTCAAACACAATAAAATAGTAAAGTAAGTGGCGCGCATAGGTGGTTAAAATAGCAAAACCCACGGTGAGATTATGTAAAAAAACATTTTCGATAGCATTAATGTAAGTGACATCAAAATTAATCATGATCTCCCCCTGTTGCCACAGTTAATTGGGGTTGAGAATTTTGGATCTGATCTAAATTAGCATAATTAGCATTGTTAAAAAAAGATTTTACTAAGCTCAATTGTGAAGTGCTCGGAGAAATGGTAACTTGTCCGCTGGCGGTTGTAGGTGGAGGAGGAGTTGACGTTGGTGGAAGCGCTGCGCCAAATGCTACTACAGGAAGCAGAAAGAAAATACTAATGAATAGAGCATTCTTCATATTACTTAACCTTTTTTACAATTTTTTACCTTTATAAGGCGCCAACACCATGTCCTTATTCACAATCACAGAAAAACTATAGCCAGGAGCGACGGTTAATGTGGGTTGAATATCAATAGCTCTATTTGTCAGTGATTGACCTACCTGAGAAACGTTTCCTGCCGCTCCAGTAATCGCATTTTGCTGAGAAGAAGGATAATAAGTATTATTATTCGACCCCGAATTACGATCAGCTGCAACTCCCGCACCAAAACTTAACATCGTTGAAATAGTAGCTGCTCCCAAAATTTTTGCCCAATGATTATTGACATCGCCTTCTAATCCCGACTCACCTTGTGCATTCGTACCGGTAAAATTACTCAATTGAATCGATGTACCATCCGGCCGAATAATCCGATTGAAAATAATTAAAATCCTTTCTTGTCCGTACGCAACTGAAGCATCGTATTTTCCAAGCAGCTTGGAACCCTTGGGAATTAAAAGACTTTGACCAGTAACCGTATCGTATACATCTTGGCGCACTTGCGCGATGATATCACCGGGTAATGAGGTATTAAGTGCCGTTAATAAATTTGCTGCAATAATGGTACCGGCCTGAACTTCATAAGGAGAGGCAGGTTTGATCATTGTATAATGGTTGTACACATCACCTTGAGTAGCAGTTGCATCCACAAAGTTGCTTTTTTGCGTTTGCATATTTTGTTGCGCATAAGGCGTATTAGCCGCTGAATTATAAGTAGTGACGTTATTGCGATTTGTTTTAGATGCATCATCAAATAAATTGGCAGGGGGCTTTCCACTTGAAAAAAATAAATCACTTTTTCGCGCTGCTTGGACATCCCCATCCATACTATCCCCTCTCGCGGCGGTATCTGTAGTCCCATGCGATTTCAATTGGGACAGTTCGGTTTGTAATGCGCTTTCTTGTGCACGCAAAGAATTTAATTCCTGTGTTACCTCCGGTGGTAATACTTGAGATTGATCCATATATTTTCGAATAGAATTTACATCCTGATAATTTTGTGGGAGTTGATTTAACAAAGGACTGACCGCCTCTACATTCGATGGTTTGCCACCAAAAAAATTACGTGGGGCTTTATCTCCCGTAGGTGCTTTAAATGCATCAATTAATAACCACAGTAAAATAAAAGCCACCAAAGCGGCAACGCAAATTAGCAAAGGACGATTTAAAGCAGCTACCTTTGGCACTACGCCTCGTAATTTTAATTCGGGTTTCATACCGTCCCCCTTACTTTTTCGTTGAGCTAATAGTCACTACCATTGCACCATTCCCCGACATTAATTCGGCTTCGGTAATCACTTGATCCACCACATAATAATTATCTACGACGCGGTAATTCACTGCTGCATCTCCACTACCACTTTGTTTAATAAATAATGCAGGAGCTGATTGAATATTGCCTGGAAACTCTATATAAGTTTTAGAGCCATCGTTGAATACTACTTTGGGATACCAATCTGGTCTTGGACCACGCACCCATTTGAGTTCGTAAGCAAAATCCAAATTGGCAAGACTCACATTAGGAATCGCTGCTTGTGACAAAGAACCAGCGTTCCCGGTAAAACCACCAGCGCTATTTAATGTGGTCACGCCATTATCATATTTCCATTGCACGGTTGCCATAAACGTATTTTTAGTGGCCGTCAAAATAAGATGATATGTTCGGATAGTAGTTGTCACTACTAAGGTGGTTGTTAAATCATCGGACTGTGGCTTCACCAAAACGTGTTCAACTAGATCGGCACCGGTACCGCTTGCCGTGCGAGAAATTTCCCAGCGCATCGTGTCACCCGCCGCAATAGAAATAATTTGCTCTCCTGGTTGAAACTCAAGATCCGTCACATTAAGCGGCGTTGCATAAATTTGATAAAGATCTCCCGCCTGATAAGGGAAAACAATAATGGAGTTAAAAGTGCGTGAAGAAATGGGTTGTACCAAAGCTTTACGATTTGCTTGCTCTACCGCTTCTGTTCCGGTAACCGTTTTACATCCAGCATTATGGGCGTGCATTAATTGACGAGGAGAGGCGGTGATAATGCCACCCGTAGGGGGTGCTTGGACACTCACGGGCTGTGGCGATACCATTTTATATCCAGATAAAGGTACGGTATTGCTTTGATCATCAAAATAAGCAGCAGCAAAATTGTTCACAGTCACCAAAAAACTCACCATCATTAAACGTAGTAATAGCATAATTTTTCCTCGCCCTAATTGGTCGCCTCTAATTTAGGTGACATATGAAAATCAACAATATAAATGCCTAATGGATTTTGCAAAATTGCCCCTTGCGTTTTAGGAGTTTGCACCATTAAGGTAAAAACACCACTCATCGATCTTTGGCTAATTAATTGACCATTTTGCCCCACAGATTGCTCTACCCAGTCGACTTCATAAGAGTTTTTACTGATTGGATTGATGTTGTTAATTTGGATCGTTACCGTTTTTTTACCCAGTACGGCAAGAGGGCTATTTTTATTAAAATATTGTGTCAATAACTCAGCTCCGCGTTGCGACAAAAAATTATAAGCCGCACGCCAATTATTACGAGCCGCCACAGGATCAAGAGGTACACCTTGCACTAATTTGATAAATTGCACAATAAAATATTCTTCTTCAGCAACCGTAGGCTGATATTCTTGTGCTAGCATTTTTACATTTAACACTTGACCGGAAGATGCAACCTCTGCAATATAAAGCTTAGGTTTATGCCAAGATAAACTCAGGAGCAATAACAGCAGTAACAGCACTACTAGCAACATACTCATTAATGCTATTTTGCGCCATAAATCTGCCCCTAATGCAAAATTAGAAAGGCGCTCATCCCACACTTGTTTTGCGCGCAAATAAGGCGTTTCAGGAGGAGGAGATCGATAATAGGGAGTCTCGTCATTAAAGTCATTATTCATAGTTGCTTTATTCCTCTGCTAATAGATCTGCTGCCCAAGCCAGATGTTTTTGTAATAAATAATAATGCAAAAATTCGTTGAGTGGCATTTCGCAACAACTGCGCAAAATATGTAAATCATACGCCGAGCTTGCTGCACAAAACGCAAGTGCGAGCTCGCCTAATTCTAAAGCAAATAATCGATTACCTAAACGTGATTGATAATAATATTGGCGTTTAGGCATTGCGGTACTTAACAGTTCAATTTGTTTTTCGTTTAATCCTAACCGAAGATAATCGGCTTTAATTTGAGGTTCAAGCGCACGATCATTGGGTAAAAAAACACGAGATGGGCATGATTCCAACAAAGTAGGCGCAATAGGGTGATTAGCAGAATCGGCTACAGATTGTGTTGCGAAAATTACTGACACGTTTTTTTTACGTAAACTTTTTAACCAATCACGAATTTTATTTACAAAAAGGGGATGATCTAAAAACAACCACGCCTCATCCAAAATCAATAATGTGGGTGCCCCGGTAAAATTTTGTTCTAACCGATGAAATAAATAACTAAGCACTGGAGGAATAACACTCGGTATATTCATCAAAACTTCCATTTCAAAACACAAATAGTAACTACTTCGCATGGAGTCTTGATGAGCATCAAGCAATGTCCCAAAAGGGCCACCTAAGGTGAAATTTTGAAGCGCTTGGCGCAATGGGGCATCCTGTAAAAAAGCCATTAACCCTGATAACGTGCGCTGCTCCACAGGTACGGCAGCCAAACTTTGCAATGCCTGCCAAATAAGTTGTTTTATTTCGGGTGTGATGGTAATTTGTTCGCCGATCAACAACATTTGGACCCACTCTGCTGCCCAGCTAATCTCATTTTCTTCATCAATTCGGGCTAATGGTTGAAAATGTAAACCATCTGTTTTACCTAATTCGTAAAATTGACCATTTACACCCAAAGTACTCGCTAAAAAACTAAGTCCCTTATCAAAAATAATAACTTGAGCATTGGTATAACGCAAAAAAGATAAAGCCATAAAATTTAATAACACCGACTTACCTGCGCCTGTTGGCCCAATGATCATCTGATGCCCAACATCACCGATATGTAGGGTATAGCAAAAAGGTGTATTACCATAGGTATAAGCATAGAAAAGTGGTGAACTATGCAAATGATGATCACGAGGCTGGCCAATCCACAGCGCCGAATAAGGAATAAGAGTCGCTAAATTTAAACTATTAAGTAAAGGTTTACGGACATTGGCATACGCTTGTCCTGGAATAGAAGACAACCATCCTTCAACAGCATTGATAGATTCTAAAATGGTAGTAAACCCTAACCCATTAATGACGCGCTCAACTTCACGAATTTGCTCATCCGCGATGGCCTTATCCACATTTTTTATGGTGATAGTACAAGTATAATAGCCATAACTGACGACATCGTTACTTACCAATTGCAATGCGTCATCAATTTCGCGGGCTTTTTCTACAGCCCCTTGATCTTGCAAAGCACTTTCTTGTTTCGTTAATACTTCTTGCAATAAATTGAATACGCTTTTACGCTTGGCAAACCATTGTTGGCGATGACGTTTTAACTGCTGCTCGGCAGTTAATTTATCAAGTGCGATATAACGCGTCATCCAACGATACGCAAAAGGAAGATAATTTAAACGATCCAAAATCGCTGGTGTACTCTCGGCTGGAAAGCCAATAATTGTCAACGTACGGAGATATTCATCCCCCAATTGTGGCTCCATCCCACCTATTAAGGGCGTGTCTGCAAGCAAAGCATCCAGGTAAATGGGTGTGGAAGGGGTATGCACTTTTTGTGTTTTATTTGAAACAATACTATGGAGATAAGTTAAACTTTCTTCGTCGGACAAAAATTTAGCTTCGTAACAAAGATCTTTTAAAATAGCGAAAATACGTTGCGTTTGATCAATAAACTCCGATAAACTGGCCTGTTCTTCTTCCTCAAGTTGCTGCGCTTGTTTTATGAAATTCCGCCAAAGTGATTTTTGCAACTCCGTTGCAGGCAAATACTGAAAGGTTAAATAGTAAGTCGACTCAAAATTTAAAGCGCGCTCGCTAAAACGCTTATGATGCTCAAGATCAATGAGTAATGCTAATTTGCTTTCTTTCGGAGCTTCTGGAGAAGGTAGAATCACAGACTCTCGACGCGCTTCGACATATAAAACCCAGCCAGACCCTAAACGCTTGAGGACATTATTTAGTTGCGCCATCGCCACTTGCATTTGTTCATTACTGGCGGACTCTAAATCGGGCCCTCGAAAAGTACAGCTGCGTTGCAAGGAACCATCTTTATTAAGAATGACGCCGGGAGCAACAAGGGCTGCCCAGGGCAATAAATCAGCCAGAGTGGTTGGATTTTTTGCAAAGCTGCCTAAATTAAACATCATAATAAGTTTTTTGTCGTAAGTGACGAATCATCACCGTAAAGAAGTGAGCATCTTTTTTAGTTAAAGCAACGGCTATTAAGTGTAAAATCAAACAAATGGGAATAATATAGAGATTCTGCATTGCAAAAACTAAAGCAGCGCATAAGGTACCATTCAAAATAGCAAATTGACGGGGGACACCGGCCAATAAAATAGGCATCGTAAGCGATTGAAAAATTTTGCTGCGTCCTGGCTGCGTGTCTGTCATCTTAACCCCCTGGGGATACGCCAAACAAACTCATGACTAACGTCGCGGCAGAATAGACAATCGAGAGCCCAAAAATCACTTGGAATAATCGTCGCACACCGCTTCCCGCTTCTCCAAAAGCAATTCCAAAGCCTGCAATCACAATAGCAATCACACCTAATACCCGTGCCACAGGACCTGTCAAAGATTCTAAAATTTTTTGCAAAGGACCTTCCCAAGGTAAACTGTCATCGGCAAAAGCAAGATTTGCCATCAAAAAAAAAGTAATCGCTAAGGCTAATTGATTCAGCCGACCTGAAAATTTTCTCATGGATGAGTCCTAGTAACTTTAAGTTTCGACATTGTACCTTGTTGAGTCTTTGGGGAGCAACTGCCGGTAAAATGAAATTTAATATGCGCTTGCCCTGTGACTAGTTACCAAAAGGAAATGAGTGATCAGAGCTAGCGCATAAAAAGTTTTTTATCTTCAAGCAGGGAGAAATTAACTCTGGAGCTGCCATTCCGCAACTTGTTCGCGAGATCCAAGCGGTTCATATTTGTAGCCGCGTTGTGGCTACAATATAAGCTTATGTAATAATACAATCAATATGTAAAGTTGAACGCCAATTAAGAGCTAAAAATTGAAAAAGCCAGTTAATCGTTTAGAATTCAGAGGTTATCTTTAACCCAACACCCACTCAAATACAGGAGAACAGAAAGCCCGAGTAAAAAGAGAAAAATTCCTATATACGTATTGTAATAACCCAAAATAGGCGAAAAAGTCGTCGACGCAAAAGATTGCGTACAAGTTGCCACCACACCAGCCAAGTAACTTGAAAAAGCAATACATAAATATAAAAAACCTACCATAGTATTTTGGAGGCTTTCGGGAATATCTTTGGTGACTAAAGCAAGTAAGGTAGGCATCATTAGCACTTCTCCGGTACCCATGAGAAATTGACTTAAAAACAACCAACATGCATTAATTTTGTGGCCATCAATCATAAAAAGTTTAGTCGGAATAATAAGCACTAAAAAGCTAGCGCTTAAAAACAAAAAACTTATCGCAAAGCTTTTAAATGTTATCCCTAACGAATCTTTACCTATGTATCGTTCAAAAAAATAATCCACTACAGGCGCCATACAAATAACACCTAGGGGTTCAAAAGATACGAAAGAAGATGTCGGAATTTGTAAACTGAATAAATTTTTGTTAACGAAATCTCGAGTAAACGTGATAATAGAATTAACGATTTGAAATTCCATTGCGAAAAAAAATAAACTCACCACGGAAAAAAACATCGCTAAAAATATTTTCTTTTTTAAATAGGGAGTATACTCACGCGATTTCATCAAAATCCAAAAGGTAGCAAAAATTCCAACTACAAATAATAAATCACGCGTTAAATCTTTATGGGCAATCAAAATTACACATAATAAAATCCCCACCAATACAATGAGAAACAAGGAAAATACTTTACGAAAACTAACGGTAAGATGCTCTGGATTGACGCGTAAGTAGGTCACCCCGCGCGCCGTCACATAATTCGCTATAAAAAACGCACCTAACAAGAGCGCTAACCCTAAAAAACTTAAAGCATGCGAGTATTCAAACAAAAACCCAAAAAATAAAGGACCGGCCAAGCTACCTATATTGGTTGCCATATAAAAATAAAAAAACCCGCGCGCGCGCGAAGGATCGTTTTTTTCATAAAGATGATCTACTAATGTGGCATTCGTCGGCATATAAAATCCCATGCCTACTACTAAAAAAGCCAATCCTAAATAAATTAAGTTAAGATGCCCAATCGCTAATAATAATGAGCCAAGCGCTGAAAGCAAAATGCCTATCATCAAAATACGCAATGCACCAAAATATTTATCAGCACAATACCCCCCCAAAAAAGTTGCAGCGTAGCTGAGCGCTTCATAAGAAGCGCTGATGGCATAAGATTGGCTGTCTGAGAGTAAAAATTTATTGATAAGATATAAAACGATAATGCTTTGTACGGCCCAAAAAGAAAAACGAGCACTCAATTCGGAACCAAAAACCGTTAAAAATCCAGCCGGAAAATAATGATGGGAAGGAACATTTTTTCTCACGCAACTTCCTTTAGTTGAGTAATAAGGTATATAAAGTGTTTATTCAAGTTAGAACACCAAAGAAAAATCTTATATCACTTATCAATAACTTTTGCAAGAAAAACAACGCCATTTTTTTGGCGCTTTTTGACAAATTGCGTTGGATTCCGCAAGAGTGGCTACAGGCAAAAATAAACAGGAACCTGAACCCGTCATTCTCGGAGTGCCATAAGCACGCAACCAATCTCGCGCTTCTTTCACCTCAGGATATAATTGACAGATAAGATTTTCAAAATCATTATGCGTTCTGTCAAATTGATAATCCGCAAAACTCATCGGCACACTATTACGTGGTAAGTCAGGATGTTGAAACGCCGTTTTAGTATCCACATGACAACTAGGGTATAACAATACATAGGGTTGAATAGGCAGGTGGATAGGGGTGAGTGCCACACCAGTTCCTTCGGCCCATGCATTTTGTTGCAAAATAAAAAAAGGGACATCTGCACCAAGACCTTCACCCAGTTGCATAAGTATGGAAGAATTGAGTTGCAAATTCCATAATTGATTAAGGGCTAACAAAGTGCTTGCTGCATCCGAGCTACCGCCTCCTAAGCCTGCTCCCATGGGGATCTTTTTGTGTAATATAATTTTAACACCTTGCTCCACTTGATAAGTATCTTGTAAAAGTTGAGCTGCTTTGTAAATTAAGTTATCTGTGGGTGCAATAGTGCAATTTACACATTCAATAATCATGTTCGCCTCCGTCAATAAATGAAAATAGAGGTCATCACCAAAATCTAAGCGTTGATAGATTGTTTGAAGATTATGATAGCCATTTGGTTTTTGGCCAAGAATGTGTAAAAATAAGTTAATTTTAGCCGGCGCAAAATAATGGAGTAGGTTGAGCATTTATGAATCCTAAAGTGAATTTTCTGTTAGTAGGGCTTTTCGTGATCGGTATTTGTTTAGCAAGTATCATTTTTATCCTTTGGCTAAGTTTTGGTTATGGTGAAACCAAACAAAAATTTTACCTAATTTATATGAAAGAATCTGTAGCGGGTTTAAGCCTAAACGCTGCCGTTAAATTCAATGGGGTAAACGTAGGCACCACCAAAGAAATTACGCTTGATCACGGGAACCCTGCTATTGTACTTATCAAAATTCAAGTCGATGAAAACACTCCTATTAGCGTAGATACGAGAGCCACGCTAATGTCACAAGGTTTAACAGGGTTAAGTTACATCAACCTCAGTGGAGGTACAGAGAATTCTCCACCTTTAAAACCCTTACATGGGCAAACCTTTGCCATTATACCCACAAATCCTTCCTTATTAGTTCGGTTAGACTCTACAATCAATAAGCTTACCGATTCTTTTGATCAACTTACCAAGAGTTTTAATATTCTGTTACGTTCTGAAAATCAGCAACATTTTACCCATATTCTCAAGAACTTTGATGAAATTTCTTCCACGATTGCTGATCATAAAACGGCTATTGGAGCCGGGATGATGAATTTCCCCACTGCCATTCAAAATGCAGATCAATTACTGATGAACACCAATAATCAAACTTTGCCTACTCTCAATCAATCGCTATTGATGCTACAAACGGCCACATTAGATTTAACAAATTTATCACAAGAGTTGATGAATAACCCTTCCATTTTATTAACGGGGCCAAGACCGGTGGCTCCTGGACCTGGAGAACAGTGATGATATTTGCTTCTGTATTTAAGATCTTTACTACTCCGATGCACCTCGTCCTTTGTATTAAACCTCTTTCGAAACTCTACTCCTGTGGAAAATTTGTGCATCGGTTCGGTGCTCAAATCTTCATGTGTGGGCGCGTACACTCTGGTTCTACGCTCCTAGCTTCCTTCAACTTTTTTTACCGGAGCGAGTTTCGAAAGAGGTCTATTGGTAAAGTAAGGTGGTGCCGACTCGTAGCAATGCTATTGTTTTCAGCGTTACTGACAGGATGTATTCATATTGGTTCCGGAAATCAATCCCCCTCGCACTATTACACTTTTAATGTAAATAGTGAGCAATTGATCAAAAAATATCCACACACACACAAAACCTTACAAGTAAATATTGGGCAAGCCCTCACCACTCTACGAACATCTAAAATGGCTTATCAAACCAGTGAACCTCGTTTCAATTATTTTGTCTCACACAGCTGGCTCGCTCCTCCTTCGAGTTTAATCTCACCCGTAATCGCGGAGGCCTTGGAACAATCGGCTTATTTCAAAGCCGTCGTCATAGCTCCAGCTTATGCGGGAACGACGGATTATCAACTTACCATTACTTTATTTAAATTACAACAAAATTTTACGGCTTCACTACAGACAAGTACCGAACAATTATCCCTTCAACTCGTTTTAATTGATAGCCTTAAAAATAAACCCATTGCTGCTCATACCTTTAGTATTGAAGTGCCAAGCGCACCTGATCCAGTCAGTGGAGTTCGGGCTGCGAATCAAGCATTAGCTGAATTAATGCCAAAAATGGTAGAATTTGTGATAGACGCTACTCAATCTTAACAATATTTCTATGGCTTCGACTTTTTATATCAATGATGTACCCATTGAGTGTATTAATAAAGCAGCGATTACTTATCAAGTCCCTGCTGAACTCATTATTGCGGTGTTGAAAACCGAGAATGGTCGCAATGGAATGGCAAAACCGAATAAAAATGGTACTTTTGATTATGGCCCCATGCAAATTAATACCGTGTGGTTACCTACGCTGCGTCGCTATGGTTACACCAAAGAAATGTTACAGTATAATCCTTGTTTAAATGCTTGGGTGGGAACATGGATTCTGGGGCAACGTATTGCCTCCACTCCTAACTTATTCCGTGGAATTGGTGCTTACCATTCTTATACTGAAAATGAAAACATGCTATATCGCCAACGAGTATTAAAAATTTATTCCTTACTTCATACTTATTTACACTCTTAAAGGATTGCTATGTTTAAAAAAATTTTGATGGCTCTTTTACTTTGTTTAGTAATGAGCGCGTGCCATTCCAAAACTCCCTTTGAAACTTTAAATGCTAATGCAGATCAACTTAAAGCACTCTATAGTTTAGGAGGAACCAGTGCATTAGGTAGTAAAAATGCATCTGTAACTTTAGTTAACATTTTTTCTTATGATTGCAGCTACTGTCGTAGAGAGTTTCCACTGATTGAGCATTTTGCCAAAGTGCACTCTAATGTTAAAATCATTTTCAAACCCTTTTTAGCTTTTGCGGAGAAAACTAATGTGTTACCGCAATATGCGGCACTTGCTGCAGCTAAACAAGGACAATTCCTGGCGATGAATCATGCATTAATGACTACTAATAAGCCACTGAATAGCAAAACTATTCATTCAATTGCGCGTGAGCTTAATTTAAATATGGATAAGTTCAATGCGGATATACAAAGCAAAGAAGTGAAAGATCAAATTGATGCGAACACCGCATTGATGGCAGATTTGAATATTGATGGCATTCCCACCGTTATTATGGCCACGACAAAAACTACTGAAGCGTCTCATGACAGTGACAAACCTTATATCCAAATGGGTTTTATTTCTAATGATATTTTGTTAGAAATGCTCAGAGGGCTTTCTCATCCTTAGGGCGTGTTCCTAAAGTATCAACTAAGTTTTAACATTACTTGAAATCCGCTTGAGTCATCGTTCAAAACCGGGTATCATGACCACTCTGTCAAGGTAAGATATTCCTTCTTCTCTTTGAAAAATAACAGTAATACTAGAGATTTTTTATTATGAAAGTTAAAAATTATTTTCGATTAAGTGTTTTGACCTTATCATTAACAGCGACTACAGCAAGCATGGCTGCAGGCTTTATGTTGCAAGAACAAAATGCCGTTCAAACAGGGGATTTTGGTGCAGGTGGTGCTGCTATTGCAGAAGATGCTAGTACTGCTTGGTTTAACCCCGCAGGTTTAACTCGTCTTGATAAACCGCAATTAGTGTTAGCTGCTAACGAAATTTTATTTAAAACTAATTACTCTGGGTTGGTGACCTATAACAATAGCACCATGAACACTATTTTTGATCCACCCGTACAAGTAGGTGCTATTAATGAATCACAACACGTGAGCAATGTGGATGGAGGAACGAGCAATTTTATTCCTGTTTTTCACTTGGCTTATCCGATTACTCCTAAAGTGGTGGCGGGTTTATCAGTAACGACTCCTTTTGGGTTATCAACAAAATATGATGCGTCTACTTATGTACGTTATGCAAATACTCAAACAAAATTGCAAGTCACCGATATTAGCCCAAGTATTGGCTTCCAAGTCACAGATAAAACCTCAGTGGGTTTTGGTGTAGATATGCAAAGATTATTAGCTACTTTTGATAATTATGCCGATATTAACCCACAAAGCACACAATATCAGGCTTTAACTTTAAGTCACAATAAAGCTTCTGACTGGGCACAAGGGTGGCATGCCGGTATTTTGTTTCAACCCTCCAATGCAACCCGCTTTGGTTTGGCTTACCATTCTAAAGTGATCCACCATGCTAGTGGGTATAGTACTTTTAGTGGTCCTGCCGCTGATCCAGATTACATTAATGATATTATTGTAGAAAGTGAAACTCCTGCCTACGGGACAATGCACACGGGAGCTTCCACTACCACCGTTAATTTGCCCGCTAGCACGATGTTGAGTGCTTATCATGACATGAATAATCGTTGGGCTTTGATGGGCTCCGTAGTTTACACACAATGGAATATTTTTCAAGAAACTGCTTTAAATAATGTAATGGCTTCACAAGTAAACTTAACAGAAGATAGTGTGTTGCTTGGGCAAAAGCTCGTGAATGTAGTGGTTCCTCAACATTTTCACAACACATGGCGTGCGAGCATAGGTACCAATTATAAATTTAATGATCAATGGTTAGCGCGTACAGGGGTAGGTTATGATGAAAGCCCTGTGAATAACAGTTATCGGAATTTACGGTTACCCGATAGTGATCGTTATGCGGTCGCTCTGGGTGCTCGTTATCAAGCGACCAAAGCGGTTGCCTTGGATGCTGGTTGGACCCATGAATTTATTCAAACAGCGCGATTGAATAATACCACGACACAAGATGTGCAAAGTACTACAATCATTGGTAAATCCTACAGTCATGCGGATGTGATTGGTCTTCAGATGACTTGGAGTTTCGCGTAAAGAGATTTTTTTCATGCACTTTTGGATGAAAATATTTTTATGGGTAGCACTCCTTTTGCAAAGTATCGTTGTTTTTGCATGCCCTGATCAGATTCTTTTGATCCGACATGCAGAAAAAATGCAAAAGGGGTGTGAGCTCTCGCCGCTAGGAAAATTACGTGCCCAAGCTTTAGTCAAATTATTTACTTTACCGAATGCAAATTTTAAACGTCCCACTTTTGTAACAGTAGTGACGGATGCCTCTGCGCGCCCCCTGAAGACATGTCAGGCAACTGCGCAAGCGCTAAAATTAGCGATAGATGCTCATTATAGTTTGGAGCAAGAAGCCAATGGAGAATTAGCTTCTGCTCTTCTTCAAAAAAACGGAGTAGGGTTGGTTTGTTTGGAGCATCACCGAATCCCGGCTTTAGTGCAGGGGTTGACACAAAACAAGCTGAAATTTAGTTACTGGGGAGATGATGTTTTTGATCGAATCTTGATATTGCATTTTAAAGAAATTGATGGGCAATGTCGCTTTATTTCTTCGCAAGATATTTCTGAGAATTTATTTGCCAGTGATCGCCAGCATCATTCTTGCACTGGTTAGGGCGCATTTTAAACACGTATGCTGAAGTAATGATCTAACAAGCGCGCCATGTATCGATCGCGTGCTTTGGCTGTTTTTGCGCCGAAAACTACGCCAATTAATCGACGATTATTGCGAGCAGCAGACGCCACAAGGTTAAAACCAGAAGCACTCACATAGCCAGTTTTAATTCCATCTATTCCTTCATACCAATCTAGTAAATGGTTATGGCTTTTGATAATTTGACCGTTATACATGAAAAAAGGAACGCTAAAAAAATGATAATAATTTTTATAGTTGGTTAAGAGCGCTTTGCCAAGAAGTGCCATGTCTTGCGCTGTGGTATATTGCTTGGAATTGGGTAAACCGGAAGCATTATAAAAAGTAGTATGTGTCATCCCAAGGGCTTTTGCTTGTTGATTCATCATTGCTACAAAATTAGCTTCGCTTTTGCCAACGCCTTCGGCAAGCACGGTCGCCGCATCATTAGCAGACCGTGTGGTAGCCCCCAAAATTAAATCCTCTACACTGACATATTGCCCCGCTTTTAGTCCTAATTTAGAAGGAGCGCGATTCGCTGCATAACTGGAAACACGAAATCTTTGTTCTAGAAAAAGTTGTTTTGATTGTAATCGTTGAAATACAATGTAGAGCGTCATCATTTTTGTTAATGAGGCAGGGTGCACCAAAGTCGTAGCATTTTCTTGGTATAAAATTTTTCCAGTGTTGTAATCGATTACCAAACAAGCTGTTTGACGCGCATAACTTGCCGTTGCAACGCAAAGTAATGAAAATAAAATGCAAATAAAAGCAAGCGTTTTTTTAATAGAGGGCATATCTATCCTATCGGTATGGCCTTTAATCATGCGCGATTGTGGAATAAAAAAGCGGGTGCTGTCAAGGTAGACGTTTTACTAGTGAATTTAATAAAATTAGCGTGTGTTGATAATTCGTTCGGCAAGATCTATTTTGATTAAATGCGCTAGACAGTATTAATGTTCAATATAAAAAGCCAAATAACCATAAGGGGATTTTATTTTTCAATCCAATTTCTATTTCATCACATGCTAAATAAGCATGAGCCAAATTTTTAATTTGTTCAAAACTTTTCTTTTTCCCTCCAACTTCAAATAACCAAGTATTATTAATCAAAAAATCACCCGCTTTAGGCACACTTAGCGTATAATCTACACCCAGCATTGTAAGAAAAAATAATTCACGAAGCATCCCTATATTGTGTTGATTTGATACCATCGCCCAAGCTTGATTAGTATTATTTAAATAAATTTTTTCTGGAAGCGCAAGCTTATGCAGTTTGGTAGAAGCCTTAATGATTTGCCGAATCAACCCCGCATCTTCCAAATATTTAAAATAAGTTTTTAATGTACGTTCATCTCCAATTTCTAGTAATGTTTTAAGCTGTTTAAAGTTAGGTGTAAAAGGAACCGCCGAAGCGACAAAGCCTAGTAATTGTTTTATTTTGTAAACACTATTTCCGGTAAGTGCAGGGTAAATAGCTGGCAAATCTGCTTCTATTGTGGTATGAAAGTTTTGATTAAGCGTAATAAAAAATAATTCTTCGTTTTCTATTTCTAGAGAATAAGGATAATAACCCACTCGCAAATAGTGTTTAAATTCATTTAAGATTTTTTTATTTCTCAGTTGAGAAAGCACATCATGACTAATGTGTTCATGATCAGCTATTAATGTTTCTAGTGAAAAAGAGGGGAATTGGAATTGATTATTTAACTCAAGAAACTCTCGAAAAGATAAGCCATATAAATGATGAACGATAGCACGTCGCGATAAATCATGTGAGCCTTTATGAATTTCTAATGCGGAGCTGCCTGAAGCGATAATTTTTAATTTAGGAAAAGTTTCATAAATACTTTTTAGTTCTTTAGACCAGGTTTTGTATTTATGAATTTCATCAAAGGCAATATATTTACCACCATTTTGATAAAAACTTTCCGCAATTTCATATAGTGAAGCGTTCCCAACTAAAAAATGATCTGCTGCAATATAAAGAATGTCTTTGGATAAAATATTTTGTTTAGTAAAAGCCAATAATTTTTGTACTATTAAAGTGGTTTTACCAATTCCCCGTTGGCCCACAATGATTGTTAAGCGAGCTTTAAAAAAACTTTCTAATAAGTGTTGACGGCAATAATTTTTATTGTATTGCGTCAGATATTTTCCGCTGAGTGAATAGAGGTCATCTAGTAGCGTTGTCATGCCAAGCGCCTTATATAGGATTGAAATCCCATTTTATTATAAAAAAAATAGGATTGCAATCCTATTTATGCGTGTATGGCTGGAGAGGATGGTTGATATAAAAAATCAACTAACCATAAAGGGATTTTATTTTTCAACCCAATTTCTATTTCATCTAAGACTAAGATTTTTTTGGGGTTTAATTCCAAAAGCAGATAATAATTGCAAATTCAAGGTTATTAAGGGTATTTCTATAAATTAGAAATTTTTTGTGAGAACAAGGCGCACGAGAATTTTGAAACGGAGTTTATATTTGGATAAATGAGTATTTAAAATTCTCGAGCAACGCTATTATCGCGCAAAAGAGCAATTTATAGCGGTACCCTTAAGTCGCTGCTTTTATGGATACCAATATCGGTGCCACCATCGGAAAAAGATGAGGTGTCTCAACGATTGCGGTTTTCGATTGATCGTGACCTTGCGCAGATACTTCATTATTGATCTGTGCTATCTCATTTGAAAGTTCATTTTGCTCTGTGGTTTGGTTTTCTGCGGTGACAGATTTTTTGGTCTGAACTTCAGAAAACCTCAGTGATTCCTCTTCAAGGAGCGTTTTTATTTGTGGATTGCTGAAAAAATCTCGCGCATCTTGAGTAGAATCAAATACTACGGTCAACTGATTAGCGGGAGCTGTCAAAATTCTTTTTGAAGCAAATAAGTCTGTGCTATCTCCGTTTTTGTCTTTCACAGGATAAAATTGAAATTCTTTCAAATGTCCATGAAACGTCATAAGATATTTAACCAGTTTGCTACGATTAGGCGTAAGTAATACAAGACGTTGTTTGTTGCTCGGATCATCTAGCAGCGTAATGATCCGTATAGCATGTGGCTGATTTAATTTGGCTAAGTCTTCTTTATTGATTTGGATCGTGTTTGACCCTACCATTTGTCCGCGAATGACCATATTCCGAATTTGCGTTTTTTCTTGATGGACAGGTATTTCGGGATGATCGCCTCTTGGTAGTGCTACACTTTGTGTGAAAGGCAATACACTTATGGTGGGAATTAATAAAGCTTGGGATAGTTTTTTTAGCATAACATTTCCTTATGATGAGAAAGAAGAAGTTTGTATTATATCATCGAGCGATACTGGAGCAATTTTTGTAGTCAAGTATACATATGATTGATATACAGTAGCAAGCATGAGCAATCATTTATAGAGGGAGCTTTATGAAACGCGTTATTCTAAGGAGAAAATTTAGAGCGTGTTGACAATTCTAAAAAACTCCTCTTTAAGAAAATGAACGATTTTTGAGTACCAAAAGAATAATTACTGCATGGGCTAAAAAAGTTACCAAAAACGCAAGGCCAAAATTTATGCCATTGAGAATCCCTTGGCCAGCTAAAACATATAACGTATAAAGACCCGTAGGGTAATTTAAAATAAGACTAATCCCTAAACCAGGATTGTATTTGCGTTTAATTAAAAACATCAGAATGTGTAAACTGGCATTAAATAATCCAAAGACAGGTAAAAGCACGCCAAAAGAAGGAGAGACATTTTGAGCCAAAATAGCGGCTATGGGAAATAAAATCCAAATAGCTAAAATATTAATCCAAAAAACGGCGGGAACCGTTAAAGGTGCATCATCCTGCTGGCTATGAAACACTTCGCGATTGATAAATTGTCTAAATTTTCCAGGATAAACATGTTCTTCAAATTCATGAATTAAATAAATGGGAAACTGCAACCAAATTAAGAAAAGATACCACGGCGTTTTCGAAAGAAAAGAAAGTAAAACCACAATAAGATTGATGGCTACAATCAGGGTGCTCTCAGCCCAATGTTGATATAAATGTTGTCGCATAAGCATCACAATTTCGATTTTAACTGAATAATCTTACGACAACTGACGGCTTGAATTCCATGTGCCTCCTAATGCTTCGTTTAGCAAATTAAAAAGAAGTTTTACTATATCATAATCATCAAACTAAGCAACGATCAAAAAATACTTATAATATAATTCGCTCAATACCCCCACCACTTAGTCGTGTCATCAATTTGTAACAAAGTCGTTTTATCATAGTCATCAATTAACTTACATCAAATATGGTATTACTTGCTTAGCTTTATAGCACAAACTTATTGAGGATCTTAGATGCATAACCTATACTTTATTGGATTTGTTATTTTTATAGCACTCATTTTTGACTTTGTTAATGGGTTTCATGATGCAGCCAATTCCATTGCAACGATTGTTGCCACGGGCGCGCTCAAACCGCTCACCGCCGTTCTTTGGGCAGCTTTTTTTAACGTTATCGCCTTTCTTTTTTTTCACTTAAATGTTGCTAGCACGTTTGGCAATGGCATTGTCGCACAACATGGAGTGAATGCTTATGTTATTTTTTCTGCATTAAGTGGCGCTATTTTATTTAATATTATTACTTGGTATTTTGGCCTTCCCTCTAGTTCTTCGCATGCTTTAATTGGGGGGTTAGTGGGTGCTGTCGTTGCTAGCGCAGGTTGGCACGCCTTACAAGCAAGTGGCTTGATTAAAATATTTGCCGCCATTCTTATCTCCCCTCCTTTAGGATTTCTCATGAGTTTTAGCTTATTAATGCTACTTAATAAGTGGCAAACTACTTTTTCTTTTAAATGCAGCAAAGGCTTACAATTAGTCTCCTCCGCGTTATTAAGTTTAGGACATGGGGCAAATGATGCACAAAAGACCATGGGGGTTATTGCATTAGTTTTATTTTCTTCGCATTTGATTGGGCCGCATTTTTATGTACCTTGTTGGGTAGTTATTAGTTGTAACCTAGTGATGGGATTAGGTACTTTTTTTGGTGGGTGTAGAATCGTCAAAACCTTGGGCGAAAAAATTACCCATATTAATCCCACAGGTGGGGCGGCTGCCGAAAGCGCTTCAGCTATTGTATTATTTATAGCCACTCATTTCGGTATTCCCGTTTCTACAACGCACATTGTAACAGGCTCGGTCACTGGTATTGGCTTGCAAAAAGGTTTATCACATGTTAATTGGTCCATTTTAAGAAAAATCACTTACGCTTGGGTGTTAACTCTTCCTTGCTCAGCCTTACTTGCTTCCATTTTTATTTGGATTAAAATAGTATTATGAAAATTTCAAAAAATATCTGCATCTTGATCATCGAAGATGAAGCCCCTATCCGAGATATGATCAAATTCTCGCTGCCTTCTGAATTTGTCTTAATGGAAGCAGAGAATATCATTCAAGCAAGAACTCAGCTTGCAGATCGGCAGCCAGATATTATTTTGTTAGATTGGATGTTGCCTGGAAAATCCGGTATTGAGTTTGCAAAATCATTAAGAGCGGATGCCTCTGTCCGAAATATCCCCATTATTTTTCTTACCGCCAAAGCCGAAGAAGAAAATAAAATTAAAGGATTCGAGGCGGGGGCTGACGATTACATCACCAAACCTTTTTCGCCAAAAGAATTAGTGGCACGCATCAAATCTATTTTGAAACGTGGTCCTATAGCGTATCCCGATGAAATATTAAACTTCCAGCACTTGTCTATAAATTTGCAAAAGCATGAAGTGTATATTAGAGATCAAATAATAAATCTTACGCCAATGAATTACCGTTTGCTGGTATTTTTCTTAAAACATCCCGAGAAAATTTATTCGCGTGCACAGTTATTAAAAAATTTATGGGAGGATGGGTTAGAAAAAACTGATCGCGCGGTAGACGTACAAATTCGCCGACTACGTTCCGCGCTTTTTCCCTATAATTACGACAAAATTATTCAAACTATTCGTGGCGGGGGGTATAAACTAAAATCCTTATGACACAAGATTTTAAAGAACTTGAAAAACGGCTGCAGCGACTTGAACGAATGCGTCAAGATTTTGTCGCCAATGTTTCTCATGAATTACGTACACCGCTCACGGTTTTACATGGTTATTTGGAAACTCTCATCGATCAGACGCAAAGCTCGTTTCAGAAAAAAATATTTGAACAAATGCAAGCACAAACTTCACGTATGGAGCGACTGGTTGAAGATCTTTTACTTTTATCACGCCTTGAGGCAGATGTCCCTGATGAGAAAAACTTTCAACTGACTGATATTAGTAAAATGTTAACGCAAATTGTGGAAGATGCAAAAACACTCAGTCGTGACAAAAAACATCAGATTACTTTAATTATCGATAAAAAATTAAAAATCAAAGGCGTTGAAAATGAATTGCGTAGCGCATTTTCCAATCTCATTTTTAATGCAGTTCATTACACCCCAACGCAAGGAAAGATTAAAATTCGTTGGTATAAAAAAAATGATCAAGCTATTTTTGAAGTTAATGATAGTGGCATTGGTATTGATGTAAGCCACATTTCTCGCTTAACAGAAAGGTTTTATCGTGTAGATCATGATCGCTCTCGCGCCAGTGGTGGAACAGGCTTGGGTTTGGCTATTGTCAAGCATGTTTTGCTCCGCCATAACGCACATTTGGAAATTAAAAGTACTTTAGGCAAAGGTAGTTGCTTTTACTGCATCTTTAGTTTTTGTCATTAAATTGCAATAGTTCATTTATAAAATACTCATTAATTAATTAATTAATGAGATAATTTATGATAAAGAATGCCCATACTTTATTTTTAATTTTCGTCAGTACTTTTGCTTTTGCCAGTGAGTTCATAAATAAATCTCAAATTAATGGCCACATTCGCAGCTATGACTTCAATAACACTTTTGAAAAATCTGGTAATCCGAGTAACAACGCGGCTTCCTTAGGTGGCGCACTCAATATCCTTAGTGGTCCATTTTTCTCTAATGAATTTAAATTAGGAGGAAGCCTCTATAGCGCGCAACCCATAGGCACAAATAGCGATAATCATTTGCATGTTTTTAAAGCGTTACCTAGTTTCCCTGTCACTACTTTGGGGCAAACGTATCTGCAGTATCAACATAAAGATTTACTTATTCGTGCGGGAAATCAACTCATCAATACACCTTGGTTGAATGCGGCAGATTCTTACATGATCCCCGCAACCTATCAAGGATTGTATGCTGCTTATTCATCTTGGCAAAATATAACATTAACGGCGTTACGTATTTTCCGCTTTAAATCCCGTACCGCATCTAGCTTTAGTCCTACCAATTTATATAACCCAGAAAATTTAAGCCCAAGCGGCATTCAAGCCTTTGGTAGTACAAATGACCAAGGTGCGTTAGCGTTTGGTAGCAACTTCAAAAAAAATTCGCTCGACTCTCAACTTTGGTATTATCAATTTTATAATATTGCCAAGTTGGTTTATGGGGAGGCGAAATATAGCTTCAGACAAACGACTTTTGTTGTACCTTATGTCGGGATTCAAGCTTTACATGAATGGGGTGATGGAAAAAATATGCTGATGCCTTATCTCCATACTCACCCTCACGCCAGTGGCATAGGAACGCAAGCAGGATTAAAAATTTATCAAGCAGATTTTTCTTTAGAATACGATAATCTTACAAAAAATAATGCATCCACAAAATCTGGTGGTTTAGTGTCTCCTTACACTACAGGTTATCGCTCAGACCCTTTATACACCACCTCTATGAACGCTGGCTTAGTAGAAGCTGGCCCAGGTCACGCATTTAAAATTAACGGACACTATGTGACTAACAATCAACATTGGATTTTTTCCTCAAGCTACGCAAGATATTTTATTTCGACAGCTTCAAGCCATATGGATGAAATTGATCTTGATGGTATCTACGCGCTGGACGGAAAGTTTAAAGGCCTATCACTACGAGATCGCGTAGGAGTCTTAAATGGTAACAAAAAATTAGGACGCGTAGTTAATAATCGCCTGATGATCCAGTATACCTTTTAATTTCAGGGTATGTAGGAGCAACTTAGCTTAGGGCGTCTCCCTAAAGTATCTTTTGGCTGCAAAAGAAGCGAAATCGGTCAATTTTAACGATCCTCCTCAGTCAGTGGTGAGTTAAAAAATTAAAACGCAATCAATCTCTCAATAACTTCTCGTAACCATTGATGACCAGGGTCATTGGCATGTCGCTGATGCCACACTAAATAAAATTCACCATAAGGCATCTCAAAAGGTAGTGGTTTAATAATACAATGAGTGTTATGTTGGTAGAGTGTGGCCATGCTTTTAATCATGGTTCCTATCAAAGTTTCTGAGCTTTCAAGTATTTTAAAAATAGGGGTAACGAAAGGTAAAGCAAGTTGAACGCGGCGTTCAACACCTAATTGAAGTAATGTTTGATCAATCAAAGAAGAAAAATATGAGTTTTTATCAGATCGAACCGCAACATGCTCGCCCGCAATATATTCTGCCAACGTGATTTTTTTCTTTTTAGCTAATGGATGACGCGGGTTTAAAAGACACACGCCTTTATCTTTAAACAATAAGGTTGATCGAATAGAGGGCGGCGAAGAAAATAATTTGCTGATGGCAAGGTCATAGTCACCTACTTCAAAAGGGTCAGAGCTACAAGCATATTGAATAGGCGCAATAATGATTCGAATATGGGGCGCATTTTTTTCTAAATACTTCAATAATCCCGGCATCACTAACGAGACCATATAATCTGACATGCCAATTTTAAAAACGCGCTCTGATTTTTCAGGAATGAATCGTTGTCCATCCGTGATTAATGTTCGTAGTTCTTCAATAATCTGATGCAGCTTCGGGTGAATGTCTTTCGCATAAGGAGTTAAAAGCATATGATGTTTTTCACGTACTAACAAATCGTCTGTAAAAAGCTCTCTTAGTTGTTGCAAGTTGTTGCTCATCGCCGCTTGTGTAATGGCTAATTTTTTAGCAGCATTGGTCACACTTTTTTCGGTAAGCAGATGATCGAGAGCAATGAGTAAATTTAAATTGACGCGATATAAATCCATAAAAAGTCTTCGGTAGATTAGTTGAATAATTATAGCTTATATATTTTATAAGTTATATAGATTTGTATTATGTACTTTGTTGCGACATAATGACACAAAAATAATCTGTCTGAAGGATAAACTTATGTTCGTTATTATAGTATTACTGGCTATCATGGGGTTGATGGGCACGGATTTATTTGCACCTTCCTTACCCGCCATTGCACATTTTTTTCACCAAACCGCAGCTCATACACAATTAAGTATTAGCTTATTTTTATTGGGATTTGCTATCTCACAATTATTTTACGGACCGCTTTCCGATACGGTAGGACGCAAACCCTTATTGGTGCTTGGAACCAGTATTTTTATCATTGGCTCGATGCTTTGCCTTTGGTCACCTTCGTTTGGATATTTGTGTCTGGGCAGAATTGTGCAAGGCATTGGTGTGGGCGGCGGCTTATCCTTAGCACGTGTAATTTTGCGAGATTTGTATCATGGCTCAGCGCTAGCGCTTCGATCCTCTCAAGTAGCGCTTTTTGTTTCGCTGACACCTGCCGTTGCACCATTTGTAGGCGGTGTATTGCAAGAATTTTTCGATTTCAAAGCAAGCTTTATTTTTATGTTGGTTTATGGAATAGCGGTGCTCATTCTATTGCTTACTATTTTTCAAGAAACAAATTCCAAAAAAGAAGTTGGCTTTAGTTTTAAAAATACGTTGGTGCATTACAAGAAAATTTTAAGCCATAATATTTTTATGCGATATGTCATTATTGCTGGTTTTACTTTCGCATCTATTGTGTTATTTGCAAATATTTTACCTTTTATTATTCAAAATGAATTACACTTATCGGCGATGCAAAATGGAATTATTTTGCTCATCGCTGCCATAGGGGTTTCAGTAGGATCTTTTATAAGTAGTAAGATTACCGTCCGGCTTACGCCTGAAAAAATGGTGATGATTGGGCTTCGTATTCTTGCGCTCAGTGGGTTTTTATTAATGAGTACACCGTTTATTTTTGGGGTTCACCTTTTTATTTTGATGCCACTGATTTTTTTAACGACAGTTTCTTGTGGATTTTTATTTCCTAATGCTGTCGCTGTAGCATTTTCAAGTGTGCATGAAAAAATTGGAACGGCCGGGGCGATTTATGGGTCAATACAAATCGCCATTTCAACTGCAATCAATTTTTTATTAAACCTCATTCCCCATCAGGGACAATCACTTTTGGGAGGATTTTATTTCGTGTTAGGCATAGTGGGCATAGGGATTGCTTTATGGAAGCAAATTTGAAATATATCGACCTCACTTGAATGACTACCCCAGCGTGGTGATTGTTAACGTAATTTCGAGAGAAATATTTTGACTTAAAATATTGGAAAAGATTCGGACTACTTTATCTTGTTTTCTTACATAATCAAGAGTACACTGGAACTCACCTTATTTATTTTCTACCGAGAGGAAATATTACTATGAATCGTATTCAGACTCTTTTACAACGCGATTGATTTTTTAAAACATGTGGTACAAATTCTGCATTAAAAAGTTTCTCTTGAAAAAAAGTTCTGCAAAAGTTTTGGTTTCAGCTTCCGTTGAATAGTTTTCAGCAAGAATCAGTTGCTCGATGAAGTAATTTACAATGGCTTGCATAAACTTCAATATGATCACTAACGAGCACAGCTTTATAAGATCCGGATGAGATATTTATTATCCCAATATTTTCTTCACTTTTTGCGCCATTAGCTGGGCAAAAATTTCATGCCCTTCTTCATCCAGATGAAGTCCATCAATTTCGCTTAAATAAATATGAGGGGCTGCATCAAAATAATAGCATCCATATTGCTTAGCTACTTTAGAAAAATACAAGGGAAGCTGCTTTGATTTCGCAATGCCGCCTTTGAATAAATCTGAATCATCCATCATTTTTCCATAATGTTCTGAGGTCAACTCAGGATATCCTATCAATAAAATTTTTGGAACTGACTGCATATTCGGGCCATATTTGCTTGATTGAATGATCTGTACAAGTTCTTCTAATCCCTTTGCAATGTCTTCCGGTGAGCGATAATAATAATTTTTTAGATCATTCCCACCCAGCATTAAAATCACTAAATCCAATGGGGCGTGGCTATACAAACAGGGCAATAAATAATTTTTACCATTACGATCGGGTGGAATCGGTGAATTCAAATTAGTCGTACGGCCATTCAAACCCTCTTCAATTACATAATAATTTTCACCTAAGAGTTTTTGTAATTTTCCTGTCCAGCGGATATCGCGTGGATACCGCTCTATGTAAAGCGTGGCTAAATCAAATTTTTTTGGGACAAAAGCCCAGGTATTAGAATCACCGTAGCAAAGAATAGTCTTCATAGCAGTGCACTCATTGATTTTTAATGGAACCTAATTGCATTTTGCTCCATTTCATTCAAAACAGCAAACTCATTCGTGGCTACAGGGAATCCACAATATATCATCTCCGGACACGGTGAAAAATTTTAAATTAAGCCATTATTAATCTGTTATGTGATACGATAATAAAAATACTTTATATATACTTTATATATAGGAATAACTTATGCCTCGTTTTTTTAATAGTGCTTCTACTAGTCGCCGCTCGAGCCCGCAGCTTCGTCCATTTCATGTGGCAATTCTTGGTTGTGCGCCGGATGGACAAGGCTTGTTGGGTAAAGAGGAGATGCAGCTCGATCCTCCTTATCAGGACGCTGAATTTCAATCAAAATTAGGTCCCGCGCAACAGGTTTTGACAAAAAATACGGAAGAAGTTGCCGGTGAGGATTCTAAGGTTCATCAATATAAGATGCCATTACAGGACTCTTCACCCATGTGTTTGAATTTTTATTTTTCACCTACCAAAAATGGGGCATCCGCCCCTACGGGATCGAGCGCTCCTACGGCAGATGCGTACGTCTTAATGGTTGATCTAACCTCTGCGGAAAAACGAGAGGCCTTGAAAAACTTGGAGAAATCTGAGGATCTAAAGAGTCTGCAGAGCGCCAGCAAGCCCATTATGATTATGGCGTATGAGGCTCCTAACGCTGATTCCAATCCCATGCTTCAGAAGGCTAATCGAGTAGCGCTTGATAATTTGGCTAATGTCATCAATGCGAAAACGATATTATGTTTCCAAATGACGCCTGAGGGTACCCATACTGATGCTTGGCAGAAGGCATGTCTACATTTAGCTGAAGGTATTAACCCTCATCTGCGATCCAAGTTGAAGGTGGCTCAACAACAGGAGTTGTTGAATTTAAATTGGGAACAAACTGATAAAGATATCCCAAAGATTTTAGCTATGTTGAGCGAACTGATTGAGGCGGGGTCGATTGAGTGGAATGATTCCTCCCACAAAACCCCTAAGACTATTATCGCTATGCGAGAGGTGTTAGCGGATCACCACTCCGATACGCGCGCTCACCCCACACTCTCTCAGGTCATTGCGCTTGCTAAAAAAGCCCACTCTAATTGTGTGATGTGGCCTTTTTCAAAAGTTCTTCGAGGAAGAAGTAAATTAACTAATAATTTTTATGGTATTGTTGGAAGTTTAGACCCTCATAATCTCCCCGATCCTGCGGCTTTATATAAGCAGCTGCTTCAGTGGCATCCGCTGCCGGCGCGTATCGCTATGAATACAACTAAGGTGCCTGAGCTGCGTACTTTACGAGAAAAAACGATGGCGGAGCACTGGGCGAAGCAGAAGCAACTGCAGGGTGAGCTGCTGAAGGAGCAACAACAGTGTGAGCGGGAGGAGCAGGAAGGTGCGAGTGGCGAGCTCCCTTTCAATCCCCGAGCCCGAGGAGGGCCGCAGTGGTAATTATCAGTTTATCATCCGCTTCAAGAGATTGCATTTGATAAACTGAATTCAACCTTTATTCTTTGTCTTTTGATAGCCAGCCACAATAATCAAATTGAGGTTTGACCTGGTACATGCCAACACGCGTTTTTTACCCTTGTGCTTTGAGTTCATTTCAAAAAATAGAATTAAAACCTATTTCTTAAGGTTTAGCAAAAATTGTCAGGTGTTACGCGCTTAGCTGTTTTACTTATTGCAAAGCACTGTTGATCAGCTTAGAATAGCGGAAACCTTGTTCAGGTTTTTACAGGCCTTTCTAAAAGTATTCAATAAAATAATCTAATAATCTTGGCCAAATTAGGCTCGCAATTTTTAATTCTCTATTTACTCTAAATACTGCTGGGAGAAAATTTATGTTAACAGAAAATGGAGTGGTTTTAATTTGTAAAAAATCGGTTGATGGCAAAGAGGTTTTGGTTTATTTAAATGACACAGGTCAATGCAGAGCCGCTATTATTCATCATGATGAATTAGTGGGCGAATACCCCATTTTAGTTAATGGTAAAGAGCTGCCACCTTTTTCTCGTCAAGAAATGGTGCGGTTAATTATGCTTTGGAATTTCTTAGAAGCTAATTCTTATATCACAATTCGATCTGGGCAAATTATTTTTAATCCTCAAGGACTGGGTGGTGGAAAATTTAAATTATTGTGTTTTCTATTGGGGAGTGCTCAAGTGTTGGGTGGTTTATTATTGATTGCATCTACGGCAGGTGTGCTCAGCGTTGCTGGTTCGGCATTGGTGGGCTCTGGGGTGAACGGCGCTATCTATTCTGTGCAAACACGTGAAGAGAATATTCGTGCAAAAGATTTTCTCATTACCTCAGGAGTCGGTGCAGCAAGTGGAGCCATCATGGGTTGCGGCAGTGGGTTGGCCAATGCGGTTAGCGCCAGAGGAGCTGCTGTTCTGGCGACGCAAGCAACGGAGGCTGTTGCTAGTCGAGTGGTGACTACAGTTGTTTATAAAGGGGGAGCGCTGGCCATTCAAGCGGCTTCCGGTGTTTTAGCCAACACAACGGCTAGAACAATTACCGCGGCAGCTGCAGGGACATCAATGAGTGAAGCCGTCAGCGAAAGTCTACAGCCATCGCAGCTTGCTTCTGCTGCTGCAGCTACGCTCGTTAGCAGTGCTTGCGGTGCTGCTAGTAGCAAAGTATCTGCAGCTCTTGTGGATCGAACTGAAAATCAGTTTATTGCGGCTACCGCAGGAGCTTTATGTGGTGCGGCAAGTGGTAGTGCGAGTGCTGCTGCCACAACTGCTATTTCCAATGCGTTGGGGAAAAAACCTATTGGCGAAGGTGTAGCTGTCGCTGCTGCAACAGGCGCGACCTTAGGTGCGACTAGTGGCGCTATCCACGCTGTGAATAATGTCAGAACACGTCAACGTCTTGAGGATACAAAACAAGCATTACTTGCTGAAAGAGAAAAATTATTACGCGAATTGGAAGCCAAGCAGCAACAAGAAAAGCCACAGCAGCAACCGGCTCAAGCTGCTGAAGAAGTTTCTACAACATTGCTTGCGGTAGAGCAAACTACTGCTGAGCAAACAAGTACAAGCAACAGTGAGCCTGCGGCGTCTCCAATACCAAAAAGTAGTGAGCAAACATCCCCGGCAGCATCTCAGTCTACACCATCCGCAGAGACACGATCAGTAGGAAATCGCGTAACGGCATTGCAGCTCGAAGTGCAAGATTTACAAAGGCAGATCGATTGGCTCAAAGCAGGAAATATTTTTTTATACAATGAAACAGCTTATCGAACCATGGATCAATTTAGAGCAGAATTGGCTACGTTATCTGCTTGGGTCTATGATTCTACGAAACCGTTACCAGATTCTTTAAAAGGGAATTGGAAAATTATTGCAACGTCTGAACAAATGATGCAAGCACATCCTGGCTATGCAGAAGCTGGTTCAGAATATAAATCTAATTATCATGCGGTGTGTTTGCAACGCAATGATGGCGCTACAGTTATTGTGACGGCAGGAACCAATATCCGCACGGGCGAAATTATGCCGCAATTGGATGGTTGGGCTCGAACTGACACCATCAAACACTGTAAATGGGATGCGCTTGATATTGCCTACCATAAACGTCTTCCAGGAAGTTTTTGTAGAACAGGTGTGGCTTTTCATAATTTTGTGCAAGAACGCCATGGCGTCACGGTGCATGCATTAACGGGGCATTCTTTGGCAACGACAGCTAATATTGCCATTGGAGATGTTGCGTATGCTGAAACAGGAAAATCTCCCTATATTTTAAATGTGGATCCTCCCTCTGACTTAAAAGCTATTTTTGAAGGTCATTGCTCACCCGGTTTTCAGCAAGCTGCACAAATTGATACTTTTCTTGGATCTCCTAATGCCGTTAATGGAGGAGGTATTTTCTTTGTACCGAAAAATTATACAGACAGTCATATTGGCAATGTATATCGAGTGTCCACCGGAGAAGGATTATTTGCACCACACTCGTCGGAAGCAATAGCCGCGCAAGCGAATGCAATGTTAACAAAAGTTACTGCTATCGATGAGCGAAGAGCACGTTCGGCGCCGCATCAACGCCCTCCAGCACGCGTTATCCAGCGATTAGAACGTTTGGGTTATAACATGTCTAGATTTAAAGTTCCGAGCGTGGAAGAGTTAAAACCAGTTTTATCTGCAGCTCCAACACTCACAAAATAAAAACGAATGTTGGCAAGATGCTAATCACAATAAACTATGCATGTGTGGCATTAATCATTTTATAATGCTAAATGCGTCGTCAAACGACTCTCATCGACTTGTTTTTTAAAAACGGTATCGCCAAATTGTGCTAACCGGCCTAAATTATTACACATCTTCTGACCCTACTTTACTTTAGAGAGAGTACCAAATTCCCAGCAAAAACTTTTCCTTCGATGGGAAAGACCGATCCCCAGTTGATCGGACAAAACTGCAGGAGCGAGTTTTGAACGCGCGAAGCGCGGCCCGAAGGGCGAATGCCAGGGATGGCATGAGTACAAGTACCGACATGACGAACGATATCTTCTGGAACAGCCATCACTTTTTCTGGCATCGAAGCGGCCGTTAATCCTCGCCATAAAACACCATCAGCCATGGATTGAAAGTAAGGAAATAGTGGTGTAGCCGTTGATGGTAAAAATAATGCATGGTCAAAAACCGCTAAGGCAGGATTCCCAATCACATCCGCTTCTTTAAAATAGACGGATTGTTCATGTTCAGTCGCCATACTGTGTTGACCATATCCTGCATGAACGCCATTGGCGACTGTTTGTACGATGGGATCTTCCATCGCTTTTCCAGCTTGATCAATCGAAATATTCATTTCAAGAAGGGGACATTTGAACTTTGCTCTTACAAAAGATTTTTCATACCGTGACAAAGTATATTTAAAGTGTTAATATTCACATATTGAATGAATAGTCGCGCTTTTAATATACCATGAAAATATCTTCAGGCATTGGAACACTTGATCACCAGAAACTTACTTTGCTATTGCGGGGTACTCAATATACGATCTCTGTTGATGAAGCTACTAAAATTTTAAATATTGAAAGGTCATATGCTGCAAAATTATTAACACGTTGGGCAAACAAAGGTTGGTTATCTCGTATCAAGCGTGGTGTTTATATTCCTATTCCTATTGAATCTGCTTCTTCAAATATTTCACTTGAAGATCCATGGATGGTTGCAGAGAAACTTTATTCACCTTGTTATATTGGTGGATGGAGTGCCGCTGAATATTGGCATTTAACGGAGCAAATTTTTCGCACCATTGTTGTTTTTACAACGCAAAAGTCTAGAGCAAAAATACAAAAAATTAAAGATACTGAATTTCTATTACGAAAAACGTCTGAGCAAGCTATGTTTGGGCTACAGAAAATATGGCGAGGGCAAGTTAAAGTTGCTATTTCAGATCCTTCCCGAACCCTTGTTGATCTTCTCGCCGATCCTAAATTAGGGGGCGGGATTAGTAATGTTTCTGAAATATTTATCCATTATTTAAATTCTGAACACAAAAAGTTGTCGCTGCTTATTGATTATGCGGAAAAACTAAATAATGGGTCTGTTTTTAAGCGGTTGGGATTTCTATTCGAAAGATATGCGCCTACGGAGATTCAGATCATTCAAGCTTGTAAAGTCAGGCTTACAACCGGTAATAATAAGCTTGATCCTCAGCTTAGTGCTAATAAATTAATAACGCGTTGGCGATTATGGGTACCAAAAAATTGGGTAGACAATAATGATTACTAAACAAGAAATCATGGATTTTTCGAGGGAGTTTAGTTTGCGCTCCGAAGTCATCGAAAAGGATTATGTTCTTGGATGGTTATTAGCGGGCATTCAACAGTCATTGCTTGCTGAGCATTGGATCTTTAAAGGTGGTACTTGTCTCAAAAAATGTTATTTTGAAACGTTTCGTTTTTCAGAAGATTTAGATTTTACCTTAATCAATCAAGATCATATCGATGAAAATTTTTTAACCGAAACATTTACAAAAATTGCATCTTGGATTTATGATGAAACGGGTATTGAAATTCCTTCAGATACGATTAAGTTTGAGTTGTATCAAAATAAGAATGGCAAAACCTCAATAGAAGGCCGGATCGGCTATATTGGCCCGTTGCAGCGACGTAGCAGTTTTCCGCGTGTTAAATTTGATTTAACCGCGGATGAAACTTTAGTTTTAAAGCCTGTCGTGCGCGAAGTGCATCATCCTTATTCAGATAAGCCAGCAGACGGGATCAAAGTTCATTGTTATAACTTCGCCGAAATTTTTGCTGAAAAAATTAGAGCGCTTGCGCAACGCGCAAGTCCAAGAGATCTTTACGATGTTGTGCATCTTTATCGGCATGTGCACCCAAGCATGCAGGTTAAAGAAATTCTTCAAGCATTATGCGGGCGCGAATCATTTATGTATAGAATTAGGATATGATGATACGAAACGGATTATCGAGCCTTATGAGCTGAAGCGTACAAAAAGTGGAGATTTAATTTTAAAAGCAATTAAACGCCCTTTAGGAGCTTGGAAAACCTATCGTCTTGATCGTATTCAAAGCATTGAAGTGACGCAAATAGTATTTTCACCTCAACATCAGATTTCCTTAACGCCAGTATCAGAAATGTTTAGCGCACCGCTTTCGTTGAGAAAAATTGTTAGAAACAATAAAACTTCCGCAAGAAAAATTTACACCATTCAATGTCGTATGTGTGGTAAAAAATTTAAGCGTAGCAGTTTGAATATGCGCTTAAGAAAACATGACTCTGTGTATGGGGCAGCTTGTCCTTGTAGAATAGGTTGTCTCGTATAAACTTAGGAGATGAATAAAGGCTGTATGAAGTATATTTCAAAAAATTCAGAATATTTTATCAAGCAATGCGCCGATTTATTTTTACAAGCGACTGGTGAGATGAAAGCTGTTATGCACAACGTAGATAATAATGTAACGATGCGACTTCATTTTGATAGGGTTTTGCTTCTTATATATCCAGTTTTGATTTTAGAGGACTTGCGCGCAATAGAGCTATTGATAAAAGAACATATTTTTCTTTCTGCATCAAAGATTTCTCGGTCAATGCTTGAGATTTGCGCAACAGTGAGTTGGTTGTATCAACTACCGTACAATGAACAAGATAGCTATGCGAAATCTTTTATGGAATTTGGTGGAAGAGGTTTCAGATTTGGCAAAACGAGTACTACTTATACCTGGTTAGAAACTATTACGGAAAAATCCATAAAAGAAATTATAATTTCTCAAGCGCTAGATCGGAAAGATATAGTGGATTTTTCATTTACTACGGAAAGTGGAAATCCATTCAAACTTTCTTTTTATGATCTTCTGTCAAAAATAATTCACTATAATCCAAAGGCATTAAAAAAAATTGTTGGAATGAATGACGAGGGAACACAGGGGTTTTTGCCCGATTATGTGTCTATATGTTTGGCCACTGTTGTTCTTGCAATATATTCTTTAACACAATTTTGTGTTATTTTTTTCGAATACCTATCTTTAGAGCCTGAACAAGAAGAGGGGAAAATTTTTTTTAGTATTCTTAAAAATTTTATGGATAGGGTTCATGTGATAGTGTCTGACTATAAGCCATAATATTTTTGCTTTAATGAAAAAAGCAGCTGGCATGTAACCAGGTGCTTGGCTAGCTTAGTAGGCTAAGCAAAAACAAGTAATATGTTTAAAATCAAATAATTGTAAAATTTTAAGGGATGAGATAAAACGTAAATAGACTTACATGAGTCACGCAAATCTCACGCACTAATGGAAAAAGAAGCTGAAATTGCCTAGGGAAAAATCTTCGGAAACGCTTGTGAGAGTAATGGCGCGCCCGGAGAGACTCGAACTCCCGACCACTTGGTTCGAAGCTCACGCGGCGCTTTTTAACTGATTATTTATATTGGTTTTTTAATCAGGCCGCCCACAACTAAATGCACGCTACAGCACATAAAAGCACGGGAGAAACCCGCAAAAGTCACGCACGGATTTTGTCGTTATTTTGTAAAAACCATCTCGACGCTAAGATTTTTCATGTCGTGACAAAGTATATTTAAAGTGCTAATATTCATTTATTGGGTGAATAAATGCGCTTTTTATACACTATGAAAATATCTTCGGGCATTGGAGCGCTTGATCGTCAGAAACTTACTTTGCTATTACGTGGTACTCAATCTACTATTTCTGTGAATGAAGCTACTCAAATTTTAAACGTAAAACGATCATATGCTGCTAAATTATTAACGCGTTGGGCAAACAAGGGGTGGTTAGCTCGCATCAAACGTGGTGTTTATATTCCTATACCTCTCGAATCTGTTACTTCAAATATTTCACTTGAAGATCCATGGGTCGTTGCTGAAAAGCTTTATTTGCCTTGTTATATTGGCGGATGGAGTGCTGCTGAATATTGGCATTTAACAGAGCAAATTTTTCGTAGCATTGTCATCTTTACAATTAAAAAGAGTAGAACACAAATACAAAAAATTAAAGATACTGAATTTCTGTTACGCAAAACCTCTGAAGAAGCTATGTTTGGGCTCCAAAAAGTATGGCGAGGACAAGTTAAAGTATCTGTTTCGGATCCTTCTCGGACCATTATTGATCTTCTCGCTGATCCTAAATTAGGAGGGGGTATCCGTACTGTCTCTGAAATATTTATTAATTATTTAAACTCTGAGCACAAGGAGCTGCTGCTGCTTATAGATTATGCAGAAAAACTAAATAATGGAGCTGTTTTTAAGCGATTGGGATTTTTATTAGAAAAATATTCGCCTCTAGAAGTTCAGATCATTCAAGCCTGTAAAGATAGGCTCACAACCGGTAATAATAAGTTGGATCCTCAACTTAGTGCTGATAAATTAATAACACGGTGGCGATTATGGGTTCCAAAAAATTGGGAGCCTCATCATGATTAGTAAACAAGAAATTATGGATTTTGCATGGGAATTTAGTTTGCGCCCTGAGGTTGTTGAAAAAGATTATGTGCTGGGATGGCTATTAGCTGGTATTCACCAGTCACCACTTGCAGAGCATTGGATTTTTAAAGGAGGAACATCCATTAAAAAATGTTATTTTGAAACCTTTCGATTTTCGGAAGATCTAGATTTTACTTTAATCAGTCAAGCTCATATAGATGAAAATTTTTTAACCGAAACATTTATAAAAGTAGCATTTTGGATTTATGATGAAGCGGGGATTGAAATTCCTTCAGAGACGATTAAGTTTGAATTGTATCAAAATAAAAATGGCAAAATTTCAATAGAAGGTCGGATTGGCTACATTGGTCCATTGCAGCGACGTGGCAGTTTTCCGCGTGTTAAGTTTGATTTAACGGGAGATGAAATTTTAGTTTTACAGCCTGTAGTACGCGAAGTGCATCATCCTTATTCAGATAAGCCAACAGACGGGATCAAAGTTCATTGTTATAACTTCGCAGAAATTTTTGCTGAAAAAATTAGAGCGCTTGCGCAACGAGCAAGTCCAAGAGATCTTTATGATGTTGTGCACCTTTATCGGCATTTGGGGGGAAATATAAATTCTGAAATAATTTTTCAAATATTAAAGGAAAAATGTCTTTTTAAGAAGATTACTATCCCCACTATGGAGAACATAGAACTCCACGAAAAAATAGAAGAATTAAAAATGAGTTGGAAAAGTATGCTTGGGCATCAACTTCCCATACTTCCCCCTTTTGAAAGTTTTTGGCAAGAGTTGCCGCAAATATTTAACTGGCTCTATGGTATAAAAGTTTTAGATGTATACCCCCTCTTTCCTAGTGATGACCAATCTGTTGATAGTAGTTGGCAGCCGCCTACCATGATTCAGGCGTGGCACAAACATGTGCCTATTGAATTGATTCGTTATGCAGGGACAAACTACCTATGCCTAGAGCTAGGATATGAGGGTATGAAACGGATTGTTGAACCTTATGAGTTAAAGCGCGCAATGTCTGGAGATCTAATTTTAGTTGCAATGCAGCATGCTTCAAAAGAATGGCATGTTTATCGACTTGATTATATTCAAAGCATTAAGCTAACCACAGATACGTTTGTGCCTCAATATCAGGTTTCTTTAACGCCGCTAGCATTAAAGTAAAGTGAAAATTTAGAAACGGTTATCATCGAAGAAGGAGAGCGTATATGAGATCATTAAGTCAAAATTTGGTTAGACTTGTAAAATTACTTAATGATATGGAGTATCATGATGGTACCTCCATTGGGGAGTATTTAAATATTTCTCGTGCAGCTGTTTGGAAGCTTATTAAGAAGCTAGAGTACTATAAAATCTCGCTTACTTGCACCAAGGGGAAGGGCTATCAGCTTGAATCACCGCTGATTTTGTTGGATGTCAATAGAATGAAGTCTCAGTTGCGCCATCGCTCGATTACACTGGAAGTTTTAGAAAAAACATCATCAACAAATGATTACGTGAAGTCGCTTAGCAGAAATAATAAAAAGGTCATTGCCTGTTTTGCTGAAGTTCAAACAGCTGGTAGAGGTAGATTGCATCGTCAGTGGTATTCACCTTTTGCGGAAAATATTTATTTATCGATTCTATGTCCTTTTGAAAAAGATATTAGTGAGTTGAGCGGTTTAAGTCTGGTTGCTGCTTTAGCTATTTGTCATGCACTTGAATCTGTTGTTGATCTTCATAAAAAGCATCTTACTGTTAAATGGCCCAATGATATTTTAATTAATGGTTGCAAGCTTGCAGGAACATTAATAGAGGTCGAAGCGGAGTCACATGGTTTTTGTCAGGTGAGTATTGGCATTGGTATTAACGTGAATATGCGCAAAGCGTTAAAAAAAAATATTGATCAGGCTTGGACATCGCTTTCTCAAGTGACTCAACAATATATTGACCGTAATACATTGGGCGCAGCAATCATCGACTCATTAATTGATTACTTAGAACGATTCTTATCAAAGGGTTTAGTGAGCTTTAAGGAGGAATGGCAAAAAAGAGATTACCTTAAAAACGCAATGGTTTCTGTGTTATCTGGGAGCAAGAAAGCAAAAGGTCTCTGTTTAGGAGTCAATGATCAAGGGCATTTGAAAATAGAAACAAAGACAGGTGATAGGTTAACGCTTGCTTCGGGTGATACCACTTTATTGAACTAATTGTTGTTGAATAGTGTTAATATCAATGCATGTTTCGCATTTTTCATTATATGGGACAATGCCTAAGCAGGGTGCCTTAATCCAATTTTTTAGGGTTTCTATATTTTCTTCTATTGAAAGAGTTTTTGTATCTAAACAATTAGCCATCCAGCCAATGCATACTCCACCGCTGGCTAAAATATTGAAATAAGTTAACAATGCATGGTTTAAGCAACCCAATTTGATACCTACAACTAAAATGATAGGAATTTTCAATTCAATAATGAGATCAGAAAAAAGCTCAGAATGGTTTAATGGTAATGCCCAACCACCAGCACCTTCAATCAGATTAATGTCAGTATCATTTTGTATTGAACGCATAATGGCTTGGTAAACAAATTCTTTTGAAAGATGAGTATGCGTTTCACTTGCTGCAATGTGTGGTGCGATAGGTTTTTCAAATGCAATGGAATTAACAATTTCATAGGGTTTTTTGATAGAAGCATAATGTTGTAATCGTAAAGCATCTGAATTTCTTAGCCCGCTGGCATGATTTTTTTGGCAGCCTGAGGCAATGGGTTTCAGTGCAAATGTTGTAAAACCAGCGGCATTAAAGGCTTCTAATAGCAGGCAGCTTACATACGTTTTACCCACGTTAGTGTCTGTGCCCGTGATGAATAGTGTATGTTTCATGGAACCTTCCTCGCTAAATAAATTCCAATTTCGTAAGTTAATTGGTTTAGATTAGGGCTTACGAAAATTTGATCAAGCTTAATCGGCGATAATCCTTGCATTTCATAATGAGTGCTTTTGTTGTAATTTGCGCCCGTTGCTTTTAATGCTTTGAGCGCTTCAAATTGATTATTAAATTGTACTGTAATGTATTTAAACTCTTGGGTAACCACGTGCCAGCCATTTATTTTTAGAATATCTACTACTGCGTTATGATTTAGAAAAATTGGTGTGAAGGATTTTTTTAGCTCTGGAAAATTCTCAGCCAGCGGTATAGAGAATACAATCAGACCATGATCGTTAAGATATTGGTGCCATAACTTAATAGTTTTAGATATATCACTAGACCATTGCAGTCCCATGTTACAAAAAATCAATTCTAGCGGTTTAGGGATTTTTATAGCGTGATCGAAGTCACTTTGAATCCAGTCAATCTTGCTAATATGCGAAAGCTTTTTTTGTGCAATGGCCAAAAGCCGCTCTGCAAAATCCATAGCGTAACAATGGTTAAAATCGACATATTTAACAAGTAATCGTGTGCTTTCCCCTGTCCCACATCCAAAATCAGCAATGCTATCGAATACCTTTTGGTGATTCAGTAGTAGTTGAATGGATTGCCGACAAATAGTATTTTGCACTGCGCAATACTGATCGTAAGTTAAAGCAGATCGATTAAATGTATTACGGATTCTTTGTTTAATTGGATCAATCATCATTTAAAAAGCCCTCAATTGCATCAATGTATGTTGAGCGGGTTGTTAGAAATCCAGCATGCCCTATATTTTCAATTGTCATCGTATTAACACGAGAATTAAGTGCTTTGAGTTGTAGCGCATTTTGAGAGAGCACAGCGTCTTTCTGACTCATTATGTGAAAAATATTTATATGTAAACCGCGATATTCAGTTCTCAAGTCAGCGTCAAATAATATGCTGAGTAATGATATTAATTGTTGTGCTTGATTTGGAAATAAATGTTGCTTTAAAGTTTTTCTTAGATCCATCATTCGATTCGGATAGCAAACCAATCGAAAAAAATACTCCATCTGTTTATTAAAGTTGTGAAGTAATGCGGCTTCAAAAGCGCGCACATTATCTGGATTAATGCCGATCCAATTAAAATCGGCTCGCCATTTTGGTTGGCTTGCTAAAAGAATAAGCTTATTCACTTTGTTAGGAAATAAAGCGGCTAATTGAATAGCAATCAACCCTCCAAATGACCAGCCAAGCAAAATGGTTTGGTCTGGTAGTTTATGTGAGATTTGATGGGCAATCTCTGTCAGAGAAAGTTTGGAGAGATGCATATAATCTAAGCCAAAAATATTAAATTTCTCATTATTAAGTGTGTGAAAAATATTCGCTTGAAATCCCCAGCCGGGAATAGCATAAATTTGAGTCAGCATGTTCTCAAGCCATCAATAATATGATCGACTAACTGAAATAGCTGCTGTTGTGTATGAAGGCTATTGATGGATAATCGTAGTCTTTCTTTTCCGTGAGGAACTGTTGGTGAACGAATGGCTGAGACATAAAACCCTTTTGATAATAACCATCGTTGGAGCGATAATACTTTTGCAGCGCCATGTACCATAATAGATTTAATGGGTGTTTTATCATTGGTAATCAGCCTTAGGCCTCGATGGGATGCATATCCGATAAAAAGAGCAATATTTTTTTGTAATCGCTGTTGGCGCCAAGTTTCTTCTTTAATAATTTCTAATGTTGTTTTTATGGCAAGACAAATGGTGGGTGGTATCGCAGTACTGTAACAATAGCTTTTTGAAAATTGCAAAATAGATTCGATTGCAATTTCGTTTCCTGCAACAATAGCACCCATGGCGTTAAATGCTTTGCCTAAAGGTAGAACTAGACAAGTATAAAAGCTCTGATCCAGTGCAAAATATTCTGAAATACCCTTACCCTCTCTACCCAATACGCCAATGCCATGTGCATCATCAATGATAAGACCTGAGCGATATTGTTTAGCAAGATGAGTCAAATCTAAAATCGGTGCCATATCACCTTCCATGCTGAAAACACTTTCTGTCACAATCAAATGAGGCGAATAAATTTCTGCCATTGCTTCTAAGTGTTTTACATTATTATGTTGATAACGGATATGTTTAGCGCGTGATAATGTGATGCCATCCAGTAAAGAGGAGTGACATAGCCTGTCAGAAAAGATCGTATCCGTTCGTTTACTGAGTGTGGAAATAATACCGATGTTAGCCGCATATCCAGAGCTAAAAAGTACGGCGCGATCAACCCCTAGCCATTTGGCAAATTGCTCTTCTGTTTCTTTGTGGGCTTCAGAATAACCCGATATAAAGGGGGATGCTCCACTACCCAGCCCATATTTATGAGAAGCGGTTATCAAGACTTCAGTAACTTTGGGGTGTTTTTTTAATCCCAAATAATCATTACTGGAAAAATCAACACAGTATTGGCCAGAAACATAAATTTTATTTTGATCGATTGGCTCAGTAACTTGGCGTGTTCGATAGAGCGATAATGCTTTTCGCTCCATTATCCGCTGATGCAATGATTCAGTTAGCATCTGTTAATGCTTCCGATAATTCAGGTGTGCGTAATCCTAACCGTTTTAATAAATCCATGTCGTGATTTTTGCTAGGATTTTTAGCGGTAAACAATTTATCTCCAATAAAAATAGAATTTGCACCTGCCATAAAGCACCAAGCTTGCATCTCATCAGGCATGTTTTCGCGGCCAGCCGATAAACGAATCTTGGAGGTTGGAAATAAAATTCGGGTGACTGCAATTGTTTTTATGAACTCAAAAGAATCAAGAGAATTTTGCTTGGCTAATGGTGTTCCTGGAATAGGAATCAATTGATTAATGGGAATACTTTGTGGTGATGAGGATAATGCCTTTAAAGCCAACAAAAACTGAACTCTATCATCGCGCTTTTCTCCCATGCCCAATATGCCGCCACAGCAGACATGAATTCCGGCACCGGAAACTTTCGTTAACGTATCGATTCGATCTTGATAAGTTCGAGTACTGATAATGGAAGGGTAATAATCAGGTGATGTATCAAGATTGTGGTTATAATAATCTAAGCCAGCAGATTTAAGTTCAGCAACTTGTGGTGTGTCTAACATTCCTAACGTGACACAGGTTTCTAGTCCTAAGGCTTTTACTGCTTGAATCATTTCAAGTACTTTTGGGAAATCTTTTTTCGGCGGCCTTCTCCATGCGGCTCCCATACAAAACCGTTTCACTCCATGCGCTTTGGCTTGTTTTGCCTGTATTAAAACGTCATCAATATTGAGCAGATTTTCTTTTTTTAAGCCCGTATTATAATGCCCGCTTTGAGGGCAGTAAGCGCAATCCTCAGGGCAAGCGCCTGTTTTAATACTACATAACGCACAGAACTCCATATCACCTGGTTCAAAATTCTCCATATGACATTCGTATGCTTGATTGATTAACTCAAAAAAAGGCAATTCATATAAATCGCGAACTTTTTCTTCGGTCCATAAAATTTCACTCATGATTTTTTGCGCTGTAATTGTATTCTCGCATAATAAATGTTACGATTTAATTAGTCAACCATTTAATAAAATAAGTTTACTAATTATGATATTAGATATACAAGCATTAGACAAGCAATACATTTGGCACCCATGCTCGCAGATGAAAGATTACGAAAAGTTTCCTGCTTTAGTGATTAAACGTGCTTATGGCAGCATCATTGAGCTTTCTAATGGTGGAAAGCTTATTGATGCAATATCGAGTTGGTGGTGCAAATCATTAGGGTATAATCATCCCAAATTAAAAGAAGCGCTAATGACGCAACTTGAGCAATTTGAGCATGTGATTTTTGCGAATACGACTCATGAAGTCATCGCTCAGTTGTCAGCAGTGCTGGGGAATTTAATGCCAGGATTAAATAAAATTTTCTACGCAGGTGATGGCTCATGCGCTGTAGAAATTGCGATGAAAATGAGCTTGCACTATCATCTCTTGGCAGGAAAAACTCAAAAAACAAAATTTTTTGCACTGAAAAATGGATATCACGGCGAAACTAGCGGCGCGCTAAGTGTCAGCGACTTGGGGTTATATCGTGATCCATATCGCTCTATGTTGTTTGAACCCATTTTAATTGATCCTCTTTATGTGAGCGGAATGGATGATCCCGCTTGGCACGATGCTGAAGAATACTGGCTAATCATTGAGCCTCTCTTAAAAAAATATTGTGCACAAGCAACCGCTATTATTGTTGAGCCAATATTGCAAGGTGCTGGTGGTATGAAAATATACAGCAAGGATTTTTTATCGCGGTTGGCAAAATTTGCAAAAGAAAATGATCTTCATTTGATTGCGGATGAGATTATGACAGGGATGGGACGTACAGGGAAAATGCTTGCTTGCGAACATGCCATGATTAAACCAGATTTTATTTGCTTATCGAAAGGACTAACGTCTGGCTGGATGCCTTTCAGTGCAGTGTTAACGACGGAAGAAGTGTATCATGCATTTTATGACGATTATGAAAAAGGAAAATCTTTTTTACATTCACACACCTACTCTGGAAATGCTTTAGGTGCAAGCCTTGCTCTTGCAACATTAAAAGTTATTCGGCATGAAAACTTATGCGAAAGAGCGCATCAATTACAAGCAACGCTGCGAAGTTTTATGCAAGATATCGCAGAGCAAACAGGCCTGCTCAAAAATATTCGTGGCATAGGTGCTGTGGTGGCCGCAGATTTAGTGGCTAATAACTTGCCTCTCAGGGTTGGATATCAATTATATCAAGAGAGCGTGAAATTAGGTGCGCTTCTTCGCCCACTCGGCAATACCATTTATTGGATGCCACCTTTAAATATTAAGAATGGGGAGTTATCTGAGCTAAAAAAAATAACATTTCAAGCCATCCATAACATTTCCGCGTTAATGCAAGGGTTGGTTTGAAACCAGGTGGTTGGTTTGCTTAAGATGCTAATCGGAGAAAAATAATGTATTTAAAATCAAGTAATTGAAAAGCTGAGTGTGATATTGATAAAGTGTAAATAATAAATTAACTTGATAGTTAGTCACGCAAATCTCACGCACTAATGGAAAAAGAAGCTGAAATTGCCTAGGGAAAAATCTTCGGAAACGCTTGTGAGAGTAATGGCGCGCCCGGAGAGACTCGAACTCCCGACCACTTGGTTCGAAGCCAAGTGCTCTATCCAACTGAGCTACGGGCGCGTGCTAAACACTGAAATACGAGGGCTACATTACCGTGAAATGAAGGAAGTGTCAACGCCATAAAATTTATTTTAATTCCCAAAGTGCGAGCGGTAAAGGTAAAGTTGGAATATTTTGTATTTTCCCTGCATGTTTATTTTTAGTTAAGATCAAGCTGTGTGGATATTTTAGCGTTTGTTTTAATTCATTCAGGTGAATTTGGTTCATCCATTTAATTTCTACAGGATAGAACCGTACATTTTTTATATAAGCAATGTCTACTTCGCCTTCTGCTTTGATATAGTAAGTTGGATAAAATCTACGGTAGTGGGCAACGCTTGTGGTTTCAACCAATTTTGCACACCACTCCGGATCTTGTATCGCAGCTTTCATTTGTGATTGAAAAGGATTTGGTGTGGGTGTCAACCATGCTCGCATGGCATGAAAAATAAAAGGGTCACAAAACATCACTTTTTTTGCTTTTTTTGGAGCCGCAACTAATTTATCTTCAAGTAAAGCGGACTGCACAAAGGCTGCATCCATGGATTCTAATAATGCCACATAATCAGCAACTGTTTTAGGGTGATCAATGGATAAATCATGGGATAAAGCATTCCAAGTAATTTGTGAAGTGTAGCGTTTAATGATCGCTGCAATAATTTCTTTTAGATAATGTTCTTGCTTTCCACGCTTTAACATATCTCCACGAATCCAATCAGAATAAGTAGCAAGTGTTGCTGGAAGAATCATATTGTATTCAGCCATATCGTTAATGGCTGTTAGATAGCCGCCGTGCAATAAATAATTATTCCATTCTGCGTAGAGTAACTCCATGTTTGGCGATTGTTGATCAGGATATTTTAGCTGCACGACTTCCGCAAAAGAAAGTGGATAAAGATGAAAGTTGACTTTTGTCGCTTTGCCGCGTCGACCAGGGAAACGTACGCGCGCTTCTTGAATCAAAGTAATTTCTGAACCTGTTAAAATTAGGATCACATCATCAAGCATACCTGCATCGGCCGCATATTTTATAGCTTTGTCCCAATCTTGAATATAGGTAATTTCATCAATGATTAAATAACGTAAACTTTTTGACGACATTTGAGCAAGTATGTCTTTCAGTAAAAATAATAACGCAGAATAATCATCAATGAGCTCACCAGAAAGAAAAGCAATATTACTCGGATCAACTTTTTGTTCTAATAGTTTTTCCATCCATTGTTTTAGTAAAGTAGTTTTACCAATTTGTCGACCGCCTGTGATTGTATAGATGCCCGGAATGGTTTTGGGTAGTTGTGCTAATAATGCAGGAATATGTGGGAAAGGGAGTTTACTCAGGCGGCGCAGTTGAGGATCCAAATTTTTAAATTGGACGGGATTATCGAGATGAGCGTTATGTGTTAAAAAGCGAGTATCCATGCTGGGCATTCTATCTCACTGACTAAATTTAGTCAATAGTCACTGACTAAATTTAGTCAGTAGTAATATCTTTAAAATTCAATCAGAAATGTAAAAAAATAACTTCCGCAGCTAATATACTCCCCACAAAAGTTAAGACTCCTAACCACCAATAACTATGTGTACGCTGAGTTTTCAAATGATTGATTTCCTCCTGTAGCTCATGGATTTTTGCGACATGAGCATTTTGATCCGCAATTTTTGTTAATTGTTGATCGAGATAATCCGGTACTTCAGGCAACCGCTCTAACCAATAAGGTAAATTTTGTTTGACTTTTTCTAAAAAAGCTTTGGGACCAATTTGAGTTTTAAGCCACGATTCCAGATAAGGTTGTGCGGTTGCCCATAAATCTAAGTCAGGATAAAGACGTCGTCCTAGACCTTCGATATTGAATAAGGTTTTTTGCAATAGCACTAATTGTGGTTGCACTTTCATGTCAAATTTTCTGGCGGTTTGAAATAATTTTAACAATAGTTGCCCAAATGAAATATTTTTTAATGGTTTTTGGAAAATTGGCTCACACACAGTACGGATGGCAGATTCTAATAAATCTACTCGCGTATCTTTGGCAACCCAGCCAGAAGCAATATGTAACTCTGCGACTTTGCGATAATTTTGATGGAAAAAAGCTAATAAATTTTCTGCCAAATAACGTTGATCATATTTAGATAATGAGCCCATAATACCAAAATCTACGCCTAAGTAACGAGGTGCATTGGGGGAATTTTTATCAACAAAAATATTGCCTGGATGCATATCGGCGTGGAAAAAACAATCGCGAAAAACTTGAGTGAAAAATATTTCAACGCCACGTTCGGATAAGGCTTTTAGATTAATGTGGTGTTCCTCTAAGGCTTTTAAATCTGAAATAGGAATACCATCGATTTTTTCCATTACCAACACTTTGGGGCGTGTTAAATCCCAATAAATTTTTGGAACATAGAGTAAATCAGAGTTTTCAAAGTTTCGTCTTAATTGTGAAGCATTCGCCGCCTCACGTTCGAGATCCAATTCATCATGGATGATTTGATCAAATTCGGCGACGACTTCAATGGGGCGTAAGATCTTCGATGACTTGAAAAAACGTTCAAAAATTTTGGCGATAAAATACAGTAAAGCAAGATCACGTTCTACCTGGGCAAGAATATTTGGGCGTAGGATTTTCACAATGACTTGATCACCATTATGTAATTCAGCCGTATGTACTTGTGCAACTGAAGCAGCCGCCAGTGGCGTTGACGCAAAATCTTTAAATAAAGTAGCGATGGAAGCGCCTAAAGCCAATTCAATAATGGATTTAGCTTCTTTAGTAGCAAAAGGGGGAACTTTATCTTGGAGCTTTGCGAGCTCTTCGATAATAAAAGGTGGGAATAAATCGTAGCGTGTTGAAAGAGTTTGGCCAAATTTTATAAAAATAGGCCCCATCGCTTGGAGCGCTAGACGTATGCGTAAGCCTAAATTTTTGTGAGAGTTTTTAAAACGCCAAATGTTTAAGTAATGTAAAAAACGATAAGGTTTGAGCATCGGCACCCAAAATACATATTGATCTAAATCGTAATAACATAAGATCCAATAAATATGAGCGACGCGGGTAATTTGGCGAAGAAAATTAAACATAATTAATGATGATGAAGTTTTTTTTCAAAAGTTTCTATATCACGACGCAAATCTCGTAGTTGTTGATAAAAATCGTCTACTTCAGGTCGTGTTGGAAAACATATTTCATGCTGTATAAAATCAATGGTGCTTTTTTTGAAGGAAGCTAGATGTTTAGCTACTTGTGTTGTGATTTTTTTTGACAATTGCATAAAGCGATTAGCGGCAAAATCTCCAATATGCTCAGCCAACACACTTTCCCAGTCAATATGTAAATGTTGTTGAATTTTATTAAGCTCAAATAGCATTTCTAGATCACCATGAATTTTAATGGTTTTATCCATGAGCATTTGCGTATGCGATTTTGTTTTCGAAAATCGGAGTAGAGCACTGGGGGTCCCGCTAATGCTCACCGTGACATGCGCGCTGGAGCAATGTTTTTTAATTTGCACGCCGTAAGAAGTAAATTCAATCAACCAATAAATAGGAGTATGCGTTACTTTTACAGCAAGTGTTTTGCCAGCTAATTGACATAGCTGTTCTAAACTTGCGCTATCAGTGTGTAAGACATGATTAAGCGCGTTTGATATTTTTTCTAAGGCTAACGATTCCCACATCATTATTAAGCAATCTTGTGAAATTAATACATCTATTCTATCATTGAAGAGGGTGATATAGTAAATCGGGAAAGCCAGGATGCTTGAGAGATCTTTGTAATTGAAAGATATCTTTTTGTTGCGGAGTGTAGCTCAGCTTGGTAGAGCGCCGCCTTCGGGAGGCGGGGGCCGAAGGTTCGAATCCTTTCACTCCGACCAACTAATATCTTGTATAATCCACATTGATCTATTTTAAAGGGGTGAGTTATGTGGGGGCAGCGCCACTGTATTTTATTAAGTTTATTTTTATTGAGTTTTTGTACGCAATTGGCGTTTGCTGATGCACCTACGGTGAGTCGAAAGGACCCTTATGAAAATTTTAATCGTCATTCCTTCGCTTTAAATCAAAAAGTTGACGAAGTAGTGTATACACCTCTTGCGACTATCTATAAGACAGCGTTACCAACCGTTGCACAACATCGGATGAGCGATTTTTTTAATAATCTTGGAGATGTAACTGTTTTTGCCAATGATGTGTTGCAAGCTAAAGTTTATCAAGGCACACAAGATATTTGGCGTATTTTTTTCAATTCTACTTTTGGGGTGCTTGGTTTTTTTGATGTGGCTTCTAAAATTGGTTTGCCTGCTCATCAAAATGATTTTGGCATGACATTGACACATTGGGGGTATAAAGGGACAAACTATTTTGTCATTCCATTCCTTGGCCCAAGTACGGTGCGTGATACTTACGGCTTAGCAATCGATTATGAAGTATTGAGCGTCTATCCTTACATCCATAATCAACACTGGCGTTATTCTTTATTGGGATTAAATCTGGTGCAACAACGCGCTCAATTGTTACAAATGCAGAAGTTAATCGATGAAGCAGGCGTGGATCCCTACGCTTTTCAGCGGGATGCTTATTTGCAAAGACGCGATTATCTCATGGCAAAAAATTTTAATGATACAATTAATGATCCAACCCTTGATAGTGGAAAAGATCCTTATGTGGCGGAATAATCGAGTTTTCTTTTTTAGTGCGATACTCTTTATTAATCTGTTAACGGGATTGATGATGAGTAAAGCAGAGGCTGAAGATAGCACCGCCATTTATTTTGCAAAGCAAGCCGGAGTGGTGGCGGGAGCAGCTGAAGCTTGTGGGCAATCGATTGCTATCATGAGTATGCGCGTGAACGAAGTCATCACTGTATTAGCGAACGATCAAAATGACAAAACTTACGCGCTTGCCGCTTTCCAGCAAGCTGAGCAAGAAGGGCGTAATAGCCAAGAAAAAAGCCAACGACTCCCTTGTGCAACGGTAATTAATGACTATAGTAGTTTGCCTATTTTACGCGCCGACTATCAAGAAACAGTAATTGCTCCGTTAATGAAGTCAAAACCTCCAACACCATCTCCTAGCTTACCAAGCGCGAGTGCTTCCCCATCACCAGCGCCGTCGGGGACCGCTTCATTATCACAAACCCCGCAGCCCTCTGCTCCCGTACCGACAAATCCCGCACTGGCGGCTGCGACAAATTTTAATGTGCCTCCCCCCAGTCAACAGTATGTTCCCTCTCAGTCGCCGTTGGCTTCAGGAGCAGCACCTCCTATGAATCCAAACTTGAATGGGGTGACTCCCACTAATACCTCCATTGGTAATACGAATATGGCTCAAAGTACAGAGGTAGCACGTTTACAATTAGCGCAACAATTGGCGCAAATGGCGCAAACTTTAGTATCAAATAATACCGCTACACCCGCAACGAATGTGGTAGGCATTAATCCTCAAACCAACCCACAATTGAATACGCAACTGTATGGAGTGGGCGCTAATAATCCTATTTTTGGGGGGCAGCAGCAGCCCTAATTAAATCCTCTACTATGTCGGTGATAAGCTGTTGACGGGAATATCTCTTACGTCAAGTTCCCTAGTTTCACTTTCATCTGCAAATAAATTTCTTGGATTGATATGTTCTAATTTTTCTTTAGGGGAAATCAAAAGATGTAAGACTAAATCCCGAGTGGCACCCGTTTCAGCATCTTCTTTTTCTGCAGATGTAGATTTTTCAGACTGGAAAAGAGTGCTTGAGTCACCTTGGCTTTGTTGGCGTTCGCGCGCCCATTTTTTAAATGCAGTGCTTCTGCTGGTTCTGTCTGATTCAAATTGATGCACATCATGTTCTTCTATATTTTCTAATAGGCGATGAGCCGCTGTGTTTATTTGCTGAACCGCTTTGAGTTCATTAGTGATATCATCAGTTTTTAGCGGAAGATGCGTGGCGAAGCCTAAGTAATCAATAGCTCTATGAGCAAATTCGATGCAGCGCGTAAAGTTTTCTTTGGCGCGCTCAACAAAATCATAACGTCCCCGTTGCCAGTTTTCTCCATCCGGTTGAGAGTCATCGCTGCAAAGATAGTTTTGGCGAAATTTACTATAATCATTTCTCTGCGCTCTATCAAGATAAAATTCAGCAATTTGAATGTAAAGGCCAAACAATAAGGTTTTGTTGAGAAATTGATTGGCTGCCTGAATAAGCGAGGGGAATTGCATTACCAGATATTCAGGATCTTTAGAAGGATTAAATACCGAGATGATTCGTTGTTTGACTTCTTCGTATTTGTCTTTTTGCAATATAGCTTCAAACTGTTGTGCTATTAAATCGATATCCATGGTTTCACTAAAGTCTATTTCTTTTTTTTGCCTCTCTGAACGAGCTACTCTTCGAGCGGCTCGTTCTTCTTTTTTTGCAGCTTCGCGAGCTTTTTTTTCGGCTTCCTGCGCGGCTTTTTTTTCTGCTTCTTTTTGTGCTTGTTCTTCTAAATTAAGTTCTCGCAAATATTCAGTTAATGCGGTAACGTCAATTGGCACAGCTGTGGAACCCGATGCTTGAGAAGTAGCGCTTAAGGCTTGTTGTTTTCTAGCTTGTAACTTTTTTAGACGAGTGATTTTTTTTGGTAGTTGTTTTTTTGCTTCCACCAAATCTTTTTGAGATCGAGCATCAAGAAGATTCTGCGAATGCAAAAAAACTAGGAGGCGCTGCATGGTCTCATAGATCTCATATTCAAAAGTAAGATAATCTGAGCAAATTTGTGAAGCGTTTGTGATTGGTTCTGTAGAAAGATCATGAAAATTTTGAGCCAAGTTCAATAACACCGCACAAAAGGCAACGGAATTGAAAGTAATAAAGCGTTCAAAACTCATGTTTTGTAAATAAAAACAAAAACGACGCATAAAAGGAGAGGTCTGGGTCATCAGATGGAGTAACATTCTTTGATTTTTAGACGCTAGCATCTGCTGATATTGACACCATAAAATATTTAAATAAAGCACTATGGGTAAGTGCTCAAAAGGTACTTTAAGATACCAGTCAAGCTCGTATGGTTGTAGTAAAGGGAATGTGGGATCGCGTGTGGGTTTAGATCGAGAAGATGTAAGAGGTTTTAAGCGTTCCAGCGATGTGCTGACGGTGTCTTCGATGAGCCACAGGTTTGCTAATTGCGAGAGCGCATATTCTTCTTTATCGAGTAAAGGCAGTAAGGTGTCTTTGAGAGATGTTAAAAACTCGGGAGTACCCGGAGGCTGCTCATAACCTAACAAGCGCTCTATGTGGCGTAAGAGTTTGAACAGTACATCGCTCATCAAGTGATGGGGAAAGTCATTGTTACTTAATAAAGAAATAAGCCGTTGAAATGAATATTGCTTTTGAGAATCGCTGAGAGAGGCTTCTAGCCAGTCTTCTAGCCAATGGGTGAGAATGCCACTCAGGCGATCAATGAAGGATTTCTCAGGGATAGGAAAATGGGAAGGATCAAGAGTATATCTAGCAAGTAAAATGGAGGGATCGATATGTTGATGCACAAGAAGAATTGTTGAGAGTGCTGTATGGATAAAGTAAAAATCGTGTAAGTTATTCTGCTTGGGTATTCGTTCACAAAAAACGATAAAAGAATTGAGAATAGCTATTTGCTGAGAGATGGGTAAAGTGGCAACGGACGTTAGCCAGTTTGAAAAAATCGCATCTACTTGATGTAGTTTATCTGGAATAAGCGCTTGCAAAATTGTATTAGGTGTGAGGAGAGTCTCCCAGTCTGGGTTGCCGCTTGCTTGGGCCTGCTGTTTTTCATTCTCCACCGTATGGTTTAAAAAAAGCATTCGTGAGTGCAATGCCCCTTGAATAATAAAAACAGCGCCTATCCAGGAAGTACAAGCACCAGAAAATCTATCGTTGTGAAGATAATGGGCCTCTTTTATAGAAAGAAAGGTAGCTAGTCGTTCGATGTGTTCAATAATTATTATCAAGTTTTTTCGTTGCTGGGGGGCTGAAGCCATACTACTCAAAATATCTGTAAAAATAATACGATATTGGTTTGTAAAAACCCGCTGTAAGCTGACTTCTAGGCTCTTACAAATTTCTTCATTCTGAATTAATAAATCTAAATTTACTCGTAAAAAGATTGCCAATAGATTCATGGAGGTGTGAGCGGCGGCAGCAGTTGATGCTGTATACTGAGCGTGTAAGAGTGGAGAGTTTGGAGAATGAGAGAACTGGGAGGATATTCTCTCGGCGTTTAAAAAAGATTGTTCTAATTCTTCTTGAGCACGGACAACTTCTCGAATTATGGATTCTTGTTGTTCGCGTTGTGCGTTTTTTCTGCGAATTTCTTCAAAAATATCTTTGGGTCTTGCTGGATCTAAATGTAAGCTTGCGAGTAATTCAGATTCTTTGCTTTTTTCGGCAGCTGCTGGAAAGAGAGCGCTCTCATGAAGGCTTTGTGGCATATAGTTATTTTCTTAGAGTTATTGTGTAAAGTTTTATTGTATCTGAAGAAGCTTAAAATTTAATGAAGGGCATCTCTATAAAGTCTCTGCACCGCGGTGGGCGCATTTTAAACCCACGCCAACATTGAGCTACTGTCATCCCGGCGAAGGCCGGGATCCAAGCTTTTAAAAAAATTTCGTTAATGCTTTAACACATTGGATCCCGGCCTTCGCCGGGATGACAGCGGTTCAAACAACTGCGCTACAATTCAATACTGGCGTGGCTCTATAATGCGTTCGCCCTGGAAAATTTCGCACGGGGAACGCATTATAATCCCTTGCTGTGATTGGGGTTGATGTTGGTATCTGTGAGCTCAATTTGTTTAAATACTTCAAGCAAATATTCTGGGTTCATCAACGCTCGTAACTGCTTGCGCCGAATGCTTTTCTTAAAAGAACTTTCTTTTTTCAATAAAGCCAATGCCATTTTTCTCAACCACGCCATGTTCTGAGCAAGATTTTCATGCCGTATTCGCGAATTGTCTTCACGAAAGGTTACATCTAAAGACCAATGCAGCGTTCCTTCAATTTGCCAATGTTGTCGAATAGATTCCAATAGTTTCCTGGGATCTTTAGGGTCCAGTGAACTAATAAAATATCTCACTTCTTCTGTTTCTTTTTTATAGTGACTGTTTTTAAGGCGGCTTCGATACACAATTCGTACTAAGCTTTTGATGCCTTTCCACGGCGCTTTAAATTGATGTAAGTACATTAAAGGCAATACCATACACTCGCGCTTTTCAATTCGTCCGTGATCACAATCGAGATCATCTTCAGTCTTAAAATAATTCATTCCACGAAACGCTAACGCTTCCGCTTGCGCAAATGTGTTGATTAGCGCTTGATGTAACTGTCCTTGATTGCCTTTGACCGCCAAAATATAATTGGCTCCTTGAGCTTGAATTTGTTTGGCTAACTCTTTTTGCGTCCCCATCGCATCCATGGTCACAATCGCTCCTTTCAACGACAGACTTTGCAATAGCTCAGGAATGGCTGTGATTTCATTACTTTTTCCATCGACCTTTCGTTGAGCAAGACTGATTCCATTCACGCACGACCACGCACTGACCATATGCAACGCCTTTAATTTTTTATTTTTACGTCGTGATCCTCGTAGCGTCTTTCCATCAATCGCAATGACACCTTCCGGAAGAAAAGGCTTGATTCTATTGACCCACTCTAAAAAACACGCTTGAAACAACTCGGTATCTAGCCAAGAAAAAACCCGAGCTATCGTATCGTGCGAAGGAACCCCGTTCGCTAACGTAAAGTGTTTTTCAAACCAAGAACGATGCTCTAAAACATAATCTTCGATTTCTTCAAAGCACTGGGCGCCTGCAATAACACCACACAAGGCAATCCCAATAATGTCTAGCAAGTCATGTTTTTTACAGCGGTCAATTCGTTGATCTTCCAAACGTGAAAATACCTCGACAAATACCTTATCCATGATCCCTTTTCCAAAAAAAGGTATTGTCGATATTATTCTACGCAAACTCAAGCCCCTCAAGGCTTTAAAATGCAATGGTATGGACCTATCCACCTTTTACATAACCGGCTTCAAAGAGCCATAATGAAAGTGATGTACATTCATTAACAAAGTATGAGGAGATAGATCCATGAGATATATTAAAACACTTGGTGTTGATTTAGCAAAAAATGTTTTTCAATTATGTGGAGTAGATGCCTCAGGAAAAGCATTATTAAAAAAAAGGTTTTCTCGAAAAGAATTTATTGAATTCATGTCGAAAGTGGCGTGTGAAAATGTCGTAATGGAAGCTTGTGGTGGCGCAAATCATTGGGCAAGAAAATTTACCTCGTTTGGGCATCAGGTGAAATTAATTAGCCCAACGATGCGCAAGCCATTTGTGAAGCGGCTAGCCGAGATCATATGGTTTTTGTAAGTCCTAAGACTTTAGAGCAACAAGATATTCAGTCTGCGCATCGCATTCGTCAAGGGTATTTAGATAATCGAACGGGGCTCGGAAACCGGATCCGAGGAATTTTGCATGAATATGGAGTGGTAATTCCTCAAGGGATTCATAAATTGCGCCATGCACTGCCGGGTGTATTGGAAGATGCTGAAAACGAATTAACGGTATTGGCGCGACATATGTTGCAAGATTTATATGAAGAACTTGTGCATTTACATGAAAAAATATTGAAGTACGATCGTATTCTTGCAAATGTTTGCGAGCAAAAAGAAGTATGCCGTCGTCTCTTAACGATTCCTGGCGTAGGTATCATGACGGCAACTTGCCTCTACAGCACGTTAGGGGACGGAAAAGCATTTCATAATGGCCGTCATGTTTCTGCTTTTTTGGGCTTAGTACCTAAGCAACATTCCAGCGGTAACAAACAACGTTTACTCGGGATGAGTAAGCATGGAGATAAATATTTACGCACTTTACTGACGCATGGAGGCAGATCCGTTTTACGTTTGGCCGATAAAAAAGAAGGGAAGTTGTTTGCTTATGCTAAACGACTTAAGCAGACTAAACATGCTAATAAAGTCGCTGTGGCTATTGCGAGTAAATTAGCGAGGACGGCTTGGGCCGTGTTAACAAGTGAAGAAGTGTATCGAGAAGTGATTTGAAGCACCAATAGTAAAAACGATCAGACAAATTTGCAAAGAGGAATATGCGTAATGGCAAAGTAAGGTAAAACCTGGCTCTTTAAAACCTGAACGGTGAACTGGCTATAAAAAAGCCTACAATGCGATGAGGAAAAGAGCAGCAGATAACCATTAGGGCTCGAGCAGAGAGTTATTCACGCTGCTCATGGAAGCCGGATATACGACTGCAATACTTTTTACTTGCTAAAAGCTAAAAACTCTTTACAAATAGGATAGGTCCATATACGTTCACCGTGAAAATTTCGCTAATGCTTTCATGAGTTAATAAAACGTTAATATGTTTTAGTGTAAAGTAAATTTTCAAAAATAACCTTTTTAATTACACAACAAATCTCATCCATTTTAAAAAAGGAAAAAATAATATGTCTCTTTTCACTCAAGCACATATCGATCAGCTCAAAAAAGCAGCTGGAGTTAATCCAGATAGTTCTGTCACCATAATAGAAGCGGGGAACCCTCCCGAAAAAATAGAAATCCACTCACAAGACAGCATGGCGTTACATCAAATTGCTGATTACTTAAAACAAACCCTTAATATTAGAAGAGCTGGTGACTATCCACAACCTCAGGCAAAAATCATTAAGACGGGTGGCCGACCTCCTCATTTGGCGCTGGCTAAAAACTGGCAAAGCGGGGGAGGAAAAGCTCAAGAAGATGAAATCGGGAAACTCTATTCCCACTTAAATGGACTTCTTGAACAAGAAGTCAAAAATTATTTAAATACCTATTTGTTTGGAACAGATGCCACAGCACCCCCCAGGTTTGTTTACCATCCCATTGGATCTAATGAAATTATGATAACCAGAAACGGTAACGAAACAAGCTATAATGTCCCTATTAAAAGAGCGATCTTAGCCAGCCCAGGGTATGACGTAGATCAAAAATCCTATGATGAGCCCTTACGTTCTTTGCTCATTTATTTTAGTCAGGAATTACAAAAAACCCCTAAAGCGAAGGAAATAACCTATCCTTTTAACCTCCGACCTTCTGCGGTCGCTGCGAACCCACTCATGCGATATCCAGCTCCGCCTCCTCCACTCGCGCCTGTTGCTTCTACCCAACCACCGCGGGGCCTCGTAGACCTCAATGCTTCAGTACAGCAAATAAAACTCGCTCAACAGCAAACTGAGGAGGCACAGAGACGAAGAGAAGCTTTGGCGGCACAGCAACGGCAAGCTTTGGCGGCACAGCAACGGCAAGCTTTGGCGGCACAGCAATACCAGCAAGCTTTGGTACTGCCACCGCCAGTTTGGACGTCACAGCCACAACGACCAATTCTAACAGGACAAGCGACGACTTTGCCTTCGGCGAACGCTGCGCCATCAGTTCCTCCACCCCCTCCTAGGCCACCCGCAGTAACACCGTCAGTTTCAGCTAGGGCAACAGCAATAAGCGGTGCAGCATCTGTTTCTACTTCAACTACCACTTCTTCATCACAATCACAATGGATGACCGAAGCACAAATATGGGAAAACCTCCACAAGCGGAAGATAACGCAGATATTTATTGAACGCAGATCGGAAAATAATTGCGTATGGTTAACGTTTGGAGACACTGACTCTCCCAAGGCTTTTTATAACGCTCTTCAACCCCTTATATCAGAAGCAGCACTCGTTGAGCACAAATCTTTTCTTATGCTTTCTTTCGCAAGCGCTTGGCTATTATCTTTATCAACCGACTCAGTTACCATTCAAGGGTTGAAAGATATTAGACAGTTTTGTGAAAATTATTGTAAAAGTAATGCTACGTTAGCCAATGCAGCATTTAATGTAGCTGATAAGATGCAAGCAACAGCGCAAACTCTTTCAACTACCAGCACACAGTCTTCTAGCACAAGCTCGACTGTACCGCCACCAGCACCTTTGCTGCCTGCCATTACGACAAGCTCAGTGACTGCCGCAGCGTCAGCCCCCGCAATGCCAGAATCACAACCAGCAGCAGTGGCTACTGTTGTTTCTTCCGTAGCAACAATGCCATCACCTCCACCTCGGCCCATAGCACCGCAAAGGCCATCTGTAGGAGTAAGCAGCAGCGTATACGCACCCGCTACTCCAATTGCGCCTGCTGCTTCTTTCTCATTACAGCCGCCAGCCACGACCGAAGCAGACATGTGGGAAAGCCTCCACAATCGGAATGTAGAGAGTATATACATTACACCTGGATCGGCAAATCAGACTGTAGTATGGTTAACGTTTAAAAACGCTCAAAATTGCACCAATTTTTATAACACTCTTGAATCCCTATCCCTTGCATCATCCTTTAGCCCGAAAGCCCCTACGGTGCTTTCTTTCGCAAGCTCTTGGTTATTATCTTTATCAACCGACTCAGCTGGTATTCAAGAGTTGAAAGATATTAGACAGTTTTGTGAAAATTATTGTAGAAATAATAGGGCAGCAGGCCAATCATTTAAGGTGGCTACTTACAGAGTTCCTTCAACTACCAGTACTCAGACTTCTAGCACAGGCTCGACCGTATCGCAACCAGCACCTTTGCCGCCTGCCACTACGACGAGCTCAGTGACTGCCGCAGCATCAGCTCCCGCAGTGCCACCACCTTAACCAGTGGCAGCGACTACTGTGTGCAACCGGTTACATAGATACTCATCTCACGAGCTCTCTTGCAATGAGGAGAGATGATTCGGAGAAAATTTTTCTACCTCACAGAGGTCGGGCGTGACTAGTTACTCTATAAAGTGCCCTTTTGCGCGATAACTGTAAGATAGACTTAGTTGCTGCGATGAATGATTAAATCTGTCAAGTTGATTAATGCTTCTTTGTAGGGTGTGGGAGGGAGTACTTGCAAGCAACGTTGAGCTTCATGGATAGCAGATTCCGCCACTTGAAGCGTGTAGGCAATGCTGTTGGTTTTCTGAATAATATTTTGTAAAATGGGGAGTGCTTCGGTATCACCATTTATAATGGCATCTTGAATCGTTTGTTGATCGTTGAGATCCGCATTTTTTAAAGCATGCAAAAGCGGCATGGTCATTTTGCCATCCGCTAAATCATCACCTAAATTTTTGCCAAGAGCAGAGGGGTTAGCTGAAAAATCTAACGCATCGTCTGCCAGTTGAAAAGCTAAGCCTAAAGATTCTCCAAAATTCGCCATGAGTTTAACTTCTTCATCAGGGCGGTAAGCTAAAATGGCGCCTGTTTGCGTGGCCGCTGAAAATAAGGCGCCGGTTTTGTAACGCAACACATTAAGATAATCTTGTTCGGTAATGTGAGGATTGTGACGATTTTGTAATTGCAATACTTCGCCAGTCGAAATCGTATTAGTTGCCCCAGCGAGCATTTGTAAGATTTCTTGACTTTCAATATCTACAATTAATTGAAAAGCACGCGAATAAAGAAAATCTCCTACTAAAACACTGGCGGCATTATCCCACACCGCATTGGCAGTTTTTCGGCCCCGACGCAATTGAGAGTTATCAACCACATCATCATGTAATAACGTGGCGGCATGAATAAGTTCGATAGCCGCAGCTAGCGTAATATCCGTATGTTGCTGGTTACCGTAGGCTTTGCTGGTAAGAAGAACTAGGATAGGTCGAATACGTTTGCCTCCCGCGTCAATCAAATGCGTACTGATCTCTTTAATCAGCTGAACTGGCGAGTCCAGCTGATTATTTAAGAGAGATTCGACTTTATCGAGACTATCGGCAATTAACGCCTTAATGCCATCAAGTTGCATTGCTTTACCCCAAAACTTTAGCCATAGTTTTTCCCATTTCAGCTGGGGATTTAACCGTTGTCACTCCCGCGGCTTCTAATGCTTTGAATTTTTCTTCGGCGGTACCTTTGCCTCCAGAAATAATGGCGCCCGCATGCCCCATCCTTTTTCCAGAAGGGGCCGTCACGCCAGCAATATAAGATACAACAGGTTTAGTGACGTGATGCTTAATGAAAGCAGCAGCTTCTTCTTCAGCTGTTCCGCCAATTTCACCCACCATGATGATGCCTTCGGTTTGTGGATCATTTTGGAAGAGTCGAAGAATATCAATATGGCTGCTTCCAGGAATAGGATCTCCCCCAATTCCAACGCAAGTGCTTTGTCCTAAGCCTAACTCTGTGGTTTGTTTAACCGCTTCATAAGTTAATGTGCCAGAACGAGACACAATTCCTATGCGACCAGGCTGATGGATATAGCCTGGCATGATACCAATTTTACATTGGCCAGGAGTAATCACACCTGGACAGTTAGGGCCAATTAATCGAATGCCTGGATGTTGATCAAGGTAATATTTGACTTCTAGCATATCTAATACAGGAATGCCTTCAGTGATACAAACAATTAAAGGAATTTTTGCATTAATTGCTTCAACGATCGAATCTTTACAAAAGGGAGCGGGGACATAAATGACTGTCGCATCTGCGCCAGTTTCGCGGACCGCTTTTTCAACAGTATCAAAAACAGGAAGTCCTAAATGTGTTTCACCGCCTTTGCCAGGCGTGACGCCCCCAACCATTTTAGTTCCATAAGCAATGGCTTGCTCTGAATGTAATGTGCCTTGTTGACCGGTAAAGCCTTGACAAATCACGCGTGTATTTTTATTAACTAATATGCTCATTTTATTTACCTTTGACTGCGTTGATGATTTTTTCAGCGGCATCGGTCATGCCATAGGCAGGCGTAATGTTTAAGCCACTTTCAGCTAATTTTTTAGCGCCTAAGTCCGCGTTATTGCCTTCTAAGCGAACCACAACAGGCAGTTTTATGCCTACCGTTTTGACAGCTCCAATGATACCGTCAGCAATAAGATCGCAACGCACGATACCACCAAAAATATTGACTAAAATACCTTTTACTTTAGGGTCAGAAAGAATGATGTTAAAAGCTTCAGTAACCCGTTCTTTTGTAGCCCCTCCTCCAACATCCAAAAAGTTAGCGGGATTGCCGCCATGCAGTTTGATAATATCCATTGTGGCCATCGCAAGGCCTGCACCATTGACCATGCAGCCAATATCTCCATCTAAAGATACATAATTTAACTCCCAATCTCGCGCACGATTTTCGCGAGCATCTTCTTGTGAAGCATCACGCATTGAGCGAATTTCTTGTTGACGATACAGCGCGTTGTCATCAACAGAGATTTTGGCATCTAAGCACTGGAGGTTGCCCGCGCTGTTGATGATCAATGGGTTGATTTCTACTAAAGATAAATCTTTTTCCACAAATAATTTACCCAAGTTAGTTAAAAGATGAACAAATTGTTTGAGTTGAGCGGCATTTAATTTTAAAGAAAATCCAATATCGCGTGCTTGAAAAGGTAAGACACCTAGTAATGGATCAATTTCTACTTTGAGAATTTTTTCTGGAGATTCTTCAGCGATTTTTTCAATTTCAACTCCTCCTTCAGTGGAGGCCATAAAGACGATTCTCCGGCTAGCACGATCAATCACGGCCCCTAAATATAATTCTGTTTGGATATCTGTAGGAGCAGCAATTAATACGCTGTTAATGGGTTGCCCTTCGCTGGTGGTTTGAAAGGTGACAAGGCGTTTGCCAATCAATTTTTTCACCATATCAACTAATTCTTCTTTGCCATGAACTATTTTAACGCCCCCGGCTTTACCTCGGCCGCCCGCATGGACTTGAGCTTTGACTACCCAGGATTCTCCCCCGAGTTGGTTGGCGACACTTACCGCTTCTTCAGTGTTAAAAACAACTTCTCCTTGACCCACCGGCAAACCATATTGTTGTAACAATTGTTTTGCCTGATATTCATGAAGGTTCATGATTTTATTCTTACCTCGTTTGTTGAAAAATGTCGGTATTATACTCGAAAGAGGGAGAGGTTAACCACCGGGTGTGGTACATACCTGTGTACACGACAAAAACCACCACCGAGGTTAAACGGGTCCTGTCGCTGCAGCATCCCATCAATGCTTCGCATTGCTGGGAACCCTGCTTGCGCGCCACCCGTTTTGCAATTATCCGGTTTTGTCGTGTACGGAGGTTACAGGGGTATTTACTCTCGTGATCACAGAAATTCTTCGGTATAATACCCTCACCCTATTGGGCTTACTATCTTAAGTGAAAATTAAACATTATGGCGCAATCTCTCTATTTATCAGAAACGGTGAAGCAATTAACTTTAACTGATGTAAAAAAAATATTTAAAACAATAAAAACAAGCCATCCGAAAGCATTTGCCATGTTCTTGGAGTTTACTTTTTTACGCACGAAGAACAATGATTTTTGGGGGAATGATACGGCGGAAATAAAAAGGCAATTGTTATTGTTATGGGATTTTATCCAAAAACGCAAGGGGTTGGCGATTGGTTTATTAGCGATTCCTGCACAATCTCCAGAAGAGCTCCCGTTGATTTTAATTAGCCAGCAAGACGCGCGTTATATCGTAGACTCATTAGAAATTGCTTTAAATCAATTTGAATTAACGAGTTTTGAAATTTTAAGTATTGGTGGATTGCCGGTTAAGCGCAATGAATCGGGCGCGTTACTTGCAGTTGAAAAAGAACTTTCGCAAAAAGCTACTTGTATTCCAGAAGATCCCGTCGTTATTCAATTAGCGGCGACGGTTGATGCGGCAAAGTTGGAAAAAATTAAAAGCTACTTGCAAAAAATTCTAGAGGAAACACACATCACAAATCAAGATCAATTATTGATGCGTGATAAATGTCATGAAGTGATGATTCAATTAAAAAACTATAAGCTCTTATCGTCGGCGAGCGCTGTCGATGAAGCAATCACTTTCCTCAATTGGCTATTGGATAATCATTTTTACTTTTTAGGATATCGTTCTTATCGAGTAAGTGGTTCGAAACAAGATCCCATGCTTGAATTAATTTCAGGTTCTGGGCTTGGTCTATTAAAAAATGAAAGTCGAGCGGTTAAAAAGCGGACATTATTTTCGATGCCTAAAGAGGCGCAGCGATTAGCGCAAGCCAAATATATTTTGGTGATTACCAAAACCAATACGAAATCGCATGTACATCGCGGAAGCTATACAGATTACATTAGTGTTAAACGTTTTGATGTAAAAGGAAAATTAATTGGTGAGGATAGATTTCTGGGGTTGTTTTCACGCAGCGCTTATAACGCAAGTGTATTAGATATTCCTTATATCCGTTTGTTGGTACAACAAATGTTTGCTGAGTTTAAAACAACGCCAAGTCATCGTTTGGGACGATCTGTATTAAATATTTTAGAAAATTACCCGCGTGATGATTTATTTCAAGTTACACCAGCGGATCTTTCTGACACCATTGCGTGTATTTTGAGTTTACGTGAGCGCCCAATTACTAAATTGATTATTCGCGAAGATGCTTATGGGCGTTTCTATTCAGTAATGATTTTTCTCCCCAAAGAAAAAATTTCTGCAGCGCTGACTGAAAAATTCACTAAAATTTTATTGCACGTATTGAGTGGTAATGAGGTTTCAATTGCCTCTTACATTGGGGAATCTTTTTTGGGAAGATTGCATTTTATAGTACGTAGAAGTGTTGAAAAACGTCAGCGCCCAATATTAGATTTTTCGAACATTGAAAATCAAATTGTTGAAGCGGCTAAAACGTGGCAAGAAAAATTAAAAGATTTATTGGCGCAAGAAAATGCCACGGATATGCAAAAACTGTTCAATCGCTATAGTCATGCTTTTTCAGCGGCCTATCAAAATACATTTACGCCAGAAGAAGTGTTGGATGATATTCACCATCTTGAAAACGTGTTACAAGTTCGTTCTATTTCAGTGAATTTGTATCGTAGTGCTCAGCAAAAAGATCCATCTGTGATCAACTTCAAACTTTTTCAATTAAACGAACCTACCAGCTTGTCACAGCTCATTCCCTTGTTTGAAAATATGGGGTTAGAAGCCATCGAAGAAAATGCTTATAAATGTAAAATTGGTCATGAGACAGTATGGATTAGTTGCTATGAATTGCGCATTTATGAAAATAAATCTCCAGACTTAAATCGATTAGCTCCTTTGTTTTATTCGTTGTTTTTTGGGTTATGGCAAAGTCGTGTAGAAAATGATGCCCTAAATGCTTTGGTACTTGCTTGTGAATTACCGTGGCATTTAGTAGAAGTGTTACGTGCTTATTGCGGATATTACAAACAAATTGGTGTGTATAGTCAGGCTTATTTGATTAACGTTTTAAAATGTAATCGTGCTCTTAGCAAATTATTATTGGAGTTGTTTAGTCGACGTTTTGAGCTACAACCAACCAATGAAAAAGCTATTGCTATTATTAAAAATGATATTAACGAACTATTGGGAAGTGTGACTAACTTGGAAGAAGATAAAATTTTTCGTACATTTGTGAGTTTGATTGAAGCGACAGTACGGACTAATTACTATCAATTGACTTCCGATGGCTGTCGTAAAAATTATCTTTCATTTAAGTTAGATTCTAAAAAAGTTCCGCATTTACCATTGCCTTGGCCTTTATTCGAAATTTTTGTTTATTCCTCGCGTGTAGAAGGTATTCATTTGCGCGCAAGCAAAGTGGCGCGAGGCGGCATTCGCTGGTCGGATCGACGCGAGGATTTTCGTACCGAAGTATTAGGCTTGATGAAAGCCCAGCAAGTTAAAAATAGTGTGATTGTTCCTGGGGGCTCAAAAGGCGGCTTTGTATTGAAAAACAATACTAGCAAAATGGATCGGACACAGTTACAACAAGAAGCTATCGCGTGTTACCAAGAATATATTTCTGGCCTGTTAGATTTGACAGATAATTTAGTGGATGGTGCCGTTGTTCATCCACCACGCGTTAAAATTTATGACGAGAACGATCCTTATTTGGTGGTAGCTGCTGATAAAGGAACCGCCACTTTTTCAGATTATGCTAATGAAGTGGCGCTACGGTATCATTTTTGGTTGGGAGATGCTTTCGCTTCTGGTGGTAGTCATGGCTATGATCATAAAAAAATGGCGATTACGGCACGAGGTGCCTGGATTTCGGTAGAAACTCATTTTAAAAGCTTGGGTATAAATCCAGCTTACCAAGAATTTACGGTGGTGGGCATTGGTGATATGAGCGGAGATGTATTTGGGAACGGTATGTTGTTGTCGGACAAAATTCGCTTGGTTGCTGCTTTTAACCACCAACATATTTTTATTGATCCTAATCCCAATGCGGCTCAAAGTTTTAAAGAACGCCAACGACTTTTTAATTTACCACGCTCCGGGTGGGCGGATTACAATTCGAAATTTATTTCTAAAGGTGGTGGTGTTTTTGAGCGCCAAGCTAAAACTATTGTGCTTTCTCCTGAAATTAAAACCTGTTTAGATTTAACGATTGATGAAATAGAACCGAATTTGTTAATTCAAGCTATTTTGAAAGCACGCGTTGAGTTATTATTTAACGGTGGCATTGGCACCTATGTGAAAGCGACGAGCGAACGCAATCAAGAAGTAGGGGATAAGAGCAATGACCCTGTACGCATTAATGCATCTGAATTACGTTGTAAAGTAGTTGGGGAGGGAGGTAATCTTGGATTTACTCAACTAGCACGCGTAGAATTTGCTGAAAACCAGGGTTTAATTTTTACTGATTTTATCGATAACTCAGCGGGTGTCGATATGTCAGACCATGAAGTGAACATCAAAATACTACTTGGCATGGCAATTGCGAAAAAGCAATTGACGGCGGAGAAGCGCAACAAGCTTTTAAAAGTGATGGATCAAGCGGTAGCCAAATTAGTCTTAGCCGATAATTACAGTCAAACGCAGACCTTAAGTTATGGGCTTTCTCAAGCTAAAAACAATGTCGGCATTTATATGCGAGTATTGAATAAATATGATTATGCTGGCGTGGTAGATCGTGTGATCGAGTTTTTGCCTTCTGAAAAAACTTTAGTGGATCGACAACACGAAGGCAGAGGTTTAGTCGCACCTGAAATTGCTGTGGTGATGGCTTATGTAAAAATGGATATTAAGCGGCGATTACTTCAATCCTCTTTGCCAGATGAAAAATACTTTGAGTGTTATATTGCTAAAGAATTTCCTGAGGTGCTGCATAAGCAATTTGGGAAGTTAATGGAGCAGCATCAGTTGCGGCGCGAAATTATTGTGACGCAATTAACAAATCAATTATTGGCTGAGACAGGCATCTTATTTGTTGAGCGTTTGTATGAAGAAACTATGGCAAAAACGCCAGAGATCCTGCGTGCGTATTGCATTATTCGCGAAGTTTATCAAGTGGATCAGTTATTTGATGACATTAAATCCTTAGGCTTTAGTGTGGAGGCATCTGTTCAACATGAAATGTGTAAACATTTAATTTATTTTTTACGACGTGCAGCGCGTTGGATTATTCGTCATCAATATGATGTGCGTCCGGTTGAGGAAGTGATTAAAGAGTTGAATGCTATTCGACCTTTTGTGCCGGTTACTCATACGTTGCTCCATGATCTGGCTCTGGTAAAATATCAGCGTTTGTTAGATAAATATACTCAATCGAATGTGCCATTTGAGCTCGCACAGAAAATTGCAAATACATATAGTGGATATTTGTTATTAGATATTTATACCATTGCAAAAAAACAAAAACAAAATCTGTTAAATGTAGCGAATGCTTATTTTTGTTTGGGGAGAAGTTTAGGTTTGGATTGGTTGCGAGAAGTGATTACCAACCAAAAAGGCGGGTATGAATATTGGAATGGGCTTGCACAAGCCAGTTTACGTGATAAATTAGATGAATTGCAGGCACGAATTACTCGGTTTGCGCTGCAAAGCAAAAACTTTGTTAAAAGACCGGAACAATGGTTTAAACAAGTAGCTAATCAATATTATGAAGCGTGGTTAAGAACGCTTGAGCAGTTGCAGCAAGCCAAGCAAACCGACTATACCATGTATACAGTGGCTATTAATGTATTAGATAATTTCGTCGATCATTTGGGGTAACCTATTGAAAGGGACAAAAGTGAAAAGGATTAAATGGATTCTTTTAATTAGCGTGGTGATGATTGGCATTATGCATCAAGTTTACGCGATTAGCGAAGAGTATTTTGTAAAACGTTTGGTGATGCAACCTACCAATGTCCCGTCGTTACAACGGGGAGCGCAAATTTATTTTAATTATTGTAGTGCGTGTCATAGCTTGCGATATGAAAATTATCAACATATTGCGCAACTAGTGGGCTTAGATATACACCGCCAACCACTCTATCTGCTGTTAGTTAAAAAATCTTTTTTATTTGATCCTGCAGGTGATGTGCATCATGCAGTGATCGCGGGTATGAGCACACAAGATGCCCAAAAATGGTTTGGCGTTGCTCCCCCCGATTTAACAAATATTACTTTGGTGCATTCTCCAGCTTGGGTTTATAATTTTTTGCGTGGGTTTTATGATGATGCAACACAATCGACTGGAGCTAATAATATTTGGATACCTAATACAAAAATGCCGAATGTATTATTACCTTTACGTGGAGAAACGCGAGCTCTTTTTGATAAAGGGGGTTTTGTAGGTTTCATCACGACTAAACCTGGTAAAATGAAGCCGCTTGATTTTGATCGAGCGATGTATGATTTAGTGAATTTTTTAAATTTAACTGCTGAGCCTATGCAGATTATTCGCGTCTGGATCGGCATTGGGGTCTTGGCGCTGTTAATTTTGTTTGTGCTGTTAGTGTATTTTTGGCGTTCGACTTTTAATTATAAAGAAAAATAAATTACTTTAGGGATTTTTCCAATGAATAAGAACCTTTCGATCAAACCTTTTTTACTGCGTGCGTATTATGAATGGATTGGTGAGAGTGGGGGAACTCCTCATCTTTTGGTGCAAGCCGAGCTACCGCACGTGAAAGCTCCAAAAAGCTATATTGATCCTGAAGATGGCACGATTTTATTTAATATCTCAGTAGAAGCGACTAACAATTTGGTTTTGAATAATAAAGGGGTGTTTTTTCAAGCACGATTTGATGGGGTGGTATGGGATGTTGAAGTACCATTTTATGCGGTGCGCGGTTTATATGCGATTGAAACAGACGATGGTATTTTCTTTGAGCTTACTAAAAGAGATATTGAACAAGAAATGGCGAGCTATTTAGCAGATACAAATATTACTCCCCTTAGTCCACCGAGCCCTTCTGTAGAAAAAGCGCCACCAAAGAAAAATTCTGCGCCATTTTTGCGGGTGATTACGAATGAGGATGTTGAGTCAAAAAATCCATAATCGTATAACACAACCCTTCGGTGCCGACGTGGCTGAGAGCAGAAATATAAAATACAGGGCCGCTCCAGTTTAAAGTTTTTAAGACACGAGAAGAAATATTTTTAAGCTCTTTTTCATCGATTTGATCGATTTTGTTAAAAACCAGCCAGCGTGGTTTCTGTGCAAGGGTTTCGCTATATTTGCTTAGTTCATCAATAATAATTTGAGCGGCTACCGCCGGGTCACCACCATCGAGAGGAGCGATGTCTACTAGGTGCAGTAATAATCTTGTACGTTCTAAATGGCGCAAAAATTGAATGCCTAAACCTGCGCCTTCAGCGGCGCCTTCAATCAAACCTGGAATGTCAGCAATCACAAAACTTTTTAATTCATCCACTCGGACTACCCCAAGTTGAGGATGCAAAGTAGTAAAAGGATAATCGGCCACCTTAGGGCGTGCGGCGGAAACCGCGCAAATCAACGTAGATTTTCCTGCATTTGGCAGCCCTACTAAACCTACATCTGCAAGAAGTTTGAGCTCTAAACGTAGTTCGCGCACTTCTCCCATCGACCCAGGAGAAGTTTGGCGCGGAGCGCGGTTGGTAGAACTTTTGAAGCGGCTATTTCCAAGGCCATGAAATCCCCCTTGGGCGACTTTCAGACGCTCACCAGGATGAGTTAAATCACCAAGCTGTTCGTCTGTTTCTATATTAAAAACTAAAGTGCCTACGGGCACTTTTAAGATTAAATCGTCGCCACTGCTTCCGGTGCAATCCGAGCCCATTCCCGGTTGACCGTTTTTGGCTTGGAAGTGGCGTTGATAACGATATTCAATTAACGTATTTAGGCTAGGATCGGCTTCAAGATAAATGCTCCCACCGTCTCCGCCATCGCCGCCATTGGGACCACCAAAAGGAATAAATTTTTCACGGCGAAAACTTAAACAACCATTACCACCTTTGCCTGCGCGCACATGAATTTTGGCTTCATCAACAAATTTCACTTGATGACTCCAGTAGGTTTGCTTAATGCTTGTTTAATTTCGCTTTCAGAAATAGTGTTTCCGTTTGTGAGCCACTGATTGATGGCTGCAATGTCTAAATTAGATAAATTACCTGCTAATTGTTTTAAGGTAAGGGTGTTTTCTAAATAGGTATATTGATCTGCACTAAAAGTTTGCAAGGCACTGTAGAGATTATTGATGGCGGTTAAGACATCGACAATCGTCATTGTGCCCGCTTGATAAGAAGCTTGGTTGGATTCCAGCGCTTCATTGTTTGATTTAATGGTCGCGCGATCTGCTTCAATTTGACTAATGCCTGATAATACACTGTTATAAGTTTGGAACGTATTAGCCAAAGTTTGGCGGCGTTGTAATTCTAAGTTTGTCATAGCCTCCACGTAACGTGCTTGTGCTTGACGTGTTTGTGATAACACTTCTCCACCTTGAAAAATAGGAACACTAAGTTGTAAGCCTGTAATAGTTGTGCGTTGAGTTTCTAAGCCAACCGTATTGGGATTGGAACTCGTTTGTTGGAATTCATAACTATTGACAGTACTTAAGTTTGGCAATTGATTGGCTTGATTAGCATGAATGAATTGACGAGCTGCATCCGCTGCAAATCGCAAAGATAACAAAGAAAAATTGCGAGTTTCCGCAGCCTTTTGCCAGGCATTAAGATCCGTCGGTACAGGTGGTTGTAAAGGTAAATTATCGATTAAGCGAGTCAGTTGATTAATGGGTTTACCTGTGATGACTTGCAGGTTAAGGTAAGCGGTATATAAACCATTTTTGTCATTAATTTCAGCCGCGACAGCACCATCGTACGCCGCTCTAGCATTGTAGACCGTTGTCATAGGATCCACTCCTACCTGATAACGAGCAGTGGATTGCGCGAGTTGAGTGGCTAGCAGCTTCTTTTTGGCTTGATCAATTCGTAAGGTATCTTCCGCTTTGAGTACATTAAAATAGGCTTGAGCGGTACGAATAATTAACGATTGCGCGGCGGTCGCATAATCCGCATCGGCTTGTTTGGCTTGGGCTTTGGCTTGACCTACCAAATACCAATCATTGAAGTTAATAATGGGCATGCTTAAATTCAATGTGTACCCGTGGGTATTGTATTTAGCTAAACCGTTAGTGGAAGTCGAGTTAGTAGTGGTTACGCGATTCATTGCGGTAGTAGCGGTGCCGTTAATCAAAGGAAATAAAACTGATAGCGCTTGTGGCAACGCTTCGCTTGTATCTTGGCGCAATGCGGTAGCATTTTGAAACGTTTGATCATTTTTAATTGCCAATTGATAGATTTGCTCTAAATCTTCGGCAAATAAATTGCTCCAAAAGCAACAACAAAAAATAACAAGATAATAGCCAATTCGTTGCATAGAGGTCTCTTAAAACTGAAAATTTCCTTTCCCCGCTTGCAGTTGTAATAGTGCAGGCACATTGGTTTCGGTAAGTCGATTGTACGTGATGCCTTGAGTGGTCTTTGTAAATAAGATTACATCTACAATGGGTGAGCTGCCTATTAAGGCAATCAATCGCCCATTTACTTGGAGGGCATCAAGATAAGCTTGAGGTAAATTTTTTAAAGTACCGGTGATGATAATGACATCATACCGCTCGGTCTCACTTAAGGGGCCATTAGCGTAATCAGCACATATCCAGTTGATATGGTGATATTGCTTAAACCATGGGTGCACAGCGGCTTGTTCTACAAAGTCTTTAAAAATATCTACGCTGGTAATAGCTTCTCCAAATTGTGTGAGTAGAGCAGTGAAGTAACCTGTACCTGTGCCTACCTCTAGAATATGATCGCTGGGGCGAATATTGAGTGCTTGCAATACTTGAGCTTCTAATTGAGGAAGCCACATTGTTTGTTGATGGGCAAGAGGAATAGCAAAATCTGCATAAGCAAATTCGCGATAATTGTCAGGCACAAAATTTTCACGCGGTGTAGTGCGAATCGCTTCTAAAATTAAGGGCGCGGAGATACTATTGGTTCTTAGCTGCTGGTTAATCATCGTCTCGCAAGCTTGTTGAAAATACATCATCGCAGATTAGTTACTTTTAAAGTTGGGTTATTTTAGCAGAGTTATGAGGGGGGAGCTACAGGCGCTCGCGAGATAAGGGGAATCTTTGAGTGATAGAGTAATTTCAATTTTTCTGTTTGAGGGCTTTGTGGGGGATGATGTGGCAGTGGGTAAGCGTTTTCTGTTAAGTTAATTGCGTACATCATCGATTCATTTTTATAGCGTTTGAGTTTATCTGCAGTTCCTTCTCCATGCGCTTCGGATTTAATTTCGGGCATGATTCGCACAATATCTTTTTTAGGTTTGCGTCGTGTTTTCTGTTTGCTGAGGTAGCCTTTTTTCCTTGGTTGGTTGAATGAGTGACAGTCTTTCAGATAAGTATTCGCCAGTTATAGCCTTTAACATTTAGCTTCATACGGTGTTGCAAGTTCATTCGCCTTCGGTCATGTACGTCTATGTACACTCCCTCGACTCATTCACTTGCGCCTTGTCTGAAACTAAATCTTAAAGGCTATATCTTCAGCTTGTGACACTGGGCAAAGCTTCACGGGACGCTACAAGTACGTCCTTGTAAGCTTTACTTCGGCCTCCATGCCTCAGAAACCCGTTCATCTTTACCCAGTGTCACCAGCTACATTCAGATTTCACGCTGAATTATCTGAAAGACGGTAGTTGCATTGGCGGCTATGCAAAGAATAAGCCAACATAACGCACTTAACATATTTCATGGGTCGTCTCTACATCCAGCATTACACCGAGCTTGCTGCTTCCGCTTCCTCCGAAACTTCTTCTTTACTAGGCTCTGCTTCCAGCTCAGAAAAAATCTCCTCATCAGCTTTTGCTTTTTTCTCTGCCTGAATTCGCTCATACACTTCCAGTCTGTGAATACTCACCGACTGTGGCCCATGAATCCCCAGCGTTATCTGCCGACCACTAATACTTAACACAGTTATACTCACGTCATCCCCGATCATCACACTTTCTCCTACTTTTCTAGCGAGTACAAGCATAAAAATTCTCCTCAATTAAAAAATTATAGTTAAAAAATTATTTTTCAGTACCAAACATTTATGCATTAAAAGTGTTATAATGCTAAAAAAAATATTTTTTGATGAATAACAGCTTATAAATCTCTTTAATTTCTCAAAAAACATTAAAATGTTTTATAAGGCAATATAACGCCAGGAGAATGTGATGTCAATAGATTTAAACAAAAGTGCTGGAACGAGTATCTCAGATCTTTCTTTGCTTGCTGAAAATTTACGTTATCTGATGGAAATACATAATATGGATGCCGCAACTCTTGGTGATAAAACAGGAGTCGCATTAACCACTATAAATTCTTTAAAAAGAGGGGTTGGGAATCCAACCATATCTACTTTGCTTTCCCTTGCTAACTTTTTTGGAGTATCTCTTTCTGAATTTGCAGAAACAAAAATAAGTGCAAAAAATAAAAGGAAAAAAATTTTTGATATCCCATTAATAGAGCTGGGACAACTTGAAAGTTTTTTGACTCAAAAAAAATCGAATGAGTTTATGTCAAGCGAATTAGATACACAAGCTGCAGGAAGTTGCTTTGCTATAAAAATAAGTAATAATGGAATACTTCCATTTTTTGAGAAGGGGACTATTTTTATAATAGATCCCACAAAAATAGTACACGATGGCGATATGGTATTAGTAAAATTTAAAGACACCGCTCCATGTTTTAGAAAAATTTTTATTGAAGCTAATAGTTATTTTTTCAAACAAATTTCTGACTTAATTAGTCAAAATATAACAAAAGGAGATGATTACCATATTTATGGTATTGTCATTAAAGCGGTTCAACAATTTTCATAATCCATATGTATCCTCAACATTATCGCTTGTATGGCTTTTTTGTCGCATCGCTTGTTTCTATACTATTAACTTGTGATGCTTTAGCATTTAAGGTAGTAACGATTGACGGTTACTCTTTCGCAGCAAGTGGGCTCATATTTGCCATAAGCTTCCCCCTGGCATCCATTGCTACTGAAGTTTACGGATATAAGTTAGCTGGTAGAATCATATGGTACCAGCTGATAGCACAATTATTTTTTGTGTTGACTGTAACATTGATGGTGCGTGTGAATCCAACAGAAGATCCTTATGCAGTCCATTATTTGTTTTTATATAAAAATTTATGGCGCATTATCCTCTCTACCATTGCGCTTGCGTCAGCCTATTTTATCAATGACCTTATCATTTCTGTTTTAAAAAAATATTATGGTAGTTTTTTGCTGTATAGGCTGATTATTTCTAATGCGGCTGGTGATTTCTTGCTTGTTGCCATTACTTATCCCGTCACATTTCATCATCAATATTCCATCAGCTTCATAATAAAAATGATTATTAACACATGGTTCTATAAAGTAATCATTGCAGTAGTATTGTTACCCGTTAGTTTAGTTTTTATAAAAAAAGTAAAGAGTATTGAAAACGTAGATACCTATGATTATGGCACATCTTATAATCCTATTAGAGTATTTGAAAATACTGAAACCGAAGAAAATTTATATGAAAAATATTTTATACAAAGTCATTCAGCTCACTGATACCCATCTGTTTGGCGATTCGCAAAATACTATGTTTGGTATAAATTGTAATAATAAGTTTCTTGAAGTGATTAATCAAATAAAAAAGCAAGAGACAGAGATTGATTTTTTTCTTGCCACCGGTGATATTTCGCAAGATAAAAGTGAAGCTTCTTATGAATGTTTTATGGAGACAGGTATACGTTTTGAGAAACCAGTTTACTGGCTTGATGGGAATCATGATGATTTTTTAAGCATGCAAAAAGTGTTTTCTAAATCACCTTTTTTTGCAAACCCAAAAATACTGAGCAAACCTTATTGGGATTTTATTTTTGTGAATACGAGTATGGCCAACAAGGATAGCGGCTTCATTGCTCCTACTGAGTTGGAGTGGCTAAAGCACGCGTTAGATGCGAGCAGAAACGCGGATAAACTCGTATCTCTTGTTATGCATCATCATCCTTTCTCAGTCAGTACATCCTTAATCGATAAGTATAAAATAAAAAACGGTGATCAATTGTTAGAACTATTAGTGACTTATAAAAACATTCGAAATATTATTTGTGGCCATGTCCATAATAACTACACAATTCCCTATCAACATATTATGTTAGAAGCTTCACCTGCAACTTGTGTGCAATGGAAAAAAGGATCAGAAACTTTAATCGTTGACGAAAGAATAGGATATAAAATTTATCAATTTTATGAAACATGCTATACCGCAGAAGGAGTTTTATGGTGATTAAATTATTTAAAAAAATTTTTGCGAGATTTAAATTTCAGTATGTGCCAAGATATCATTTGGCGCTTGATTCTGAATTTTTTGATATAAAAAACAAAAATAATATTTATAGATTTAAGGTGTATAACAACCATGTTTATCTTAAATTTAGTTACGAGGAAATTATGCATAATAAAAATATTGTTTTCGACGTCAATCCGTTTGATTTAATAAAAATTGCTCAACTAGAAGAACGTATAAAAATTATTAAGGAAAAAATTCATATTAAAGAAATGTTGCGACATAATCTTTATTTGCTCACAGATGGTGAAAATAATAATGTTTTTACGGGTGAAGAAATTTGTAATAATCCATTGCTTATTGAGAAAATTAAAAGTATAGACGTTTATAAAATCGCGTTTCATACAGGTTTTCAACAAGGACGACAACTTCATAATGAAATATCCTCTCAAAAAACGCAAAAATCTATATTAACGCTTGTTAAAAATCAGGGAAGATAATTTATCACTCATTAAGGCCATCAGTTACCGAGGAGTTTACTGTACATGTAATCTTAGTACCCTTTTAACACCGAAATAAACGACTAAGCTCAGTAAAATATAGCATGCTGTCAGTAAATATAACCGTGGTTCTTTGTGTGAAATAATATCTTGTTGTACGAGACCATCACGTACGGTAAGCCACATAAAAAAATATCCTAAAGCGGAAGCGCAAGCACGAGAAGATCGTAACACCCCCATGCCAAAGCTAATATTTTCTTGATTGTTGAGTAAGGTTTTTACACTCGCGTTTAATGTCGTTTGAATTAAAAATTCACCACAAGAGAAAAATAGCACCGCCGTAATGGGGAAAACAAATAGAAGTGCTTGTGGGGAACTTGCTAAAAAGAGACCGATAAATAAACTTAAAAAAGCAACGACCAATAAAATCATTCCAATAAAAAGATCCGTTTGCATAGTGGTTGTGCGTTTTTGATATTGCTTTAATACGAAACTTCCAAACACAATATTTACTAAAGGATTTAACAAAATAATCACATTGCTAGGCATTCCAAAAAATAAATAGGTGTTTTTGTCTAATAAATGAAAAAATTCATTATACAAGATGGTATATCCAAGCCAATAAGGCACACTAAAAAATAACACTAATAAAATTAAAGCAAGATAATTATAGTTATGCGTTTTCTGTGCATGGTATAACCCATAGCCAGCTGCTAAAATGAAAGCGATGAAAGCCATCCATCGCGTCGCCAAATCCTCATAAAGACAAAGAAAAATTAAACCTAAAACTCCCAAAAGTTTCGCTTGTAATAGACAAGTTTTTTTAAAAAAGAGCTTGGCATCCACTAATTTTGGATAGCATCCTACAAATAATACCAAGGAAGCGACACAAGCGAAAACACTATATTGATTCAGTAACAAGTGGTTGTTATATTCCATGATGAATAAGACCGCACCAATGAATCCCCCCGCATTGATCCAAATTTGGTATCGATAGTTCCCTGCTTGACTTTCTTTGTGGTTCAATAATAATTTATTGATGTAAATGATGATATTAAAAAAATATAAACTGCCCCCTAACACGTAAAAGCTTACCCCCAAGAGAAGCATTCCCACGTGTGAAGTTTTTAATAAAATTAAAGCGATGGTGCTCAGTAACACGCCTTGAAATAATAAAAATTTCTGATTGGTGTTGTTTTTCAGTAACACGCCTAAAATAACGGATACGATAGCCATTAAAATATTGGCGGTTGTAGTGATGGAATACGCTTGCAAAAGTGGAATGTGCTGCCGATGTAAGATAAAAGCCAAGGGGCATTTCAGAAGAAAATAGCCGGCAAAAAATATCGCGCTAATAAGCACAATCAGTGTAAATGATGTATTTTGGTTCCGAGCGAGTGTCATGAGATAGTTAAAAAATATGCCTTAGACTAGAAATATAGGTTTACGCTATAGGCTTTTTATTTTTTGCGTTTATACCGCTTTTTATCGTCGTCGAAGCAATCATCAAAAAGATAAATGTTTTTCGATGCGTTACTTTTTACAGTTAAAGCAGGATTAATGGCATGAGGACCATTAGCGACTAAACTTGTTTTACTATTTTTAGGTTCAAGGATTTTTGTCATAAATTTATCTCAAGGAAGTTGAGGTGGAAAGATAATACATTAAAAAAATTATAATAAGTAAAGTGCGCCAAGTCAATCACACCGGCATCAGTTTTTTACACCCACCGCACTCAACAAATGTGGATACTTCGTCGCCCTCAGAGTACAAGCCATTTACAAGCACAAACTCGTGCACTTGCAACGCCAAGCGCTCTAAGCACATTAGGAGATTCTTGCAAAGCACGTGAGATGCCTCCTACACAATGTGTATTTCCCAATGAAGTACCGGTTTCGGCGCTCTCAAAGTAAAGTGAGCGACTCGGTTTGGCGTAAGACTACTCTTTCACAAGCTATCGCTTTTCAGACAATTACGCTAAGCTTATAACGCCAGGCAAAGTCTCGCGGGACGCGACAAGTACGTCCCTGTAGGCTTTACTTCAGCATCCATGCTTCAGAAACCCGCTCGCCTTTACCTGGTATCATAAGCTTCCATGTAGCCCTATTTTACTTCACACTAATACTCACATAAGGTCTGCCAAAGCTCCCGAGTGGTTTCTTCTCGTAATACGCTTTCGCACTTTTCGTCTTGCTTTAATCTTCCTGAAATCAAGGCGCGTTGAATTTTTGGTTCATACGCAAAATAAAACAAATAGTAATGATGAATAATAACATTAACTAATATTTATAGGAAAAAGTTATGGTATAAAAATATTATATTATTTTAAAAGTACAGCAGCAGGACTAGAATTATTGGATAAGCGGGGTAATTGGTAGCCCGTTATAGGAGAAGCTAATTCCATCATTGTTAATACAGCAGATATGCTTGATTTAGCCACCTCTGGTTATAGCCTTTAGGGAGGCTTGATTTGATTACACGTCGTCGACTATAGAACTATTTGTAAGATTTATGAGTATCAACTTAAAGTATTAGTTGTAAAAGTTGGTCACAGAAAAAATCTTTATCAAGATTTGTAAGGCGACATTCCCGATGACGTAATAATGAGCAAAAAGTAGTTTTGCAAAATTTCTCTGTACGAAAATTTAAACGAAAATTTAAAAAAAGTTGACAGACGAAAAAAATTATCGTTAAAATACGAGCTTTACCAGGGGTGCTACTTTTTCTCATCACGAGAGAAAGATGCTGAGAAAGCATTTATTGCTTAACCCTTTAGGGCGCCTCTATCAAATTAGAAATTTTGTGTGAGAACAAGGCGCACGAAAATTTTAAAACGGAGTTTATATTTGAATAAATGAGTATTTAAAATTTTCGCGCAACGCTGTTATCGCACAAAAGAGCAATTTATAGAGGCGCCCTGTACCTGATCTGGATAATACCAGCGTAGGAAGTGGTTAGCACGAGCGTGCACGCTTGCCTGCGTTTTTTTTGAGGCATGTTATGACTGCACCGCTTTTATCAGCTTCTTTGCTTTATCAAACGCTACTCAAGCTTCGTAAAATCTCCCCAACCGTACACAATATCACCAATTATGTCGTCATGAACACCACCGCTAATATGTTATTAGCATTAGGTGCATCACCTATGATGACACATGCACAAGAAGAGCTTGCTTGTTTGCTTTCTTCTTCGCAAGCGCTCGTTCTTAACATGGGAACTTTGGATGCTGATTGGTTAAGCATGGCACAACAGGCACAGTCATTAGCGCAAGCAAAGCATATTCCTATTGTCTTTGATCCTGTTGGAGTAGGGGCTTCTCAATGGCGAATGCAAGCGGCTCAAGCTATTTTATCTGGGAGCGTCACTGTCATTCGTGGAAATGCGAGTGAAATTCAAGCGTTAGCAGAGGGTAAGCTAACTCGTGCGAGTATTGATAGTTTGGTAGATAGTGCGAGTTGTTTAGAGAAAGCGACTGACTTAGCTATTAAGTATCAATGCACGGTTGTCGTCAGCGGTCCTATGGACATTGTGTGTTCATCCAAGCAACGGGTTTTTTTACATAATGGGCATCCTATTCTCACGCGCATCACTGGGATGGGTTGTTCAGCAACCGCCATGATTGCAGCATTTTTAAGTGTAATTTCTAATCCTATTGTTGCTAGTTGTGATGCGCTTTCGATTTTAAATTTAGCTGCAGAAAAAGCTTATAAAATTTCTCAGGGGCCAGGTAGTTTTATGGCTAATTTATTGGATGCCCTTTATCACTTTACGGAAGCTGACGCAGAAAATCTACGTTACGAGGTACAAAAATGAAACTAAGCTTAGAAGAAAAATTAAAACTATATTTGGTGATTGGCCCCGCGGATTGTGGTGAGGATGTGGAAGTCATGTTAATGATTATTCAACAAGCGGTGAGGGGAGGGGTACGGTGCATACAGTTGCGCGATAAAACTAATGATGAGGTGTACGTGAAAGAAACAGCGCAGCGCATCATTGAGATTTTGAAAGATTTGGAGATAACGTTAGAAGAAGAAATTTTATTTATCATCAATGATCATGTGCATATTGCTACAGCACTTAACGTGGGTTTGCATATCGGGCAAAACGATATGCCTTATGAAAAAGCTCGTGAAATCATGGGAAGAGAGGCGATTATTGGCTTATCTATTGAAAATTTTTCACAAGCACAAGCTTATCGTGACGCAGCGTATTCTATTCCGGTAAATTATTTTGGAGTGGGCCCTATTTTTCCGGCAGTGTCTCATTCTAAACCAGATGTTTCTCCTGATATAGGTGTTGAGGAATTACGAAAAATTACGGGGTGCTTGTCTCACACGCCGTGTGTGGCTATTGGAGGTATCAAGGCATACAATATTTATCAGCTTCAAGACAGTGGCATTGCGGGAATTGCGGTGATTTCTGCGCTGACTGTACCAGAAAATCAAGATACAAAAGCCGCAGCCACAGCACTATGCAAGCAATTATTTTTTGTTTCAAAACCTTTTATTTCAACATATAATGAAACACTCGTACCCCACTGTACTTACCATTGCTGGTTCTGATTCTTCAGGCGGAGCTGGCATTCAAGCGGATATTAAAAGTATTTCTGCAACGGGTGCCTATGCGGCCACTGTGATTAGTGCTTTGACCGCACAAAATACTTTAGGTGTCCAAGCCATTCGAGAAGTGCCTACCTCATTTGTGGAACAACAATTGCATTCGGTGTTCACAGATTTACGGATTCATGCGGTAAAAATCGGCATGCTTGGTAACCCACGGATGATTCAATGTATTGCAAAGGTCTTGCAGATCTATTCCATCAAAAATATTGTCGTTGATCCAGTGATGGTATCCACGCAAGGAAATATTTTACTTAAAAAGTCGAGCATACGTACTTTGTCACAGTGCTTATTGCCTTTGGCTTTCGTTATTACTCCTAATGTCCCAGAGGCTGAAAAATTATTAGGCAAGCCGATTCAGAGTAAGAAAGATATGGAATATGCGGCCGTGAGCTTAGCTAATACTTATCAGACTAGTGTATTAGTTAAAGGGGGGCATTGTCAGGGACCGATGGCTATCGATATATTTTATGATTTTGCTCAAGGCGCTTGTCACAGATTAGTGGCCCCATGGGTTAATACGCTGAATACACATGGTACAGGTTGCACACTTTCAGCGGCGATTGCGTCTTATCTTGCGCAAGGTAAAAATTTGTTAAGTGCGATTCAAGAAGCCAAAAGATATTTAACAGAGGCTTTAGTGAGTGGTAAAAACTTTCAATTAGGAAGAGGGTGTGGGCCGGTGAATCATTTTTATTTTTGTGGAGTAAGGACGACTCTGTGAGATATAAAAATTTCTAATTTATAGAGACGCCCTTAAGTGTTTTTTAAGTATTTTGATGTAAAATCTTTGCAGTTGCTATACATTCTATTTATAAACCTATTGTAGTTACTCGAAAAGTTTTTTATGCCCCCCAAAAAAATTAGAAAAATTAAGGTTGCGGTTCCAGCAGAAATTTCTCCAACTTTGCAAGAGTTGTATCAAGGACTTGTAAAGAAGCAAGAAGAAATGGCGCTAATGCTTTCTATTGGGATGAGTATGATCACAAGCGCTGTTGTGATAGATTTTATTTTTCGATGGGGGGCGCCCGAAATATATCACCGTGCACGTAGCACATTGTCGGCTGAAGAGCTGCTCTTATTAAGTCCTGGCGCGAAGCTTATTTGGGAGACCACTAATTTTCTCAAGGACCTAGCACAAAGAACTTCTAGTTTTTCTGGTAAAAATCCCCACACTACTATAGACATCACACCTTCTGAGGCTGGAGCTGGTTTTCAGCTCATGGAATTTCTTGTGATGGTTAAACCAGAGTTACTTGATCCAAAAATCAAAGAACTAGTTAATGCCAACCGCAATATGATTGCTGCTATGAAAATCACAGAAAGATTACTGGCTAACCGTATGTCCATCACAGAGATTTATGCTTATTTTCTAAAATATAAGCCTGCGGGGGTTCATCCCGCAAGTGTGATTACTTTTTTTTCCAAGAACATTGGAGCCATTTGTGAACCATTGGAGCAGATGTTGCGTCAAAATATTCAAAACAATTTTTTGGGAATAATGGTAGATAATAGTGCATTTTTAATCAGTTGTTTTGCAGTTCCTACTTTTTTAACCCCATTGCTATTGCCGTTAATGCGACGAACCATAAAATATTTTAATGACGATTCCATTCCATGGAATGAAGCCGAATTGCGCTCTATTATGGCGGCTCCGCTTGAAGTGCAAGAGAGAGTGTGTAAAGCGATAGAAGCTCGTACTAAGTGTTTGGAAGCGCGTATGACGTCTGGTCGAAAATTAGCTTTTTGGGTGGGGGCACTAGCACTAGCAGGATCCACAACCTATGCGTTTTTTAGGGCGCCATTAAATGCAGTGATTACGATAGGTGCGTCGGTTGCTGCATTGCCGATTGTAAATCGAACTACTCGTATTGTTACCGCAGCTTACAAGCAAGGCAAAGCTTTGTTTGGTATAGCTTGGAAGTATGTAGTAGGAAATAATCCAGAAAAAGAACTGAAGAAACTCAAGGTTACACTTGCATCAAACATGTTCATTTGTTCTAGGGGAGCTTTGGTAGAAGATGGAGAAAGTATACCTTGCTTTAAAATTACAGTTCGTACAATAAACTACACAGCATTTCATATAACGCAAGTTCTTTCTCTTTTATTTTTAGATCAAGGGTTGCAGGTACAAAAAATAGATAAAAATGTACTATATTTACCTGAAGCAAGCTTAGGAAATATAGAACAGATCCAATCACTATTGCTAGAACGTATTGAGAAAATTAGTCAATCTGAACAAATAATTTCACAAATTAAAAAAAATATCGATAGAGTGTCGTTAGTTGATCTTGAAAGAGAGTATGAATCAGAGCCTTATAAAATTATTTTACAGATCAAAAATATTGAGTATGCGGATCGATTAAAGCAGTTTTTTCCTGCTGAAAATCCAGATCAGCCTTGGGATCTTTTTAAAATTTGTTTAACAGAAGAGAACAGACGTAAATTAGAAAAATGGTTAAAAATAAGAATTCCTAGCGCGCTCAAAGTGCCAATAGAGGATCTTCAAATCGGTTCATCTGGCCCACACGCTATCGATGAGCAAATTGAAACAACACACATAGCTATGCGAAAAGAAAAACGATGGCATATGGCAAATCCACAGGAAGCAATATTTGAGAGCGCTTCAAGTTCTTCAGGGCCTCCAGACTCACGCGCTGAAGCAGAAAGTGGAGCTCGTTATTTTTTTAAAGCAAATTTTGATAAAAGAAGCTGGAAGCAATATCCAGAATTGTGCCAACGCGTTGTAAATAAAATTGAGAAGGGAGAAGTAACTTTTGTGCGCGCTAAAGGTGCAACAGGCGCTAAGCGCTATGGAGGAAAAGGTGTTTTTGTGCCAACAAAAGGTTTATTTAGGGGAGCATTTAAGTTTCCTTCTACTAAAGTGCGCGCTTGGTTTTTGTTTGGAGCTCCACCAAAAGGAGAGGCAGGCATTGGCGTTACTTTTGTAACAATGGCAAGAAGTGAAAACTTGAAAAGCTTATAAGGATTACATTGACTAGGGCGTGTCCCTAAAGTATTGTTTGCAGCGAAAAAGAAGATAATCAAGGCAGTGTTAACGATCATCTTCGAGGAAGGGATAGCGCCAGTTCTATCGCGAGTAAGAAAAGGTTTTTCCTTGCGGAAAAGGCAAGGTTAGAAACTCGCATCTTTGGGTGTAATGGGTATATAATACGCAGCTTAGCATCATCCAAATTGTTTTTAATAGGCATAAGCCACAAAGATCTACTTAACTAACATTTTATGAGGACGCAATGGTGAACTCTTCTTATTCGCAAGACAATATCACAAGTATTTTAAAATGGGTGTTACTATTTACTGCCATTTTATGTTTCGCTGCTTTAATTTGGGGCACCTATACAACTTATCAACAAATTCCCCCTCAACCTGAGCGTTATCTAACAACGTCTGGAAAGGCACTTTTTACCAATGCGGATGTTGTTGCTGGAAAAAGCGGCTTTCAAGAAGCGGATTTAATGGATTATGGCAGTTTATATGGTATGGGATCTTATTATGGCGAAGATTACACGGCTTTGTATTTAGTAAAACTTGAACAGTATACTGAAGAGGCGCTTGCAAAAGAAAAGTTTCACCAACCGTTTAGCGCGCTTACGCCTGCTGATCAATACGTTGTGCGTAGTACGGTACAATCAATGTTGAAAAACATTCCTTTACATCATACTGAAGTGATCTTTTCATCTGCTGTTGCTACGGCCATTACTCGATTACAAGCGGAAATATCTCAAGGATTACTTACCAATCAATTTGCTAAAGGGTGGACCAAAGCCTATAGTTTAGATTCTCAGTCTGCCGTGCAAGTGGCGGATTTTCTTTTATATTCTTCCATGACGACGGTAGCACAGCGCCCTCATGAAAATTATTCTTATACGAACAATTGGCCCTATGAGCCTTCGGTAGGTAATGGACCTACGAGCGCTACTTTTTTATGGACCTGGGTTTCTTTTTGTTTTGTATTTTTTGGTTTTGGAGCAATTTTATATATTTATCATCATTATTTAAGTGGGCCAGATCATGCACCTAAAACACCTTTATTTGCAGACTTTAGACCATTATTACCAAGTCAAAAAAGGGTGGGGCAGTATTTTGCGGTGGTGGCTTTAGTCTTTTTGTTACAGATTTTGGTGGGTACGTTAATGGCGCATGATTATGCCGATCGTCAAAGTTTCTATGGAATTAATATTAATACGTTATTGCCTTTTAATTTTTTACGTGATGTTCATATTCAAACACCGATCATTTGGATTGGTATGTCGTGGATTGCCTCAGGTCTTTTTCTTGCGCCCTTAATTAGTGGTAAAGAAGCCAAAGGGCAAGGTTTTTTAGTAACTCTCTTATTCTGGGTAACATTAATTATCGTAGCAGGTGCGGTGATTGGCGATTATTTAGGTATTCAAGGCTTAATTGGCAAAAATTGGTTTTGGTTTGGTAATCAAGGCTTATCTTATATTCAATTGGGGCGGTTTTGGCAAATTGGTTTTTTTGTTGGGTTGGTTTTATGGAGCGTGATGATATTTCGCGGTTTATGGCCAAATTTTGATCAATTAAAAACTGCTACCAAAGAATTTTGGACCGGCCGTATTCGTTTAGAACATTTATTTTGGGCGAGCACCATTAATATTGCCATTTTATATTGGTTTGGCATGATCCCTTTAACGGGCATCGAAAAATCTTTTACGGTGACTGATTTTTGGCGTTGGTGGGTAGTGCATCTTTGGGTTGAGCAATCCTTTGAGTTTTTTGCTGTCTGCGTTTCAGCTTACTTTTTAATGGCGCTTGGTTTGGTGTCGCGTCAGCTGGCAGAAAAAACAGTTTTATTTGAAACAATTTTAGTTTTTCTAGGCGGTGTATTAGGCACAGGCCATCACTGGTACTGGATTGGTACTCCAAACATTTGGTTGGCCTTAGGTAGTATGTTTTCTTTTATCGAAGTACTCCCTCTCGCGTTATTAATCATTGAAGCGATTGAACAGTATGCGCTTATTAAGCAACAAAAAATCTTTCATTATCGTCTCGCGTATACTTACATTATTGGCGCCGCATTTTGGAATTTTGTTGGCGCGGGTGTCTTTGGGGGTGGTACGCTTAATGCGCCTTTAGTTAATTACTATGAACATGCTACCTTTTTAACGCTAAACCATGCGCATACCGCCTTATTTGGTGCTTTTGGTTTATTGGCGATTGGCATGATTTATTTCTGTTTGCGTTATGCTGCAGGTAATGATAAACCGTGGAGTGATCGTATCGGTCTATGGGCATTTTGGTTGTATAACTTTGGATTAGCTTTATGGATTGTGCTGAACTTCTTCCCCATTGGTTGGGAGCAGCTGATGGCGGTTTATGAACATGGTTTAGCTTATGCCAGAAGCGCGGAATTTTATAATACCACTTTGGTATGGCAATGGTTGCGATTCCCAGGAGATGTATTTTTTGCGGCAGGTGTGGTGGCCATGGCTTATGATTTTGGCAAAAAATTATGGACCGGCTTTTATGGGGCCTCTAAAAAAACCTCATAACTATATTAACTATGTGCGATTAAGCTATGCGTCAAGTACACTGCAGTAAATTTAAAAAATTAGCGGCAGGATTAGATAAACCGCCTTATCCCAATGTCTTAGGGCAACGGATTTATGAGCAGATTTCTAAAGAAGCTTGGCAGGCGTGGCTTAATCAGCAAACCATATTAATTAATGAAAATCGGCTCGATTTATTAAAACCTGAAGCTCGCCAATTTTTACTTACCGCGATGCAGCAATTTTTATTTGAGACCGCGTGACTATTTTTCGTTTTCTTGGGCGTCAAGCGTATCTGCCAATTTATCAAGCCATGCAGCGATTTACCAGTGTGCGCAATGCCCATACCGAAGATGAAATTTGGTTTCTTGAACATGAACCTGTGTATACGCAAGGGATGGCTGGCAAAGCCGAGCATCTTTTGAATACTTCCCATATTCCAGTGGTTCAAACTGATCGAGGAGGGCAAATTACTTATCATGGGCCCGGTCAGCTTATAGTTTATTTTTTGATAGATATCGAGCGTCGTGCTTTGGCTGCCCGTGATTTAGTAAGCTTAATTGAAAAAGCATTAGTGAATTTATTGCAAATATTTGGGATTTTAGCTTACGCCAGAAAAGAAGCTCCGGGGATTTATCTAGATGTTTCTTCGATGAAAACAAGCGCGGAAAACCATGCTAAAATAGCGTCGCTTGGGTTAAGAGTGCGCAATAAAGCAGCTTATCATGGCTTAGCGTTAAATGTAAAAATGGATTTATTGCCTTTTTTAAATATTAATCCTTGCGGTTTCGTAGGAATGAAAATGGTGCAAATGAGTGATCTCAAAGATGCAACTGCAATGCCAGCAGTCGAAAAAGCATTCCTCCAAATTCTACAGGGAATTTTTTAAATGATTTCTCCTCTTCATGGCGTTTTATTATTAGATAAACCGCTAGGTCTTAGTTCTAACCAAGCACTGCAAAAAGTAAAACATCTTTTAAAAGCGCCCAAAGCGGGTCATACCGGCAGTCTAGATCCTTTAGCTACGGGCTTATTACCTATTTGTTTGGGGGAAGCGAGCAAGTTTTCAAGTTTTGGGCTCAATGCCAATAAATCTTATGAGGCAGTAATGAAGTTAGGCGTGACTACTTCTACGGCCGATTCGGAAGGTGAGGTGGTGGCCGAGCACCTCGTCCCTTCACTTTCTTGTGAACAGCTACACGCAATCTCTCAACAATTTGTGGGGGATTATGAGCAAATACCTCCTATGTATTCTGCATTGAAACATCGTGGCGTCCCTTTGTATAAATTAGCTCGTCAAGGAAAAGTTATCGAGCGTAAAAGTCGCTTAGTTTCTATTTACGATTTACAACTTAAACTCATTGATTCGCAGCATGTTCATTTTACTGTCAACTGTAGCAAAGGCACGTACGTTCGCACTTTGGCTGAAGATATGGCTAAAGCTTTGGGCTGTGGTGGGGCACATTTAACGCGATTGCGTCGCACCGCCTTGGGTGATTTAACAGCACCAATGATTAATTTATGTGATTTGGAATCATGTGACAAACAAAAGTTTTTAAAAGAAACCTTGTTACCACTAGATATTTTTTTAACTAATTTGCCCGCGGTCAAAATTGATCTGAAGATGACTCAGGATTTTTTGCAGGGTAAAAAAATTTTTATTTCCGCTGACCAAGTGAAATTTACCGCTACTTCTGAAGAAAATATTTTGCGCTGTTACTCTGAGGAGAAAGTTTTTTTAGGGATTGGAGTGATGGATGCACTGGGTTATTTACAGCCTAAGCGTTTGATCAGTTCAGAATATTTATATCAAGCACAAAATTAATAATTATGTTTATCTGGGCAACTGTTAGTCTTATTATAATCACTCATGTTTTATCTTGTATTAGCCCAGGCCCGGATTTCGCCGTGGTTACGCATAATACACTTCACTTTTCTCGCAAAGTCGGTTTATTTACGGTTCTTGGAATTTCAAGCGGCGTGCTTATGCATAGCACTTATTGTGCTTTTGGATTAGCGGCAATATTGATGAAATCGCCAGTGATATTTTTGATTATTCGTTATTTGGGCGGGTGCTATTTAATTTATTTAGGGGTACGTGCGGTCTTGGCAAAAAAAAATATTTTTCAAGATGAAGCGCTTAGCCAGCCAAAAAAATTAACACCACGACAAGCTTTTTGGCAAGGTTTCTCCGTTAATGCTACCAACCCAAAATGCATTTTTTTTATTTTTAGTTTGTTTATTATGGTGGCCAAATTAAGAAGTGTGCTATGGGATATTTTTTTCGTAGTGGAATTTGCTTTGGTTACCACTATTTGGTTTGGCTTAGTGGTTTATTTGTTTAGCCATTCCAAGGTGAAGCCGTGGTTGGTGCGTTTTAGGCGTTCCATTGCAAAAGGGCTTGGTACTTTTTTAATTGTGTTTGGATTACAATTAATTTTAACGGGAGCTAAATAATGAGGTTTTATCATTGCTCACCTTTTGTTTTTCCTTTGTTGCCTTCAGTGGCTACGATTGGTTCTTTTGATGGTGCACATCTTGGGCATAAAAAAATTCTTACTGAGTTAAAAGTCTTTGCTAAGAAAAGGCATTTAGCTACCACCGTGATTAGTTTTGAGCCTTTGCCTAAAGAATATTTTTTAAACAAAAAATCCCCACCACGTTTGCACTCATTGGCCGAGAAGTTTAATTATTTGGAATCTCAAAATATAGATCAATTTGTCTGCTTGCGTTTTAATAAAGCCCTGATGGGGTTGCGTGCACAAGATTTTATTGAAAAAATTTTGATTGAAAAATTTCAAGTAAAAGTATTGGTGGTCGGTGAAGATTTTCGTTTTGGCAAAAATCGCCTGGGTGATACTACATTATTAAAAGATTATGCGGCGCGAGGCCATTTTGAGTTAAGTGTGGTGCCTCGGGTAGATGAGGATGGGGTTAAAATTAGTAGTTCCGCTATTCGTAATTTGCTTGTTCAAGGGGATTTTTTGGAAGTGAAGAAAATTTTGGGGAGGCCTTATACAATCAGTGGTAAGGTCATTCATGGTCAAAAGCGAGGGCGGACTTTAAATTTTCCTACTGCCAATATTCGTTTGGGGAGAAAATCGACGCCATTACATGGGGTGTATGTGGTAAGAGTTGAAGGGAGGTCTTCGCAGGTCTGGATGGGAGTAGCGAACATTGGGTACCGACCAACCGTAGAGGCGAGTTTGCGACTATCATTAGAGGTTTATTTGTTCGCTGACCATGATTTAGATTTGTATGGCCAATATTTGCGAGTGGAGTTTTTGTATAAAATTCGTGACGAGAAAAAATTTGACTCAATTGAAGCATTGAAAAAACAAATTGAGGTTGATGTGGCGGTGGCGCGTGAATATGTGGATACGAAGGTGGCGAAGGCTTATGATGTCGGGTAAAGTTTTGCGATGAAAGCCTAGATTTAGCGGACAAGCCAATAGGCGTCAATTTAAGGAGCTGCATGTTAAGAACCACTGTCATGCCTGCGTAGGCAGGCATCCAGTCAAGTATGTTTTTAGGTAATGCAAGCGATGAAAATCTTAGTTTACGAGGTTAAGTACACTTTACTTTTACTTCCCAAGACGCTTACGTACCTGGATACCAGCCTTCGCTGGTATGACAATCGTTAAGTTGACGCCTACGAACGGCTGCCATGACAATTATCTTTTCAAAATGTTTAGCTCTTAATTGGAGTGAAAAGCGTGTAGTAATGTGTTGTGGGAGAGTGCTATTTTCGCACTTTACCTTCTTCGTAAATCACATGTTTACGCACTTTTGGATCATATTTACGTTTTTTTAATTTGCCCGTTGTGGTCTTTGGGTTTTTGTTGGTAGTATACCAATGGTCACTTTCAGTGGAACGTAATTCAACGGTTACTCGGCCTTTTTTTGCCATAATGATGCCTCAAAAATTTTTGCTAACTATAAAATTAAAATTTTTCGCCTTGTGCTTTTAGCTTTTCTAATACTTTCATCACACCTACCTTTTCTAAAGTGCGAAGACCATGAGCTGTTAAGCGCAAGCGCACGAAACGGCCTAATTCTTCCACCCAGATTTTGCGATAGTGCAAGTTTGTTAAAAATCGGCGTTTAGTTTTGTTGTTTGCGTGAGAAACATTTTGTCCTACACGCGGTTTTTTGCCGGTAACTTGGCAGACTTTACTCATAATACACTCCAACGAATTCAAATTTGCGAACCGCAATTTATACCATATTAGCAAAAAAAAAGCAATTTTTAAGAAATATCTTAGCGGTCATGGAAGTGATACAATGCTGGAGTGTCTGTAAAAAATCCATCAATTCCTGCAGCTAATAACTTTTGAGCAAATTTAGCGTCATTAATTACATAAGGATGAACGCGTAACTGATGCGCATGTGCCTCGGTGATCCAGTGATTAGCATTGTTTTTTAAAAGTTCAACATTAGGATGAATGCTCATGCAGAGGTTTTCTTTAGCGAAAATAAAAGCATGGGGAATAGAGGTATGAACGTTAAAAGCGCGAGGATAATCGGGCAGTGTATTTTTCAGCAAAATAATAGTTTCCTTTGAGAAACTTGATAATAAAATTCTTTTTGGTGAAAAACTTGTGTGGACCAGCACCTTAGCCAAGGCATCCACAAGGAGTTTTTCGTTGGTGTCATCCGCTTTGAGTTCAATATTAATTAAAATATCCCACTGGTTAAATACTTCTAATGCTTTTTCTAAAGTGGGAATTTTTTCTCCTATAAATTGGGGAGCAAACCAGTTCCCCGCATCTAATTTTTCTATGTCGGCATCGAGTTGTTCTGTCAGTGGTCCCTTTCCAGTACTTGTGCGCTCTAGCGTGTCATCATGAAAAATTCGTAATTGATTATCTTTCGTGAGTTGAATGTCTAATTCTAGTGCTTTCGCACCTAGTTGGTAAGCCAATTGAAAAGCACTCAAGGTGTTTTCAGGAGCAAGCATGCTTGCTCCTCGGTGGGCAAAAATCAAAGGGGAATTGAGATTCATAATGGGTGTAGTGGCTCCGAGTAATATTAATTTTTTCATTGAATCAATTTAAGGAGTTTATGCTAAAACCCCCTGTCATGCCAGCGTAGGCTGGCATCCAGTCAGGTATGTTTTTAGGCAATGCAAGCGACGAAAATTTTAGTTTACGAAGTTAAGTACACTTTACTTTTACTTCCCAAGATGCTTATTTACCTGGATGCCAGCCTACGCTGGCATGACAATTGTTTTTTCAAAATTTTCACCCTTAACTGGGCACTAATGAGTTCAAAAACTGCATTTTATCATGGCTTGAGATTTGGGCATTACTAAGAATCTGTCGGATTTTACGTGCCCCCGGCTCGCTGTGCCACAAACCTAAGATAGGGCGCAGAAGAGTGGCAAGCGCGACACCTTCATGCAAATTTTTTTCGCAGTAAATAAGATAGTCCGCTAAGACCTCGTTGCGACTTTTTCTTAGAGGTTTGGTTGCGAAAAATAAGGGATCGACTTCCGCTAGTAAATAAGGTTCATGATAAGCTGCGCGCCCCAGCATTACTCCATCCACCTGGGCTAAATGTTCTAGTGCTTCTTCCAAAGTAGAAATGCCCCCGTTAATGCTAATCCATAAATGTGGAAAAGCTTTTTTTAATTTGTAGACTAGCGGGTAATTAAGGGGTGGAATTTCGCGATTTTCTTTTGGGCTTAATCCGTGGAGCCACGCTTTTCTTGCGTGAATGATAAACGTCTCACAACCTGTTTTTGCCACCGTCTCGATAAATTGCCATAAAAATTCTTGCTCCGTGGAATCATCAATGCCGATACGTGTTTTTATCGTAATGGGAAGATGCACGGTCGCGCGCATTTTCGCAATACAATCTCCCACCAGATTTGGTTCTGCCATTAAACACGCACCAAAGCGCCCTTTTTGGACACGATCACTCGGGCAACCTACATTTAAATTGATTTCGTCGTAACCAAAGTCTTCACCTATGTGAGCACTCGCCGCTAATGAATCAGGATCACTGCCACCTAGTTGAAGTGCAACAGGATGCTCCGCGTGGTTATAAGTTAATAGGCGTTGGTAATCACCGTGTAAAATAGCGTTCGTAGTGATCATCTCGGTGTAAAGCAGCATATGCTCTGAAAAGAGTCGATGAAAATAACGGCAATGACGATCGGTCCAATCAATCATGGGAGCGATTGCAAAGCGATGCGGGCTTTTATAATTTTGGTGGATCATCGATCATTGGAATAAGTATCTTCAACAGCCTGTGCAAAACCGTCTGCAGACTGGTCGCCCACTAAATTGGCATTCGATATCCAATCTCCATGATTATTAAAAAATAAAAGAGTAGGGGGGGCAATGACTTGATATTTTTCGGTTAAAAATTCAAGATCCTTGTTTGAGTCAGTGAGATCTACTTGTACCATCTGTACTTGATATTTTTGTAAAGTTTTTTGTACTTCGGAGTTGCCAAAAACTTCACTTTCCATTTGCTTGCAAGAAACACACCAGTTGGCATAAAAATCAAGAATAACGCGAGGATGTTTAATGAAGACTCTTTTTAATTGGCTGAAGTTTTCGACACGAATAAATTTTATAGCCGTGCTTTGGCTTGTTTCTGCATTGGGACTGGGAGCTGCATTCGCTAATTTTTCTAATGGTTGAAGCATGTTGGTGCTTCCACTAATGACACCAATAAATAAGCAGATGCCATATAGTCCTAGAAGAATACCTAATGCTTTGCAGAATTTATTCCAATAGGTTTTGGCAGGTTCAAAAGCGCCCAAGCATACAGCACAAGTGACGGCTAAAATAGCCCATAAAGCCACAATGATGCCAACCGGCAAAACTCTTGCCCAAATCCAAATAGCCATCGCTACAAGTAAGAGGCCAAAAAAGTTTTTGATATTAACCATCCAATGCCCTGTTTTAGGCAGTAATTTGCCGGCAGATGTACCAATGAGAAGGAGTGGTAACCCCATTCCAAAACCTAATACGAAAAGAGCGATGCCCCCAAAGGCGGCGCTTCCGGTATCACCAATATAAGCGAGCGCTCCTACGAGAGGCGCGCTTACACAGGGTGAAACGACAAGGGTAGAAAAGATTCCCATTAACGCTACCCCTAAAAGCGACCCACCACCATGCATATGGCTTAAGTGTGTCAATCGTGATTGTAAAAAATTCGGTAAACGAATTTCGTACAATCCAAATAACGAAAAAGCTAACACAATAAAGAGGATGCCCGATAAAATTAAGACGAGATTATTTTGCAATGCGCTTTGCAAATGATGTCCTGCCACACCTGCAATAATGCCAAGGACGGCATAAGTAAGCGCTGAAAATAATACATATACAAAAGAGAGTGAAAAGGCATGTCGTGAAGTGATATTTTGGCCGTGGCTTGCGATGATCCCTGATAAAATCGGTAACATAGGGAATACGCAAGGAGTGAATGATAATAATACCCCAAAAACAAAAAAGCTTAACAAGACGACAAAAGGTTGTTTCGCATGAAAAATAGTTTCAATGCTATTGGCATTTGTACTTTCTTTAATTAAGGATTGTAAGTTAAAGCTAGCATTTAAACGCAAGGTCTTATGCTGTGGAGGCAAGCATAGACCCATATCAGCACATCCTTGATAGCTAACGAGCAGGGTTAAATTTTGAGTATTGCCAGCAGTTAAAGTGACAGGAATAGTGACGCTGTGATAGTACGCCATGAAATGCCCGCGGGTGGGGTCATAATTAGGTTTGCCTTTGGGTAATACAAGGGGGGCTAATTTTACGTTGCTTGGCTCTAGCACTTTTACGGTAATGGCGTCGCTGTATAAATGATAACCTGGTGCAATTTGCCAATGAAGTATTAATTGTGTGCCTGAATCGCTTTGAGTAGACAATTGAAAAGCTTCATCGGGTTTAAGAATTTTAGGCGTCTGTGCCAAAACCATTTGACCAATAGAAAACAGCATTATCAACATTAAAAAGCGTGCGACAAGTTTGATCATTATCAATGCTCCATGAAGGATGGCAAGAAAGCTGCTATTATATAGCAGTTTAAATATTATACCCAACTTACGAAAATATGGATAAAAAATTTTTAGAAATTTTGGTTTGCCCTCTTTGCAAAGGCAAACTTATTTGGCATCCTCGTGAGCAAGAATTGATATGTAAAGTTGATCGCCTCGCCTATCCTGTGTGTGATAACATTCCTGTGATGCTTGTTGATGAAGCGCGCCAAATAAGCATTGAGGAAGTTTAGCCTGTTAGCGCCTTCAAAAAATTTGGGAATGAAGGGCAATACCTGAGATATCCCTAAAATTATGATGCCTATGATGTCAGCAAAAGCAGCTTAGTGCTTGTCATGCCAGCGTAGGCTGGCATCCAGGCAAATAAGTATCTTGGGAAATAAAAATAAAATAGACTTCTTGCATTTCGTAAACACATGGTGAACTGGATGCCAGCCTACGCTGGCATGACAAGCTTGAAAAAAATACAAGGGATACCTCAGGGGCAATACCGATTGTGAAATTGATTGAGGTTGCGTACAATAACCCATAATTTCAGGGAGCTCATGGCATGCGTAAAAAGTTATCCAAAAAAGTTGAAAAAAACCTCTTGGTAGGTTTAGATATTGGTACTTCCAAAATTGTGACCTTAGTTGGTGAAATAGATGAAGATGGCAAGATAGATTTAATCAGTATTGGCACCCATCCATCTAAAGGGTTAAAGCGTGGCGTGGTAGTCAATATTGATGCAACGGTTGCGTCCATCCAAAGCGCTGTTGAAATGGCTGAAAATAATGCCGAATGCCAAATTCATTCAGCTTATACAGGTATTTCAGGAAGCCATGTCAAGAGTATGAATTCTCACGGCATTGTAGCCATTCGTGATCAAGAAGTGACGCAAGCTGATGTGGACCGCGTCTTAGATGCTGCTAAAGCTGTTGCTATTCCCGCGGATCAAAAATTACTTCATGTGCTTCCTCAAGAATATATTATTGACAATCAAGATGGTATTCGAGAACCTGTCGGCATGTCGGGCGTGCGTTTAGAAGCCAATGTCCATATTGTAACGGGAGCAGTAAGCGCTGCTCAAAATATTATCAAATGTGTCCAACGTTGTGGATTAGAAGTAGCTGATGTAATTTTAGAGCAGTTGGCTTCAAGTTATGCGGTATTGACAGAAGACGAAAAAGAATTAGGCGTTTGCTTAGTAGATATCGGCGCCGGTACCACGGATATAGCCATCTTTCAAAATGGCGCTATTCGTCATACAGCGGTTATTCCTATTGCGGGGGATCAAGTCACTTCAGACATTGCCATTGCTTTACGTACACCCTCTGCTAGTGCGGAAGGGATCAAGGTTCGTTATGCCACTGCTTTAGCTGAAGATGTCAAAGCCGAAGAAATGATTGAAATTGAAGCGGTTAATGAGCGAGGAGGGCAACCCATCTCTCGTCGTTTATTGGCTCAAATCGTGGAAGCGCGTTATGAAGAAATTTTTAATTTTGTTAAAGCAGAATTAAAACGTAGTGGTTTTGAGAAACGTATTGCTGCTGGAATTGTGTTAACTGGTGGTGGTGCCGCTGTAGAAGGTGGGCTTATGCTTGCAGAATCTATTTTTAAAACACATGTGCGTTTAGGAGTCCCGATGGGAGTTTCTGGCTTGCCAGGTGTGATCCATAATCCTGCCTATGCAACAGGCGTAGGTTTATTACTTTATGGGCTCCAAGAACAAAACGCGGCTTATCTGAACGAAAATTCTGAACGCGGTCTAAAAGGACTTTTGGGTCGAATGAAAACTTGGTTTAGCGCGAATTTTTAACTATGTTGCCTCAACTGACTAGCTTAGCTTGTGAACATATTCTTGCAGGCGATACAAAGATTTTGCTTGTGCGTCTTAAAAACGCCAATGAGAATTATACTTTTTCTGAACAAGTAGTGAACGATTTTTTGAGTTTATTTGGTAGCTTAGATTTTACAGAACCTCTAGCTGCACTAATACTTACCGGATCTGATCGTTTTTTTTGCACAGGTGGTGATTTAGAAGCGATGCATCATCGTCGTGCAGGATTGTTTGCAGGCACTTCTTCTGAAATTACCGAAAAGTATCAAAAAGGTATTCAACTGGTTATTCACACTTTGTACAATTTGCCGATTCCCACTATCGCGGCTATTAACGGAGCTGCAATCGGTGCAGGTCTTGGCTTGGCGCTTGCTTGTGATTTTCGTTATGCGACGCATAATGCAACACTAGCGGAAAGTTTTACTCGAATTGGTTTAGTAGCGGGAGATGGAGATTGTTGGTTATTGCCAAGGATTGTAGGGATGGCTAATGCGATGGCTTTGCTTTTGACGGGCGATTTTATTGATGCCTCAAAAGCGTTGACGATGGGCTTAGTGAATGCGGTTAGTGAAAAAGAGGTATTACCGCTTGCGATGGAGACGGCAAAAAAAATAGCCAATAACTCCGTTCAAGCTACTCGTGCGATGAAATGGTTATTGCGTGAAAGTATGAAACAAAATTTTGAAATTTCTTTAGAGCAAGCGGCACAAATACAAGGTGAGCTACATTTAGGTGAAGACCATCAAGCGCGTGTTGCGGCGTTGTTAAATAAAATTAGGAATCCTTTATGATGATAAATAAAAAAACGCTTTACATTTTGGCACTGGCTACTTTGCTAACAACCGCTTGTGTTCCTGTGGTATTGGTGGGAGCAGGCGCGACTGCGGGTGCTACTTTAGCGCGTGATGGGCGTACTTTGCAAGCAATGAATGATGATACCAATATTGAATTTGAAGCGAACCAAAAAATAAAAAGTGCCAAATTAACCGATACCGATACGCATATTACCGTCACTTCGTATAACTATGTGGTGTTGCTCACTGGTGAAGTGCCAAGTGATGCCGTGCGTGCGAAAGCAGAATCGATGGTGCAAAACATTCCTAAGGTGCGGCGTGTTTATAATATGTTGCAAGTAACGCCTGTAATTGGTGCATTGCAATTAACAGACGATGCGACTATTTACACTAATATTCGCGCTCGCATGCTCGTCACCTCTAATTTGAATGCTTCTGATTTTAAATGGGTCGTTGAAAACAAAGTTGTCTTTTTGATGGGATACGCCGATAAAGCAGAAACACAAACAGCCATTGATGTGATTCGCAATAGTGCGGGAGTGAGTCGTGTGATCAATTTGGTACAAATACCTGATGAGTTTCATTTACCTCCCCAATCTCAAAGCCCGGCTGCTAATGTGACCGTATCTTCACCCTCATCTTCATCGTCGCCAGTGACAGGCACTTCTTCGAATTCGCCTCCTGCGCCACTTGCCTCACCACCACCTTCAACGACAGCGCCTGCTCAAAATGGCGTAAATACTGGTGCAGTTCCTGAACCTGCGCAAATTTCACCGACTGCTTAATTTGTTATGTCTCAACTGTTGATTCATAAAGAGGAGCGTGGAGTCGTTCATCTTACTCTTAATCGCGAAGCTAAACGCAATGCTTTTGATGATGTGCTCATTGCAGAATTTGTTGAAGCGCTCACAGCATTAGCGGCGGATACTACGGTTAAAGTGCTGGTATTAAAAGGTGCGGGCTCTGTATTTTGTGCGGGGGCAGATCTTAATTGGATGCAACGGATGGCACAGTATACATTCGAGCAAAACCAGCAAGATGCGGATCAACTCGCAGAATTGATGTATCGCTTGAATGCGATGCCTCAACCTGTGATTGCTGTGGTGCAAGGTGCCGCTTTCGCAGGAGGGATGGGGTTACTCGCATGCTGCGATATAGTATTGGCGACGCCTGAAACACAATTTTGTTTATCTGAAGTTAAACTAGGGTTAATTCCGGCAGTGATTGCGCCTTTTTTGTTGGCGCGTATGGGTGCAAAAGCAACTCGCCGTTATGCACTTACCGCAGAAATATTTTCAGCACAAGAAGCTAAAGCCATGCACTTAATCGACGAGATAGTCGAGGATCGACAACTTCAAGAACGCAGCGAAATACTTGTTCAACAATTATTGAAAAACTCTTCCGCTGCTATGCAAGCAATGAAATCTTTGCTGCGTGATATCGATCCTCTTTTGCCAGCAGTGCGGGAAAAATGTGTGCAAGCGATTGCTAAATGTCGAGTCTCGCAAGAAGCACAAGAAAGAATGCAAAAATTTTTAACTGAACGAGGAAAATAATGACTAAATCGAAAGCTCGCAATGCGTTTTATGCGCAATCTGGTGGTGTTACTGCGGTAATCAATGCTTCTGCTGCTGGTGTGATTGAGACTGCAAAACGTTATAAATCTAAAATTAATAAAATTTATGCGGGTAAAGATGGTATTTTAGGGGCACTGCGTGAGGACTTAATCGACGTCAGCAAAGAAAGTCCGAGTGTCTTGAGGGCCTTAGCTTATACACCAGGAGGAGCTTTTGGTTCTTGCCGTTACAAATTAAAATCCATTGAAAAAAATCGGCGTGAATATGAGCGATTGATTGAAGTATTCAAAGCACATGATATTGGTTATTTTTTCTACAATGGGGGAGGGGATTCACAAGACACCACACACAAAGTGGCGTTGATGAGTGAAGAAATGGGCTATCCTCTTACGTGTATTGGGATTCCGAAAACAGTGGATAATGATTTACCCTTTACTGATAATTGCCCAGGCTTTGCGTCAGTAGCGAAATATGTAGCCGTGTCCATCCGGGAAGCTTCTTTGGATGTGGCGTCTATGGCCAGTTCTTCTACCAAAGTTTTTATCATGGAAGTTATGGGGCGGCACGCAGGTTGGATTGCGGCAGCCGGTGGCTTAGCTGGTGAAAAAAAAGGGGATGCTCCTCATATTATTTTATTTCCTGAAATTGCATTTGATGAAGAAAAATTTTTGGCTAAGGTAGATGAAACAGTAAAAAAATATGGTTTTTGCTCAATCGTCGTTTCAGAAGGGGTACGCAATAAAGACGGTCAATTTTTATCCGAAACTGGCCTAAGAGATGCATTTGGTCATGCGCAGTTAGGAGGAGCTGCTCCTGTAATTGCGAATTTGATTCGCGATAAATTAAGGTATAAATATCACTACGCCATTGCCGATTATTTGCAAAGAGCGGCGCGGCATATTTCTTCTAAAGTGGATGTGGAACATGCTTATGCTTTAGGTGAGGCAGCGGTTAAATTGGCCATGCAAGGGATTACTGGCGTAATGCCCATTATCAAACGTACGAAAGATGCACCCTATCGCTGGAAAATTGATTACGTGCCTCTTGAATCTGTGGCGAATCAAGAAAAAATGATGCCAAGAAACTTCATCACGTCCGATGGATTTGGTATCACCGAAGCTTGCAAAAAATATTTGTCCCCGTTGATTCAAGGTGAGGCTTATCCTCCCTATGAGAAAGGCTTGCCAAAATATGTTACTTTGAAAAAAGTGTTGGTAAAAAAGAAGTGCAAAGCGTTTACTGTCTAAAAGTGCGTATCGCTATATCGAAACAAAATTAATGAAACAAGATAGCACATATAGCCTTTAAGATTTAGTTTCAGACAAGGCGCAAGTGAATGAGTCGAGGGAGTGTACATAGACGTACATGACCGAAGGCGAATGAACTTGCAACACCGTATGAA
>CAYYFQ010000003.1:0-128633 GCA_964471475.1 uncultured Gammaproteobacteria bacterium
TATAGGTACGCTTCACTTTTACTTCCCACGATGCTTACTTGCCTGGATGCCTGCCAGCGAAGGCTGGCACGCAGCAGGCATGACAAACTTAAAAAAACTTAGGGATACATCAGTAGGATGTTCCCCTTTTTTTGCCTTATTTTTGAAAAAATAAATCAATTGGGGTAAAATAATCGTTCTTCATCATATATTTTGGTGCTCCAATGAGAATACTTGATTAAAAAAACAAGGATGTTGTCTTATCTTTAAAGCTTTGAATCCAATGATCGGCGTTCAAGCTTAAATCCTTTAATTTTTTGATCGAGTATTTTTATGACTTTTCCTAAAACGCCTTTGGCATTCTTATTTTATTTCGCCCGTCAGCAGTGGTTTAAATTCTCCTTATTGCTTTTCACGGCAATGACTTGGGCAATCAATGATACTTTTTTTCCTTATTTTCTAAAACGTATTGTTAATGTGTTACGAAATTATCATGGGGCTGCTTCAGAAATTTATGCCGCTTTAAGTGGCACATTAATTTTGTTTGTTTTATTTTGGGTGGTGACAGAATTTTTTGGTCGTCTTCAAGGAATTGTGGCTATCTATGCCTTCCCTAAGTTCCGCGCGCAAATGCGCGAAGTAGTGTTTAATTACGTCAATCAGCATTCGCACGAATATTTTTCTAATCAATTCGCTGGCAATATTGGGAAAAAATTGTCTGATTTACCGACCAGTTGTCAGTCGATGATGGAAATGATTTGCTATCAATTTGTCACTGTGATTGTAGGTGCCTGCATTGTGGTTGTGATGATGTGGCTTGTGAAACCTCTTTTTGCGTGCATTGTATTGATATGGCTTGCTTTACACTTTGGTTTAACATTGCTTTGCTTGAAGGCTGCGGGGAATTTATGGGAAATTCATTCTGAGTCGGTTTCTACGTTGAGTGGAAAAATTGTCGATACTTTTACCAATATTTTAAATGTTCGCTTGTTTGCGCGGCGTGATTACGAGAGTGAATACTTAAAAAAATTTCAGCACGATGAAATGAAAAAATCTCATAAAGTCATGTGGGCGATGGAGTTGACACGTATTGGTTTAGGATTGAGTGGGTTATTTTTAATCTTTACGACCACTTTCACGTTATTGCATGGCTATGTTCACGGTTGGATTAGCTTAGGAGATTTTACCCAAGTTGGCATGCAAGCTTTTTGGCTTTTAGGTTTTGTCTGGTTTGTGAGCTATCAAATTTTGGTTTTCTCGCGAGAAAAAGGAACGATTGATAATGCCTTGCGTTTGGTCTCGCAAGGCCACGATGTTGTCGATGTGCCTCATGCGCAACCGATCTTGATTGATAAAGGCAAGATCGAATTTGATCACGTGGGATTTGCTTATCAATCGGATCGTTGGATTTTTGAGAATTTAACTGTGACTATTCCAGCAGGTAAAAAAGTCGGTTTGGTAGGCTTTTCGGGATCTGGGAAGTCGACATTTGTTAATCTCATTTTGCGATTTTATGATATTCAAAAAGGTCATATTTTGATTGATGGGCAAAATATTGCCACAGCGACCCAAGATTCTTTGCGTTCGCAAATTGCGATGATTCCCCAAGATCCCATGTTATTTCATCTAAGCTTGATGGAGAATATTCGTTATGGACGCCTAGATGCTACCGATGAAGAAGTGATCGCGGCCTCTAAATTGGCTCATTGCCACGAGTTTATTGAGGTCTTAGATGGTGGTTATGGAGCGTTGGTAGGGGAGCGGGGTGTAAAACTTTCGGGAGGGCAAAGGCAACGTATTGCAATCGCACGCGCTATTTTAAAAAATGCGCCTATTTTGATTTTAGATGAAGCGACTTCCTCACTTGATTCTGTCACTGAAAAATTGATTCAGCAAAGTTTACAAAAATTAATGATGGGACGCACGACGATTGTTATTGCGCATCGACTATCTACATTAGCCAATATGGATGAAATTTTTGTTTTTGATCAGGGTAAAATTGTTGAATCAGGAACGCAAACTGCGCTATTGAATAATGAAAAACATTTTTCGCGCTTATGGAAAATGCAAGCAGATGGGTTTTTGCCGGCAGAAGTGCTATATACCCATTATGCTTGAAGATGCGAGTTTCTAACGTTTCTTTTTCCTTGCAAAAAATGCTTTATTATAATTCTCGCATCTTCAGGTGTAATAATGGGTATAGTTGTTTGTTCTAAGCATTAGCGAAATTTCTTAGGTATCTGAGTTATGATCTTAATGAGATATTTTTTTTGTGAGAGTAGGGTGGTTAGTTCTTTAATGAGATGCTCAAGATTTGAAGCAAAAATTGAGCAAGCCATAGAAGAGCTGTTGATTTTGGTTCACAAACAAGGACTCACAAGTGGGCTCAACCAATAAGTGCAACCGCTATGGTAGAATAAAAAATAAAGTACTATATGGATAGTAACATGAAAAAACGGCAGCTTGGCAAACGAGGGCCTTTCGTTTCAGAAATAGGTATTGGTTGCATGGGAATGGTAGAATTCTATGGTTCTACAGATGATAAAGTCGCACTGCAAACTTTAAAGAAGTCTCTTGAATTAGGAATTACCTTTATTGATACTGCGGATATGTATGGCAGAGGGCGTAGCGAAGAATTAATCGCCAAAATATTTAATGGCTCACAGCGTGACAACATTATTATCTCAACTAAGTGTGGTTTTATACGCCCTAATGATGACATAAAAAAAATGTATCTAGATGGCTCACCAGAATATATTAAAAAGGCCTGTGAACAGAGCTTATCTAGATTAAAAACAGACTATATTGATATTTATTTTTTACACAGAGTCGATCCTAAAATCCCTGTTGAAGAATCTATAGGAGCGATGAAACAATTAGTTCAAGATGGCAAAGTACGCCATCTTGGTTTATCCGACACAACAAAAGAAATAATTAAAAAAGCATCTTCCGTGCATCAAATAAGCGCCTATCAAGGTGAGTATTCACTTTGGCATCGTGATGTCGAAAATGATTTACTTCCGGCATGCCAAGAGTTTGATATTGCTTTTATTCCGTACAGCCCGCTTGGGCGAGGTTTTTTAGCTGGAGGCATTCGCTCTTTTGAAACTATAGAACCAAATGATTTTAGAAAAATCTTGCCAAGATTTCAACCAAATAATCTACAAAAAAATATGGGGTATCTTGATAAATTATATGTGGTTGCAGAAAGTAAAAATTGTACCTTAGCTCAGTTGGCACTCGCTTGGCTATTAGCACAAAACTATTCAATCATTCCAATCCCTGGAGCTAAAACGCCACAACAGATAGAAGAAGATTGTGAAGCAGTTAACTTGGAGCTATCAAATTCAGAATTAATATTATTAAATGAGATCATGCCTATCGGATCTGCTGTAGGAACAGCTTATCCAGAAGAAATGGAAACTAAATAAGCCTGATTAATTATTATTTAATTAGCTGAATTAAAAATTACCTCTGCACTGGACAAAAAATCTCTGAAGCTGTCATCCAGCGACTTGTTCGCGGGATCCGAAAAGTTGAAATCTTGGGCCCCGCGAATAAATCGCGGGGCGACAGCGTTTTTAACAAGCTTTTCCAAGTAGCTTTTAAATTTTTGTCTAGTGCAGAGAAAAATTACAATCCTTATGGAGAAATTAATAATGATAGAAATTGTGACTCATAATCCAGCTTGGTCAAAAATGTTTGAATCTGAGGCGGTAAAAATTAAAAAAATTCTAGGAAGTAACTGCATTAATATCTATCATATAGGTTCAACATCTGTTCCAGATTTAGCCGCCAAACCTATTATCGATATAATGCCTGTTGTACATGATATTAAGGCTGTGGATTTATGTAACTTTAATATGCAACAACTAGGATATGAAGTTAAAGGGGAATATGGGTTTATGCTGAGAAGATTTTTTATTAAAAAAAATGCTTTTTATGTGCATGTATTTGAAGAAAATAACCCTGAAATTGAACGCCATTTGAAGTTTTGTGATTGGATGAGAAATCATCCCAATGATAGAAATGAATATGCTTCTCTAAAAGAAAAACTAGCACAAAAATTTTCACATGATAGGACATCTTATTGTTTTGGAATGTTGCTCTTATCGACGAAAAGGCAGGGTGGCAGGGGATACGTATAGTTAAAGCATTTATAGAAAAAGAATGGAATACTATAAAAAAAATTAGGAGAAAATATTACTTTGATAAGCTTCAAAATACAGATCCTTACACATGTACATTTAACGATCCAAATCATGTACACCTTGTAGTTTATCAAAAAACGAAGATTATTGGATATGCTCATATTCAACTTTGTGCTGATGAAAAAGCAGTAATTCATTTTATTTTTATTAATGAAAATAAACGTAATCAAAATCTTGGCAGTCAACTCTTATCATTCGTTGAACAATGGCTTAAAAGTAGAAATTGTAAAAATCTATATTGTACGCCACCTTCTAATGAAATAATGCTGTTCTTTAAAAACAATGGGTTTGGCGATATGGTTTTTGATGATGGCAATGTCTGTAACATAATTATTCAAGATCAAGATGCATTAATGGGTAAGGTATTGTAAAAACATTAATGATAGATGAGTTGCAGTTATTGTTTGAATCCACAAACCGTGAATTCAAACAATAGCACTTCTAAGCCCCTAATATCGAGTCGCTCAACATAAAGATACAAAATCTGTAATAACCGATCAATCGGATTTGGGAAGGATTTATATTTTTCTCTGCCGTTTTTTTGTGGAATATCTTTTTTAAATTTATTTATTCACATCATAAGTTGCATTTAATATGCAACTTAATTATAATGTAAGTGCATATCATCGGTTCTGTTTCTAAAAAAATAGAAGGTTGATAGGAGATACAGTATTCACTTTATATTTGATAAAAAAATTTATGCAACTCAATAGACAAACAGATTATGCCCTGCGCGCATTGATTTTTCTTGCTATGCAAAATGAATTAAGTACTATTGATAATATTGCCAATAAGTTTTCAATTGCTCGAGAACATCTGACAAAAATTATTAGCCGATTAGCAAAATTAAATTACATTATTGCTCTTCGTGGCAAAGGCGGGGGGTTAAAATTAAATCCGCAAACGCTAAAGATTTCTTTAACGGAAATTGTTATGCAATTTGAGCCAACCTTTAAAGTTATTGATTGTACGGTTTTAGCTTGTCCTTTAGATGGTATGTGTCGCTTAAGCAAAGTGTTGAATGAAGCAAGTACAAATTTCCTTAATAATTTATCTCAATATACGTTAAGTGATATTTTACCTCACACAGCACCTGAAAAATTAGCGGTAAAAAAACGGCTTAAAATTCAAAAAAAAAGGGGATAACTAATGGGCGAATTAACAAAAAAGCATATTGAAAAATTTGTCACGAATTTTTATCAACGTGTGAACGAAGATGAGTTGCTTGCACCTATTTTTAATGATACGGCAAAAGTAAATTGGGAGAATCATATCCCATTATTGTGTAAATTTTGGAGTACTATCCTACTAAAAACCAATGAATATCATGGTAATGCTTATATGAAACATGTACTAATTGCCCAACAAATAAAAATTCAAGAAGCACACTTTACACGCTGGCTTAATTTATTTCAAGAAGAGGCAAAAAAACATTTGCCAGCTGAGGCGGCACAAGAGACCGTTCATAAAGCCGGTTTAATTGCCCAATCTTTGAAATATGGCATGCTAAGGCATGCTAAATAAACTGTTATAAAACTTTAAAATAAAGAGGTGACAATAATGAGTAAAGTAAATCCAACTATCATTAGTAAACGCGATGGCTTAAAAGTTGTTCGCTTGCAAGTGGAGGCAGGAGGAATAGTACCCGAGCATTCAGCTAATGCACATGTAGTGATTGTGCCAATTAAAGGCAAAGGCACTTTTATCATTAATAAAGTACCACAACCTATTTTGGTTGGAGAAATCATAGAAATGGAGCCCAACACGCCACATTCAGTAGAAGCTAATACAGATTTAGAGTTGATGGTAATTCAAATGCAGCTTGCACTTGCTAAAGCAGCATCTTAATTGGTGACTTATGCTAACACAAATGTTTATTCCCATTATTTTGTTATTATGGGCAGGTATGATTTTAGGAATTTCTTGTCTAGAAGCATGGGTTAAATTTAAAGCACCTACTCTTACTAAACAAGTGGGATTAGATGTAGGGCGAACTGTTTTTCAGGCATTTCAATATACACAATGGGGATTGGCGATACTTTTATTTCTTGCGATTTTATTTTTTCAGTTGCCTCTTACATATTTCGTTATACCTATAAGTCTTGGTGTGTTACTTGGCCTGCAAACATTTTGGTTTTTCCCTATGCTTTGCATTAATGTGGAGCTTATTTTGGCAGAGAAAAGCTCTCGCAAAAACGCTTATCATGCTTGGTATGCCTTACTGGAAATAGGAAAACTATGCTTATTAATAGGAAGCAGCTTATGTTGGTTTTATTCAATGATATCAACTAAATGGGTTCCGTGACATATAGGAACGGATTGTTAAGTTTGGGTAATGTAACTATATATTTTTAATGATAAAATTTTATCTAAATCAAATCCCTGAGCGCTATCAATTTTTGTAAAATCATATTTCCCGCGCATATTCACATGTTGCCAAGTCATTATGGAGCCATTTTTAACAGCTTCATTCCATCTCCTTATCAGTTATGTTTACATAGACAAACGGTATATTTTTATTTCTTTAACACCTGCAAATAATACTCCAGTGTCTGCATCTTACAGCGGTCAATTGAATTTGCATTAAAATCATAAAGCATCGCATCCATTTGAAATTGCTAGTTACACAAGCATCATATGTTTTATAAGGAACACCGCGACATTAGGCTTTTTCTTTATCGATTTCTGATGTTTTAGATTTAAGCAATGATAAGTGTCTTGTGGCTTCAAAGCGATCGGTTTGTGCCACATGGCGATAAAGCATTGTCGTGCCAATATCGCTGTGCCCTGCATTTTCCTGCGCCACTTTTAAGGGAGCCCCCGAATCTAATAAATAAGTGACGTAACTATGGCGTAACCAATGCGCTGAAGCTTGCCTGAGTTTAGAAGCTTTTTGTGGTTGGTCTGGTTCGAAGCAAGCTGCGCCTAAATTAAATGCCCATTTTAAAATTTGATCAATACGGCGAGGACTAATCGATTGGTTTAGATTTTGCATAGGAATTAATGGCGTTTCTTCACGATACTGTGGCTCTGGAGAGGGTAGCCCAACTTGTAATCGAAACTCCGCTAACGCTTCTCGTAAAGCATCTGGCACAGGGATCTCCCGCAATTTTTTTCCTTTGCCGATGACTCGTAAAAACCAATTATTTTCACGTTGGATAAAATGCCCCATCGTATGATTCGCTGCTTCTGCAATCCGCATACCGGAATAAAATAGCAGCAAAATAATATAACGTGCCCGAACCACCTGAAAAGTTTGAATTTCATCATTAATCGGATGAGAAGATAATGCATCTAAGGTAACTTGGATTTCTTCTTGTTCTAAATAACGGTCAATAATTCTTGGCTTTGCTTGGTTGCGTCGTTTTCTCCGTCTGTCTACAGCTAATGGGTTACCAATGAGATAATTCGTTTGCACTAAATAATTAAAAAAAGAATCTAAAATTTTGATGGCTTTTTTGAGAGAATTAGCGCCTAAGCCACCGGCAAAAGGTCGCCAAAGGAGATTGATACTGCCATCTTTTTTGAAACGTGCGGCACTTGGCCCACACCACAATTTTTTGGGTTCAGGATTCTTAAGAAATTCTTGATATTCGGTCAAATGATTGCGACGTAAGCTTGAAATATTCACTTTAGCTACGTGAATGCACCACAGCAACAGACGTTCAACTTCTTTAGCATATGAGCGTAAGGTTTCTGGTGAATCTTTATATTCTTGTAAAAATACGGCAATGGCTTCTGCATCATTGCCCGCACCAATGAGCGCTTCTCCTATTGCTTTGTTATAATCATCCTTAGCAAATTGCAAAATGAGATGATTTATTGAAAAGCCTTTATCCACAGGAAGAAATAAAGGCTTAATCATTTCTTGTAGCTCGAGTTTCTTGACCGTCATAACTAATTCGCTAAAAGATTAACACTGTGTTTTGGCAAAGCCAATTTATTTTCATCATAAGCAAGTAATAAATGCCAAGTTTTTGCATAGCTCAAGATAAGCTGTATGGTTTCAGTACCAAGGTCATTCATAAGCTCATTTCGAGTCAGCGTTTTTTGCAGAAGTTCGATCGTTTGCTGTAATTCGTGAATGCCTTTTTCAGCTTGGTTTAATGATAGCCAAACAGTTTCTTCAGATAAGTTAACACTGAGTTGCACATGATCATCTTTTGCAGTATAAATAACAATTTCAGACATATAAAAAACCTAGGTTGCATTTGAAAAATTAGCCCATTTTAGCATAAATATTTATATTCTGATAATAAGAGTACTCAGTAATTATTGAGCATTTGCTGGGTACACCTTTATATCCGGATGCAAAGCGTGCACTGAACAAAGAAGGATTGATTGAAAATGATGAAGATATGGCTTATCATGCGTGCAAAAATGTGAAGCTAAGCCCTGTGATTACTCTTCCAAAATCCGAACTACATATCCATCTTGAAAGCGCTATTTCTCCTGCTTTATTAAAAAATTTTGCTAAAGCACAACACAAAGAGTTGCCACGAGAGCTTTTTACTGCTGATGGGGAAAACTATTATTTAAAAAATTTTACAGAACTTCACCACCTTTATGATTTCGTGGCTAGTTTTTTAACGACGCCTGAAGATTTTTATCAGTTGGCTTATAGTTATTTACAACATTTAACAGAGGACGGCGCAATTTATGCGGAGTTGATTATTGCACCAGGCTATGCGCTTGCGCATGGGATTAGTTATTCTCAATTAATAGAAAGTTATGCAAAAGCTATTGATGATGCGAGGCGTGATTTTGGCATAGAAAGTCGATTATTACTTGCGCTCATTCGTCATCAGGGTTTGAATGAAGCCAAAAAAGCCTTAGATCAAGCATTATATGAACGTCATCCTTATTTAAGTGGTGTTAATCTAGTTGGAGACGTGACTCAGTATCCTTTAAAAATTTTTTTACCACTCTATGAAAAAGCGGCGAGTGCTGGGCTTGGTTGTACTATTCACGTCGGTGAAACTTTTCACCCTTTTGAATATGAAGAAATGCAATTAGTTTTAGATCATTTCCCCATTACAAGGATTGGTCATGGCATACGAGCAGTGGACTCCCCTCCTCTACTTGAAAAAATACTTGAAAAAAATATTGTCATGGAGATCTCTTTATCAAGTAATGTGTTATTACAATTTTCTAAAGACTATGCATCACACCCCCTCAGTATTTTTAAAAATTTAGGGATAAAATATTGTTTGAACACGGATGATTCTTATTTAATGAATACGACGCTTCAGCGCGAACATCAATTGGCGCAGATGCATTTGAACCTTACTAAGGAAGATCTGCTTTGTGCCACTAAAACAGCTATTGAAGCTGCTTTTGTACCGGAAAATATTAAGCAACAACTTTTGCATAGGATAGCAGAGGCTTCTGCGCGCCTTCCCGTGCGCTAAGCTACTACGACAACTCCGGACGAAGATTTTTATATCTCACATCGTAGGTCTTGGGCTTGGGCTTTCATCTTCGGAAGGTACTTCCGCTGTTTCTTCAACCGTAGGTTTGGGTCTTGAGATTTCATTTTCGGAAGGTACTTCTGCTGCTTCTTCGCTTGCGGCAGCCCTGTCTTCAGAAGATACTTCCGCTGTTTCCGCCATCGCACCCCTCCTGTCTTCAGGAAAGGTGACAGAAGAAAGGATCCCACATATAATGCGTGATTTTTCCAAATCATCAACCACTTTTCTTGTTTGATTTAGAAGTTCTTCTAGCCTGGAAGAATAAGTAGCGTTTTCTTTCTTTGTTTTGTTTGCTTTGTGGTTTGCTTTGTGGAATTTCAGTGCTAGAGCATTATATTCACGATTTAGCTGATTTGCTTGCTTCTCTGTTATTTTTTTTTGAGAGGCTACCTCTAGTGTTCTATTCAACAGCTTATTTACCGAGCTCATAAGATCAAACAACTCTTCTTTTTCTGGAAAATTTTCTATTTCCGAATAAGCGTGTGAAAGCATTTTCTCAAGGTCGTGTGCGAACATGGTTAGTTTTGTACGTAGAGTTTCCAATGATCTATGTTTGCGTGTTAATATTGTATCCTGCAGTGTTCTTGTTTGGGATCGCAAAGAATCGACTAAGCTCTGGACATCTTGCGATAAAGGTTTTACTGGTTGCGAACCTGCTTCCTCTTCCATCTTTGCCATGGCTCGATCAAGATAACGTGCTAATGGTTGATGTTCACCTCTCGTCAGGGGGGTAATGCTTTGAAGACTAGACATATAACATGCAATGGCCTGATTTAAAGCTGTTTTTTGAGGGGTTTCATCTTCAAGCTCAGCTGCTCGCTTGAGAATGATTGCCATTAATTGTTGCAATAAAGAGCGTAAGCCTCCTTTTGCCAGATAAAAATCACGGAAAATTTTATAAAAAAAATCTTGTGGGCCGAGCATCCATAGGGTATGCGCAAAGGGCAAATCATCCATATCCAACTCGAGGGTTGAGGCACCTTTTTCTAGAATTATTTTAAAGCAACCCATGCTACGCCTTCTAAATGCAAATTTTAAAAAGGAAAGATGCTCTCCGAACTCTGTTTCTATTCGATATCGATTAACAGGAAACGCACCTGTATTTAGTAACAATTCTAAAGTTTTCCCCTCATCGTATTCAATAAGATATTTCAAAACACGGTTGGGCATATGCTTTGCAAAAACAGATAGTGTTTGAATATCTGCTTCTTTCTGTTGATCTCTTGTTTTGATAAGAAGAAGATCGAAGTGTTGGCGTGTTTTTTGATCAAAATATGAATCTCGCATTATTGCTTCAATAAGCAGTTGAATACCAACGACCTCAGTTTCTTGGAGGGAGCGATGAACAAGAAAAAAGTCCTCTGCATTAAGGGGGTTTAGGCTTGGTGAACACTCTGAGAGGTACAACAAAGTTTCTTGCGCCTGCTGGTAACCTGTGGCAACGACATCACAGCTTGGAGGATTCATAGAATCAAAATGCGCTCGCCATGTTCGAAGTGTGCTTAGGCTTTCCTCTAAATTTCGCAGCTTTGCTGCTTGATCAGGAGAGATGGAGCTTGACCCACCGGCATTACTTGAAAGAGTGGCATGGCTTTTTGTATCTTCCTCCTCTAGCGCAAGAGAGGAAGATACGGTTTCAGCCACAGCAATATCCAAGGCTGAAGGCGAGATAATCTCAACTGTGTGTTGTTCCCGCAACCAATCCGCATATTCCCAGCTAACAAATTCCTGATATTTTTCTAGAAGCTGTTTTTGTGTTTCGCTACCGCCTATACTCGCTAGATAGTTAGCTTCCACTAAAGCTTCTTCAATCCGTGCTAAAAGTTCCTTGAATATCGCAGAGATTTTATCCTTTTGTTTTTGATCGATGTCTATTGGGTGGTCTCGTGTACCGTGGTCTATTGGCAGGTTAATCTTCAAAAGGAGATCTATTTTTTTGATAAGACTTTCTTGAGTGCTCTGAATGATGGTCTCTTGGGTCATGCGTAAAACGCTCATATCGGGAGCACATTGCATGATCGCCCATTGAATTAATAATTCTTTGTCTTCGGGTGGAATAGGAATAGCCTTGGGTGAAGTATCTAATAATGTGAGATAACAAGGTTTATCTTGATTATCAAAATAAATATGTAATTTATAAACTCCTCTCTCGAGTGTGACCGTATAATGGTAAAAACTAGAAGCTTTGTCAGGACGTATTACTTCATAAATACTCATATGATGCTCGTCCACCACATGGGTTCTATTAGCTATTCTGAGCTCCTGACGTTTATTCGGTAAAGTAATGAGCGCAAACGACCCATACGTAGGGGAAGATTTTAGTTGTAACCGATCGCCAGCAAAAATTCTATGACCAGTATCCTGTTGCAAAAGATTATAAAACGGGTTGGCTGCGTTCGTTCTTGGCATAATAACCTCCAGTTTATTAAAATTATAGGGAGTAGTGAAGAGCTTGAACTCACATTGTGTGGTTTTTTGGAAGTGATTGTCAAATTAAAATTTTTTTACCAACTAATCAATCGGCCAACCGCCCAATTTACTATCCAATAGAATAAGAGGGATAAGATAATTAATACTAAGATGACCGCAAATACTAAATCAGTTTCAAAACGCCCATTAGCCTCAAGTAATAAAAACCCTAATCCTTGAGTGGCTCCAATCCACTCCCCAATAACAGCACCCATTAAGGCGCCAGCAGCCGCAATTCTTAAGCCGGATGCTAAATAAGGTAATGCCGCTGGAATTTGAATGCGCCATAATATCGCCCAAGAACGATCGGTCATTAAATGTGCAACCTCCAACCATTGTGGATTCGTGCTTTTTAAACCATCTAAAAAAGCACTGGCCATCGGAAAAAACAGCATGATAGCCACTAAAATAATTTTTGATGTCACTCCGTAACCTAACCACAACACGAGTAAAGGCGCAATAGCTAACGTAGGAAGAGCTTGACTAATTAGTAGTACTGGCCAAAATAAAAAACCTAATGCGCGATAACGAAAAAATAATAAGGCTGATGTCGTCGCAAAGAAAAAAGCGACTACGCTTCCTAAGAAAGCCTCTAACAAAGTTACTTCAGCAGCGTAAAGTAATAAATCAGCACGCTTGAAAAGTAACTCAACCACGGTGAGAGGCGAAGGTAAAAAATATTTAGGGACATCGCCTAGCCAAATAACACTCTGCCACAATAGGCTTAAAAAAATTAACAATAAGAATACACGGCTACATGACTTTAGAAGCTTGAGAGGATTTAACATAAGGTGCTCGCCATAGATTCTAAAATGCGTGCTTGCAGTGTCAATAATTCGGAAGTCAATGCGCGCGGTTTTGGCGTGAGAGGTACACTCATTGCTTTTAAAGTAGCCGGGGAACCTTGCAATATATAAATTTGATCCGCTAATCGTAATGCTTCTAAAGGATCATGTGTTACTAATAAGACCGTTTTATTTTGTGCAAAATGTCCTAAGAGATCTTGCATTTTATAGCGCGTAATAGCATCTAGCGCCGAAAAAGGCTCATCTAGCAACCATAATGGTTTATTTTCTACAAATATTCTTACTAATGCCACCCGCTGGCGCATGCCTCCTGATAACGCTGCTGGTTTCTTGATCCAATCTTTTTCTGGTAATCCTACTTGTAATAATGTTGCTTTCGCTTGTTGAATAATCTCGGTAGAACAATTATTACGTAAGCGATAACCCAGTAATACGTTATCAAGAATATTCAGCCACGGAAGTAAATTATCATTTTGTGTCATCAACATCACGCGATGCACTAAACTTTGATGATCAGAGGCAGTAATTTCCCCATTCCATTGCATAGCATGCGCAGAAGTGTTAGCAATTAAATGGAGCAAGCTGCTTTTCCCGATGCCGGTGGTGCCAAGCAAACACACACACTGCCCATGTTTTATTGATAAAGAAAGATCTTGAGCAATTAATTGCTTATGATAACGGATAGTTAAGTGATTAATAGAGAGGTCAAAAGTCATTAGAAAGCCCCTTTATTTTTCTAGAACTTCAGCACTACAAAACTACTGGCATTTTGAGCAGGGCGAAATACATTTAATAAGAGCTGATTCGTATTCGTTTTGGCGATGCTATTTAAATCACTAATGCTTGATACCGGTTTTAAATTAGCCGATAAAATAATATCTCCTTCACGAACACCTGAACGCCAAGCCAAACTATCCGTGGCCACACGCAACACTTGAATACCCTTGACGGCGCCAGCCACAGAAGTTTGTACATCGATGGCTTGTAAATCTAAACCATATAAAAAAGGATTACTGATTTCGATTTGATGCTGATAAACATCCGGATCGGCTGTGACTATATGAGTGGTGATTGTTTTGCCGCCACGTAAATATTCAATCATTAGCGTCGCACCTACTTGCTGTAATCCCACATAATTACGCACCGAGGCCGCGTTTTTAATGGTAACGCCATTAATACGAACGATAATATCTCCTACTTTCAAACCCGCTTTTGCAGCAGGTGAGTTAGGAATCACTAAAGCCACTAAAGCCCCCTCTTCTTGCGTCACATGTAAGCTGGTTGCAATATCTGAGGTAAGATCATTGACAATAATCCCAATAAAACCACGATGAATTGTGCCATATTTAATCAATTGCATCATCACACTATGTGCCATGTTAGCTGGAATGGCAAAGCCAATTCCCACATTTCCACCTGCGGGTGCCACGATGGCCGTATTGACTCCGATCATCGCACCTGACGTATCAATGAGAGGGCCTCCTGAATTGCCAGGATTAATCGACGCATCGGTTTGAATAAAATCTTCAAAATTTTCGATATGCAAATCACTACGACCAAGACCACTAATAATTCCTGAAGTCACCGTCTGACCAATACCAAAAGGGTTCCCAATCGCATAAACGGATTCCCCCACTTTAAGTCTGTCAGAATCTCCAAAACGAATAGCGCTTAAACGTTCTGGTTTTATTTGTAAAACCGCAATATCCGACTCTGCGTCAGTACCAATGACTTTTGCGATAAAGCGTCGTTGATCTGTCAGTGTTACGGTAGTAGTTTTGGCATCTTTGATCACGTGCGCATTAGTAATGACATAGCCATGTGCGGCGTCTACAATCACTCCAGAACCTACACTGTTAAATTTTTTCTTCACTGGCAATAAGCCGCTCGATTGATCAAGCATCGTGTTAGGATCAATATCCATGGATTCAGGGTCAGCATTTTTTATGCTTTTAGGATCAATCATCATTGAGATTTCACCCATAGTGGCAATATTGACTACAGCAGGTGAAATATTTTTAAGCATGGAGGGTAAATTGTTATTTGCTCCTATACTACCAAGATTTCGCTGCGCAAAAACCGGTAAGCTGATTAGAAACGCTAATATAAAAACAATAATTCGTTGCATGGTAGATGAATCCTCAAACCGTATTATTTAAGATAAACTTAGATTGCTGATCTTTGGGTAAAAAACCTTGCAACCACTGCTCTAATGGCATAAAAGGCGGGATGAGGCGTGATTGCTGCCACCAAGACTCCTCCGTAGCGGGAGTTAATTTTAAAATCATCAAGAGTACGCCAACAATGAGAACACCTCGTAACAATCCAAAAAGTAATCCCAGTGAACGGTCTGTACCACTTAAACCTGTTTTATCTACTAATTGACCCAACAAATAATTTACGAGACCGCCTAAAATCATCGTAATAACAAAGAGACCAATAAATGCAACGGGATATTGTAAGCTCTTCGAATGGATATAAGCCGACAATATCACTGCTAATTCTGAACTAAAATGCCAGGCCACCCAAAAAGCTACCACCCAGGTCACTATGGATAATAACTCCCGGATAAAACCACGAAAAATACTAATCACTGCAGAAAAAGCAATTAAGCCAATAATAATAAAATCAAAAATATTTAACATAATATGCCCTAGTCATTACTTGATATAAAACAGCAAGGGATGGTTACGGGTTGCTGATGCTCGTTTGTAATAGCATTAATCGTATGCCAATCGAGTTGTGAATTAAATTCCGCTAAAAAAGGCCCAAGCCGCGCTCCCTTCTGCGTCACTTCTATGGGTAATTCATTTTGTACCAGCTGAGCCATAGAAATGAGGCTTTCCTTTGAGAATGGAATATAAAAAATAGTATTCACGTTAATCGTTGGGTTGACAGTATAACTGAATTTAGGAGTGATGGGTATGAAAAATCGTGTTTTAGGCATCAATATATTAATTATCTCAGTTTTATGTGTAAAAGGATAAAATAATATCGACGCCACAATAAGAAGCACCGCAATGAAGATTCTCTGGTTACGCCGTAGATGCTTTCTTCGAAAAACCATAAAATAAGTTGCTCTTAACGATCAATCGTATAATAAATGTCTGCCCCATTACCAAAGGTGCTGCTTTCAGTTTGTGCCATCCATGAACGGGAAATTTGGTATTTTACATTAAATATACTCGCACCTTCCCCTACGGCTGCACTATAACTTAAATATAATCGGGGAGAGAGGGCTTTACTCAAAATTAAAGCGGTTGATTGCGTCACTTGTTGGCTGTTAGGGTTATATTGAGATACGGTGCCTACATTGACGTCAATTCCCAAAGATTGTTTGACTTCATTTTGCAAATTAGTGACTGTATTGCTCGTAGAATTCCCTCCTAAAGCAGAAGCAGCACTTAATAATAGTTGGCCTCCCCCGCTGCCGGCTTGAGCTGCAGGCACACCTAAAATCAAATAAGATAAAATATCACTTTGTGTCAAACCCGATGGCATTGAAAATAATTGCATTTTATAACTTGATAAAGGGCCTGCTATTTTTACACCAACCACTAATGTGCCATCCGGATTTGCCATAGGCGCCCCATTAATAAATCCCCCCGCTAAAGCTAAGCTAGAAATATTATGAAAAGTTTTTACTGCTTGAAAATCTAGAATAGGATCTGAAGCCGCTCTATGTACATAAGTTGCAGTGCCTTTTTGAATCGTTAAACTTTGCCCATAGGCTTTGTAGCTACCATTGACCAAACGTAACTGCCCATTGGCTAAAACGGAAGCCCCAGCAGTTTGCATTAAGTTTACTTTGCCCTCTACTTTTCCTGACAATCCTCCATAAGTCAGACTAATATCATCCCCCAAAATTAAATTTAAGTCACTCAAAAAATTGAGCACTGTATTTTGCTCTGAAACAAATTGAATATCAGAAGAAGGACTAATCACTTTGTCCGTATAGTCTGTAAAATTTAGACGTGCTTTTGGAATAAAAATATTTCCTGTTAAGCGCATTTGGGTTGCCTGACATTCAAATAATAATTCCGGAGAAGCCCAAATTTTATAAAAAAATAAATTGGTCGCCAAAAAGTTTTTCCCTGCAATTTTTAATGCTATTTTGAGCCCACCAAAAATGTTTTCAATACGACCAGTTAATTGCAGACGCCCTGCTCCCGAGCCAATGATGCCATTAATTAGTAGGCTATGTTGTAAATCCCCTTCAATAGCCAACGCCACTGGTTTTAACGTTAAATTATAAGTAAGCCAACTTGCGCTCCCTCTCAACAATTCAGCTTTCACATGAAAGTGCGGTTGGTTCAGCATACCACTTATTTGAGTGTGCAGATTAATTTCGCCTTCAATGTTTTGTAAAGCGGGTAGAAGATTTTGTAAATAATTCAATTGATCGAAATGCCAGTCTACACTGCCTTGCACTGGTTGTTTGAGCCACTGCACGTTAAGAGAATCTCCCAACATAGGCAGCATAATATTTGCCATTCCATTTCCCCAATTGCTCTTTACATTTGCCTGAAGAGTTCCGGTATTATCATGGAAGGTGACAGCACAATCTCCTTGGGTAATCTCAATGGGGATTTGTGTATAGTCGTTGGCTTGGTAAGATAAAACCAGTGGCCATAACTGAAATGTTAAAGTCCCTTGCGGACGTCCTTTAGCATCAAAAATAAGATCCGTACTAAGTTGCGCCTTAGCTTGTGCTAAGTGCCATTGTGGAGATCTAAACGCAAAAATAGGCCAATTGATGACGGCTTGCAGATGATTTTGAGCCCAATTTCCTTTGCCATTGATGCTGAGTTGTTGAATGATGTTATCTTGCCACGAGATATTTTTTCCCACCACTGCTAACTTAAAATTTTTAATATCTTGATTCTTTATAGTAGCTTGCAAGCTATCAACCTCATAAGTTAACCAATGCAAATGCATGATATGAGCAAAAGCTTCAATATAGGGATTTTGCCAATCTCCTTTTAAAAGACCTTGGCTGAAAATTTCGCCATGGCCAGTTGGTAACCAATAGGCCAAATCAGGAATATGGATAAGCCAATTTAAATGAGAATTTTTACTTAATTGCCCTGAAATATTAAGCTGCGCTTTGTCCACATGAATAAACCAATTTTGCCAATCCACCAAGTCCTTACTCCAATGTAATTTGCCGCTCCCTTCTACTTCATGCCCATCCATACGGCCTGCTATTTTTTTTAAAAAAAGATTGCCTTCGTCGGGGCCATTTAGCTGGAATAACACATCTACTGACAGTTGGCTTGGCAGGTGCGCAATCGACTTAGTCCAAAAATAAGGATCTAACTCACCAAAAATATGGGCATCCAAATGGTGTGCAAGATGCCAATCATATCGTCCTACAAAATGTAGTGAGCTTGGCCACCACACGCTGTGAATTTGTTGGATCGTTATGGTATGGGGAGAAACTTCGCCACCTAAAAATAACGTCGGAATAGGTTGCCAATGCGAAATCTCCATTCCGCTAATTTCCAATTGCCAGTTAGGATGTAGCAAAGGTCCATGCAGGGACAATTCTATATCTTTCAGAGTAGCAGGATGCGATGATTGCACATTTACTTCATGCAATCGTATACTGGGCACTTGCCATTGCAGTTTTAACAGAGGTAAAACATTCCAAGTGACACTTAAATTTTGGATGCGGAGAGATAAATTGGGCAATTCTACAGTCACTTTTTGAATAGCGAATTGATGCCACAAAGCACCGGAAACTTGTTGGTAAGAAAAAATATGGTGGGAATAAATACTCACTTGATTTAAGAACCAACGTGATCCACGCTCGCTATTAAATACGGTAAGGATAAATACAAAAGTAGCCAATAAGAAGGAAAATAAAATAGAAAAAATAACGATAATTATTTTTCCATAGGAAATTTTCATTGAGTTCATTACAACACATTCGCTGCATATTCAGAAAGTCTTGAACGCTCTCCACGGACTAAAGTCACATGCGCTGCAAAAGGACAATTTTTAAAGCGATCTATCACATAGGTGAATCCGGACGTCACCTCATTAAGATAAGGTGTGTCAATCTGCTTAAGATCCCCTAAAATGACAATTTTTGTTTGTGGGCCAGCTCGAGTAATTAAAGTTTTTAATTGTTTAGAAGTTAAATTTTGTGCTTCATCGATAATTAAAAATTTATTTAAAAATGTTCTACCCCGCATAAAATTTAAGGAGCGTACTTTTAAATATTGATTTAAAATTTCTAAAGTAGCTTCTTTTTCCCAGGTACTTTTTTCTTTCTTTTGATCTTTATGCAATACTTCAAGATTATCCATGAGCCCCCCCATCCATGGGGTCATCTTTTCTTCTTCAGTGCCGGGTAAAAAACCAATATCTTCGCCTAAGGGAATAGTGACCCGCGTCATAATGATTTCACTGTAAGTACGACTTTCAATAGTTTGTTGGAGAGCAGAAGCTAAAGCAAGCAGCGTTTTACCAGTCCCAGCGGTTCCTTGTAAGGTAACTAAGTCAATAGTAGGATCCATTAAGTGATTAAGTGCAATAGTTTGTTCTACATTGCGTGCATTAATTCCCCAGACAGCGTGTTTAATTTGAGAATAGTCCCGCGCATATTCAAAAACAAGGCCTGTAGAATCTACCTTACGCACAATCCCTAAAAATTGTTCATCTCCTTCAATCAAAATAGCATCGTTAGGATTAAGAAATCCTAATTCTTTCGAATTAATTTTGTAAAAAGAACGCCCTTCTTCTTGCCATGATTCCAAGGCTTTACTGTTTTTTTCCCAAAAATCTTTGGGAAAATGATAAACGCCACTTCTTAATTCACTTAAATCATCCACGACTTGATCGTTAAAATAATCTTGTGCTACGACTCCTACTATCGTGGCTTTGATACGAAGATTAGTGTCTTTCGTTACAAGAATGATTTGGCGCTCTGGAGTTTTTTGCTGTAAAGCAAGCACTACCGCCAAAATAGAATTATCTGGTTTGTGAGAAGCCATTGTGACAGGAAGTTGAGCCGCCAATGGCATCGTTTGAAAAAATATTTTTCCGGTAGGAGCACTCGACATACCAGCAACAACATTGTCCGAACCAAGTGGAATGCCATCGATTATTTCTTGATAACTCGCTTTTTTAATAATATCATCTAAAAAGTGTGAAGCATGGCGCACATTGCGTGCCATTTCTGTAGCACCCTTTTTTAAATTATCTAACTCTTCTACTACCACCATAGGAATAAAGATATCATGCTCTTCAAATTGCCAAAGGGCATAAGGGTCATGAATTAACACATTAGTGTCGATCACAAATAACTTGTTGGTATTATTCCCGGAAGATGGTGTTGACATTTACTAGGTTCCTTGTAATATTTCTTCTGCTAGCGCTAAATACGCCTTACTGCCACTTGCATTTTGGTCATACAATAATGCTGGTAAACCATAACTAGGTGCTTCGGCCAAACGAATATTGCGCGGAATAATCGTTTGAAACACTTTGTCGGTAAAATGCTCCAATAGCTGTGCAGACACCTCATTCATTAAAGAAGCACGTCCATCAAACATGGTACGTAAGATTCCTCTAATTTGCAAATGAGGATTGGCCTCTTGTTGTATTTGATGCATGGTGTTTAACAAGGCTGTTAAACCTTCTAACGCATAAAATTCACATTGTACAGGAATAATTAAACCCTTCGATGCAACAAGAGCATTTACAGTGAGCATATTTAAAGAAGGAGGACAATCAATTAAGACAAAATCATATTCCGTATGCGCTAAAATTTTAGTTAAGGTAAACTCTTTATCAGCATGACTTAAAAGTTCAAGTTCAGCTTGGGTTAATTCATGATTTGAAGGGATAAGATCATAGCCTCCAGGAGTGGGAAGCACACATTCTTCTAAAGTTTGACCAAGCAATAATGAATTGCTAGAAGCGAGCAATTCCATTTTATCTACCCCACTGCCCGTGGTCGCATTTCCTTGCGGGTCAAGATCGATTAATAGTATTTTTTTGCCAAGCGTTACTAAAGATGCCGCAAGATTAACACATGTGGTGGTTTTTCCAACTCCCCCTTTCTGATTGGCAAAACAATAAATTTCAGTCATATTCCTCTATTCAAAGGCAATTTTTACCAAATGTCGCTCACTATCTAAAAAGGGCACCTCCAATTTCACCACTTCTTGTAAATGAAATTCTGGAGGTATTTCATGCAGTTCTGTTAAAGGATAAACACCCTTCATTGCCAAAAATAAACCGTCTGCTTTACATAAATGTTCCGTATTGTATAACATATCACGAATTGAAGAAAAAGCTCGCGACACAATAGTATCAAATTGGCGCAATTTAGTGCCTGATTTCAGTTCATTAAGCTTCTGGTAACCTTCCACTCGTTCATTAATCACTAAAACATTATTTAATTTTAATGAGTGCTGGATATGAAATAAAAAACGTGCTTTTTTACCATTGCTATCGATTAACGTAAAATGTTTATCAGGATACGCAATGGCAAGCGGAATACCTGGTAAGCCAGCACCGCTCCCCACATCAATAATGTTATTTCCTTGTAAATAAGGACCTATACTTAAAGAATCAAAAATATGTCGTGTAATAATTTCTCGAGGCTCTCTTACCGAGGTTAAGTTATAAGCTCGGTTCCATTTAATCATTAAGTCAACATAATCTAATAGTTTTTGTCGACGGGTAGCATCTAATTTTAAATTTAATTTTTCCAGTCCTTCTATCAAAAAATCATTTGGCGGTGCAATTGACTTGTTAATAGGGGTAGATTCTACAATAAAACGCACTTTATTGTCGGAGGGATTATTTTTTGTACTGGCCATTGCTATCGTTTTCCTTGTTCAATTTTAGTTTTATTTCCTAGCCCATTTTTAAGCTTTTCTTATACATTCTTTTTCTTTAATTATTTAACAATTTCCTCTTGTTGACCATTTAAAATCTAGTACATAACGTTCACGATTATACACCGCAAGTAGGGAGTTTTGACAATACAGTCTACTTTACAATGGAAAAACCATCTCTTCAGGTTTTACCCATTGATTATATTCCGTTTCAGTCACAAACCCTAATTGTAAAGCGGCTGTTTTCAAAGAGAGGTTGTGATGCCACGCATATAAAGCAATTTTTGCCGCTTTTTCATACCCGATATGAGGATTTAAAGCAGTCACTAACATTAAGGAGTTGCGGAGATTGTGATCAATATTCACTAAATTGGGTTCAATGCCTTTTGCACACGATTGATTAAACGCATTGACGGCATCTGCCAATAACTCGCCAGATATCATTACATCATGCAACATGATGGGTTTATAAACATTTAATTGAAAATTACCTTGAGAACCAGCAAATGCTACTGCATGGTCATAACCAAAAACTTGCACCACAACTTGCGTCAATGCCTCGCATTGGGTAGGGTTAATTTTGCCTGGCATAATAGAAGAGCCTGGCTCATTCGCAGGAATATTTAATTCTCCAATTCCTCCCCTTGGACCAGAAGCATACCAACGCACATCATTAGCGATTTTCATTAAAGCTCCAGCAATCGTTCTTAACGCTGCGCTCATATTAACTACAGCGTCATGAGCTGAGAGTGCTGCAAATTTATTTTTGGCAGGTATAAACGGAAGTTGTGTTTCTTCAGCGATAAGACGTACAACAATTTCCGCAAACTTAGGATGCGCATTTAAACCCGTCCCTACCGCTGTACCCCCTTGCGCCAACTCATAAATCCAATGGAGCGCTTGTTCTACAATAACTAAAGCCTCTTCTAATTGGGCACGCCACCCAGAAATCATTTGGCCCACCGTTAAGGGGGTAGCATCTTGTAAGTGCGTACGTCCCAACATAATAATATGGGCAAATTGTTTTTCTTTGTCAGCAAAAGTATCACGTAATCCCTTAATGGCGGGGATAAAACGATGAGTAATCATTTCCGCGATAGCAATATGCATCACGGTCGGGAAAGTATCGTTGGACGATTGACTATGATTAACATCATCATTAGGATGAATAGGTTTTTTACTACCTCTTGGCATTCCTGCTAATTCATTGGCTCGAGAGGCAATCACTTCATTGGCATTCATATTCATTTGAGTGCCTGAACCTGTTTGAAACACCACCAAAGGAAATTCCGCATTCAGCTTGCCATCAATCACTTCTTGTGCCCCTGTAACAATTAGTTGAACTTTATCAGGGGGCAATTCATTTAACTCACCATTAGCAATTGCCGCACATTTTTTAACAATTCCAAAAGCACGCACAATATCTTTTTGAAAAAAGTAACGGTCCTTTCCAATAGGAAAATTACTAATAGAGCGTTGAGTTTGCGCACCCCAGTGTTTATCTGCGGGAACTTCTACTTCACCTAGAGAGTCTGAATCTTTGCGTGTGCCTACGACTGTCATTCTAAAATATTCCAAAGTCTATTTTGCCCGTCGGAAAGTTTACCACTTCCAGAGAGTGATTAAAAGTGTTTTTATCAATATTTATATAACTAGTTAGTCAATTTTAGGGGAATAGCTAACCTAATCTATTTTGCTTGGATTAAATTAAGGAACTCGTCGCCCACCATTTACTTCAGGAAATTTTCATCATGAGGCCTTCGCTAAAATCAAAATACTCATTACTTCAGCTAGACCCGTTCATTTATGAATTGGCGCATTTGCTCAACGCCGGAATACCTATTTTGCTCGCTCTACAAATTATTATGACTAGTACTCATCACAAGCAACACGTAATTTTGGCAAAACGCATTCAATTTCAATTAGCAAAAGGTTTAAATTTTGCCAATGCTTGGCAAAATATTACTCATGAAAGTTTTTCGAGTGCAATGCTATATGCGGCAGAAAACAGTGGTCTGCTAGGGGAAATGCTCACGCACATCCATGAATATGCTTTACAACAAAAATTACTGAGACAGGCGTTTTGGCAAGCACTGCGATACCCTTTATTTTTGTTGGCAATGACGGTGAGTTTATGTATTGGCTTGTATACTTATGTAATCCCTCAATTTGCTAACTTGTATGCTAATTTGAATGCGCCTTTACCAAGAATGACTTTAGAGATAATTTATATAGGTCAATGGCTATCCCATCACTTACCGTGGTGCTTGAGTTTTTTTCTAATCTTTTTCGGATTATATCGTTTTCCACTGAGTGTTCGCTTTATCTTCATTCACTCAGTAGTAGGATATTGTTTATATCAAACTCCATTTTATCGCTATTTCCAAGAGGTAAAATATTGGCAAGCAGTATCCTATATGCTGAATGCAGGGGTTTCTTTGATTAATGCTTTAAAAATTTGTCTTCCCTTATGGCGCCATAGAGGCATGCTACAAAACGCTGAACAATGGATCCAGAAGCTTGAACAAGGGAGTTCCTTAAGTGAAATATTAAAAAGCTCTCCTTATATTTCTCCAAAACTAGGCACTATATTGTCTATTGGCGAAATAAGTGGGCGTTTAAATGAATTACTAAAGACCTATACGGACGAACAACAATACCAATTGCAAGAAAAGATTTTAAGCATGAAGGTATGGTTAGAGCCCATATTTTTATGCATAATAGGAATATTAATTGGAGGTGTTCTCATTGCGCTGTATCTACCAGTGATTCAACTGGGGGAATATGTCTAGGTGCCCCTAAAGGGTGCCCGGAGCAAAAGCATCCACATTAATCACTTGCATCCGCAAGGCTTGCATTTCTCGATAATCTTGAGCTTCTACTTGAGTAATCACGCCTTGTGTTAAGGCGTCATTTAATTGATCTTCCAAAGTATACCCACGCGCTTGCCCTTCCTTCACAGCTTGCAAGAAACGTTTTTCTAAAGCTTCATTTTTAACGACTGCAGTCAACGTAATCGACAATAAGTGGATAGGATTATTCGGCGCATTACATTGATCAATACCATGAATTAAACGCTGACGAGCCTCTGATGGAATCATTAAAAAACGTGCGATTTTATGTTTTAAAGCATCTGAAGGCTCGTGATACGGTACTCCAAATTGTGGCCAAATTAATGCGCGCAATAACCATGCAACGGGCCGATTCGGGAGCTCACGTAATATTTCTGTGAGCCGTTGACGCGCTTGCGCTAATAAATGCTGGCAGCCATATTGGAATAATAAAATCTCTTCTTCACTGACACTTGAGGCTAAAAAATATTTTACCGTTCCAGAAGCTAAGTATAAGTAACTGAGCACATCACCTAAGCGTGCTGAAAGAGATTCTTTACGTTTTAATTCGGCTCCCAAAGTGAGCATAGCAACATCCGAAAGGAGGGCGAAATTACAACTGATGCGGGTAATTTTTTGTACAAAGCGGCGTGCTACCCCATGCACAGGAATAGTCAGCGCAATCCCGTCAGTCACACTGAGCCATAATGAGCGAACAATATTACTCAAACTATAGCCGATATGTTTAAAAAGCACCTGGTCAAAAGCTTTGAGCGCCATCTTAGGATTAGACAATTGGGCTGCTTGCAATTCTTTTAACGCATAAGGATGGCAACGAATAGCACCTTGCCCAAAAATAATTAAGTTGCGAGTCAAAATATTTGCACCTTCCACGGTGATCATAATAGGAGCACCCTCATAAAAACGCCCTAAATAGTTATGAGGCCCTAAACAAATTCCTTTGCCTCCATGGATATCCATTCCATCACAGATAGCCAGTCGCCCTGTTTCTGTCGCATGGTACTTCATGATAGCTGATACAATTGGGGGTTTTTCTCCTTCCACAATCGCAGACAACGCCATGACGCGGGCAGCATTAAGATAATAAGTAGAGCCGCCAATGCGCGACAAAGGGTCTTCTACTCCTTCAAAATTACCAATGGCCACGTTAAATTGGCGACGAATCCGAGCATATGCCCCAGTAGTATGTGTAACCATTTTCATTTGGCTGATAGCGCCCGTTGGTAAGGTAATAGCACGTCCTGCACATAGGCATTCCATCAACATGCGCCAACCTTGACCAATCATTGCTGCTCCCCCAATAATAAAATCAAGAGGGATAAAAACATCGTGTCCCTCGGTTGGTCCATTTTGAAAAGGAATATTGAGGGGGAAATGACGTGCGCCATGTTTGACACCCGACCAATGAGTTGGAATTAATGCGCAGGTAATACCACGCTCGACTTGCGAAGAAAGCAAGTGATCTGGATCATATAACTTAAAGGCTAAACCAATAAGAGTGGCTACAGGTGCAAGCGTAATATAGCGCTTATTCCAAGTAAGCTTTAAACCAAGCACTTCTTTTCCTTCATGGATCCCTTTTGTCACAATCCCATGATCGGTAATAGAAGCCGCATCGGACCCAGCCACCGGTGACGTTAAGGCAAAACATGGAATTTCTAGCCCGGCCGCTAGCCGCGGTAGATAATAGTTTTTTTGGGCTTCCGTGCCATAATAATGCAACAATTCGCCAGGCCCTAAAGAATTAGGCACTGCAACAATACATGCTAACGTAGTACTGCGGCTATATAGGCGCATTAAAATTTCTGATTGTGCATAAGCCGAAAAGCCTTTACCTTGATAGGCTTTGTCAATATTTAATCCAAAAAATCCCTTGGTTTTTATGTACTCCCAACAATTCGGAGGAATATCCAATAACTCATGAGTTATTTGCCAATCATCAATCATTCTACATAAAGCTTCTACTTCATTATCAATAAAACTTTGCTCCTCTTGGGTTAATTGCGCCAAAGGTTTACTGACAAATTTTTCCCAATTGGGTGCGCCTTGAAATAATTCAGCTTCAAAACCTACCGTACCTGCTTGAATCGCTTCTTTCTCCGTTTGGGACATTGAAGGCATGAGATGTTGATAAATAGGCAAAATATGGCGAGTAATTAATTTACGGCGTAAGCCACGAAAGTTAAAAATAATTGCCACACTTAAGTAAATGGTCCATGCGATGATCAGCAATGCCACCCCACTGTTTCCCCACCGTGACCAAAGCAATAGGAGTACTAAAGTGGTGCCAGTCCACACCAATAATGACATGCGAAAATAAAATAAAATACCAATAATCAATAGTAATAAACAAAGCAACATAAGATCACCTTTTTAATAACAGTGTGTGGATCGCTTGAGCTGTCAATTCCGGATACTCTAAGGGAAATAAATGGCCGCCTCGATGAAAAGGATGCAAAGTTAAACCATAATGTTTCCGGATTGCATAAAACATACTCGGTTTTACTAAATCACTATAGACCGAATAGAGTAAAGCTCCCGGTAAATTAGCTGGTTTTTGAAAAGAATATAAATTATCAGGCATCGTTGCATAGATTTGAGCTTCAGTTTCTCGATCAAATCGAAGAACATAACCCTCTTCCGTACTTACTAATCCATATTGAACATATAATTCTAGACTTTTAGTAGAAAAATTTTTAAAGAGGGATTTTTTACGAAAATAATGAAAAGCTTCCGCGGGACTTTCAAAAAGTACACGTCGGCTTTTGGCGCGCTCAACAGGCATAAAGTGATGGGTAAAATGAAACATTTTTGCCAAATACACAGCAAGCGAGCGCCAAAAACCAATCAAAGGAGAATCCAACGCAATAACTTGACGAAATAACTCAGGAGCTTGGCAGGCAGCCATATACATGAGCACTCCTCCCATCGAGTGACCAATACCAATGACAGGCGCCTCATTTTTACTTTTAATAAAATTTATTAATTGATCTACCAACCCCGGCCAATTATCAGTAACTTCATAACCTCCTTGACCATAGATAGGCAAATAATGCACCGCATAGTCATTTCCTAAAAAATCAAACATCTCTTGGTAGATTTCCGCAGGAAAACCATTACCAGGGGCAAAGTGAATTGAAATTTTATTTTCATCACAAGATAGCATAGTGTTAGTCTAAAAAATCTTCATCCTCAATGATGGGAGTGCTCGCAAGCACAGGCTCAACCGGTCTTTTATCAATTTCATTAATCATATCAGCGGTAATAAGATCAGCAGCTATTTCGCGTAAAGCGATCACGGTGAATTTATCTTTATCTAAATTAAACTTATCTTTTTCAACGGTAATGCGAGGGTCATCTTTCCCTCGAGCCAACTGTCTTGCACGCTTGGCGGCCAACAATGTTAATTCAAATCGGTTTTCACAATGATGTAAACAATCTTCTACAGTAATACGCGCCATGGAGTGTGCCCTATTCTATTTTTAAAAATAAGAAGTATAGCATTTTTCATTGCCTAACGCATCTAATTTTTGATACAATCCTTTCTTTTCGGGGCGTAGCGCAGCCTGGTAGCGTACTTGCATGGGGTGCAAGTGGTCGCTGGTTCAAATCCAGTCGCCCCGACCAAATTTGTCACCCCATAAGCTCTGACGTCAAGTACAATGACAGCTTTGGATTTTTATTCACCGTCTGATAAATCTAGATCTTTTTTTGCATCAATTATCACCTACTATGAATTAAAGGCCAGAAAATTTGAGGTAGGTAATGGTGTTCAATTCGACATATATATGCATGCGGTAGATAATTTATTATGTCAGCCAGAAGACAAGCCCACCTTAGGGTTATTACACGTTTCTCTTTAAAAATTTTCTAAGTGTTCTTAAAATTATTTCTTGGTATCAATATTCTAGTTTCGTCTTGGATTGCGGCACCTCTTAGTGAAACATAGTGTAAACCTACATAATAACCTATATAGAGACAATGTTCTTTATCAGGATTAATTACGGTTGGCTGCTCAACATCACTTCTTATAATGATAAAAGTCATATCCATTGTTCTTGCTAAAGCACTAATCATGGGGTCATCTACCCATTCACCATCCTTATAAGCACGCCTTATGTAGCTTTCGGGATTGGCTTCATCAAGCGCTTCAATAAAAGGCTTGAACTCTTCTGAATGAGTTAGCATAAAAGCTGCAGCACGTTCTCGAAGTTGTTCATAAGAAACATTTTGTTCTATATTTCTTATTTTTAACTGGTCTTCCACAGCATGTAGAAAGCAATTACCATCATGCCAAACAAGTCGGTCTTCTATGGCAAAACCATATCGTGTGGCTTGGGTAAGAAGTAAGCTTGAGCTTCCTACATTCTCTCCAGATGTTGCTTGAGACAAATGCAAAGCTTGTTCTAAATCAAGTTCATATTTAATCCGCTCTAGATTAATCAATAAAGTAGAAAGCTTAGCCATATCATGAGGATCGATGGACCCTGTATTAAGCTTTGCTGTCGCAAAAAACGGCATAATTTGTGAAACAGGTCTTTTTGAAACGGGTATTGAAGGCAGCAAATCCGTCTCTACCTCAACTATTTTCTGCTCTCCTTGCTCAAGAGCACATTCAAAATCACTAACTCTTAACCATTCAAATAATTCTAACAATAAAGATACGGCCTGTACCGCAAAAATTTCGGGAATTAAATTTTGTGCATCTACATCAAAAGCTAAAAAAGTGGTTAATATTAATCCATTACACAGTAAAAAACTGCAATAACATGCAATTTTTTGGATAGCTGAATAGGCAAAAGACTGACCCAGGTATCTATTTAAAAGCGTCCGTAGCGAATTAATTAAACTAATGCCAATAAAAAAATACGCACTAAATCTGACGGAACCAAAAAATGTACTTTCAATAAGATCAGGTATGGCTTCGGTGCTGATAAATAGCTGAGTTAATTGTTCTCCTGAAATTGCGCTTAATACAACGGCTGGGATTGCAGCGAATGAAAGTGAAGTCGTCATCCCCAAAACGCCCATACTTAAAATATTTTTATATTGGCTACCGGCTTCAAAACGACTCATAATGAGGCTTGATACGGGGCCTATTATCGAACCACTCAAATTAACGAGGTCAAAAGCACTGCGCGCTACTGCGTATCCTACCAAGTCCAAAGCACTACTATCCTTTGAAGCAAACAAGGCAGCTGTTAAGAGATAATTACTCAATGAAAAAAATGGCGTATAAAGATATCTTCCCATATCCGCCCAATAACGTTTTATTAATGGCCAGGGAAAGTTTCTAAAGAGTGGGTAATGTCGCAAATGATCTTGTCGATAAAGATCCAACATATAAAAAGCAAACTTGCTTATACTCCCTATACTCAACGCTATTCCTAAATTTTGACCATTTAAATCTCCTTTTTCATTAAAAAGAAAAGTAGATAACAATGCCGCCCCAGCTTCCATTGCAGCACCGAATGCCATCATGCGGCGCTCATACACTATGGAGTAAAATCCTTCTAGCGTAATACTGCCTAAGGCAGGGATGGCGCCAATCATATGGGTAAAGGCTAGTAAACTCCAGGCTTGTGTCAAATCGGATTCCATCCCAATCGCCTCACCTATTTGCTTCGCTAGGCTGCCATAAACAAATAAAGGAATAACCATACTCGTGCTTAAAAATAAGCCTGCATTAAAAGCACGGCCTACTTCATCTGCATTATTTCGCGATAAAGCAACATTCAGATAGTTGGCAAGCGGCGTATTTAAGTGTTGGGCAAGAGATGAAACCGTCGATACCACTGTATCATCAAGGACAAAGGCGCCGATTAAAGCAAGTGAGTTGCTGGAAAGCATCCGCAAGATGAGCAATTTTTGTGTTAAATTCAATACACCGACTGCTGTATAAGGCAGTGAAACCTCAAGACCTGAATGCCAACTACTGTCTATAAAATCTCGACGACATGTAGCTTTGAAGGTGCGCCATAGCTGTTTGATATGTAAGGCATGCTTTCCTTTTCGTCTTGCAACTTGTTGCAATCGCTCCTCCGCGCGATCAACGTGAATTGCCCCTGCCTGCTCGAGATCACTGTTCGATGCAGGAACAATATCTAGTCTTAAACTTAAGCAATCTCGCAAGTAAGCCATCGACATCGTATGCGTGGATAAACCATCCAATGCAGTTTGCCCATCATGATCTCGAAGATTGATATCAATACCACGCGCAATTAAAAAATTCGCTAAATGAATATGTCCAAACTCAATACTATGATGCAACAAACTTTTTCCTTCTTCATCTTGGACATTCAACAACTGATGGGCTGTTTCCGATAAAATGCGCCTAACCTGATAGGTGGCGCCTCTTTTAGCTGCCAACAACAAATTATGACGATCATCACCTATGCGATAAGCATTTAATGCATCTTCAGATAACAAGCTTGGCACTAAGCGATTTAAAATATTTTGCCAAGGCTGATCAAAGACTTCAAAATGCCCGCACGCAATATCAGCAAAATGGATAGGCTGGGATTCAGCGAAACAATGTTCCAGGCCATTAAATAAACTATTAAAACCCCAGGCAATATTGGCAGCATACTGATTAGCAAGCGAGACCACATGTCCTTGACATTTGACAAAAACGATTTTCTCAACCGCTTGAATCTTTTCTGCTTGATAGGCTAACATCAGATTCTCTACATGAAATGAGATGTCGGTGATACGTTGCGCCACATCAAATTGATTAGCTAACTCAGGATGTAGTTTAGCTAATAGATGATTGGTGAAAAGCTTCATGAATGGGTAACCCACCTCATCTGCATAAGTTTGATAACCTGAATCAATCAATATCAAGGTGGCAACCACTTCACCTGCTGCTTGCAGTTGTCGGGTTACTTCCACAGCGATGCTACCTCCCATTGACCACCCTCCTAAATGATAAGGCCCTTGAGGCGCAACGGTTTTGATTCTTTGAATATAATCCTTTGCTAATGCGCTGAATGCTTTGTAATAGACCATCTCTTCTTCAACAAGGCCCGGGTAATTCACGGCATAGACAGAAAACTCTCTTGCTAATGCAGAGGAAAAGGAGCGATACAAGGTGGCAAAACCCGATCTTGGATGAAATAAAAAAATAGGCGGAGCGAGTCTGTCGACAGCAAATGGAATAATGCTGGCATCCATAAGATCCATCGATGGGCTTTCCTGCGCCTGAATGATGGTTTCAATGGTTGGCGATTGATAAAAATGACCAATCGTCATTTCAATCGACAATTGGGCCTTTACCGAATGAATCAGTTGAATAACTAATAAAGAGTTTCCGCCCTTATCAAAAAAATTATCCCGCATGCCGATGCATTCAACCGGAATATGTAACATTTGCGACCATAGTTCTGCTAATTTTCTTTCTGTTACTGTTTGAGGCGCAATATAAGTTTCACTCAGCTGATCAAAATCTAATGCCGGTAGCGCTTTACGATCTACCTTACCATTGGCAGTCAAAGGAATTTTATCCAACAGCACCAGCTGGGCTGGAATCATATAATCTGGTAAAAAAGTAGCTAATTGCGACCTCACTTGACTAACATAATCTTGTGAATCACCATCAAATGCTTGGTCTAATACAAGATACGCTATTAATTGTTTACTCCCCTGATTTTCTCTTGCGACAACCACCGCATTTACAACATACGCGTGTTTAAGTAGCTGTGTTTCGATTTCCTCTAATTCAATTCTAAAGCCGCGAATCTTAATTTGATTATCGGCTCGTCCTATATATTCGAGATTCCCATCTATTGCATAACGAACCAAATCTCCTGTGCGATATAACCTGACCGGTGCATCCATTTCGCTAAACTGATGCGTTATAAACCGTTCGCTGGTTAAATCGTCTCGATGCAAATAGCCACGTGCCAAACCAGCACCGCCAATATACAACTCTCCTGCCACACCAATCGGTAAGATATTATGATAAGGATCCAATACATAACATTGATAATTATGATAACTTTTGCCAATGTTATATTCTCTCGTTTGATCGGTAATGCGATAATAGGTAGCACCTACTGTTGTTTCTGTTGGGCCATATTCATCATAAATACAATCACTATAAGACAAAATGTGACGCGCGCTTTGCCTATCTAATTTTTCGCCACCTACAATACAATACATGAGACGATAGTTGCCATTAAAGCCCAAATGAATCGCGCTCATTAATGCAGGCGTTGATTTCACAAGATCAATCTGATTTTCTACTAAATGCTGCACAAATCGATCACTTTCTAAAAGGCTACCACTATAAAGAAAGATCGTTTTCCCAAAACACAAGGGATACAAAGTCGTTGTTACAGATAAATCAAAGCTCAAATTACTCGAAAAATCTATTCGCTGGGCATCCGCAAAATGTTCATGCAGATTGAATAAATAGTTAACGACGCCGTGCGTTTCAATCATCACCCCTTTGGGACGCCCCGTCGACCCTGAAGTATAAATCACGTAAGCTAAACATTCTGGCCTACTAACCTGCGGTAAATTCTCTTGAGGAAACATTCCATATTGAGCAGTAGAGTCTAATGGGACAACAGCAAAGGGGCGTTCTGCATTTGATAAACTTAACCATTTTTGAACTAGATGCGTCTGCGTCAACAATAAGGTTATTTGAGTGTCCTCCAGCATATAGTATAAACGCTGCTCCGGATAAGCAGGATCCATAGGGACATAAGCTGCACCTGCTTTCAATACGGCCAAGATACCAATGATCATTGCAAAAGAGCGCTCCATCCCTAGCCCTACCAGCTGATTTGGTATTGCTCCAATGCCCTCTGATCTTAAATAATGCGCTACCTGATTCGCTCTTGCATTGAGCTTTTGGTAAGTCATCGCTTGGCCTTCATATACCAATGCAACTTGATCAGGTGTTTTGTCTACTTGCGCTTCAAAGAGTTCCGGTAGCGTCATCTGTGGATAAGTAAACTGTGTTTGCGGCCAATGATAAATTTGTAATTGATATTCTTCTTCACTTGCTAGGCTTATTTGCTGATGAGTTTGATGTAGCTTCATCGACAGCACTTTGACTATCCGCACCATTTGTTCAAGCAACTGCTTTGCTCGCTCCGTTTCTAAATATTCCCCAGCATATTTTAAAGAAATCCCTAGCTCACCATTTGATTCATAAGCAACGATGCCTAAAGGATAATCTAGTTTTTCTATTGAAGATCGGAAAACTATTTGGCTTTCTTCATCAACCATTGCCCTTTCTACAGGATAATTTTCAAAAACAAATAAACTATGGAATAATCGCCTACCTCTTTGTTGTAAGTTTGCTAACTCCACATAACTATGCGTATTTAATTCCATGATCCTTTGATGCAACTGCTTGAGTTGCTCTAATACAGTTTCTTCACCGTCCCAATCGATGATCAATGGCAAAGTATTAATATATAAACCCACACTTCGTTCTACTCCCTCTATGGGGAGATCCCTACCGGCAATCGTTGTCCCCACGATCGTAGTTGTCGAGCGCGTATACACGTGAAGCAGCTTATGCCATGCGTATTGCAATAACACATTCACGGTAAAGCCTTCAGCCCTAGCTAAACGGTGCAAAGACGCATAATCTTCATTTTTTAAAATTATGATGGCTGTTTGTGGATCACGAATGGCTTTTACTTTATCAAGATCAACGTGGCAACTTAATAAGGCGTTTATATCATTTGCTTCTGCTCCCCGCGCTAATTTTTCTTGCCAATAACGCTTAACCGTTTCCTTGTGTGTTACAAAGTATTCTTGTACTTTGATATAACTTTTATCGGGCTGAATAATAATGCTTTCACCTTGTCGCAGTTGAGCATAATAGGTTTGAACGGTATCTAATAAAATGGGACCACTCCAACCATCCAAAATAGCATGATGCTCACTTTTCATGATCGTGTAATGATCTATGGCATGCTTAATAAGATGAATCCTTAAGAGTTCTCGTTTGCTTAAATCAAAAGCTTCTTCGCGATCCGCTGCTTGAATGGCTTTAACCGCTGCTTCTTTATCCACTTCGTCGCTAATATCATGTTCTTTAAATATGAGCTTACCGCTCCTATAAATAATCTGAATTAACGCTTCTTCCCAAGCAAAACAGGTTCTTAATATTGGATAAGTCTCAATCGCTTTTTGCCAAGCGGCCTGGTAATGGTCTACTTCCAAGGGCGCATGGTAATCCATCAGCAATTGCACGCGATAAGCATCATCTTCAGGTTGCATTAAAGCATGATGAATAAATCCCTGCTGCAAACTATTGGCTGGATAAATATCTTCTATAGCCCCTTCCGCCTCTAATTGATTTAATAAAGTTGCGGATATCGTTACATAAGGGAAATCACTTGGTGTGTGTTGTTGCAGGCCCGTTTGAATACATTCCATCGTATGACGAATGATTGTTTTTAACGCCTCTTCAAAAGCCGCTATAAAAGCTAAACTTAACGGCTCTCCAAGTTTACTCGTAACACTGAACTGCAATTCACCATTGACCACTGCACCATTGAGGTTAAGGTAGTAATCACTTAGGTTATCCTCATGTACGCCAGTTCCAGATGCTTCAGCACTTAACTGCCACAACTGATCTCCTGTTGCATTAAACTGACCCAAATAATTAAAACTAACAACAGGTAATGGATGTGCATTTAATACTTGATCTTGTAATTGATAACGAAACACTCCATAACCAAGGCCTTTTGTGGGAATCTTCCTTAAACACTCTTTAATTAATTTGATGCTGCTACCCACATCAGCACCTAACACTAATCTTACTGGATATAACGTGGTAAACCATCCTATGGTGTGATCCACATCGAGTGTTTCTGCAATATTTTCTCGTCCATGTCCTTCGAGGATAATATGATTACCACTTGAACCATTCCAAGCATGAAGTGCATAAGCTAAAGCGGTTAGTAACAGATCATTGATCTCGGTATAATAAGTTTGTGAACTTCTTTGCACTAAATCCCGCGTCCAGTCCTGATCTAGCTTCATCTGATAGGTATGCGGATAATCATCTAATTTAGGATAAACACGTTGGTCTTGGACCACCGATCGCCAATAGGGCAGCTCATCTTGATGCCTGTCTCCGTAAGTGCTAACCGCATTGACCCATTGACGATAACTGCTGGTTTTTGTCCCTACAACACCTCCTTCATAAAGCGTTTTAAGATCTTCTGCTAAAATACGCCACGACACTGCATCCACAATTAAATGATGTAAAGCAAAATAAATCCGGGCACTACCATCCGCATAACCTTCAATATAACCCACCTGCCATAAGGGCCCGTTGATTATATCGAAGTGGCTCTGCCATTCTGTTAATTTCGCTTGGAGATCATCAACCGTTAAATTTGCACACTCTAATCGTTTAATTTCAGGGATTGGAATAGCACAATGATAAGTTTGTGCTCCATTTTGATAACATAAACGCAAAGCATCATGCTGGTTGACCAAAAGCGGCAATATCGCCTCCAAACGTGCAAATTCCAATTGAGGCACTTTGATTAAAAACGACTGGTTCCAATGATGAGGCCTAATATGGTGGCTTGCAAAAAAATATTGCTGAATGGGTAATAAACCAAAGCTTCCTTCGAGGACGCCTTGCTCGGCGTCAATGATTGACAAGGCATTATGCGCACTTATCGCTTGGGCCAGTGATTGAACCGTACGACATTCAAATAAGGTTTTAATACTGCATGCAAACCCTGCTGCTCTTAATTTGGATGCCAATTGAATACTTAAAATAGAATCGCCGCCTATTCTAAAAAAGTCATCTTCAACACCTACTTTCTCTAAGTTTAAGACCTCTGCCCAGATGCAGCACAACGTGGCTTCAACAGCATTACTCGGTTCAACATATTGTTCCAACATATCCGAAGCAAACTTCGGCAATGCTTGTCGATTCACCTTCCCACTCACCGTTAATGGCATTTGATCAAGCAACATCATGTGCGCTGGAATCATGTAATCGGGTAAGAATGTCGCTAATTGAGCTCTCAGCGCTTGAATATAATCTTGCTTATTTTCTGACCCTTCATCAAAGATTTGATCACAGACGATATAGGCGACTAACTGTTTACTACCCGATGCTTCTTTCGCGATAACAGCGGCATGCACAACGTGCGCTTGTTTTAACAATTGGGCTTCGATTTCTTCCAACTCAACTCTAAATCCTCGAATCTTGATTTGGTTATCGACTCGTCCAATATATTCCACATAACCATCTGCACAATAACGAACTAAGTCCCCTGTTTTATATAATCTTTGGGGGGCACTTTCTCTATCAAATCGGTGCCAAATAAATCGTTCTTGGGTTAAATCTTCTCGATTCAAATAGCCCCGCGCTAAACCTACACCACCAATGTACAATTCGCCAACAGCACCCTTTGGCAATAATTGCATGTGGGTATCTAATACATACATCTGTGTGTTGTCGATAGCACATCCGATGCACGATGCTGGTAAAAGAGAATCTGATGTTTGAATGCAATTGGTTGCAAACACCGTAATCTCCGTTGGGCCATAAAGATTAATAAAGTGACACAAATGCCGGTATTGATTAAAAAGCATCGGATCTAATGCTTCTGCTCCCACAAATAAAAGTTTAAGATGCGCAAGATCTTTTTTGGGAATTTGTCTTAGGACACTAGGAGTTAATAAGGTAATTTCAATGGGATGCTGCGCTAACACGATTTGTAATGCTTCTAAGACTGGGTAGCGGCTCGAAAGTAAGTGTAGTACCCCTCCCAGCGTTAATGCTGAGGTCCATTCCCAAACCATGGCATCAAAACTCATCGAGGAAAACTGCAGCACATGAGAGCCTTGCGTAAAGCCATCATAACGAGCGGTTCTTGCACAAAGATTCACTACGCCTTGATGAGCAATCATAACCCCTTTGGGTTGCCCGGTAGACCCTGAGGTATAAATCACGTAAGCTAAATCCTCAGGTTTAGCAAGAGAAAGCAAATTATCTTGCGAAAATTCAGAATCGTCATGCATCGCGTCTAAAGCGATAACTGAGAATTGCTGGGCTTCCGATGATAGTGCTGACCATCGCGAAATTAAATGCGCTTGGGTTAATACCAGAGATACTTTTGTATCCTGCAACATATAACGCAAACGTTCATCAGGATGAATTGGGTCCATTGGGACATAAGCCCCACCTGCCTTCAATATACCCAAAATTCCTATCATCATTTCAAACGAACGCTCTGTACCTAAGCCTACTAACTGATCAGGTGTGGTACCAATGCCTTGGGTTCTTAAATAACGAGCAAGCTGATTTGCTCTTGCATTCAGTTCTCGATATGTCATAGTGTGTTCTTCGTACACTAATGCAGTTTGATCCGGTGTTCTTTCTACCTGAGTTTCAAAAAGCGCATGAATTGTAGTTAGTAGGTAAGGACGTTGCGTTTGATTCCATTCAATCAATTGTTGATGAATTTCTGTTTCGCTAAGAAAAGCTAAGTCGTGTAGATAAACTTCTGGTCTTTTAACCATCTCAAGCAAAATTCGCTGAAAATGTTCGCTGAAACAGGCTATGGTCTCTTCTTTAAATAAATCTTTCGCGTATTCAATACTGCCATTGAAGCCTTTTCCTTGGTCATGAATAGATAAAGTCAAATCAAATTTAGCAATAGGATATTCTTCTTCCAAAAAAGTAGCTTGCGTACCTTCCCAAAGTTCTGGTTGCTCTATATATTCTTGATAAGCCAGCATTACTTGAAAGATAGGATTAGCATTGAGCTGACGAGCAATATCTAGATGATTAACCAAATGTTCAAACGGAATATCTTGATGCGCGTACGCATCTAAGGTTGTAGCCTTTACTTGTTCAATCAATTCGTTGACAGTTAACGCTTCACTAAAATCAGCCTTCAAGGCTAAGGTATTCACAAAAAAGCCAATTAAGGATTCCAGTTGTTGTACCCGTCGATTAGCGATGGGGCTGCCAACCACAACAATTTTCTGGCCACTATAGCGGTGTAATACCGTCTGGAAAGCTGCTAAAACTACCATAAACATGGTGAGTTGATTGGCTTTTGCAAAAGCTTTGATTTCCTCCACCACTTCTAAAGGCAAATGAAAAGACACTCGCCCACCGCTATAAGTTAATTCTTTAGGACGCTTATAGTCAGTTGGCAAGCTTATCATTTCAGGAATATCGCTAAGCTGCTGCTTCCAATAATCGACTTGTTCTTGCAGCGCTTCATCTTTCAGCCAAGATCGTTGCCACAAAGTATAATCGACATACTGTACTGGAAGCGGCGTTAATTCATGACCGCCTTCACTATACTGACGATAGTGGCGAACTAATTCTTGTAAGTAAACCTGCATCGATACCCCATCGGTAATGATATGGTGCATCACCACAAACAAAATAAATGCATCTTCTCCTAAAACAATTAATTCGCCACGAATCAAGGGGCCACGCGTTAAATCAAATGATGTTGCAATGCCTTTTTGTAAATACGCTCTCACATCTTCTCCCAAGCTTGCAACGTCGCGAACCATAAGCCGTGGGATCTTGTCAGTCTCATCAACGACTTGAACAGCTTCTCCTGCTACAGATGCAAAACGCGTCCGTAAGCTTTCATGCCGTTCAATCATGGCGGTATAAGCACGACTTAATACATCTATATCACAACGTCCACTCAGCTTTACTACCAAGGGCACTTGATACACAGCCTTACCTGGCATGAGTTGCTCTAAGAACCATAAGCGTTGTTGTGCAAACGATAAAGGGACAACGTCAGGACGCACTTTCCTAGCTAATGCTGGCAGTGATAACGTTTGTCCCAGCGATTCATCAATCGTGCTTGCCATCTCTTGCAAAGAAGCTAAATTAAAAATGGTTTTTAAACTAAGTTCGGTTTGCCAGGCTTCTCGGACCTCGGATAATAAGTTCATCATGAGCAGTGAATGCCCACCTAAATGGAAAAAGTTATCATTTAATCCAATTCTATCCACCGGTATATGTAACAACGCCGACCAAAGTTCAGCTAAGTGTTTTTCTGTTGCTGTTTCTGGCGCACGATAATCTTGCTGGGCGCAATCATCAATAAAGAGTTGAGATAATGCTTTGCGATCAACCTTTCCATTCACATTTAATGGCATGACATCAATCAGTATCATGTGAGCGGGAATCATGTAATTGGGCAAAAATTTTGCTAATTGAGTTCTTAATGCTTGAATATAATCTTTTTTACTTTGCACATCTTCATTAAATACCTGATCCGTAACCAAATAGGCTACTAATTGTTTTTCACCCGACTCTTCTCTTACAATAACCGCAGCATGGGCAATATGTGCTTGTTTTAATAATTGTGCTTCAATTTCTTCTAATTCAACTCGAAGACCTCGAATCTTAATTTGGTTATCAACTCGCCCAATATATTCCAAAGCACCATCTGCTGAATAACGCACTAAATCACCGGTGCGATACATTCTGACTGGATCACTCTCACCACTAAATCGATGCCAAATAAATCGTTCGTTGGTTAAGTCTTGTCGATTCAAATAACCTCGCGCTAATCTTTGTCCACCAACATAGAGCTCGCCAGGTATACCAATCGGTAAAAGCTGAGTATTTTCATCAAAGACATATAAGTTTGTGTTGGCAATCGGACGGCCAATCCGAGCAGCGAGGAAGTTTTTTGCTTGTGAATTGTAAACAGATAAAGTAGTACAGATCGTCGCTTCTGTTGGACCATAGCCGTTGATAAAAATACGGCATTTTTCTGCCCAATATTGCATCAGCGATTCATCTAACGCTTCTCCCATCGCTATTAAAGTTTTTAAATGCGGAAAATCTGTCGCCGAAAATTGCCTTAATACACTCGGCGTTAACACGGCAACTTCAATGGGATGTTTGGTTAAGACTTGCTTCAAAGACTCCATGATGGAATAGCGACTTGATAACAAATGTAAAATCCCGCCCACCATTAAAGTAGCCAAATCCCAAACCATGGCATCAAAATTCATCGCAGCAAATTGCAATACATGCGTACCGTCACCAACTTCTTGAATAAGCGCGGCCTCTCTTAAAGTATCTGCAACTCCATGATGCTCAATCATGACTCCTTTAGGCGTACCAGTTGTCCCAGACGTATAAATAACATAAGCGAGACTATCTGGACTCACGGTATTTCTTATATTTTCTTCTAATAGCTGCGTGTTAGCTAGACTGTTTAAATCGGTTACCAAAAACGGGTATTCATCATTTGATAAGCTCAACCATCTGGGTACAAGATGAGTTTGGGTTAACACCAAAGACACTTGGGTGTCTTTCAACATGTAGCGCAAACGTTCATCAGGATGTGCAGGGTCCATCGGCACATAAGCTCCACCTGCTTTCAATACCGCTAAAATTCCAATGATTATTTCAAAAGAACGCTCTATGCTTAATCCCACTAGCTGGTCAGGTATGGAACCAATCCCTTGAGCGCTTAGATAATGCGCAAGCTGATTGGCTCTTGCATTCAGCACTCGATAAGTCATGGTTTGATCTTCATATACCAAGGCAATTTGGTCGGGTGTTCTTGTTACCTGGGCTTCAAAGAATTCATGAACCGTTGTTTTGGGGTAATCACATTGTGTTTGGTTCCATTCAACTAATTGTTGGTGAACTTCTGCTTCGCTAAGCAGTGACAATTCGTGTAAATAAGCTTCTGGCCGCTTGACCATCTGCGTTAAAAACCGCTCAAAGCGCTCCATTAAACGATGTATTGTTTTTGGTTTAAATAGATTTTTTGAATATTCCATATAAGCATGGATTGCTTTTCCTCGATATACCATATCAAGTGCCAGATCAAACTTCGCAATGGGGTATTCCCCCTCTTCTAAAAAAGAAACATCTAGATTTCCTAAAGGTTGTAATTCCGTAGTATCTTCTCGATAAGCCAACATCACTTGAAATATCGGATTTGCGTTGGTTTGACGGACAATATTTAAGTGATTCACCAGGTGTTCAAATGGAATATCTTGATGTGCATAAGCATCCAGCGTCGTCGCTTTTATTTGCTCAATGAATTCCTTAACCGTTAATTTTTCACTAAAGTCAGCTTTTAATGCTAAAGTATTGACGAAAAATCCTATCAGCGACTCGGTTTGTTCTGCCCGCCGATTCGCAATGGGGCTACCCACCACAATAATTTTTTGACCACTATAGCGATGTAATACTGCCTGAAAAGCAGCTAACATCACCATATACATCGTAACTTGGTTTGCTTGAGCAAATATTTTAAGTTTACTCACCACTTCTTCAGACAAATTAAAACCCACACGTCCACCGGCGTAAGTTAATTCCTTCGGGCGTGGGTAATCGGTAGGTAAGGTTATTAGTTCAGGAATATCATTGAGCTGTTGTTGCCAATAAGCGACTTGTTCTTGTAGCACCGCATCTTTTAACCAAGTGCGCTGCCACAAAGTATAATCCACATATTGCACAGGAAGCGGCGCTAATTCCTGACTGCCTTCACTATACTGACGATAAAACTCAAATAACTCTCGTAAGTAAATTTGTATGGATACACCATCCGTAATGATATGGTGCATCACAACAAATAAAATAAATGTATCTTTTTCTAAAACAATCAATTCACCACGAATCAGTGGCCCACGTGTTAAATCAAATGGAGCTAAGATTCCCTCTTCTATGTATGTCTTTACGTCTTTAGACAAACTGGCAGCATGTTGAATCAAGAGTCTAGGAATTTTATTGGCTTCATCAACAACCTGAGTAGCTTCGCCGACCACCGATTCAAAGTGCGTGCGTAAGCTTTCATGGCGTTCGATCATTGCCATATAAGCACGACTTAAAGCATCGGTATGACATTGCCCCTGCAGCTTTAACACTAAAGGCACTTGGTACACTGCGTTCCCCGGCCTGAGTTGTTCTAAAAACCACAAGCGCTGCTGCGCAAATGATAAAGGAATAAACTCAGAACGCAATTGCTTCGTTAATACGGGTAACGCTAAGGTTTGACCCAGCGATTCATCAATTGCTTTTGCCATCGCTTGCAAATCAGCTAAATTAAAAATAGCTTTTAAACTGAGCTCCGTTTGCCAACCTTCGCGAACTTTGGATAATAAGCTCATCATGAGCAATGAGTGTCCGCCCAAATGAAAAAAGTTATCGTGTAAGCCAATTCTATCCACCGGTATATGCAATATCTCGGACCAAAGCGCTGCCAGGCGTTTTTCTGTTGTTGTTTCTGGCGCATGATAATCTTGCTTGTCGCCATCATCAATAGAGAGTTGTGACAATGCCTTGCGATCAATCTTCCCATTCACATTTAATGGCATGGTATCAACCAACATCATGTGCGCAGGAACCATGTAATCCGGTAAAACAGTTGCTAATTGTGTTCTTAGTGTTTGAATATAATCTTTCTTACTCTGTAAATCCTCACCCAATAGTTGAGCAGGAACAACATAGGCCACCAATTGTTTGTTACCGGCCTCTTCTCTGACTAAAACCGCGGCGCAATCAACCTGCGCTTGTTGTGATAATTGTTCTTCAATTTCCTCTAACTCAACTCTAAATCCTCGAATCTTAATTTGATTATCTGCACGTCCAATATAGTCCAAATCGCCATCGACCGAATAACGCACCCAATCGCCTGTTTTATACAATCTTACGGGTTCGCTTTCGCTATCAAATCGATGCCAAATAAATCGCTCTTTGGTCAAATCCTCTCGATTTAAATAACCTCGTGCTAAACCCACACCACCAATGTACAGCTCTCCAGCCGCCCCTAGCGGCAAAAGATTTAAATTCTCATCCAACACATAAGCTAAAGTATTACTAACAGGATATCCTATAGAAATATTTTCATCTTTGACCACAGCAACAAATGAGGTAATCGTCGTTTCAGTCGGACCATAGACATTAAAAATTTTTGTATCTGCATCGCCTTTAATTTTTTTACAAATACTGGCCGTTAATTTTTCACCTCCCGCTATAATTCTTTTGACAGACCTCACTCTATCAAACGTATAAAGTTCTAAAAGGCTCGGCGTAGCATGTACATGGGTAACACCATGCGCATTAAGATAATGGTAAAATTGCTCTTTTTGTAACCACAATCGATTAGGCAACAGCAACAACTCATAACCATTTAACAGCGGCAACATGATTTGCTCTACTGAAGCATCAAAAACATAATTAAAAAATTGCAACATCACTTCGCTACGGTCAAGCTGATAACGTTGTTTTAGATCAAACAATAAACTTACAACACCAGCATGCTGTACAAGCACCCCTTTGGGTTTTCCTGTGGAACCTGAAGTATAGATAACATAAGCCAAATCTTGCGGCTTTGATGTTCCTACCAGATTGTCTTGCGCAAATGCATCAAAAATATCAGTCTGATCTAAAGGGACTATTGAAAATTGAGGCATGCCTACAGACAATTTGCGCCATCTTGGTAATAAACTTTCTTGTGTCAGCAATATATTTATTTGAGTGTCCCCCAGAATATAGCTTAGCCGGTCATCGGGGTAAGTAGGATCCATCGGCACATAAGCAGCACCTGCTTTTAATATGCCTAATATGCCAATAATCATTTCAAAGGAACGCTCGATAACTAAGCCTACAAATTGATCGGCATCTGAGCTTATTCCATGTGCTCTTAAGTAATGCGCTACTTGATTTGCTCTGGCATTCAGCTCGGCATAACTCATTCGTTGATTTTCATAAGCAAGTGCAACCTGATGTGGGGTTCTTGCAACTTGCGCTTCGAAGAGTTGATGCAATGTCGCTTGGGGAAAAGGCTGGGTCGTTTGGTTCCACGTTAGACGTTGTTGATGAACTTCTGCCTCCGTCAGCATTCTAATGTCTTTAAGCGCAATTTGTGGCGCTGCAGTCACAACGTCAAGGATTCGACAATAGTGCGTAAATAATCGCTCAATACAAGCTTGGGTATATAAATCACTTCGATAATTGAAAGTTAAATAAACTTGACGCTGGTTTTCAATGAATTCCACCCCGATAGGATACTTGACTGTGCCTGGCGTTTCATGATCGACAGGATAGGATTGGAATGTAAAGGGTAAATGATAATCGGTTTGAGATGCACCTAAATTCAAGCCAAGCTGATAGACAAAAAACGCTTCAATCAGATCGTCCGCATGTCCTGTTTTTTGGAAAGCGCTTCTAACAATATCATTATAGGGTACCTGACCATTGAGTAAATCGTATTGCACATCGGCTTTTAATATTTTTAACCATGTTGAAAATGTCTGCTCATTTTCGAGCTGACAGCGAAGCGGTAATGTATTGACAAAACAACCGACGGCAGACTCACATCCCGGCAATAAACGATTGAAAAATGCTGTCCCAACCAATATATCTTTTTGCTGAGTATATTTAGCCAATAAAATAAAATAAGTAGCTAAATATGTGGTAAAGGGCGTTGCTCCTTGTGCTTTACTTAACCGTAGCATACTTTGATGGTAAGCTTCTGGTAAGATAAAAGTCATGCTGTGCCCGCTCTCTTGAGTAACTATTGCCGAGCTAGTACTATGCACATCAGCAGGTAATACAATACGTGATTCATAACCACTTAACCGTTGCTGCCAGTAGCGTAACTGCACTTGATAATCTTGAGAAGTGCACCAGTCTTTCTCCCACGCCGCATATTGACGAAATTGAAAAGCCGGCGGTAATAACGATAATGATAATTGAGGATTTGGATCTAAAAGGGCGCGATATAACGTAAAAAGATCTTTAAAAAATATTGAACCAGAAGCACCGTCAACAACAATGTGATGAAAAACAAAAAGTAATACAACCGTATTGGTAGAAGTATAAAATAGCTTCACCCGCCATAAAGGCGCTTTACTTAAATCAAATGGCTCTTTAATAAAACTACATTCTTGTACCCCAAGATTTTTAATATCAATCGCTGCATCACTTCTTTTATCAGCAGTAACCAAAGATACCTGCGCTTCAGGTAAAATTTCTTGAATAATTTGTCCTGTTTCATCAAGCCTATACTGCGTACGCAAAATCTCATGACGCTGCATTAACTGAGCTAATGCTTGCTTAAAAATTTCTTCAGAAAATTGCCCACTTAACTCCAGCACATTATGTTCGTAATAAGAAGCAGGCTCACCGAGTAGCTTATCTAGAAAATAAAATCGTTCTTGGCTTTTTGAAGCAGACAACACAATAGGTGCAGTCTGCTTTGTGAAAGACATAAGTTCATATTGCCCCTCACCTGAAAGATCTTCTTCCTCACAAATCCCTTCATGCTCTAGTAATAACTCAACTAGCTCATCAAATCCTAATTCTGCCGCCAATGCAGATGGTGTTAGTTTAGACACCGCATCGACACTCGATAAATTAACACCCTTTTTCAAAAAATATTGAACAGCCTGTTGATCGTTTTTACGAATTGCATCAAAAATATTTGCGTACTCATACATCAGTATAATCCTCCAATAGAAAATTGATGTTTTATAACCGGCATGGCAGAATTACCCGCTCTATGGGGGAGCCAAAGAACTGGCAGCCGCTCCTAGTTGCTCTGTTGGTTTATTGGCTTCTTTAGGAGTTGGCAAAGAAGGGGGTTGAGGGAAAAACTCCATCGCGCTGCTTAAAGCGCGTGGCGACCTTGATCTTCCTAGTACCAACCGCTCAATAAATAATTGGCCTTCTTCTGGTATTGAAGATAAAAGTTGTACGATATCTTCCTCTTTAATATCTTGATAAAATAATTTCCCTTGTCGAATATTTTCTTTCAATGGCTCTACCGCTGGAGATTCTGATTCGATAATAAAATTACGAATGGCAATCGCGCCCAACAAATATTGCCGCACCGTTTGATCTTCCGTTAATGACAGCATTGCTTGATCAACCACAGGTAGATACCCTAAAAATGCTTGGGCTATTCTTGACTTCTGACTATACAAGGCCAAAGCTAAAGGGGTAACACCTAAATGTGTTCGTTGGTTCAAATTAGCTCCTTTTGACAGTAACCACAGCGCCATATCCATGTCATCTAATTGCACCGCCAAGTGGAGGCTCGTTTTACCATTAGCACCCGAGAGATTAATTTTCCTTGTTCCTTTTTCAAGTACTGAAGCAAGAAGTTTTTTATTATTTTTCCTCACGCAAACAAATAAGGTGTCGTTACCAATATCTGTTTTAAGCTCTATAAAACAGCTGAGGTGCAATGCCATAGCAGCAATACTTTTTTGCTGTAGAACATGCATGGGGTCAAATTGCTTCGTAGGTTCATCTTCCTTAAGTAAGGCCTCTTTTAACTCTGCTAAGCTAGTTTCGACTAATTGCGCTATTTGCTTATGCAATGTCAACCACTGCAACAGAGTTATTTTTTGAGTATCGCTTACATCATCAAATACACCTAATCTTTCTATTAAAAAGTGCGTCTTAAATATTTCCACCAATTGCATTTCTAAGCTTGTTCTTGGGGGGCAATATGCTGTTATCGCTGGTTGTCTTGGTTGAATCTGTACCGTTTTTGCTTCGGCTAATTGATTCAATTGTGAAGTAATATATTGGCTTAGCTTTTCTAAAGTAGCACATTCCAGCATAATGGCATTGGACAAAATAATGTCGTTACCTAAAAGCGCTTGCAACCGATTTTTTAAATCCACTGCCATCAAAGAGTCAAGCCCCATCGCGGCAAATTCTGCATGAACATCAATCTCGCTCACTTCCAATTGGCTCACTTGTGCTACAAGTGCTTTCAATTTTTCTTGCACTGTTAATTGACGCACTTCCATCGACAATGCTAATAATCCTGTTAGCCATTTCCCATCGCCTGCAGTTGATTTCATCGGAGCAGCAGATTGGTCAATTAATAGCTTTTCCAATAGCCGGTTAGTTATCGGGTTCATACTCGCCATTTGTGCCCAATTTGCATCAATCAATATTGGTGAAGATTCTTGACCCAGCATTACTTGCTCAAATAAAGCTATTCCTTTGTCTCTACTGAAAGGATGGACCCCTCTAGATTCATGGAAAGACTGCAAACGACTGTCAGTTGCCATACCCACCTCGGCCCAAGGTCCCCAATGAATACTCTGGCCACTTAAACCTTGTTGTCGACGATAGGCCATCAATTCATCCATAAAACTATTAGCTGCTGCATAATTTAACTGTCCAACATTACCGATGATAGAGGCCACTGATGAAAAACTAATAAAATATTCAAGTTCCGGCTGGCTATAGTGATGCAAATACCATAACGCCAATTTGGGTTTTAATACGGCCTCAAATTGTGGCCAACTTTGCTTCTCTAATAAATTATCTTGAATCACCCCTGCTGCATGAATAATACCGCGCAGCGCAAGTCGTGTTTCGGTTAATTGCCTAAATAGATCCTCTACAGCATTAGCATCGGCGATGTCCAATTGAGATACTTGTACGCGTATGCCTTGACTTTGCCATTCACTGATTATCGCCTGTACTTCAGAAGAAGGAGCATGCCGACCAATGAGAATCAGATCCTCCACCCCTTGAGCAACCAGAAACTTCGCAACTTCCCAACCTAAACCTCTTAACCCTCCGGTGATTAAAAAGCTGCCTGGACGTTTTTCGAGTTTAGCGTGATATTCTGGAACAGTGCTTATAATTATTTTGCCAATGTGTTCAGCACGCTGCATGGCTTTAAATGCTTCTTTCACTTCTGTTAATGCATAATGCTCATACGGTAAAGCGTGATAAATACCTGTCTCAAATTGGGGCGATATTTTGTTCCACAATTTTTGAATAAACTCAGAATCATGAGCAATCATGCTATCCAAAGCTAACACCGTATAAACAATATCTTTACGACAATGATAAATTTGCTCTTCTGTCCATACATCGCGTTTACTTATTTCAACAAACCGCGCTTCTTGTGCACACACTTGTAAACTTGTTTCAATATAACCTTGACCCGTTAACGTGTTGAGCACTACATCTACGCCTCGTCCCTGTGTATCTTGTAAAATAGCTGCTCCATACGCCAAGCTACGTGAATCATAAATATGCTGTATCCCTAATGATTTTAAATAATCCCGCTTGCGCGCATCCCCCGCCGTCGCATAAATCTTCGCGCCAATGGCTTGTGCAATTTGAATTGCAGCTAAACCTACCCCACCTGTGGCTGTATGAATTAATACGCTTTCTTTAGGTTTTAGTTGAGCGCATTGAATGAGTGCTTGATACGCCGTTAAAAATACCACTGGCAACCCGGCTGACTCCGCATGACTTAATTGCTGAGGTTGTTTTGCTACGATGCGACCATCAACAATAACTTCACTTGAGAAGCTTCCCGCACAGTGACGAACATCTTCCGCTAGCTGAGCGCCTATACCTAACACGCGATCTCCGGCTTGATAATGATCTATCCAATCACGACCAACTTCTACCACAACTCCTGCAAAATCGCTCCCTAAAGAACCTGCATCGCCTGGATAGAGATTCATTGCGTTCAAAACATCTCTAAAATTTAAAGCAGCTGCTTTAAATTTAATACGAAGCTCATGTGCTGCTAATGCACGTTGCGCACCAATGTTTTTAACCAAATGCAGTTCATCAATTAACCCTGCATTGCCTTTAACTAAGGTATAAGGCCCTGCTTCTTGTGGAAGCACTTTTTTATCTATAGCGATTGCTCCTTGCAATCTTCCTACATAGCGTTTGCCTGCACGATAGCGTACCTCACGCTCTATGAGACCATGCGCTAATATCTGTGTGATATAACGCCATTGTTCTAATTGAGGTTCAAAAAAATCCATATCAACATGGCAACATCGGATATCCCGTGCAGATAACTCTACCCATAATGAGCGCATAAATCCTATTAATCCTGCCTGTACTAAATCATGATTATGCGCTCCTTGGCTCCATAGCACACAAGCTTTTAAGGAAGTAGTTGGCGTAAATAATGTTTGCGTAATCAGGAACAAGCGGTGTAACAAGCGCTCACATGCGCTTGTTGGAGTAATGGTTTCTTCTAACTCATGTTGCAAATATTGCCAGTGAATGACTACTTGCACTGGGGATATCGGTAATGACATTATTTTAACTAAAGCTTGTTCACTATTCTCTGTTACTTCCCAAGCAGATGTTTCTGATCGATTCCATATTTGATAACAACCATTCGCAAGCATCACAATGCCTGTTTCATAGCGGTGACGAATTTCACTTGCCCATGTTTCATTAGCCACTAACCACAATGTTGGCTGTATTACACCGCCATTAGCAACATCTTTTTCACAAACTTGCCAAGCATATTCATAACATTCAGCTATTTGTTTACGCTTTAATCCCTGACTAAGCTGATTCAAATAACTACTGAACTGAGCACGGTTCACAGCTTGTATTTTGACATCATGCAAATGGCAGCAACACTCACCCGATCGATCATACACGGCAACTTGTATCTCTGTAGGAAAACCTGTTTCATTACATTTCCAATTTAGCGAGATATGACTTGCATGATTAAGAGCCTCTCTTTCTCCTGTATAAGTAAGCGCACCAAAACTCCCGAGTAAATAAATCATTTGGGCTAATGCGTGTTCACGATCATGCACAGCTAACATCAAGGCTTGCAGGACGCCATCTAATAAAGCTGGAGAAAGATAATAGCCAGCATCAAGTTGCGTTGGCGCTTTTAACCGTACAACAGCTTCGTTTTCACTATAATTCACTAGATCAATTACTTGAAAAGCTGCTTGATAATTAAATCCTGCCCTATTTGCTAATCTATAAAAATCATCTCCTCGCATCACTTGTCGGCAACGCCCTTCAATAGCAGGCGTCTCTAGCAATGAAGGCATTGATGTCGTTTCTAACATGCGCACTTGCCCTTCGGCATGAAGCACAGCGCTTCCTGGCTCATCTTTTTCAGTACGGCTGTAAATCATAATTCGTAACACTTTGCTTGCTTTATCAATACTTAGCTGTGTTTGCAGCAAACGATCTTTGTTTAAGATCAATGGCGCATGAATATCAAGACTTTGCACTTGAACAACCGGCAGTTGCTCTTCTTCTAATAAAAAACGCGGAAAAGTCAAGCGTCCAGCCGCCAACATCATTTCCAGCAGCGCTACGCCCGGCATAATTGCCGTCTGTAAAATTTGATGATCCCACAAATATCTGAGCGCCGGATCGCTCAGTGATTGTTGATATAGCACTCCTCCTTCGGGTAAAACGGTCAACTGCCCCAATAAAGGATGACCGCTAGCCATTGTTCCATTGACCGAATAAGATGCTTGGTGTCTATGCGTTAATGCTTCTAGCCAATAACGTTTTCTTTGAAACGCATACGTCGGCAAGCTTACCTTGCGATAAGAGTACCTTTGGGACCTGTAATAATTTTCCCAATATATTTCACAACCGGCTACATAACACTGACCTAAAGCCACTAACATGCTTTCATGATTCCCAACATCTGCCTTGAGACTGTAACTCCAGCTTAAACCTTCCCTACCTTCTGCACATTGTTGTCCAAGAGTGGTTAATATAGCCCCAGGCCCTACTTCAAGATATAACTGATTCTCTTGGAAAGATCTTTCCATCGCTCTTAAATAATTCACTGGACTTAGTAATTGATCACACCAATAATCCGCAGTAATCGCTTCCAATCGATCGCCCGTTACCGTTGAAATCATTGTAATTTGTGGCACTTTATAATGAATTGTTTCTGCAAGCTTTTTAAAATCTTCTCGCATAGGCCGCATATGATCACTATGAAAAGCATGAGAAACCGATAACAGCGTCGAACGGATATTTTTGTCTGCGCAGCTTTGTTTCAATACTTGCAGTTTGTTTTTATCTCCCGAAACTACCGTTTGTTTAGGGGCATTAATACCCGCAATACTCAAGCCTAAATCTGCTATTAACGCTCGCGCTTCTTCCACAGAACATTGTAAAGCAAGCATTCCTCCTTGATTTTCAGGTAACCCTTGCATCAGTCGCCCTCTTGCTGACACCAGTTTCAGCGCTTCTTCTAATGTCATCACCTCAGCAATCGTTGCTGCTACCAATTCCCCAATGCTATGACCAATAAGCTGATGTGGCATCACTCCTGAACTCATCCACAGCTTAGCCAAAGCATATTCCAATGCGAAAATCACAGGTTGCGCATATTGAGTTTGATTCAATAACTCCGTGTTATCACCAAACAATATACTATAAAAAGGTTGGGGCAATTCTTCTTTTAATAACTCCGCACATTCATCTAATAGCGTTCGAAAAACAGGATATGTTTCATATAGCTCACGCCCCATATGGGCATATTGACTCCCTTGGCCCGTAAATAAAAACGTAATGGTTTTAGGAACCCTCGCATCACCACGAAGTAACTCATCCCTTGCTAGCTTTTCTTTGAAATCTTCTACGGTTCGCGCTACGACCGCACCTCGATAGGCAAAATGACTCCGTCCTACCGCACTCGTATACGCTATATTCCCTAGCTCTTCTTGGCTATCTTCCAAATAATGCGCGTATTTTTCTTTGAGTCCTTCTCGTGCATCGCTTTGTTTACCTGAAAATACAATCAACTGAGAACGTGTATCTTGAGAAGAATCTTGTGTGTGATCACAAGGTACTTCTTCAACTATCACATGCGCATTGGTGCCACTAAAGCCAAACGAACTAACACCAGCACGACGTATATGATGCTCTCGACGCTCCCACGCTTGCATACCTACGGGCAATTGAATGTTGCTACCCTCTAGATCAATATGTGGATTTAATTGCTGAAAATGTAATAAGCTGGGTATTTGACCATGCTGTAATGAAAGTACAGTTTTGATCAAACCAGCCATACCGGCAGCTGCCTCCAAATGCCCCACATACGTTTTCGCCGTCCCCACTATGAGTGGCTGCTCTCTTGGTACGTCCGTGGAAAAAACTGATCTTAAAGCATTCAATTCAATCGGGTCGCCAAGACTTGTCCCTGTACCATGTGCCTCAATATAATCAATGTCGTTAGGGCTAAGCTCGGCTTTTTTTAAGGCACTTTTTATCAACTGCTCTTGTGCAGGGCCATTCGGTACAGTTAGGCCGCTACTTGGGCCATCTTGATTCACTGCACTGCTGCGAATGACTGCTAAAATCGCATCATTATTGATAAGAGCTCGACGCAATGATTTTAAAATAACTATGCCACAACCTTCACCACGACCAAATCCATCGGCACTAGCATCAAATGTCTTGCATTTCCCATCCACCGATAGCATATGCGCTTGCGAAAAATTAATAAAATTACCTTCCGCAAGCAATAAATTCACGCCACCCACAATGGCCATTTGAATTTCACCGCTCTGAATGCGATGACACGCCTCATCTAATGCCACTAAAGATGAAGAGCAGGCGGTTTCAATACTCATGGCAGGTCCTTGGCATCCCAACCAATAAGCAATTCTCCCTGCTGCTGTACTCAATGCATTTCCAGTCGCGGTATAAGCCGTATACGCTTCTTCCGGTTGTAGTTGATTAATCATTGCACCATAATCTTGTGCCGCAATGCCAACATAGACCCCTGTGTTGCTTTCACGAAGTTTTTCAGGGACGATATGAGCCGATTCTAGTGCTTCCCATACGACTTCCATCAGCAAGCGCTGCTGTGGGTCTAAATAGTTTGCTTCCTTCGGACTAATATTAAAAAAAGTAGCATCAAATGTTTTTACATCTTGCTGAAGAAAAGATCCTAATCGCGTATAACTTTTTCCCGGCACGCCTTGAACTGGCGAATAATATGCATCTACCGACCAACGATCTCTTGGGATTTCAGCTGTTGCATCTTTTCCTTCTGACAGCATACGCCAAAAGCCCGATAAATCACTTCCCATACCGGGGAAACGCGCACTCATTCCGATGATTGCAATAGGCTCAGTACTGCGTATATCTCGTGATGGTGAAAGTCCACTTCCCAATCTTCTAAAAGATCTTTTAAAAGCATTCAGCGTATTTACATCAATATTAGGTGAGTCCTTTACTTCTTCTTCCAAAAGATCGTCCTTATCTTCATAAGGAATTAATAGCTCGGAAATTTCATCAAAATCTAATTCTGCCGCTAGATCTAAAGCCGTACTTTGAGATTCTTTATCAACGCCTGCTTCGATAAAACCCCTAACAGCGTTTATATCATTTGCTTTAACTGCTTCAAATATATTTTGATACATATCATCATTTCCTCTTCCATAAAAACTTTGTTTATCTACGATATTCCTCTGCCTGTTTTTTCTCTAAGGTATCTTTGGTCGGCTGCGATGACGAAGCCTGTTGGCCAAAAATTCCTACTCCTTCTAATAGAGGAGCGATAGCATGAGACGAAGTGCTTTGTGATACCTCTAAAATCCTATGCTCAATAAAGCGCTTTCCATAATCAGGTAAAAGCAATGATAGTTGTCTTATAAGATCAAGCGAAATATCTTGATCAAATCGTTTTCCTTGACGTAAATTTTCTTCAAAAGGCTTTATCCACGGGAGCCGTGAACCCAAAATACAATCACGTATAGCCATAGCACTCAAGAGATCATGCCTTATCGCCTCCGTTGATGTGAGCGCAAGTACTGCTTCATCTACTTTAGGCAAGTATATTAAAAGTTTTTTTACTACATCAAATTGCTGATTAAACAAAGCTAATGCCAACGGTGTAACACCTAGCCGAGTTTGCTGGTTGAGGTCAGCTCCCTGCGATAGTAACCATACTACCATCGCTGTATTGCCTAATTGCGCTGCCAAATGAAGACTGGTTTTACCATTGCTATCTGCCATGTTAATTTTCTTCGCCCCTTTGGTAAGCAAGGAAGTAATTAAACTTTGATTATTTTTTTTGACAAAGGTAAATAAAGGATCCCGCTCAATAGCAACCTGAGACTCTACCAAGCAACTTAGATAAAGCGACATTTCTGCAATCGTATTTTTTTCCAAGATATTGATATCTAATTTTATTGCTGCATCTTCAGCTGCTTCTTGTCCTTGTGCTGGCAGCACTTTCATTTGCTCTTTCAGCGCGTTACTCAGTTCTTGCATAGCGCGATGCATGCTCATCCACTGAGCAAGTGTGGTATTTTTCAAATCATTGATTTTGTCAATTACACTTATTGTCTGTATTGCAAATCGCTTCTTAAACATTTCAACTAATTTTGTTTCTATTAACGTCCTTGGTAATCCATAAGCCATTTCTGCTGATTTTTCTGTTTGCTGAATACCTGTCGTTTTTTCTTCAAAAACATTAATCTGCTCAGTAAGATATTGGCTCAGCCGTTTTAGATTTGGATAGTCGAACAGCACTGTATTTGGTAAAGCGGCACTGTCTCCTAAAAAGCTTTGCAAGCGATTTTTTAGATCCATAATCATTAAAGAATCTAATCCCATCTCGGTAAATCCAGTTTGTTCGTTGAGGTCTTGCTCATTGAGTCCTGTAATCTTAGCAATCAGCTGTTTTAGTTTTGCTGCAATCCAAGATTGTCTTTCTGGTCTAGGTTTGCTTAAGATTTCTTTTAGCCACAGTGCATTTGTTGAGTTCACATTACCTTGACCTACGCTGGCTGCAATTAAAGGGTTCATAAAACGTTTGAGATTTGGTGTTGACATAGCACTAAACTTTTCCCAATTTGCTGATAGCACTGCTGTCTCATCTACGTTCGGATCTAATAAAATACGCTCAAGCGCGGCGACGCCTTCTTGTACACCCAGTTGCTTTAACCCTATTTTTTCATGGCGTGCTTTATAAATCGCTGCCGTGCCAATCTCCGCCCAAGGACCCCAGTGGATAGTTTGACCTACCAAGCCTTGCGCCCTTCTTGCATGAACTAAAGCATCTAAAAAAGCGTTGGCACTAGCATGGTTGGCTTGACCTACATTGCCTAAAAACGATGCTGTTGAGGAATACATCACAAAATAGTCTAATTCCATATTCAGGCGCTGGCTCCATTGATGTAAGTGCCAAGCACCATAGATTTTAGGTTTAAACACATATTCCATATGCGCCCAATCTTGCTGCAGTAATGTAGCATCCATCAATAAACCGGCTGAATGAATAATACCTTTCAACGGCAAACATTCAGTTTGAATCATCTGCAATAAATCTTTAACCTGAATTTCATCACTCACGTCGACTTGCTTCACTTGAATATCTACACCACTAGCCCGCCATTGCTCGAGCGTAGTTGCTGTTCTCGCATCAACTTGTTTTCGTCTACTGATGAGAACCAGTTGCTTCGCACCTCGATTCACCAGTAATTCGGCTGTCGCCAACCCTAGACCCGAAAGTCCTCCCGTAATTAAGTAACTTGCTTGTTGATCGAGTTGTAACTCGATTTGCAAAGGCCTTTGTAGCACAATCACCACTTTGCCGATGTGCTTTGCTTGTTGCATATGTTGAAATGCTTCTACTGCATGACCTATAGTAAAAGCCGTTACTGGCAAGGCTGTATAAGTTTTCTCTGCGAATAACGGTCGCATCGCTTCCCACATGACAGGTATATGTTCAGGCGATCGCGCCAAATCTTCGTCTAAAGCAATAACACTATATTTAACATCAGCCCTTACTGCTGCCATCTGTGCTGTAGTCCAAATAGCCCGCTTACTTAATTCAATAAAATGACCATGTTGTGCACAACATGCAAGCGTGGCTTCGACAAATCCTTCTCCCGTTAAACTATTAAGCACGACATCCACGCCACTACCTTGAGTATCAGCTAATAACGCTTCTTGATAGGCTAACGATCGCGAGTCATAGATATATTTAACACCGAGGTGACTCAAATAAGCACGCTTTTCAGGAGTTCCTGCGGTTGCATAAATTTCAGCACCCAGATACTTTGCCATCTGAATAGCTGATAAACCGATTCCCCCCGTTGCAGCATGAATCAGAATCTTATCGCCTTTCTTTAATTGAGCTTCTTCAATTAACGCACGATAATTAGTTAAAAACACCGAAGGCAAAGTGGCCGCTTGGGGATATGTCAATTCTCGTGGTTTCGCATACACTTGGGTATGATGCGTAATAGCGATACTTGCCAAGCTACCCCAAGCAATTCCGAACACGCCCTCACCTACATGTAGATGAGTCACTGCGGCCCCTACTTCAAGTACAGTACCCGAAAAGTCACTTCCCAAAGGCGAGGCGCCTGGGTAAAGATTCATCGCATTCAGTACGTCACGGAAATTAACTCCTACAGCGTGGACGGCTACACGCACTTCTTCAGATGATAAGCTGCGCGGCTCAACAGATGTTAATTGCAGCGCCGTCAAATCACCTGATATAGCTTTCTTCAACGTATATTCGCTAACAGGTATCGGTAAATAAGCAGACTGTTGATCCTCTAAACGACACGTGCGACTTACCACACGCTGCGGGCCGCGATAACAAACTTCTACGTCCGTTCGGTCCATATCTACGGTAAATTCTTGCAAAACACGGGGCAATTGGTCACTGACTGAAAGCGATGTATCTAAATCAATATGGCTCACTGACCACTGCGGGTATTCCATATGTAAAGTTTTACAAAAACCATTAAAAACAGACTGGGATAGATGCGGCGATTCAGAAGGGTGTGTGCTTTGCGCACCTTGTGTGAGTATACGTAAGCTTAGCCGTTGGTTAGTTTTTGCTAAGGTTTGTATAAAGGTCAATAATACATTGATCAGAGTCCGCTGTTGCTCGATATCAAAGTCACGCGCCAATGTTGCTCTTAATATCCAACCATAAACGATACCTGACCATGGTTCGCTTAGCACGGATTCCAACGAGCGTTCTGACCATCCCGCTGTGCTGGTATAGTATTCTCCCGAAGGCAAGAAAAAAGCAAAAGGCGCTTGATCACTGGTTAAACAAGCTTGCACTTGCGCTTTATCGCATAATAGATACAGTATCCTGTTTTGCTCTCCTGCTAGTTTCTTTTGTGTGACGATAGTCTCTACTTGCCACTGCAATCCATAATATAGCGTTGGCAACACTTTACCTGATAATTGCCGTAATAACTGACGCAAGGCTTTTTTGGGCAATAAGCTAACTGTCAATCCTTCAATCTCTGCAATTACTTCACCCTGAGCATTCAACAAATAAACATCACGTGTCACCTCACTCTTTTGACGGTGATAAGCATATATCGGTCGCGTATCATGTAATGCATAGGTACGAATCTTTTCCATAGCAATAGGTAATGCCATCGTATCTAATTTTGCATTCACTAAGGCACCTTGAAGCGCACCATCCAATAAAGCAGGGTGTAGAATATAAGCACTTAAATCAGTCTCAGGCAAAGTTAATTCAACCAAAGATTCTTCCCCTTTATAATGCACCGCCTGTACGCATTGAAATCTATCGCGGTAGCCATAACCCAGCCGACTGACCAAAACGTAAAACTGCGATTTTTCCATTTTCTTTTCGCAGCGTCCACGAATTTCATCTAATTTTATCTTTGTAGATAAACACGGTTGATTCATTCTGCATAATTCAGCTAGCACATGCGTTTTACTTCCAGGTAACTCCTCCATCTTTGGAGACATAGAACAAATAGTTACTTCTACCCGGTCTTGCTCCATAGCTTTAACAACAACTTGCAATATGATCGGTTCATGCTCTAGCAACAAGGGTTCTTTAATAACTATTTTTTGTAATTCCGTTGTAGCTCCTGGAAAATAATTCTGAGCAACGGCTAATAAAATTTCAACAAACCCTGTGCCAGGCATCAAAGAATAATCCAACACCTGATGCTCGGATAACATTGTTTGTAACGGTGCTGGTAAAGATTGATGGTATATGGTTTCTTTAATGGCTAATGGCAACTTGTATCCCAATAATGGATGCCCTGTCACTTCTCCAAAACTTGCTAAGGCACGGTTTTCTGTTAATCGCTGGCTAGCCATCTCATCTCCAACGCTATCTAACCAAGGCAAAGCAAGACTCCCATCTGATAATCGATACACCGGTGCTACCACTGTTGCTTGTGCCAATAACACGGTAAAAGGCACATTACTGCTTGAAATATGTTCAAATCCTGCTGTTTTCAGTACTTCTTTCCATTCTTCTGCTTTCAATAAAGCATGATCATGGCGCACCTCATCATCAAAACGCCACCAACCTTCCAATAAACCAAAGCTTAAATCTAAAAAGCGGGAAGACTGACTCAGCTCGATTAACGCCAATACCCCTTGGGCTGCCAATAAATGACGCGTGTTCGCCAAAGTCTCTTCAATATTTTTCGTGGCATGCAACACATTCGAAGCTATCACCACATCGTACTGATACGGCATAAACCCCTGCACTCTCGGATCTTGCTCAATATTCAATACTTGGTACACCATATTCTCTTTACCAAAGTTTTCTTTCGCCGTTAAGAAAAATCCTCGGGAAATATCTGTATACGTATATTCATAGGGAATCCCCTGTTGTTTCAGCACTTGAACAACCGCTTGGGTTGTGCCTCCTGTCCCTGCCCCAATTTCCAAAATACGTAAGTTTCCAGTAAAAGTAACTTCTGATATTATCCGACGGATACTTTCGCTTAAAATATAATTCGCCGCTTGAGCACCCATACTCTCGCGATATAGTGCAGTGGCACTACTGGAAGCTTCGCTTTCTTGTGGAAATAATAAAGGGATAGCTGCCTGTTTACCCGTTAGCACTTCCGCTAAAGCACTCCCACAGCGCGTTAATAAACCTTGTTCAATATGAAGCGCAGGATAAGCCGACAACTCCTTTAATATCGCTTCACGCTGCCTTGCCACCACTTCTTTGGATGGTAAATCATCACACACTTGCCAATACGTTAGCTGGCCACTTTCTTCGGAAACTTCTTGTATAATGCTTTCTTTAGATAATTCAGTAAATAATTGATGCAATAATTTGCGATGCGTTGGCAACACTGACCAGGTTTCTTGGGCTTGCGAGACGGTTATTCGCTCACTCACCTGGTAAGACCAACCCAATTTATGCAAACTATCCACCATATAACCCCACGCTAAGCGTTCAAGGTAAGCAAAACCTTCTTCCAATGTATCGGTGGGGTAGGCTTGCAAAGCTTCTGCAGCAACCTCCTCAAGCAAATCTTCAGGCCAGCTAAAATTCACCTCCTCACGTTTTGCAACCACATGCGACGGCTCCCAATGCAATAATGGCTTTGCTGTTTCCCGAGTCATCAAGCGAGCTGGATCAATTCCTGTTACCCAATACCGTTTCCCTTGAAACGCATATGTTGGTATGCTTACCCTACGATAAAAGTATTCTTGTTGCCTGTAATAATCCTCCCAATGTATCTCACAACCTGCTACATAACACTGACCTAAAGCAACTAACATGCTCTCGCGATTTCCAACACCTGCCTTGAGACTATAACTCCAGATTAAACCTTCCCTACCTTCTGCACATTGTTGCCCAAGCGTTGTTAAGATAGCCCCAGGCCCTACTTCAAGATACAATTGATTCTCTTCGAGTGATGCCTGCATTGCTCCTAAATAATTTACCGGACTTATTAACTGCTCACACCAATAATCTGCGGTAATTACTTCCAAGCGCTGACCCGTCACTGTTGAAATAATGGGTATTTGTGCAACTTGATAATGAATCTCTTCAGCAACACTTCTAAAACTCTCTAACATAGGCTGCATATGATCGCTGTGAAAAGCATGCGAAACGGATAACAGCGTCGAACGGATACCTTTATCCGCACAGCTTTGTTTCAACAATTGCAGCTTTTCTTTATCTCCCGAAACCACCGTTTGTTTTGGTGCATTAATACCTGCAATACTCAAGCCTAAATCAGCTATTAATGCTCGCGCCTCTTCAACAGTGCATTGCAACGCAAGCATCCCTCCTTGATTTTCAGGTAGCCTTTGCATCAGCCGCCCTCTTGCTGACACTAGTTTCAGCGCTTCTTCTAATGTCATCACCTCAGCAATCGTTGCTGCTACCAATTCCCCAATGCTATGACCAATAAGCTGATGTGGCATCACTCCTGAACTCATCCACAGCTTAGCCAAAGCATATTCCAATGCGAAAATCACAGGTTGCGCATATTGAGTTTGATTCAATAACTCCGTGTTATCACCAAACAATATACTATAAAAAGGTTGGGGCAATTCTTCTTTTAATAACTCCGCACATTCATCTAATAGCGTTCGAAAAACAGGATATGTTTCATATAGCTCACGCCCCATATGGGCATATTGACTCCCTTGGCCCGTAAATAAAAACGTAATGGTTTTAGGAACCCTCGCATCACCACGAAGTAACTCATCCCTTGCTAGCTTTTCTTTGAAATCTTCTACGGTTCGCGCTACGACCGCACCTCGATAGGCAAAATGACTCCGTCCTACCGCACTCGTATACGCTATATTCCCTAGCTCTTCTTGGCTATCTTCCAAATAATGCGCGTATTTTTCTTTGAGTCCTTCTCGTGCATCGCTTTGTTTACCTGAAAATACAATCAACTGAGAACGTGTATCTTGAGAAGAATCTTGTGTGTGATCACAAGGTACTTCTTCAACTATCACATGCGCATTGGTGCCACTTGCACCAAATGAACTAATTCCTGCTCGGCGAACATGCCCTGGTCTTGGCTCCCAAGATTGTATTTCAAGAGGCAGCTGAATATTTCCTTCACTTAAATCGATATTGGGATTCAACATACGAAAATGCAGCAGTTTGGGGATTTGATGGTGTTGTAATGAAAGCAGGGTTTTAATCAAACCCGCCATACCGGCAGCTGCTTCCAAATGACCCACATTTGCTTTAGCTGTCCCTACGAGCAATGGTTGCTCTCTTGGCTCGTCTGTGGAAAAAACCGATTTTAAGGCATTCAGCTCAATCGGGTCTCCTAGGCTAGTGCCCGTACCGTGGGCTTCCACATAATCAATATCACCTGGGAGCAAATGCGCTTCGATTAAAGCTCTACGAATAAGCTTTTCTTGTGCAGGTCCATTGGGCACCGTTAAGCTGCTGCTGGGCCCATCCTGATTCACTGCACTGCCAGGAATAACAGCCAATATTCTATCGTGATCAACAAGTGCTTTTTGTAGTGATTTTAAAATTACCACTCCGCAGCCCTCGCCACGACCAAATCCATCTGCAGCAGCATCAAATGCTTTGCATTTGCCGTCAGGCGATAACATTTGCGCATTAGAAAACATAACAAAATTAGTGGGCGTTAACATTAAATTAATGCCACCTATAATCACCAAACCGCTTTCTCCACGGCGAATACTTTGGCATCCTTGATGTAAGGCTACAAGCGAGGAAGAACAAGCCGTATCAATAGTCATTGCTGGCCCTTGAGAACCTAACCAATAAGCAATGCGTCCTGACAATGCACTTAATCCTCCCCCACCCAACAAACCTGCTTCCTTATGCAGCGCATCAGCCGCTGTTAATAACTCATGATAATCTTGATTCATAGCGCCTATAAAAATACCCGTATCACTATGTCGCAATTGCTGGGGGTTGATTCCAGCATCTTCCAATGCTTCCCACACCGCTTGTAGTAGCAATCTATGCTGGGGATCCATAAGATTTGCTTCTTTGGGAGTAATATTAAAAAACTGAGCATCAAATTCATCTACTGGCATTGTGAGAAACGAAGCACGCTTTACATAAGACTTGCCAACCTGGTATCGATCATCACTATAATCAGCTCCAAGTACAAAGCGTTCTTTAGGTATTTCTCGGCTTGCATCTTGCCCTGATGAAAGTAATTTCCAATAGCCAGAACCAGGGAAATAACCGCTAACACCGATGATGGCAATGGATTCTGTGGCATTGTTTGCGTTTTCTGATGGATAAGTTCTGGTTGAAATGCTGCGTTGTATCGATTCTCTCGATAGAGGCATTTTTGTTTCTATCTGAAATTGTCTTAGCAGATACGCACCTAACTCCTCGACCGTGGGATAGTCAAAAATTAACGTACTAGATAATTTAACTGGATCTACCCATTTTTGCAGACGGTTACGTAACTCTACTGTCATTAAAGAATCAAAGCCCAAATCAGCAAAGCCTTGCGTCGGATTAATTTGTTGAGCTTTATCTCCACCAATCACTTCATTAACCAAGCCTATGAGCATTTTTTTAATATAGCTTGGTTGCTCTATAGCAGAAATTTGGCTGAGCGCCTTTGCTAACAACGAATCTTGTAAACGCGCTTGTGTTCTGTTGCTTTGCTTGATACTATCGGTCTGCATATCTACTGTTAAATCTAAACGATGCTTGAGTTCCTGTTGCACAAATGATTTAGTCATTACATTTTTTATACCACCCAACACTTTCCCGCTATGATCTAAAAATTCTATCCTTGAAATCAAACCAACCACTGTTTTCTGAAAAGTCACATAAACATAAATTGTCTGATCTAAAACTTTAGGCAATGTGATATGTTCAAATGCTGTAGGTAAATAAATCCATTGATGTGGGTCATCAAATAATTTGACCAAAGAGGCTTGTAAAGCAGCATCCAATAGATCTGACATCGTTCGTGAAAGCTGAGTGGTATCCGCAGTTCCTTGAATGCTTGCAATAATCTCATCCTCTTGATAGGCCACCCATTCAACGCTTTGGAATTGATCGTGATATTCATAACCAAGTTGCCTGGTTTGTGAATAAAATGTTTCATGATCATATTTTTTTTCACAACGTGCTTGGATAGCTGAGATATCTTTCACTTCACTTTGATCTTGGGCTTTAAAGCTTTGCGCTATGATTCCACGCGCATGATATGTTATCTCTCCTATCATAGCGCCATCAGCACCGGTAAAATAACTGTAAATATTCCCCGCGTAGCACCCTCTTGCTTGTGGTATTAATACGATTTGTAACCAATGATTTTTGCTTTTTTTATCTGATAAAATTAATGGTTCTTGAATTGATAAAGAAGTGAGCGCCACTTCAGCAAGAGGATCATCCAATAAAAATCTAGTAGCCGCTAATAATGCTTCTATATAAGCCATTGCTGGCATCAGCGCATAACCTAAAATGGCATGTCCTTGTAAATATTTCAATGATTCTGTTGATAGATTCTGCTGAAAAATATGCTCAGTGGTATTTAGCAATAATTTTCGTCCTAGCAGTGGGTGATGTGTTGCTTGGCCAAAATTTGCTAAAGCAGCATTTTCTGTCAACCGCTGGCTAGCCAGCTCATCTCCAGCAATACCTAACCAAGGCAAAACAGCTCTCTTCCTTTGAAAAGGATACGTCGGTAAGCTTACTTTGCGATAAACATGCTCTCCCTGGTGGTAATAATCTTCCCAATCAATCTTGCCTCCAGCCACATAGGACGCTGCTAAAGCTTGTAATTTGCTCATCTCTTCTATATCAGAAGACAGCGCTAAAGGACGCTTCGCTTGCAGCTGGCTGACATCGCCGCAGATTATATCTCCACAAGCTAGTTTTGCTTTTAATTCTTCAGGTGTCTTCGCAATGACAGCCGCTCGATAGAGAAAATGGCTACGCCCTATCGCACTTGTATAAGCAATATCAGCCAAACGCTCTGTACTATATTCTAAGTAATGGAGGTATTTTGCTTTTAGCGCTTCTAGGGCTTCTGGCTGTTTTGCTGAAAACACAAAAAGTTGGGGACGCGTATCTTCTGCAACAGCATCATAATGATTCTTCTGCGGGGCTTCTTCCACAATGACATGGACATTGGTGCCACTAAAACCAAATGAACTTAGCCCAGCGAAACGTGGTTTGTTGCTTTGTGACGGCCAATCTTGTTCTTGTTGATTGATAATAATGTGTGCTGATGTTAAATCAATATGCGGATTCACCGTATCAAAGTTATGTTGTGGAGGAATTTTTTGATGGGTGAGGGACAAGACGAGTTTAATTAACCCAGCTATACCAGCTGCTGCTTCCAGATGCCCAATATTGGCTTTAACTGCACCTACACGTAATGGGTTTTCTGCTGTTCGATTTGCACCATAGACATGTCCTAGTGCCGTAATTTCAATAGGATCACCCAAAATAGTCCCAGTACCATGCGCTTCTACATAATCTACTTCACATGCTAAAACCCCCGCATTGTGTAAGGCTGCTTGAATAACACGTTCTTGAGAGGGGCCGTTCGGAGCCGTTAAAGTGCTGGTAGCACCATCTTGATTAACAGCCGATCCTCGAATGACGGCATGCACGGTATCACCTGCTGCTAATGCATCACACAATCGTTTTAATATAACAACACCACAGCCTTCTCCACGCGTATAGCCATCTGCACGATGATCAAACGTCTTACAACCTCCCGTAGGAGACAACATTCCAGCTTCAGTAAAATAATCAAAGGCTTCGCTTGTTAGCAACGCATTGACCCCACCCGCTAAGGCTGTATGGCACTCGCCCTGCTTTAAACTCATACAAGCAAGGTGCAATGCAGTAAGCGATGATGAGCATGCCGTATCAATCGCCATATTCGGGCCTTGCAAATCTAAAAAGTAAGATATTCGACCAACCGCCGCACTAAAAGCATTCCCTGTTGGAATATAAACTTCACCACGAGCATCATCATGCTGCTGGCGCGTGGCACTAATCAAATGCTGATAATCGCTCGAACTCATACCCATGAAGACGCCTACCCGCTCGCCCTTTAGATTGTCTGGGTTTTGTCCCGCATGCTCTAATGCTGTCCAGCTTACTTCCAATAACAAACGATGTTGAGGGTCCATCATTTCAGCTTCTGCTTGAGAAACCCTAAAAAAATCAGTATCCATTACGTCCATGGGACGGCCTAATAATCCCGCGTAGTAGATATCCGTTTTGGGGCACCGATGTGATGATTGAGATCCATACCAACGGCTTGGCGGAACGGTTGTGACACCCGTTTTATTGGCAATTAGCAAAGACCAATAATCTTCTAAGCTTTCTTCGGCTCCCGGAAAATAACCACTCATGCCCACAATGGCAATAGGCTCATCAATAGCGGAATGATGCAAAATACGATCATCTTTCGTTTCAAAAGCCACGATGGAATCCTGCACTCTGGATAATCGCTGATTAATGTAATAGGTGAGCTTTGTTATAGTAGGGTAATTAAAAGCAACTGTAGCTGGGATATTGATCCCAAATATTTTCTCCAATCTATTTTTAAGCTCTGTCGCTAAAAGAGAGCTCACGCCAAGCTCCATAAGCCCACAAGTAGGATCAATCGTTGCATCTGCCTCTAAAGTTAATAGTTTTTTGAGCTCCTCCGTGATATGTTCTTGCACCATAACCACTCTATCCAGCGCTGCAGCAGCTTGCCAAGCTAAAATAAATGAAGTAACAGCGAAATGCATATCCGAAGTTGAGAGAAGGGATGCACTTTCCTCAAGTTGTTCTGTTTGATCCATAACCAGACTCCATTGATTATAGGTCCGCGTTGCAAAGATCATTTGAAAAGCATGCGTCAAAAAAGCCTCTTTAGCTGCCCGACGCATGATTTTACCACTGGTTGTTTTGGGTAAAGTTCTTGCAGGAACCAATAACACCTGATATGGCATTAAGGCATTTGTTTCAAAAACATCTTCACAGCATAAAGCAAAAATAGCTTCAGCTTGAGCCTCTGTGGGTTCTTCACGTACTTCTAAAATAATCACCAAGGCTTCTTCGCCATCGACCTCGATAGCAAATGCCGCGCAACAGCCTTTGCGAAGCAGGCGGTCCTTTTCCGGCAGTCGATCATCAGCACATTCAGCTACTTCTTCAATATCTTGCGGATAGAAATTTTTTCCCGCTACAATAATCAAATCTTTTAAACGACCACTAATAAATAATTGGCCATCATAGATAAATCCCAAATCCCCTGTGCGTAAGAAGGGTCCATCACCGCTTGTGGTATAAGCTTGGAATACTTCTTGAGTCAATTCAGATTTTTGCCAATAGCCTTGGGCGACACTTGGGCTTGCTACCCATATTTCACCCGCTCGCCCATCAACAATTTGCTCAAGTGTTTCAGGATCGACGACCCACAAAATAATACTTGGATCTATTTGCCCACTGCTCACTAAAGTTTGGATGGCAGCCGCTTCATCTTGTGCAGGTGGAGCAATGATATTTCTTTGATAAGCCTTTTTATCCAAAGGCAACTGTAAAATGCCTGTTCCTGGCGTCAAAGCACCGCTCACCATAAGCGTGGATTCAGCTAAGCCATAACAAGGGAAATAAGCTGAGGCATTAAATCCACAAGGTGAAAAAGTAGTAGAAAAACGTTCCAATGTACTCGAACGGATTGGTTCTGCTCCTATAAAGAACACACGCAACGCACTTAAATCGAGTGACTGTTTTCTGGCTTCAGTTATTTTCTTTACACACAAATCTAAGGAAAAATTAGGGCCAACCGCCGTGGTCGCACGATGCTCTGAAAGTTGTTCTAGCCAGGAAATCGGATCTTTTAAAAAAGCAGTAGGAGATAGTAAAATTGTTCCCGCATACTGGCAATAAATGGGAAATAATATACCTCCAATGAGACCCATATCATGATAAGGTGGTAACCAACTGACCAATCGATCTTCATGACCGCCACGTACTTTAGCTTGGATTAAAGCAAGATTGTGAGACAAATTGCCATGAGAAACCATCACTCCCTTAGGATGACCTGTGGATCCAGAAGTATATTGCAAAAAGGCAATGCTATTTCGTGTGGTCTTGAATAAAGATTGGCCGTCTAACCCAGACAGATTTAATTTCAATTTATCAATAGCAAGAAATTCTGCGGAAATCGCTAGCGATGAGCTCATGGTTGCCATTTCTTGACTGGAGGATTTCATCCAATGAGAAACCAGGCGCCCTACCAATGGAATTCTCGCCGCTTTACCTGCAATCTTTAATAACTTCAACTCACGCTTCGTACGGCTATTTGTTAAAACAATCGCTGGTGTACAATCCTCGACAATCCGCTTCAATCGCTCCGCAACGCGTGCTGTAGCGGGAGGATAAACAGGAACCGCAATAATCCCCGCATATAAACACCCCATAAAAGCAATGACGTAATCAATACCCGGCGGAAAAACTAGCAATGCTCGCTCCGCTTGCTCCAAAGGTGCCACTTTATCACGCAAATACACTGCTAAATTTAATGCCCTCAAATGAAGATCACGATAACTGATAAAACTTTCTTTCCGATTTTCATCAATAAACTGAAAAGCCATCTGTTCGGGATAAGCCTCTGCTACCGCTAATAAACATTCACCCAGATTATAAAATTGTGAACTTGCTTTGGATATGTTGGAAATATTTATCGATTTATCTCCCTTATTCTCAAACATCATCATACATCGCTCCTAGAAAATCAATTATCAATTAATTTACTTCTTAACATTCTTTGGCTTAACATCAGAACAACACTATTACCTTAGAGAAAAAATAGATTTACCATCTCATTAAAAATAGTTGTTATATTATAGATTTACTTTTTGTAATTATTCAGATGCTGCGCTTGCAGTTATGAGAAAGCATCGCGACGCTCTCCTCTAACGACTTTTCATCGCATAGAGAATTTTTTAATTTTATGTCGCGCAGTTATTTTTGCTATATACTGTTTAATTCAAAACGTTTTTCAAGTTCCGCAATACGAGCTTTTAGCTGCTTATTTTCTTCCATCAATTGATTAATGAATTTAGTAAAACATTCATGATTTTCCATTCGCTATTTATCGCATATTTTTAAACTTTTTAAAGTACCTGGGGTATTAGCATTTTTTTGGGTTTGCAGCTCTCTTGAAAGGTATTATATTCGCCCGCACCCGGCCTTGCTTAGCCAAAATGCAAAAACCGCACGGCTAAAAGACGCGGTTTTTGGTTCGTAGGTGTTGAATGCACCGAGGTAAAGTGTAAAGGATTGAGGGTGGTGATTGCAACTCTAAAAAACCTTATTGTTTCTGACCAAAGCACTTGGTAAGCTAAGCTTTGTGTGGCACAATAAACGAAATTTATTTGCATATTTTGCGATGGTAGAAAACGCGCAAAAAATGTTTTTTTAAGCACTTGGAGAAAAGCAATGGCAATAATAAAGAAAACACAATCTGCAAAGAAAAAGAAAGTGCGAAAAAATTTTGACTCGCCATGGAAAGACGCATTAGACATTTTCTTTAAAGATTTTGCTACATTTTGTTTTCCGCAAATGGCGAAGGATATTGACTGGAACAAAGGCTATACTTTCTTGGATAAAGAATTGCACTCGATTACTAAAGATGCGATCAAAGGCCAACGCACAGTGGATAAACTTGTGAAGGTTTTTAAACAAGGCGGAGAAGAAGTGTGGGTATTACTGCATCTGGAAGTCCAAAGCCAAAAAGACAAGCACTTCCAAGAACGTATGTATACCTATCAATATCGCCTTTTTGACCGCTATCATGTCTCAATAGCAAGCCTGGCCATTTTAATCGATTCCGATAAAAACTGGGCTCCCAACATATACCAATCGGTACTCTGGGGGACAAAGTTACATTTTGAATACGAAGTTTTGAAAATAGCATCGTATCAAGAGCAGCGAAAAAAATTAGAAAAATCTTCAAACCCCTTTGCTACCATTATTTTGGCGCAATTGGAAGCGATGGCGTTAACGAAAGAAAAGAATGCTGAACAGCACTTCATAAGCAAACTAAAATTGACGCGATTATTATATGAAAAAGGCTGGAGCCGGGAGTATGTATATAATCTGTACCGATTTATCGACTGGATTATTCAACTTCCGCAAGATCTTGTGTTAAAATACAACGAAGAGAGACATAAACTAGAAGAGGCAAAACATATGAGTTATATTACCCAAACAGAGCAACTGTGGCTAGATCAAGGTAGGGCAAAAACTGAGGCAAAGATGGTGCAAAATCTTTATAGTACGATTAAAGATGAAAAACAAGTGGCAAAGCTTGCTAGGATGAGTTTGAAAAAAGTAAAAGAGCTTTTAGCCAAAGAAAAAGCGAAAAAATAGCTGCGTAAAACCACAAAAATCTCTGTGTAATTCCTGTGTAATCGTGCCAAGAAAAGCATAGAATTTTGCGGTTTTTGAGAGATATCCCAAGAAAGTCAAAAACATCCTAAACGCAAAAATATCAAGCTTTCCAGAAGAAAATAGATTTTTTTAGAACCCATGATCTGAAACCTCTTAATCAATAGGTCGTTGGTTCGATCCCAACACGGCCCACCAATATTTTCAAGGCTTTCCAGCTGGTTCCGAAATTTTTCGAAACAGCTAGTGTAGCAAAATCGTAGTAACTCTTTCAGCTGCGGTTCTTAGATGATCACTACTTAAGTGAGCATATCTCAACACCATTTCATAAGTTGCTCATCCTCCCAGCTGTTGTAACTCCTGAGGTGATGTTCCATTTTGAATGTGCCAACTTGCCCATGGATGTCTTAAGTGAGGAATTTAGCTTAATAGCATTAATGCTGCTGAATGTAAGTAATTAAATCTTGTGTGAGTGCAGTTCCTTCATCGGGAAGAGTGTTAGTATCATGGGTATTGATTTCGTTATCTGTATTTTCTCCAACGATTGTTGTCAAAATAATATTATGGCATTTTAACCAAATCATATAAGAACGATAGCCGTGTGACTCTCCATTATGCCACCACGCCTCTTCGCCAAAATCCGAAAAGGTCTGAGCAATACCTAGGCCATAGCCATCGTCTTTAGTATCAGAAGGTAAAGGCTGTCCATCTTGACCAACAAGGCTTTGCAATTCTGTTTGTTGCTTTGGAGGTAATAAAGTTCCATCGAGTAATTTTTTTACCCAAATGGCAATGTCATGTGCGGTTGATACGTTGGCTCCAGCAGCACCCAGATAAGAGTTGTCGGCATAAGTAATGTCTTGTGGCGAAAGAATGGTAGGGCCCATTTTAAAATATCCATGAGCAATACGATTGAGCATTTGATCATCAAATTTATCAGGAATAAAATCGGTATTTTGGGCGATACCAAGTGGATCCAATAAATATTTTTTCATACTCACTTCAATGGAATCTCCTGTGACTGCTTGAATAACCATACCTGTGAGAATGTAGTTTGTATTGGAGTAGTGCCAACCTTGCCCAGGTTTAAAATAAGGAGGCTTATTTTCCACTAATGCTAACAATGCCTGAGAACTCCAATGATGTTGCCATTGCGTATTGTCTTGGATATCCACAAACGCAGAATTATCGTTCCAATAATCCACAATCCCACTCGTATGATTTAAAAGCTGACGCAGTGTGATATTGCTCCATTTCGTCATTTCTTGCGGGGTTAAGCAATTGGTTTGTTCTTTGTTGCTACATACTGTCAAATATTGGCTAAGCGGATCATCAATGCTATGAATAAGCCCATGTGCTTCAAGTTTCAGTACGAGTGCTGCAATAAAGGATTTTGTTTCGCTCGCAATTTGAAAGGGCGTGTTTGTCTGAATTTTATTGCGTTCTGAGGTATCATCAAGCGTTTTGTAACCGCTCACAAAATCTTGTGAACTATTTTCATTGACACAAGTAATGCTCACTTGAATACCCGGAATATGATATTTGGCACGATCCGTTTCAATGATATTTTGAACATTTTGATTGAAAGTGAAACCACAAAGAGAGTAAGCACTTTTACCCAATAAAAACAGAATAAAAATAAAAGTGGTCAGTATTTTTTTCATGGTTCACTTCTTTGGTTACTGGCAAGAATTTTTACTAAACTAAGGAAGAAAGCGTCTTCTGAGTCAAAATCATCCGTCGTAAAAACATAGGAAAATCCTGTCTGTTGATGTGATAAATAAAATGCTTCCGAAGCATAACCGATTTCACCACCGCTATGTCCCCACAAAGTAACGCCGTTCGGCTTTCCAGAATCGTCAAGCATCTCATAATAATCAAGTCCCAAACCTGAAAACGTATTAAAATGATTGTGAGAACCACTGGTCACAAGTGCGTGATGATCTTTACCGCCTAACATTAATTGCAATGTTTTTGCTTGTACAACTTGGTTTGATTGCAAATCGAGCATCCAGTGCAACATATCTTGAGTGGAACCAATCATTCCACCGTCGGCCATGCCGATCCATGTTATATCACTCGCCAGTGTGATATCGATTAAAGCGTTACTCACATTTTTGTATTGCTGAATCACAAGGCAAGGAGGTGGTTGATCTACAAAAATTGGAGCGGTGGCAATTAAAGGATCCATCGCCGTTTGTTCGGTCGTGTAAGGTGTATAGGCATGTGCCATATGAGGTGCAATCAGATTTACATCAGGGAGAAAATACGTGTTAGTTAATTTTAATTGAGCTAGTAATGTATCGGCATTGTGTTTATAGGTTTTATTGCTCAACGCTTCAATAACTAATGCCAGTAAATTAAAGTTGGCGTTGGAGTAATGATATGCTCCGTCGGTATAAAGCTCTTGCTCTGCTGACATACGAATAATTTCGGGAAGCGTCCATTGATAAAATCGATTGCTACGCCATCGTTCCCAATACAGTGGATTAAACATATCTTGTTTTAAACCACTGGTGTGTGTTAATAATCGTTGGATGGTTATTTGGTTTAAAAAAGGATATTGATTGAGTAATTGTTGCAAAGCGATAACTCCGGGATTTTGTACATCGCCTTGTGCTACAACTGCATGAAGTGTTTCATTCAAAGCCAATTGATTTTTTTCAATCAACTTCATAATCAATGCCGCATCATACATTTTGCTGACACTGCCAAATTCAAAATAATTGTCAGTCTTAAGTGATTCACCCGAAGTGATATTTTGAACGCCACTCACTAAAGTGACCATGGGTTGATTGGGCAATTGAATGCTTAAAGAAATCCCTGGGATTGTGGTATTAGTATACGAATCCATCAACTGTTGAATTTGCTGATATATGATTTGTGGGTTTCGGTTAGTATCTGCAAAGGAAGCGCCTGCCAATCCTAAAAACAGAGTAGCGATCAAGTGTATTTTTTTCATCGAAATCCTTGTGATGGTTATTGTGTCTTCATTTACCTGTCGTTTCAAGCTTACATTATACCTTACAAAGCTTAAGCAGGGATTAATTGTTTGATAAAGCAAATAGAGAATCTCTGCACTGGACAAAAATTTAAAAGCTACTTGAAAAAGCTTGTTAAAAACGCTGTCGCCCCGCGATTTATTCGGCGTTGTTGCATAAATCAATTCTCGATCAGCGTCATTAGAAAATTTACTAAAATCACTCCAAGCAGGGAACCCATAAAATAACTCAGAGAATAATCAGGGGGCGTGGATCAAAAGTTACACGTATTTTGGTAATCTTACCATTTTCAACATGGCTCCAGTTGGCCACAATTAATGGTTTATCTGTTTTTGTTGTGTGTAATTCGTACCATGTCATAATATTGGATTCATCAATCCACATGTGCTGAATCACGATATCCGTCATAATGCTAGCTAAGCCTCTAAGCCCTTCAGTGCACTCACCTGCGCCGGTGGCTTCGCCTAATACACCAATAAAAGTAATATCATCGGAAAAGAGTGAATGCAAGGTTTTAAAGTCGTGTCTTTTCCATGATTCAAAGTAGGTGGTTGCGATATCTTTCAGGCTCGTTGTCATAAAATATTCTCTCTTGATGAATTATTCCAGTATTATATGAGTACGAACCAATCTTTAGAATAGCATTTTTGTGCGGGTAACTTTCATGAATGATAAACAGTTTCTACAAGCAATGATTTCGGCCGTAGAGTTAACGAGTAGCGGCATACCCGATCAAATGCTTAGCATTAAAGATCTCAACTCAGTCAATCTTTATTGCTCAAAGGGTTTTGCTGATGCAATAGGTGTCGCTCAAACATCTATTGCCGGCTCAACTTTTTGCACGGGACAGATTTTAGATATAGTCATTAGTGAAGATCAAAAAGTATTTAAATCCCGTAAACTACAGGCCTTTTTGAAAATCGATAGATTTCATAACATGATAAAACCATTAATTTTTATTAAATCTCCGATTATCAATCCTAATACTAATAATGTGGTGGGGCTTTTATTGCAAGTATTTGAATATGGCATCACCAATAATTTTCATCAACAAATTGTGAGTTTATATAACAGTTTTTCAACTAAGGCAAAACAATTGGTGCCAATTAAATTATCCAAGCGAGAAAAGCAGGTGATATTTTTTTTCTTGGCGCATTTAAGTAGTCAAGAAATAGCGGAGACGTTGCATAAGCTTGAAAATAAGCGTGTCACCAAAAGCACCATTGATAGTATTTTTACAGATCAATTGTATTTAAAATTTGATGTAACCAATCGCATTGCTTTGCATCAAAAATTATTGGAATTAGGATATAATAAGTTTATTCCGCAAGAGATACTAATAAGTAGTAGTGTGCCACTAGAAGCAGCTAAAATATATTGATATTTGTATTTGAAAAAACTCCGAGGGAATATATTTTTGTTGCGCCATTCAAATTATTTGCCGACAATAGAGTCAATAATGAAGAAGCAAAATCTTGGGAGAATAATTTATGTTTGTTATTTTGTTAGAGTATCTTGTGCCCTTAGAAGTTGTGGATCGATATTTATCCGAACATCGTGAGTATTTAGAAGAAGCTTGTCAAAATGATTTTTTGATTGCCTCTGGTCCACGGAATCCAAGAAATGGTGGTGTGCTTCTATCACACTTGAGGGATAAAGAGAAATTAGAAGCATGGTTAGCGCAAGACCCTTTTTATACAAATAAAATTGCAAAATATACGATCATTGAATTTAATCCGGTGAAACATCATCCAGATTTTAAAATCTTTATTGAAGAATAATAGAGTCAGGCTTGGTTTTTGCTATAATATAAAAAAAAATGTAAGATTGTGCTATAACAATAACTAAGGAATAACTGAGATGGGATATGCAGAATTTTTCTACCTTTTTTCCACCTATATCAATCCTCCTGCTTCTTCTAAAATAAAGACCCAGATTGATAATGAAGTTACCAAGAATTTTTTGGAGTTACTCCAATCTTTCTGTGCTATTAATGAAGAGCTTGCCTCCTCTCAGTATCAACGCATTTATAATCAGCTCACACCACTTATAGATGCTATTCGCGCCAATTCTGATACAACGAAACACCAAGAATTATTTGATGCACTTATGCTGCGTTTGGGTAATGCTGGAGATTTTGAGGAGATGATGGAGTTATCAAAAAAAGAATCGACAATCAAGCGCGAAAAGGAAGGAAAAATAGCAAGGCACATACCATCAGCATGCGGCATACACGCACCAATGAAAAGTAATCCCCAAAACGGAAGACAACCGCCGCTTCTGCCTCTATCCTCTATGCGTTCTAGTAGAGTACCTCAAGGAGCAGCTCAAGTTTTCCCACCGGCAATTGCAGTTTCTTCACCTATGGGGCGTGTGGCAATACCATCAACCTCGCAGAAGTTACCTCATACTTTAGAAAATGCCCATTTCCGATGTGCGGGTTACGAAGAAATAACGAGAGAAAATAAAAAAATATTTGTTGCAACGACCGTTGAGGTAAATGCGCATGCTTATTTTAAGGCTTTTAAGTACACAGTTCCTAAAAGACCTCATGTAGTTATTACATTACCACCAAATACCTTTAACAATAAAAAAGAAAGACGAGATATAAACCAACGGGTAGTCAGCAACATAGCTAGCATATCATCAGCTATTATATTTTCTAGCGCCAACGAAACCTTGTCCTTGACTTTACAAAATATACTCCCTCACGCTCAAAATCGTTTAAATACTTGCAGTAAGAATTATACTTATTACGATACCGAGTCAGATACTGATATTCAAAAAATGAATATTGAAAGAAATGTGATACGCCCTTTTCTCCAAAAAGCATTTCGTTCAGGTCCTCCAAGCCAAGAAATAATCGATGAGGCCATTGAAAAATTAAAAAAGGAGCTAAACAAACAAAACCTAAAAAACGGCTTTCCGGTAAGCGTAGATGCAGTCCCTCAAATTCAAAAGCTTAGACCTATAATCCAACCATCAGTGGATATTCCTCTACCACTCCCACCACCTCCTCCCCCTCTTCCACAACAACAAATTTCCCAAAAAGTTCTCAACGCAGGAGAATCAATACTAGGAAAAAGAGTTTATGAGGAAGGGGCAATCTTTGCGCCTTTAAATCCGCCTCCGCCACCACAAAGGAATATGGATGACGATGATAGATCAGAAGGTGAGTTAGTCGTTGATGAAGGTAGTGACAGCGACGAGTCCCCTCTCAAAAAGCCACATGTTAAATAACATGGAATAATCTACTATCATTGACAGCACGTCTCTTTCTAAAACCGATAGTTGAGAGATGAAGTGACTGGTGTGGTTTATCTTCAGAATGCTCCGAACCTCTATGAACTGGAAAAAACATTGTTCAGACGTGACTAGCGCTATACCTTTTCGCTCTAAAAAATCTTTGCAAAATTTCTGCGGATTCCTGAGCGCGTATACCACCTACCACTTCTGCACGATGATTCAAGGAAGGGTGATCTAACAATTGAAATACACTTTGCAGCGCACCGGCTCTCAAGTCAGGAGCAGCAAATACTATTTTAGGAATGCGTGCTTGGATGATGGCTCCAGCACACATCGCACAAGGCTCTAAGCTCACGTATAAAGTAGTATGAAGTAAACGATAATTTTTCAATTTTTCCGCTGCTTGTCGAATCGCTAAAATTTCTGCGTGTGCACAAGGGTCAATGAGTTGAATGGTTTGATTGTAAGCAGATGAGACGGGCTCCCCTTCTTGGTCAATGATAAGAGCTCCAATAGGCACCTCCCCTTCATGTGCCGCTTGTTTAGCAAGGCGTAATGTTTCCTCAATCCAATATTCATGGTTCATTATTAAGACCTGCCTCTTTGAATCTCTTTTAATAAACTTTGCGTTTTTCTTTATAAACTGCTAGACGATCCTTCACCCACTTTGGTAATCGATCAAGATAAAGAAAAATAATGGGGGTAGTAAAAAGAGTCAAGACTTGAGAGGTCAACAATCCACCCACCACCACTATTCCCAAAGAACGTCGTGATGCTCCTCCTGCTCCCATAGCGCATACAATAGGAAGCGCCCCCATAAAGGCTGCAAATGTTGTCATCATAATGGGCCTAAAACGAACAAGGCAAGCATCACGAATAGCCTGTACTTCCGTTAACCCACTTCTTAAACCATGCAACGCAAAATCAATGATAATAATGGCATTTTTTTTCACGATGCCAATCAGCATCAACAACCCAATAAATCCGTAAAGATCCAGAGGAAACCGTGTCAAAATTAAAGCAATAAGTGCCCCAACACTGGCAGTTGGTAGTGAAGAAAGAATCGTAATAGGATGAACAAAACTTTCATATAAAATTCCAAGCAAAATATAAATAGCGGCCACCGCTAAAAAGATCAATACACCATAACCGGTTAAAGAGTCTTGAAACGCTTTTGCATTTCCTTGAAAACTTGATTGAATGGTAGGAGGCAACTGCATATTTTTTTCTGCGTGTTGAATCGCATTTACCGCATCACTTAAAGAAGCCCCTATTTTTAAATTAAAAGAAATTGTGAGCGACGGCGTTTGGTTTTGATGATTGATCACCTCTGGGCCCACCGTGCGCTGAAAGGTACCTAAGGCCGCGAGTGGTACAAGCTTGCCGCTATCACTTTGCACATATAACTGTTTTAATACTTCGACATTTTGAAACTCAGGAGCGACTTCTAAAATTACTTGAAACTGATCGTTCTGCCCATAGATTGTTGAAATCTGCTGAGACCCCAGAGCATCCCCTAAAGTATTTTCGATGCTATTCACACTCACTTGCAGGTTGGTAGCTTTATCTCGATCAATATCCATGGTGATTTGAGGACTCGTTAATTCTGCATCTGTCGTCACATCTACCAAGTAAGGGATTCTCTTCATAGCTTGATACATTTTTTCACCATAAGGATATAAAACCTCTAGGTCATCCGACTGCAGAGTATATTGATATTGGCTCTTCGTAGATTTCCCCCCAATGGCTAAAGCAGGTTGTCCTTGAAAATACGCCTTAAGCCCGGGAATCAGATGAGCCTGCGAGCGCAAATTAGCTAAAATGTCATTGACATTTTCTCGCTTATCTCGAGGTTTCAAGCGAATCAAAAATTGTCCCGTATTATGATTAGTAATAATAGACACCAAAGAATCGACATAAGTATTTTTTTGTAAATCGGCTGCCAGTTGTTGTTGAAGTTTCACCATCGCAGTAAAAGAGGTATCTAAAGAGGCTTCTGTTCGACCAAATAATATGCCCATATCCTCTTCAGGAATAAAACCCTTAGGAACACAGTAATACAATACTCCTGTTAAGACTAAAGTAGCAGCCCAAATAAGTAAAGTCAGCCTTTGATGAGTTAAACACCAATCCAAACCAAGCTCGTAGTATGCTTTCAAGCGCTCAAAAGCTTGCTCAAATTGGTGCAGATAACGATTTTGAATTTCTTTTGCATTGGTAATGCGGCTTGCCATCATCGGTGTCAACGTAATGGAGATTAAAGCGGAAATTCCAATAGAAATAATCAACGTAGCTGAAAATTCATGTAAGAGGCGTCCCAGCAAGCCTGGCATAAATACCAACGGAATAAATGCTGCCATAAGAGATAACGTCATCGAGACAATAGTAAAACTAATTTCACGTGAGCCATCAAGCGCCGCTTGCAGCATTGATTTTTCCATTTCATGATGACGCATAATATTTTCAAGCATCACAATGGCATCATCTACAAAAAAACCAACCGCTAAAATCAATCCCATTAAAGAAATATTATTAATACTAAACCCACAGGCCGCCATTCCTCCAAAAGTACCCATAATTGTTAAAGGGAGCACGATACTTGGAATAACTGTGGTAGAAACATTTTTTAAAAATAAGAAAATTACCAGCACCACTAAAATAGCGGCTGTCACCAAATTAAATTTAACTTCATCAATCGAAGCCTTGATAGAATCTCCACGGTCAAAAACCACTTTTAAGTCGATCGTTTTTGGCATCGTTGCTTCAAATTGAGGCAACACTTTTTTAATTTTATCTATCACGGCCAAGGTATTAGCACCAGGTTGTCTGCGAATAGATAAAACAATATCTCGCTTTCCATCGCGCCAACTCGCGACTTGATTATTCTCAACACTATCCCATACTTGCGCAATAGCATCTAAACGTAATGCTTGGTCATTTTCATACGTTACAATCAATGGTCTATAATTAATCGCTTGCAGTAATTGGCCATAAACATTCATCGTGAACAATTGTTGTTCGCCATTGATAGAGCCAGTTGGAACATTGACATTAGCGTTTTCAATGGTTTGAATAAGATGGTCAAGACTTAGTTGATGCGCATTCATCGCTAAAGGATTCACTTCAATACGCACTGCATATTTTTGACTCCCATTCACATCGACTTGTGCCACCCCATCAATCATTGATAATCGTTGTGCTAATTTATTTTCCGCATATTCATCCACTGCTGACATGGGTAAAACATCCGAACTTAAGGCAATATACATAATTGGCGAATCCGCAGGATTCACTTTTTTATAATAAGGTGGTGTTTGCATGGCAGTAGGAAGTTTTTTTTGTGTTTTAGAAATAGCTGCCTGCACGTCTTGTGCAGCTCCATCGATGCTGCGATTTAAATCAAATTGCATGGTGATTTGTGTTTGACCTAAGCTATTGCTTGAAGTCATTGAGTTTAAACCAGGGATACTACTAAAATTATTTTCAAGAGGTTCAGCTACGGCTGAAGCCATGGTTTGTGGGCTTGCTCCCGAAAGATCAGCTGTCACTTGAATAGTTGGAAAATCCACATTGGGGAGGTCGCTTACGGGCATCGAAAAATAGCCAAATACCCCAAATAATAAAAGTGCCGCCATGACCAAAGTCGTCATGACTGGGCGTTGAATAAAGATGGCTGATATATTCATCGTAAACTCTTATCCGTAAGTTCGCGCAATGTCAAAGAAATATTATCGGCTAACGCAATCGATTGTAACGCACTGCGCATCAATACCGCATGTGAATCTTGATACTGTTTCCAATGCGTCAACGCTTCCACTAAACGAGCTGCAACAATTGGATTGATATGATCTACCCTTAATATTTGTTCGGCAAAAAACTCGTAAGCCGATCCATCAATCAAATGAAAAGCCACAAAATTTTGTGCAAAAGAAACAAGCAGCGCATAAATTTTATTAGGGTTATGCCAATCGAACTTAGGATGATCCAGCAATTTTTTGACTCGTGCTATTGTAGAAATATGGGGAATAGAAGCCTCCAATTTAAACCATTTCCCTAACACTAATTCATTATTTTTATAGCGATTATAAAATGCTTCCAACGCTTGCTCAAAAAAATTTGCATTTGCAAATTTTGTCAATAAGGTTAAGGCATTGTAGCGATCCGTCATATTCTTGGAGGACATGAAAAGTTTTTTTGCAAACTCCTGAGCGTTCGGATGCTGAGCTACCAACAAAATCTGCAAGCAACAAGCCTTCAATTGACGCTGCCCCATGGTGTTGGAGGGTGCCAGCGCGATGCTTAAATATTCCTCAAGCGCTTCTTTCTCCAAAGCTTTTGCTATCTTTTGATTCAAATCATCTCGTCTTCCAATGATCCCTTGTACATCAATTTTTTCTTGTAATTTTGCTAACTCATCATAGGTGGGAGTAGACAATAAGCGTGCCCGAATCGCAGGATCTAATTGACTATCTTTCAAGATAGTTTTTAACGCTTCAAGATATTCTCTATTTACAGTAGCTACGTTATTGAAATACTCCCAGTATAAATCTTGACCGATTTGAAACCGAGTAAACACATCACCTTCGTGTTGCAGTAAAAAAATCCTCTCTTCAAGAGTGTAAGGATAATGCCATTTCACTGGCGCACTAAAATTTCGTACTAAAGAAGGGATCGGCTTCTCACTTAAGTTTTTAAATTCAAAACACTGCATAGCCGCAGTGAGCGTGAGCATTTGATCTACTAATTTTTTACCAGATTTGCGATCAAATAATGCCAAATGAATCGGCAAATGAAAAGCTTCTTTCGGGGATCCATCTGCCGTAGGAGGTGTATTTTGTGAGACACAGAGTCGATAAGTTTGAGAAGCAGCCTCAAAAGTATCTAAAAAATTTAATTGCGGCGTCCCCGCTTGACTATACCAACGCATAAATTGCGTATAATTTTGGTGGTTAGCATCTGCGTGGGCATCTATAAAATCATCACACGTCACTGCCATTCCATCAAAACGCCCAAAATAAAGATCCATCCCACGACGAAAATTTTCTTCTCCCTCCAGCGTATGCAACATGCGCACCACTTCTGCGCCTTTGTGGTACACCGTAACCGTATAAAAATTATTCATATCCATATATTGATCTGGACGCACAGGATGCGCGAGTGGCCCCGAATCTTGTGGAAATTGGTGAGATTTCAAATAACGCACTTCATCGATCCGAGCAATAGGATCAGTGATTAATGTGCCACAAAATTGTTGATCACGAAACACGGTGAGTCCTTCTTTAAGGCTAAGCTGGAACCAATCTCGACAGGTAACGCGGTTGCCCGTCCAATTGTGAAAATATTCATGGGCCACTACCACACCCACATTCACAAAATCTTCGTCGGTAGCTGTTTCTTCATCTACTAAAATGTATTTTTCATTAAAAATATTAAGGCCTTTATTTTCCATTGCCCCCATATTAAAATCGCGCACCGCCACAATCATAAAAATATCTAGATCATATTCGCGCCCATATAATTCTTCATCAAATTGCATTGCTTTTTTGAGCATTGCCATGGCATGCAAGGCTTTATGTGTTTGCTGAGGATCGACAAAAATACGCAATAGAATTCTGCGTTTTGATTGAGTGATAAAAAAATCTTCTAGATATTCTAAATTTCCTCCCACTAACGCAAAAAGATAGCATGGTTTTTTAAAAGGATCATGCCATGTCACTTGTTGGCGGCCATCCGAGAGGATTTTTTCCTCCACTAAATTACCATTAGAAAGTAAGATAGGATATTGTTTAGCATCGGCAATAATTGTGGTGGTAAATACCGCCATGACATCAGGGCGATCCATATAATAAGTGATTTTTTGAAAGCCATGAGGTTCGCATTGTGTACAAAAAATTTCATTGCTTAAATACAAACCTTCTAACACTGTATTACCTTCTGGATTACAAGTTGTTTCAATAGTTAAACAAAAACGATCAGAAACCTGAGGGATAGTTAGTAGTGTGTCTGTTAATTCGTAATCTTGGTCAGTTAAAAGTTGATCATTTAAATAAATGGATTTAAGAATAAGTTTTTGGCCATTCAAAACCAAAGGCGCTCTTCCGTTAACCGCATGTGAATTTCGCTCAATATGTAACGTATTACGCACAACGGTTTCTGTAGGGTGCAACTCAAAAATAAGATCCACTGTGTGGATTAAAAAGTCTGGCGGCAAATAATTTTTGCGTAAAATTGGAGTGCTAACCGTCATGGGGAACTATTTTTCTAGTAAATTAATAATAATAGCAGCCCCCGCGAGGTTTACGCCTAAATCATGTTGCAGATGAGCAATAATACGAGTACGCATAAAATCTCGATAATTAAATCGCCATTGTGCGGGCGTGTGCCCCATAGGCTCTAGAATCCCTTCATCGACCATTTGCATCAGTTCGTCTATACTTACCATCGCATAACGACAAAGTTCATCCACATCGTGAAATATGCTTTCATCTAAGATTTGACCTTGCAAAACCACTGTAGTGTTGCTGCGCATAATTTTCTCCCTTTAGGCAAAAACTTTTGCCATTTCTTCATAAAATTGACGTTGTTGCTCTGTTTCTGCTTTAGGTGTTTGAATCATAATTTCCAAAAAATGATCCCCAGCTTCTGTTTTATGTGGCATTCCTTTCCCTTTAAGACGCAATTTCTGGCCGCTTTTAGCACCCGCAGGAATTTTGACTTGAATGTTACCTCCTAAAATACTAGCTTCCACGCTTGCACCCAGCCCTGCTTGCCATGGGGTTAAATTTAAAACGGAATAAATATGTTTACCTTCGAGGCGAAAATTGGGATCTTCTTTAAGGTGTACTTTAATATACAAATCCCCTGGATGCCCGCCATTTAAGCCAGGCGCCCCTTGGCCAGTTAAGCGAATTTGCTGACCCTCCAAAATACCGGCAGGAATTTTAATTTTTAAAGTTTTAGGTACTTCCTCAATGTAACCCTCTGAAGAAACTTCGGGCACTGTCAAATTGACAGTTTTTTCAACTCCATGAAACGCATCGGATAAAGCCACTGGCATACTGACATGTAAATCTTCGCCATGCTGTGCTCGCGTGCGGCGATGAGTAGCCCCGCGATGCCCTCCTCTGCCCCCTCCAAAAAGATGTTCAAAAAAATCTCCAAAATCAGCATTTTCACTACCTCCATGGAAACCTTGAAATCCTTGAAAATCTTTAAATTGACTAAAGTCAAAACCATTAGGGTCAAACTGTTGACCTGCTTTCCAGTTTGCTCCCAGTTGATCATAAGCTTTACGTTTTTCAGGATCTTTAAGGACATCATAAGCTTCATTCACTTCTTTAAATTTAGCTTCAGCCCCGGGTTCTTTACTCACGTCCGGATGGTATTTTCGTGCTAATTTGCGGTAAGCTTTTTTGATTTCATCATCAGTGGCGGTTTTAGAAACGCCCATGGTTTGGTAATAATCTTTAAACTCCATAGCCTAATCCTTAAAAAATTTTTACGGACACCTCTAGAAATTTGTCATTGCGAGCGAATAGAGGTGCCCCTATGTACGTGGTTCTAACATATGAATCAATGTCTGTATTATCAACTTTAAATATTTCTTTTTCTCTTCTTCCAAATTAAGAAAACGATTATCATCAAGTAATGGTGAGATTACCATATTCGTTAATAAAACAATGATCATTTCTGCCGAAATGTCATTACGCATTTTACCTTCTTTTTGCATACGAGGGATAATGCGCACCCAGCTATCAACCATTCCCGGAGTCGTCCCTTGCAATTGCTTGCGTTTAGGCTCTAAGCGCTGCCAATTTATCATTCTAATCACCTCTGGATGTTGCGTATACCAATCAAAGCGATTAATTACCGTATGCGTAATAAACTCTATTAAAGAAGTTTCTTTTGCATTTTGCGGGGTCTTTGCAAAAATATCGCGCAATAAATAAGCTTTGGTAGCTTTCCATAATTCTTCTTTATTTCCGAAATGATGATAAATCAAACTTTGATTAATATGCGCTTCTTTCGCAAGCATACTGATAGAAGTCCCTTCAAAGCCGTACTCGGGGAATACTCTACAGGCTGCTCGTAAAATTTTATCCGCCGTGTCTTCTTTAATCTCATCTTTCACTTTGTTCATCGTCATAGAGTGGTGTAAACTAGACATTTTAACTCCCGTTATTCTACCTTAATTATGATTATAGATAAATTGCCATGTATTGGCTTTTTGGTAAGTGACCCACGTCGTTTTAAGACAGCAACTGATAGCTCACTTTTGATGATGCAAACTTTGCAAAAAAAAGGGTATACGATAGTTTATTTTGAAAGCCATGAATTATTTTATGAACAAGGAAGCATCAAAGCCTTCGCGCATTTTGTGAAAGAAGATTTTCATAAGACTTATTTATTAGAAAGTGAGCAAAGTGCTGTTCTTGATTTACAGAAAATGCTTGCAGTCATTATTCGAACAGACCCTCCTTTTGACATTAACTATTTAACCGCTACTTATCTTTTAGATATTGCTGCAAGCCAAGGGGTGCTTATTAGTAACTCTTCTCAAAGCGTGCGAGATTGTAATGAAAAAATATTTGCGCTGCATTTTCCAAAATACTTACCCCCCACGATTATTACTCAGCAAAATACACAACTAAAAGCCTTCTTAAGGGAACACAAACAAATTGTGCTAAAACCTTTAAATGCTATGGGGGGGCAAGATGTCGTCTTAGTGGAATCCACTAATTTATCTATCAACCCCTTATTTAGTTTGATGACTCAAAATGAAAGTCGAGCGATCCTCGCTCAGCGTTACTTACCTGCGGTTAAAAAAGGTGATAAAAGAATTATTTTGGTGAATGGAGAAGCCATGCCTTATACGATTTTACGTATACCTGCTCATGATGATTTTCGCGCCAATTTAGCCGCTGGGGGGAGCGCTCAAATGGTTGAGCTTAGTGAACAAGATAAAGCATTATGCGCAGACTTAAAACCCATTTTGCAAGCACGTCAGCTCGACCTCGTCGGCATTGATATCATTGGCGACTATTTAACTGAAATCAATGTCACGAGCCCCACCGGATTAAAAATAATTAAGGATCACACAGGCTTCAACATTGCTGAAGTTTGGGCAAAACACATTGACGAAACCCTTAAAAATCGTTAAGATTATCGATCCTCATGGCTATGTAGCTCAGCTGGTTAGAGCGCGGCACTCATAATGCTGAGGTCGGTGGTTCGAGTCCACCCATAGCCACCATACAGCTTTTATTAACGTCCAGTAAAATCTCCTAACAGCCAAATTTTTAAAGCCTTGATGCTATTGCGTTTGCGCAGAATTTGGGGGTATCGAGCATATTTTGGGGGTACATTTGGTGATATATTGTAAAAATAAAAATTAGATACCCCAACTTCTTACCAAAGCTTATCTAGAAAAGGCACGTCTGCCATTTGATAAGTAGTCATTCCATTAAATAAATAATTAGGCGCCCCTTCAACTTGAAGCGCTGGATTATAAACAACAGCATAATAATTATCGAAATAATGAAAGTTAGCGCCATATTTATTTCTAACAACATCTGGAAACCAGTTGTACCACGTGGTATCAATTAAAATAGCATAAAGGTTTTTAAAGGCGGCTAAAATTTTTTCTTGCTCCTCTGTTGTTTCTTTCTTGATTAACTCATTTAATACTGGATTAAGCATATTCAAACTAGGCTGATTGCGATGATAAAAAAAATCCCCCGAACTAATTGATGATGTTAGCTCTCCAGTAGTAAATATGCCTGGAGCTAACATTGAAAAACTTATAGCAATTATCCCTTTTTTTTCTTCGAAATAAGAGTTTTTCAACTTATCAACTATCTTCCTCGCTATCCTACTAATAACAAAATTCATATCCAAAAATTGATTTAATACCATATTCATCGGAAAGCAAATAGATTCTAACATCTGTAGAATTTCGTCAAGTATAACTTTTTTAAAGTATAAGCATGCATAGCTATTTAGAAAAAACCACTCTTGAAACTCATTGACATTAACAACTGCACCATCGTTGCCTATTAAAACCTCTTGAAACTCTGTTTTTTTTCTAAATAAAAAATCCTTCCAGATTTCCATAATATTTAAATACCATGGCTTAGTCAACGATTGGTTATGAAAAAACTGCGCAATTCTGAAAAAGCAGTCAAACCTGGGCAATAATTGATCGTATTGATTCATCATACTACTGGCTGCCGTTGTGCACTCAAGAAAATAATGAGTATTTTTATGAGAAAATACCAAATCGGGTGGGGTCGCTTTTTCTATAAGCTTAATGTCTCTATTCCGGCTTAAAAACTCTGCCATTGCCAACTCAAAAATAAACTGCCAAGCTTCCCTTGGAAATCTTTTTTGTAGTTCATTTGGATTGGTGTCGAGCACCCGAGAATATCTTGAATAAAGCTCATTTACTCTAGCGCGCTCTTCTTTTCTTTCATCACCTTGAAAACCTTGATACGTGGAATAACTTTGATAAACATTTATCCACTTAAGTTGCAACTTATTATCAACAGGAATACTGCTTTGGTAACGATCATAAAAATATTTTTTGAGCGTATTCTGCTCATTAATTAGCTCAGCTTCATTATCAATATTAAATAAATCAATCACAGAATTAACTCCACACTCTTAGCTTACTGCTTATCGGCCCCGGAATCTTATTTGGCAACAAACCTTCTAGAACATAATGACGAATATGTTCAATAAAATTTACATACCCTGCTCTCCCTTTCTCGCAGTAACGAAAAGGGAATATAACAGGCATTAAAGCCATTTTTAAGCCCCTCCTATTTCGGCAAATACATCAAAATTTTTTCTCTAATTTCTTTTGTAGCATCTTGTAAACTCCACCCTTCCGTCGTTAAAAATACATTATTCTCTGCTGTAAACAATTTTCCCTCCTCTGTAGCAAAATAAGCACTTTGCGTTTTTTTCAACTCAGAGGTTAGTAATGGCCCAATGTCATCCGTAAATGATCGGTGCTGTAATTTTTCTTCTATGTTACGAATAAATTCATCACGAGTAATAATGTTACCTTCCTTTTGCATATAGAACTCAAATGCTTGCAGAACTTTTTCTATATTAAAATTCTCATGCCTTAACGCAAGCCACAAATCAAAAACATCCCTTCCCTTTTTTCTTTGATATAAAGCACGTAATTTCGTTGCAATCAATTCTTCAAATTGGTAGGTATTAATATATGTATTTCCTGTAAACCAATCAGATTGCATACCAAATTCTTTTAATACTCTTTCAAAACAAGTAAAGCATTCGCGCGTATTAATTTCTATTTTTATCCGTAATTTGATATTGGGCAAACTCTCAGGGATAAAATAATAGATCAGTTTAAAACTACTATCCTTACGAATCACTTTGGGCTTTCCTAACCAAGGATCAATACAATCACGCAATGAATCAACTATTTTTTTAATTGGACCGGTACTCGTTCTGACCAAATCAATATCTTCACTATAGCGAGCTGCAGGATCAAAAAACAATTTATGTAAAGCCGTTCCTCCACGAAAAGCTAGTTCTTGATTGAGGAAAGGATCAGAAAAAATATCTACCAATAATTTAGATAAGATTAAATCTTGTTCAACTTGCAAATTGTCCGGCCATGGCGCAACACCTCTCCATTGAGTAATATGTGCTAATGGGATCATTCGTCAGGCTCCACTTCGGTGTTAATAATAATTTTCCACTTTGCATCACGCGCTAAAGCTTGATACGAAGAGTGCGGCACAAGCTTTAGCCAGTGAAGCTTTTTTCCATTAATTATTTCAAAAAGCGCATTAGAAAATTTTTCTAAGCCAAGCAATTCAAATAAATATCCTAATCGCTGCACCCAAAATAATTCAGACCTTATTTTAGCTTGCTCAACTAAAACTTTGAGATCAATTGATTCAGCAAGTTCCGATAAAACAGTGGCCACGTTATTAATACCTGCAGCTTTATGCAACGCCGCCATCAAATCAAATGCTAACGTTTCAGGACTAGCGACTGATATAATGCCTGTTGAGGTATTAAAATTTCGTGTTGCGCATTTGGTAACATTTTTATTTGCAATGAATTCAATGTAAATACGGCCACACTTAATGGGGCGCCTATTTTTTAAGGTAACCACTTGGAAGCGCTGTGGCTTTTGATGTGCCGCCCCATAATATTGAGCTGCACTCAGAAATCCAACATAGTATGGCAAATCATAATATTTCATCAGGTTTGCAATAAACATCTCTGCGGGAAGACAACCTAAGGCTTGATACTCAGGAGGAATGATTAAATAAAATCCTCTAGCTGGGCTTGCAATATTAGGTTTTAGCCGCTTTAGAGCATTCAGTGTCTGTATTTTATCAAGTGCTAAAGCTTTTTCTGCCTCCTGAATTGTAAAGGAATATTTTCCTTGACTACGAAGATAGTCTATAAATTCTTGAGCTTTCACGCCCCACCCCATGTGTGTTGAAACTTGCATAATATATCTTTTTTCGATATATTATGCAAGTTTCAACACACGCGGTACAGCCTCTTACGCGTTATTTTAGCTCAATAACTTCTACTAACTGCCAAATTAAAATGGGGGTATCTCTGGGGGTATTTTAAAAACTCAAATAGAAAAGTAACAATAATATCAAAGCTTACAACCGAGTTTTCGAGTCCACCCATAGCCACCATTACCGTTTTATGTTAGTTAATGCATCTTGTTGCATCTTATATGCGACTAAAGAAGACCTATTTTGTGCGGCAGGTATTTTATCGAATGATCAAATTAAGTTTCAACGCGTACTCTTAACCATTCTTCAATTCTCCAATGATCTTCACTTTCTTGATCCACCTTAAAATAAATTTCAATAAACTCTATCGTAAATTTAGATTCATTAAATGCATAAATTATCCGTATGCCACTTTGTGCCTCTCGGCCTTTTAATGCCTTACAGGCAACTTTTCTGAGTTTATAGATTTTTATTTCAGCGTGACTAAAACCAGGTAGCTTAACAATATTTTGGTTGTTAATTCCAGCAAAATGGAATAATTCAATCGCAGCATTTTTTGCCGTATTTAAATCTTCCTTAAGCGTGCGAAATCGCTTGAGTAATTTTTTGAAATCTTTTTTGAAAAAATCCGATTCGAGATATTTAATTTCCATCCGAATAATCTCGCACTGAAGTTTCATGGGTACGATAAAATACTGCCTCATAATCCAGTGGTTGACCATCCTTTGCGCTAATCCATGGAACATCTAAGTGAGAAAGATTTGATAACTGCTTTCCGGTCATATCCGACAACCTTTGCAGCTCGTCATCAATGTGATTAATTTCTTGTCCGTTTAAAATACTTAAATCCGGCTCAATTTCAGGATTAATGATAAATTTATTTTGAGGAAACTGATAAAATTTACTCTTGAGAATTTCTATCTCACCTCTTTTAATCATCTCATCGGTCACTTTTTTGAAAGCAATAGGAGTAGGACCATAATGATTCTTGATATAAACTAAGCCCATGAGCTGTTCTTCATATTTTTCGTAATAATCAAAATCAATAAAATAAAGTAATTTATATAAAGCTGTCATGGCAATATTGGGCTTGCCGCCTACTTTTCTTAATATATAAAAAAGTATTTGTTTAAGCTTTTTCAGCTGCTCTTGTGGAACGCTGATGCGAATATTTTCTTTTTTAGAATTTTTAACTACCCTCTTTTCTTCGATAGTAACCGAAAAATTACTTTCTTTTTGTTGAAGAAAATCTTCAACAGGTATGTTGAAAAGCTTAGCTAACTTTTGAGCTTCTGCAATCGTAAGATCTCGCTCTCCACGCTCAATTTGCAGATAAGTGGGACGAGAAAGGTCAAGCTCATTAGCAACCAACTCTTGAGATAGACCATGTTTTTTTCTCAAATGAGCAATAAATTTTGAAAGCATATGGCACAGGTGGTTGTTATTAATCAGCTCATTTTACTTTTTGTGATTTTTTTTGTTAATTTAATTGTATATATTTTTTACATTTCATTTTCTGTGATGCAAAAAACAAGGGGCACCGAAGAAGCCCTGCCTGCGCCCTATGGGATAAGTCGCCAGGGGAAACAAAGATTATTATAAAAAATTTTTCTTGTTATTACCAACAGTTTTCCCACTTGTCTAAGCTTTTTTATTTGACTACAAGATCAGATGTGATGAGAAAAAACAGTTCGCTACGCCGCGTCACTATCTAACTGAAGGTTTATTATTTTTTTCTCGTAGTTTTTTTGGATTTCTTCCAAATTACAGTTTTTGGTTTCTGGAAGCCAATATTTTGCTACTACAAAGTAGATGCACGTGCAGAATGCAAAAAGTAGATAAGTCGCCGACATCCCTAAATGCGTTTGAATTGTTAAGAAAGAACTCGATAATATGGTAGCCATTAACCCATTGGCAAATAAACATAAAGCAATTGTTTTTCCACGAACTTTTGTAGGCAACAATTCAGAAATAGCAAGCCATACCACCACTCCAGGCCCTATAGCAAAACACAAAATGTATGCCAGCAAACCAAACAAAACAAAAATCGATTGGCTTGAAGCATTTGTTAAAAAATGACTGCATAAGGCTAAGTACGTATTCATTAGTACCACCCCTCCTGTGCCAAAAATCAACAAACGTTTGCGACCTACTACATCAATTAATGCTAAAGCAATCAAGGTGCCAATAAAATTTAGTACCCCGATGCCAACGGTTGCCATCATGGCCGCTAATTCTGAAGTAATCCCCGCTTTGTGTAAAACTATCGGTGCGTATTGTAAAATCACATTAATACCGGTCAGTTGATTACAAATGGCGATCAGCAACGCTACCGATAAAGCAGGAATAAAGGCGGGTGTAAGTAAAGTACGCCAACTGCTCTTGGTAGTTTGCAAACCTTCTTCAATAGCTTTGAATTCAATTTCTACCAAATGAGAAGCACGTAGACTATAAAGAATATGTTTAGCTTTGGCCATTTTCCCCTGACCCATTAGCCAACGCGGGGTTTCCGGTAAAATAAACATACTAATAAATAACGCGGCGGTGGGTAATAAAATCCAGGCGAACATTGCACGCCAATTACCTTGATGGGTGAAAAGTAAATCCACAAAATAAGCAAGCATAATCCCAAAGGTTAAAAAAATTTGAAACATGGCTACGCTTCTTCCGCGCAAATGCGCTGGCGCCACCTCAGATAAATAAAGTGGAACAGCCACTGAAATAATACCGACTCCAAACCCAAGTAAAAGACGAGCCATCAACAAACTAAAAAAGGTATGCGCTAATAAAATGATATTCACACCACTTGCAAAAATAAAACACGCCAAAATAATCATCGTTTTTCGCCCAAAACGATCTGCAGCGTTTCCAGTTAACAGCGTACCCACTAAACTCCCTGCCAATACGGCACCCACAATAATCTCTTGTTGCGGTAAAGAAAGGAAAATACTTTTTTGCATCAATGGCAATGCACCCGAAATAACGCCAATATCATAACCGTACAAGACACCACCGAGCCCTGCGCATAGTGTAATGGCATAAATGAGCCATTTTTTGTGAAGCGGATTTGACATGCCCGGTTTCCTTGATTGCTGATGGAGACAGCTAAAGTACTAGTACTTTCTGACATTGTCAAATTCAGAAGGAAGACCCAAGAATGAGGGTTATATTAATATAACCCTCCTTGATATTACTCAGTATTAACCGGGACCTGCCGCCGGTGGCCGAGCAACTGGCGGCTGCGGAGCCCCAGGTTGTTGTGCTTGCGGAGCTGCGGCACCAAGACGCGCTGGTGCTGGTGGATTCACCTCCATTGCATCTGCTGGCCTAGGATTGCCAGCTGCTTGCAAGGCTGCAAAAAACTTAGTGCCTCCGGGCAGCTGAACTCTTTGCGCTTGTGGATCTAACATTTCGAAAGTTAATGGCTGGGTAAGAGGGCTTTTAGCCTCTTCCGGAGCCGTAGCAGCGGCATTATGTTTTACTTTAGCCCCCACAGTGTCTCTCATTGATTCCAAGAATAACTCTCGAAAATCAGGATTCCCTCTTAAAAAATCTTCATGTGTATGAGCAGTAGCAAGATCTTCCCTAGCGTCTTGAGCCGCACTTGTTGCAGCACTCACATGCAAATTTTTCATTTTTTCTGCATGCTGTTGAGCATTTTGCTGCGATGTAGTAGCCGCATCAGCCACTTTAGCATTGTAATCTAAAGTCTGTTTCTGAAGTTCAGCATTGCTGTCTATTAAAACTATAGCTACATCTGCTTGAGCTTGTGCCTTAACACCGTCTGCCTTATGCTTTTCTGCTTCTGCACCGTATTTAGAAGCGTTTACTGTCGCATCAGCCTTTACCATATCGGCAAATGATCCCAGTGCCCTACCGCCAAATTCAAAACCAGCCTCACCTAACCCATTAGAACTACTAGATTTTTTCGCAACCTCTCCGGATTTTTCTTTTTCAGAACCCTCTTCGCCACCCACTGCCGCTCCTGAACCACTCGCTCCGGAAGACGACCCCCCTAACAAACCTGATGAGGGAGGTGCTGCTTGAGTACTAGAACTACTGCTACTTATTGCGCTCCCGGTCGCATCGACCTCTTCTATTCGAGAATTGCGATGTCGATCACGATGTGGACGTACTGGATGCCAATTACGGTGCATAAAACCCTCCATTGTATGTAAAGTTGAACGAACATTATATTCGGCAAAAGATTCATAGCGATCTGCAACTTGCATTAAATCTTTTACTCGCCCTTCTTGCTGCAACATCTCTTGCGCTTGTTTTAGCACTTCAATTTGTTCTTCAGCATCAAGCAGCTGAGAATCCATTTGTTGCTGCATCGTGCGCGAAATATTTCTGAGTTGCGGCAATTCTTCTGGCATTTTTTCACCAAGATATTTTTCGTAATGTGCAAAAATGCTTTCTAAAGTTGCTTCTAACTTGTCTCGACCCACCGTTACGTAGCGCCCTATTTCAGCTATCGCTTTAATTTGTTCTGCAAAAAATTGCAAACCATGTTCATTATCTGCATTTTGACTAACAAAATTTTCTAATTCTTTTAATAGGGTAGATTTTATTTTTTCTTCTGAATGGGCTAACTCAAGCTCTTTTAATTCAATTAATCGTTCTAAATCTTTTGCTGCTAGTTGTTGATAGACTGCGCCACCACGTTGAGTCAGTTCTGCTTGCATTTCGGTTGCGGAGTCTTCAATTTTTTGAATTTGTTTTAAACTGGCTAGTTTTTGTTTTAATACTTCAAGCTCCATGGCCTGTACCGCATGACCATAATAACGTACTTTATTTTCGCTGGCAATTTTTGCCGCGGTAGAAACAATTTTTAAAGCTAATCGAGTCGTTACCTTAGCAAGGCCGATCGCAAAAACTTTATTACGATGTCGTTTTGCTTTAATTTCCGCAGGCGTTGGCGGTTTTTGTTGTGCCCATTTGCTACTCTCTCCTTGTACCACCACCACTTCACCATTCGCATTTTTAAATACTTTTACTTCTTCTCCTCCTGCGGCACCAACAACTTCTTTGAGAGAAGCTCCGTCGGCATTAATAACAGGCGTGTTAGGGTCAAGATCGCCCACACTTACAATGCCAGAAGATAAGGTATCTGAATCCACTGTAACCGATGGGGTCGCATGCATTTCAGCACTTTCAACCGCGTGTGCTTCATCAATTTTTTTACTCTCCTCTGCAATTTTATCCATACCACTGTTTGTTTTTTTACCGTTAAACTTATCGCGCAATTTACGCGTAACTTTTTGGCATAGGTAACCAATGGCTGATTGGACAGCTCGACCAACAGTAGGTGTTATTAACTCTTGGTTTACACGCTCCAACATTTCTTGAGTAAAATCTTCTTGTAATTTCATTAATTCCGCATTAATCCAAGCACGATCGTCATTGCTCAATGAGGTAACCGAACTAGCGTCATCACGAAAAACAGCTGCTCGTGGCCCAACAATGCCGTTGACATCATTAAAACGATTCTCAATCAAACTAAGAATGCTTGGGGTTTTAAGGAGTGGTAAAAAATACTTCACGGCTTCCGTTACCTGCCCAATGATTTTAATCGAGCGCTCATTACTTGAAAATCGTTTAGTAGCTAAATTAATTAATGCGGGAACTTCATAAGCTAAATGTGTTCCCACCGCTAATAACATTGACTGACTACCGGTTTGGGTGTGCCTCACCGTCTCTAGTGCTTCGCGAATTTCTTTTTCAACAAACGCTCGATCATACCTAGACATTAACAAAATTTCCAAATTAGCTCGTAATGCTTCCACACTCGCTCGCACACTTTCCGATGCATGAATACGATTACGAATAAATGGCCCCATAAGATCTAAAATAGCACTGGGTAAATTTTTCAATAAAAAATCTATTACAATATTGCCAATCCAAAAAATGCTACTTTGCGCCATTTCTATTAAGGTACGTCCGACTGCCATTTTGAAAATTTGAAATCCTGTTCGTGCTACAATTTCTACTGCTTCAGCTGCATTGCGGAGGAAAGAAAATCCAACGGTCAGTGTCGTAATCGTCAAACTCACTGCTTTATGGATTGCATAACTTTTCCACGAAAATTCTTTGCTCAAACCAGCTTGTACCGCAAAAAGTAGATCACTAATACCCTCACTAATCAGCCCAATCGCAATAGGTGTACCTAATCCAAGAGTGCAAACTTCTAACATAACACCTGCTGTTATTTGTGCCAACCCTAAAAGCGCCACAGCAAATGCCCCCCAATTCCAAGGTGAAATATATTCTTCAAAAACTAATACCTGGTCATAGTTAATTTGTTGAAACAACATCAACTCTATAGGGTAATGCCCTCGTTCAAAAAAAGTAGCCAATGGTTTTAAACCAACGGTTAGCGCAGCATATGATTTAAAAGAACCAATAACTTCTTTCAATTTGTTAAAAACTCGTTCTATGTATTCTTTTCTTGCTTTTTCAAGATCTAAAGGGAAAACGTCTTCGGTACTCGCCACCACTTCTCCACACCCTACTAAATGTAGAGGAGCATATTCTGTTTCATTAGTTTGCAAAACTTCCAATCGTTTTTTAGTATTAGGAGGCATATAGGGTAGAAAATTTTTATGCACCCTGATTTTTTTATACTGTTCGAAATAAAAAACATTCCTAAAGCTAAGTGGACACTCCCAAAGGCGAAATTGAGTACCAACAAGGTATGCTAATGCTTGCAAAATGGCTGGATGTGGAAAGCCATTATTGATTTGCTTTTTTTGTAATGCAAAATCCAAATAGGCTCTGATAATATCCGGATTAACTATGTAAAATTCTAAATCGGCGAGCATATCTTCATACTTTCTCGTGCTTTCTATAATCCCTCTTTTTTGTAACTCATTAAAAAATTTTTCATCCATTAACAAAGCATCTTGAATAGCAGTCACCAAAAAACGAGAAGGGCAACCAGAATCCGCCAATACTTTCGATAGTTTTTTTTCATCTTTCCTCTCTAAAAACTTTGAAGCTGAACCACTCAAACAGGTTCTGATTTTATCGTAGCTTTTACCTAAATCATCTTTACCTAATTCTTTACATTCAATGAAGCCTAATGGATTAATCGCCTTAAACTGGATGGTAGCTCCACATAAATATACGTATGCCACATTCAGTTGAATATCGGAATCCACTGGGGTCACTTGATAACAAAGCTCGACACGATACCCCGTATTAACAAGCTGTTCACATTGAGCACATAATCTTTCAGAAACCTCTTGTGCTGTTGTCAAACCAAACAATTTATAAATATCTTCATCACTCTTTGCTACCTCTTCTCGGATATAACCTTTACCAGCATAGCCCAAATACTTCAGATGCTTTTCTTTTTCCATACGTTTAAAAAATTCATCCAACTTTTCGCTTAAAGCTTGTTTTAATTTTTCTTCAACCTTTTTAATGGAATCTTTTGTATTTGAGTCTGCCAAACGCCAATTCAAACGAGGAGGCTTAATCACCCGGTGCTGCAATAAATATTCCCAAAGTTGTAGTGCAGCTTCATTTACTTGCTCGGTTAATCGGACTGACGTCAGCAATACAGTAAATGGAGGCTTTGGTTCGCCCTGTTTTTTTGACAACTCTGGTTGAATTAAATCCGCAATCACGCCTCTAAATTTTTCTAACTCACGCGGCAAATTGACGACTTGACCATAAGCCACTTCAATCCTTAAATCACCTTGGAAAGTGCGTTTTAGTTGTGATGGATGTGCTAACAACAACTGCTCTAAGCGCTCAAAAGCGTCCGTTGCTCCTGTTTTTATTAAACCTGTTAGTTCTTCTTCAAATAACTTTTGACAAAATACTTCATTGCAATGTTGAATTAATTTTGCTCTTATGCTTTTTTCATATGAGGCTAAAAAACTTAAGTCAAGCTTGTTTAGTGATTCTTGATCAGAAGCAATAACATAAACTTCATGATTATTTTCAACCAAATGATGCTCTATTAAGTGCTGCCAAAAATCTGTTGCCGTTTGAAAAATTTCAGCTTCTTCTAAATCCTTGACCTTAATAGAGAGGGTATCAGCATTTTTTGACTTTGTTGCAATAAAATCTAAAATCTCTCGCTCACAATAATCATGCTTACTAGGCAATGGAATTTCGAGCTCCAATTTACGTTTCTTGCTATCCATCAACCACAATCTTCCATCAACCACTTTAGCTTTTTTGCTCAATCTTGCAGGTTGGATAATGGATGAATGCTCAAAGATCTCTTTATAAACTAACTCCGCTTCACTTTGAGGTAAGACACTATTTAAAACTTCTGCACTCAATTCGCTTCCAATGGCCTGATCAATCGTCTGAATATGTGTTCCTAATAAGTCGCATTCATTTTTAATTTGCATTTCAAATTCATTAGCAAAATCCCCCTGTCCTTTTAATCGACGAACGTCCGCCACGTGCTTCAACATTTGATTTTGAGCTTGCAACTCATTCACCCGAACATTCATCAATTGACGCGCCTTACGCAACCACGTTTTTATTTTTCTTTTTTGCATCACGGTTGTTATTTTTTTACCTTCCAATAAACAATGAGGCTTGTAATAATAAGCCATAGCCGCATGAGCGGGATCTTCTTTAATTAAATAATCAAAACACGTCCTTGCTAGTCCATATTTTTTATTAATCAAACAATAATAGCCAAGCTTAATTAATTCATGGCTAGACCGTACTAATTTAATAATATTTTCTTCATTAACCATGGCTAACATATCGGACTGAAAATGGTCAAATTCAGAAAAAAGTAATGCTTCACTACTAGGATTTAAATTAGTTATTTTTTGAGAAATGCTATCTAACCAAATAGCCCAATGGTCTGTTAAACTTTTTAATTGTATTTCAATATATTTTTCAGAATACAATTTTTTTTCAAGGATTTTTTTCACTTCAGAAAACAGCACCGAAAACTTAGTCTCTAACAAGCGTCTCTTTATCATAATCATTGGAATATTGACGGTACGTACATATTCCATCTTCTGCCGTTCAGCGTCTTCATGCATTTGGCAAAATTCTACAAAGGGAGTATCTTTATACTCCGGAGGCGCACAGACAATAAACTTACCACTTCCTGGTTGCCCTTGACGGCCCGCTCTTCTTTGCGCTTGTTCTGGAATACGCACGCCTTCAGGCATATAAGTAAGCACCACATGTAAGCCGCCACATGCTTCCAGCTCAGCTGAAATTTTTAAATCTGTACCACGACCTGCCAAATTGGTTGCAATAATAATATCACCCGATTGTAGTCGTGAATCGTCTTGACCAATTGTAAAAGGCACAAAAGCACTCTTGTATTCATAGATTATGGCTTTGGTTTTTTTATCACTACGAAGCAATGCTTCTTGGTTTTCTAAAAAATGCTTATGTAGTTTATTGACAGTTAAAATATTTTCACAAATAACTAAAACTGCCCTATCTTTATTCATTTTTTGTTGTACTTCTAAAAAAATTTCATCTATCCAAACAGTCGGTTCACAAATAATCACACCTTCTTCTTCGCGATAACGTGACAATCTAAAACGAGGCAAATGAAACAAATCGACATTGTAAATTTTTTTGAGCATTTCTCGATTAGCATCTGAACCAAGCGTACCGGTTGATCCATACATACTATTTTCGTAACGTTCAAAAAAAGTCAAACTGGAAATAAAAATGGCTTCCAAACTTTCAATCATGACTTTTTGAAGATAACGCAACTGCAAAAATTGATGCAAACCATTGTTCCACTGTAATTGTTTTTGTTCTACACCAGTTCCTTTTTCAACCACAACAATTTTATTACTATCTCCCTCCATTGCACTCGATGGCTGCAGAATAAAACTATCGTCTTTTTCCATATGAAGACTATCGATAGCCATTTTTATCCAGATTGATAATCGATATTGCACAAAATCTTTTAAGTACGTAGGAACCTCTATTTCGCCTTGATGAATTCTCCTTTCAATAATTTCACTAATTTGCAAAACAGCTTGATTAATTTGAGATTCTTCAATAGGCTGGCTATTCACGTATAACCATATTTCAATATATATTCGAGTTAAATAGCGCAATTCAGGAATGTTATGCGATAAGTATAAAACGTAATCTAATCTATCTATCAACATCGAATCAACTTCATCAAGAAGCGCTACTGCTTTACGCTGGCTAATTGGATCAACATTGCGACAAACTCTATCTCCCAACGTTCTTCTTTTTAAAAAATCAGTTAATAAAACATCAGGTTGAAAACTTTCCAAATGACCATAAACCACATGATGTCTATACCGCTTTTGGCGCGTTCGTTCATCTTTTTGACATTTTTCATCGCAGTTATTAGCTACCGTAATTCCAAATAAACGATAAAGTTTTTTGTTAATTTTCGCATCCCGAATAGCCAATACACTAGAACTAGTAAAAATATCTACTTGAAAACCCAGTAACACATTTACAATTGCCAACATAACCGTAGCTAAAGTTTTCCCTTCACCTGTAGAAATTTGTCCTAACCTACTTTTATTGATCATGCGAGCATGTAAAAAAAGTAATACCGCTAAATACTGTGTATCGCGAACTTGAAACTTCTTAGCTGGCTCTTCCAATAGCGAAGCTGCTTTCCCAATAACTGCCAAAACAACATGGAGATTTTCTTTTATCCATACCTCTAAAGGAGTGTGATTTTCTCGAATATATTGACTCCATTTTTCTATGTCTTGTAAGCTCCACTCTGCTAATTTTTTTTCTTCATCATTACTTACTAGAATAGCTGTATCAAAAACTGCTTTAATAGCGTTGACTTCATACGCCAATACTTTCTCAAGTTTTGCGTTATTCTCAAGTGGGGATTCTGGTATAAAAATAATCGGTGTAGTACTGGTCTCATCAAATTCCACCTTTAAGTACTCGATGATCTCAGATAACGTTAAATCACCTCGATTTGTATGTGCTTCGCAAATATTACCCCATTCAATGAGGGGAGCATTTTCAAGAGCCTTCAATATTTTTTCTGTTAATACCCAGTGGCCTTGTACCAACTGTTTTAAGAACTCTTCCAATCGCACTAAATTTATTTTTTCATGCTTATCCAATATCGCACGTACTTGATCGATAAGTTTTTCGCCTATCTTCGCTTGTAACTGCAAAAGATTATTTAAACAAGATTGCACTATTTCCGGATCAGCATGTTTTTTTAACTCTTGCAACATTTGATGAGCTCTTAGCTCGGATCGCCATTGAGGAAGCCCTGTACCTTGCAAATTTTCAATCAATTCGTCAGTAACCACGCAACGCTCTAACAATTGGAAAATAACTAAAAGTTCTTGGGGACTTAAACGAGTTGCGACCGCCATTAATTTATTTTCTTGTTGTAACCGCGCGGCTAACATACGTAATATCGGCACGTTTTTTTTAACACTTTCAAGTTTTTCATAAATACCATTCTTTAATGCTTCAGTAAGCATCCCTGGTGGTAAATCTAAAAAAAACTTCTGCAGCTCTTGGCTAAATTTATAGTCATAAATGCGTTGTAACCAGCTTTTTGCTCTGGCTGTTTTTAAAATACCCATGATTTCAGTTAAATCAGAAAAATTTGCCACTTCAGCCAAAATTTCTGCTACTACACGAATCCTTTCTTCTTGAGAGCCTCCCCATTTAACATCTACATTAAACTTCACGCTTAATAAATTAAAAAATTCGAACCAATTTTTAGATAAATTGGAAAAAGCAATAAAACGATCAAAAAAGTACTTCAATTGAATAAGAGAAACTAAAGTTGATTTTATTTCAATTAATTTTAATTGGGCTTCCGCACCAAAATGTCGAAATGAAAAATCAATAGCTCCCAAAATCGCTTTCGTTTGCTTTTCACTGTGTTCATAAATCGAAAGATAATTTATTAAATTCTCAATAAAATCTGGCGCACAAATCGATAAGGTTTTTAAAAGTAACGGCAAAGCCGCAATCATTTCTTCAAGGGGGTATACAATATGTTGCATCAAATCAAACTGACAGGAAGTCAACAATGATTGATAAATAACGTTTACCACCCATTGTTGAAAATGATAACGCCAATCATCAGGCTTCATAAAAATAATTATTTTTAAAATTTCTTGCAAACGTTGAGGGCTGTTTTTATCATCCTTAGCAGCGTATGCCATTGCTTCACGCAACAAGATAAATTCTTTTTCATCCATGACTGGCTTCAGATGTTTTAGTAAATCTTCTGGAGAAGGTTTAAAGCTTTCCAAGTCTTCCATTTTTGCAAAAAAACATAAATAATGCTGCCCGAGCAACTCTAGCGATTCAGAGCATTTTTCAACACCTTCCAAAAAACTTAAACACTTTCGTGTTGAAATATCAGCACTGGCTAATAATCTCTTAAGAAATTGGCGGTCCGTGTCTTTCAGTTTTGGCGCATATACACTGTAAAGTTGGTTTTTGATAAAATCTCTTAGGATATTTTGAGCCTTCTTCTTAGCACCCAATTCATTTTCAAGACGAGTCAATCGCTCTAGTGTCAAGAGCAACTCTTCAGAAATCCACTGAAAACAAGATAATAAATGAACACATTGGGAAATGAGATTTACACAAACTTCTTCATCATACTCTCTTAATTCATTACACAAAAAGGTAACATAAGCGCTTATTGAGCATTCTGTTATGTGCCCAGATACTTTAAGTATCTTTAAAAAATCTTTCGCATAATTCTCTAGTAATTCTTTAGCTATTTTAAGATTAGGTGTAACCAAATATTCTTGTAATTTTTTTAGCCCAATAACTCTATCCGAATAAAATTCAACGGCCTTATTCAACTGATCAAAAATTTGCGCGGCATTTTCTTCTTCCACTACATCAGCTTGCCGACAAAGCAATATATCTTGCTCAGTAAGCAAAACTCCTTCCATCAATTCAACCAGCTTATTAATACTCGGAATCAACTCAGCTAATTCTAAGCGCTGCATAAATTCAACAAGTTCAGTTATCTCTAAAAAAATGCTTTTTAAATCTTCATCGGTAAAATTTCCACCATCCGTTTGAAATTCACCTAACAAAAAACTGATAACAATATAGCAACTCTCAATATCAATTGACTTCCCATGTTCAATCACATAACGTTTTACCGCTAATAAATGAGCATAATAAGCTATACAATCATCACTCACTCGAGCCATCTTTCCAACTTCTGGGCAAACTGTCGCTACAGTAGTCAATCCAGCTTGTTTATAGATTTGATGTGATATTTGACTAAGTCTTTGCCTATATTCTCCCAAGGACCACGTCATCCAACTTTCTAACGCTTCCCCCTCCAAAGTATCAAAAATAAATTTTTCTAAATTCAGACCAGATGAAGCATCAAAAAAAGCATTCTGCTCTACGACAAACTCTTTAAATCCTATGGTTAAAAATAAGGCTTGTTGGCACAGTGCATTAGCTAAATCCTCATAAAACGTAGTGGTGAGCTGTTTAATTTTTTCTTCTGCGCCTAAAGCAAAAGATTTTTTTTCTTCTAGCAAAGACCGATAGGCTTCATCACTATCCAAAGAAGCTTCTATCGTTCTTTTAAATTGCGCCAAACCTATAAGTTCATTCTCGTACCAAGTTTTGAAAAAAGGGTAAGTTTCTAAAAGCTGATCGATGCGTTGCATAAAGCCAATCACTTCTTCATGAGGCTCTTTAGAATAAGATATCAGTAATTTATCGGTATATCTCAATAAAAAATGCATGTTTTCTAAAAAATCGGCAACAACAAAATCTTCATCACCAACATTTTTTAACAGAACTGCAAAAATTTTAACTAAATCCAAAAAAGAAAAGCTATTCCCAAAATCCCACAAGTATGTATTAGCTCGACTATCAGACGACACTTTCAGCGCATTGTTTTCTTTAATACTTTCATGGTCTTCATGAAAATATTTGTAAATTAATACACAAATTTCTTTGTCAATGCCTTCAATATAACTTGTTGGCGTAATTTTTCGACGTAAATAGCTCCCGACAGAAGCAAGATAAGTAGTGAGCGCTTCAAAAAATTTTTTACGTCTATTCCCATTAAGATCACTATAAGTACTAGAAAACCAAAAATTCATTTGCTCTAAATGCATTTTAATTACGTTAAAACACTGCTCAGGAATTTTCTGACCCACATCTTTCGCGCGGATAAGCTCCATAACCTCATGAATTTTATCTTCATATCCTTGATCACATTGAGAAACCATCAATTGTTTTTTACTCACAATCGATTCCACCAATGCTTTGTATTGGGTTAAGACAAAATCTACCATATCATCGCAAAGATGATTGCTAAGAGAAACATCCCCTAATTGTTCTGTTTTCATCTTAAAAAAGAAAATTGCTCGATACAGAGGATTCAAATGGCAAGCGTGATTTACATCATAAGATTTTAAGCCACTTTGCAGTTGAATTAAACGAAAGTTAATTTTATGACTGCACTCCAATAAGTCAGCTTCGCTAAGGCGATCTACATGTGCGGCGAGCACCATGAGCAGTCGTTTAATAAGGACCAATTGTTCTGCTATGGGGCCTACCTCTGAGGAAAAATTAACGTGGCTATTGAATAGGTCAATCATTGATCTAACATCACCAGCACAAGATTCAGAAACTACAATTTGACTTTTGGCAACCACAATTTTAGTTTTTAATTTTAGCAAGCCTTCTTGATTTGCAGTTTTTAAGCACGCAAAAAGCTCTTCATGATAAAAAACATCTTCTTGATGTGGTTGCTGGCTCAATAACTCCAGAAGGGTATTGGCTATTTCTCTGGTCAATGGTGTTGCGTGTTGGACTAACTCTCGATTTTCTTGCAATAAGTTATCGAATAATCGGCTAAGAACTAACTCAGAAACAGAAGCATCTAATTGTTGACACAATCTTAATGCTTTTAATTCTTCTCGAGAGAGTTCAAGATGACCAACAAGAAAAATAAGCTTTTTAGTTTTACTTGGAAAAGTACTCTCTTGGATAAAATTCATAAGCAGTTGAAATGAACTTTTTTCAAGGTTTTTCCACGCAGTAATATTCAGCATAGAAAAATAATAAGCGGCTTCAATATCCAGTATTATTTCTTTCTTCTCTCTTTCTATTTTTTGATAGTATCGATATACTTCTTCTATAGTAAAAAGCATCGCTAGATAACATTCTTTTTTGTCTGTAAAAACTTGACTATTCGCCAATAAAATTTCATCAAAAAAAAAATGTGTTTTGTCAAGCAAAGCAAGCAATTGTGGTTCATTAGAAAATTTTTCTTTAAACTGATATCGAAAATAAGAAACCGCTATTTCTTGGACAATTAGCGTGTCTGTTACTAAAGACAGATTCTCCATAGAATCTGCATAAGCGCTTTGACAAAAATGAAATAAGTTTTCACAAAAATTATCTACTAAAGCAAATGGTTCTTCTATCTGACTTAAATTAGTTAATGTGGATTCATAAACAACAGCAGCTTGCGCAAGCAAGCCCATATTTTGCAAAATCCAAGCTATCTGAGAAGAAGGAATATGCTTTGTAGGTATCTCTTCTATAAAACGATAATACACATGAATTATTCTAAGATCATTTTCACCATGTTCAACGACGAGCTCTAATGCACTTTCCACCAAAATTACAATAGAAATATCATACTGGCGAGAAAAAATATCAATTATCTGCTGTTTTAATTTCTCCAAATTGAATGGACTGTCTGCCTCTTGAAAGTCTATTTTGCTAGCGACGACGTTTTCTGCACTTAATCGTTTCGTTGGTCTTAGCTTTAATAATGGAACACGAGGTGGAGAGGGACCCAGTAGATCGTGCGTCACCTGATGCTCTACATGTTGCTGCGTATGTTCTGCTATCAACGCTTTCAAGTGCTGATCCATGGCGTTACATTCCTCAAGCTCACGTTGTACTACTTTAGAGGACATATCTACGCATGAACCGTAATCTTCTTGCATCTCTCCAAGATTAATACTCTCTTGTGAAATTATGATTTCTTCATCTTCCACAATTTCAGCGGGCAACGCTCGTTCTAATTCATAAACCGATAGGCGTTCTCCTTTATCACCAGACACTGCATATCCTTGATCGACTTTAATCTCCTCTTCCGATTTGATGACTCCTAACTTAGCCGCCCTAAACCATCCTCCTTCTATAATTTTCAAATACCCACGCTTCACCGTTACACCATCACCCCAAAAACCTCTAAACCAAGTCCATTCACGTCCATCATCCACGCTTGGCATACCGTGTTTTCCACCGTGCCCTCCTTCGCCAGACACACCATCCTCACCCTGCTGACCTATTTCACGAATCACTGTGAATTGAGGCGTGTTTGGCTCTGAAAGATCTTTTGCTTGCATCTCCACTTTTGCTTGGCTATCAAAATAAACGCGTTGACTGTCTTTGAGGATTAACCTTCCTGGATACCCCCCGCCTCCCCCTAAACCTGCGCGGCCACCACGTCCACCTTGCCCTCCACCAACAGCTTCTGATTTTCTTTTATCAAAAAAAGCACCGCCTTTAGGCGCTAAACCTCTCCATCTCGATGGCTCCCCAGCTTTACCATCTATTCCATCAACTCCGGGAGTCCCTTCTTCCCCTGGTTCGCCATTACTCCCATCAGCCCCAAAACCACCTCGTTGTTGAACAGTTAACATTTTCGGATTTAAATTAACAAATACCCCCGCTTCAATGTAAACAGACCCCGTGTTTCCACCGCTAAGTCCATGACTTCCTTGTGCCCCGGATCTTCCCTGTGGTTTTGTTTTATCAACTCTAGACTCAGAGGCACTCAGTTCTTGATATGGCTCCACTTCCGGGTAGTGATGTAAGGCATGTTGAATATCGTTTAATTGCTGCTCATATAAAAAAGGGAATAAACAAATGGCTTGCTCGGGAGGAGAAAGATTTGTGATGCCTAGTTGTTTTTTTAAATTTCTTAAGCGGTGCGGATACTTCGCTTCTGTAAGATCAAACTCAGCAAGACATTTCTTATTATGCCGATCAATATAGAATAAACGTTCACTGGCCAAAGCTAAAACATAATTTTTTCTAGCGCGTGTTTCTTTTGGCAATTGTTCCCAGTCATAATTTGCTGGAAAGTTTGACATCATAATAAAACCACAACGCACTCGAGCAGCATCAAATCCTGATACATCAATGAGAACAGGTTGGATAAACTCTATTCGTTGTGACATAACCTTAAGACTTTTACCAAAACAGGTAATATTGGAATCAAAATATAAAGTTCCACTAAGCGCAAAAATAATCGAATGTACATTCATATTATTCAATGTATCTTGAGCTACAAGATCACTCATCACCAGATGGTGTCCTGTGATTTCAAGCACTCCAACGCTTTGAATAGAAAGGCTAGGAGGTTTAAGAATCGCCGCCATCATGTTACGCAATGCCATGAACTGTTTTGGCGTATATATCGGCAACCGATCTTCAAAACTTAATAACATCTCGAAATCACTTGCGTCCGGAAAAGAAAATTTAAACTGAACAATACAAGCCCATAGCTCTTGAAAGTTCTCACAGGCTTGTAAACGTCTACGTAGCACCACATCTGCTTCTTTTAACATCCAATAGCTAGAAAGTATTCTGATAAAAACCGGTTCAAATGCTGCGCGAGCTTCTTGCCCTTTTTGATATTGTTCTTGTTGCTGATTTTTTAATTGATACTTGAGCCTTTTTTGATGATTGAGCTCTTGCATCGCAGATAAAATGGCTAGTTTTAGATGGTATCGAATATCTTTTATCCATTCCAATTGCCTTGTTTTTGGCAACTGTTCCTGTAACTTCACCAATTCAGCAAAGCAAGGAAAATGCCTAGCAGCCATCTCTTCTTGTTGGGAGGTTTCTATGGGTTTTAATAATCTGACTTTTCGATTTCGGTGAATCAAATGAACCACTTTGGTTGGATTAGGCAATATCGCACTATCTTCTTGGTTTAAATAGATATCGAGGGCATTGATGGGATCTCGCTGCCAAACACATAAGGCAATTTGATGTATCCTCGCATATAAAATAGCCGATTGCGAACCCAGGGATAATGCTTCAGAATCTGTATAAATTGAAAAATAATATTCTACCGCTGCAGAGGTATGACAATACACCACCAATGCTTCCTCTGTTTTTAAGCGAGCGGTTTTTAATCTTTCTAATTCTTCTACCACTTTATCTTGATGGTGTTGTCGAAAATAATGAAGAATTTGCTCGGTATACCCTTCTATCCCCCCTAGTACAATTTTAATTTTAGAGCTTTGATTATGCTTTTCCAGTGCTTGTTCCAAAGCAAATTTAGCTGACTCATACGCAAGCATAGAGTCTTGCCATGCACGCGTCGGCAATAATTCTTCGTTTTTAAAAGCTTGGTAAATATCATCACCCAATTGCGCTGATGCATTTTGTATCGTCCGCAAAGCTTCCAACATGGTGGATCGATTACAACTCAAAGCATCAAAACCAGACGCTGCGTCTTCAGACAAAATTTCTTCTTCAAACAGTAAAGTTTCATGTGGCGTAACTTTTGCTTTACGTAATAAAAAAGCATGTAAAATTTTTATTAGCTCTGAAAAAGACGCCACCTGATTTAGCTGATCTAATAAAGGTTTAATTGCTTTCAAATCGTCTAAGGAGGGTAAATTAAGCGCAATTTTTCTTGCGTATTCAGCAAGCTTCGATTGCAATAATTCGATATAAATACCTTGACCATAGTTTTCTGCATTTTCACTCACACTCTCGCTTTCATCTTCTTGGCTGAGCTCTCGTAAAACATTACTGTCACTTGCCACTGAGTTTTGCGGTATTTCTAAAACAGGTTGAAAGCTTATTTGAATGCTCTGATTAATATAGGGCACCCAATGTAATCGATTAAGGTTTTTTAGCGTTACCTCATATTCAAATTCTTCCACAAGAGTGGTAGCCTCTGCACCACCCATCTCCACTTTTAAATTGGCGCCCCAATATTTTGCTAAACAAGCTAAATCTGCTTCGCTCAGCATAACGCCAGGCGTGCTCACATAGTCGACATAATTGTGATAAATAGTTGCCCACCTATTAGATATCAAATACTGAGCATAAAATTTTTCCACCCAATGTTCATATAAACCAGACTCTAATAAACAAAAACATTCTGCCATTTCAGCACATTTTTTTAAATTACAAAAATCTCTAGTAATTAAAGAATCTAATTTTTTTAAAAACCATTCTTTAACAATGGCATTTATTTTTTGCAAGTTCGCCTGATGAAGCATACTAATATTTTCTGAAAACGTATTTAGTAAATAATGATAAGCCCTACATATGACATATAAATTTTCTGTATTTCTTGCGTTTAACTGTGCATCCAATAGCTGTGTGATTTCTTCAGGCTCTACGGGTTTAGTTTCTAGATCTCTAAAGAGACCTTCAGATAAATTTAGTGTTGCTCTATGATAATGACTCAAGTCATATGCATAAACCAAAGTAGCAGGGGGGATGGGGGAACACCTTATACTCTCTTTGACATCCTGAATGAAAAATTCATTGCTGTCTGCTAAAGCTTGAAGGCTTTCCGGTACGTCTCCATCGTTACAGCATAGGCTAATCATAGATTCTTTCAAAGCAGCCTGATAACAAGCATTCATTTCTGCTGACAACGCACAACGTAATTCTCCCCTCAATAAACTGCCAAAATGATCCAAATAAATGGTCAATGCATCCGGTCGAATATGAGAATAATTAAGTTTATTTAAGTCAGGATGAAAATTGCGACGACGTTCAGGAGGAAGGGTGTTTATGACAGCATAGGCAAGCGCAAACAACCCACAATTATTGGAACGGCCACTTACTTCTTGTATAAGCATAAATACAGATCCCTGTTTTCACGCAAAACAAATTTTTGCTAGAAATTAGAAAATTTACTTGAATTTTTCAATTAAAATAATAACGTAATATGTGTAATATTTAGAGTTTTTACATGTGATACATCATGATTTTAGTTTTATTTTTCTAGTTCTATTTGTTTTGCTACGTTCCCTATAACCTCATAAAAATCCGAAGAAGATTTAATTGTTTCGAAAATTTTAAGCTACAACTTTATCATAATAATCTCTACTTATGTCAAGAAAACTGATAGCCAGCTCGTTTTTATGTAAACATTCATAACAATAATCCAACAAGTAACACATTGCTATAGTATGTATATTTTTTCTTTTTTGCATAAAAACTTGAAACTTATATCAATTTAGTTTATTGTATCTATCCTTATGTCAGTGAATTAACCCCTTATGCATACTTTAACTAAAGCAGATTTAACTTCAACGCTCTCGACTCTACATACCCTTCCCAAAGAAGATGCGCAACGCTTAGTAGAAGATTTTTTCGATATCATTAGCCACACGCTTGCTAAGGGCGAAGAAGTCAAATTATCTGGCTTTGGTAGTTTTATTTTGCATAAAAAGCGTAAACGTCTTGCGCGCAATCCAAAAACCGGTGCAGCTGCTTGGGTAAGTGCTCGAACGGTAGTAAGCTATTTACCAAGCATTACTCTAAAATCTAAATTTGAATTATTGGCGCAATTATCACACCCCAATGATAAAGGCAGTGCCGATAAAAAATAACGCATAAAATTGCTTTTACCTCTTTCATGACAGCAAAAATTTTAGACGGTAACTTAGTCAGTCGCCAAATTATTGCACAATTAATGCCGCAAGTGGCGACCTTAAACTCCCCCCCTTATTTGGTTATTATTCAAGTTTTAGGAGACGAAGCCAGCAGTATTTATGTAAAACACAAATTACGCATTGCCGCAACACTGGGAATTCGCACGCAACATATCACATTAAAAAATGACATCAAAGAAGACGAGCTTTTTTCAACGATTCGATCTGTCAACGAAGATTTTAGTGTGCATGGCATTTTACTTCAACTCCCTCTTCCCGCACATTTATCGACTGAAAAAGCTATTGACTTAATTCATCCATCAAAAGATGTAGATGGTTTGACGGCACTTAATCTGGGGCGTTTAATGCGAAAAAATCCTTTATTAATCCCGTGCACCCCTTTAGGGATCATCACACTTTTAAAACACTATCAACTCGATTTACGCGGCCAACAAGCCGTTATTTTAAATAGCTCTACATTAGTGGGGAAACCTTTAGCTTTATTATTACTTCAAGAAGGCGCTACTCCTGTGTTGTGCAACAGCCAAACTAAAAATCGAGTGGAGTTAATTCATAGTGCTGATATTTTAATCAGCGCGACTGGCAAAGCACATTATGTGGAAAGCAGCTGGATCAAACCAGGCGCTATCGTCGTTGATGTAGGTGTACATCGTCAAGACAACACCAAAAAATTAGTTGGTGATATCAATTTTGAGGAAGCAAAACAGATCGCAAGCTGGCTCACCCCCGTCCCAGGTGGCATTGGCCCTATGACCATTGCGATGCTTATGCAAAACGTGCTGCGTGCCTACCAGTTATCGAAGTAATTCATTTAAGCTCGTCTTCGCGCGTGTCTTTGCATCCACTTGTTTGATAATTACCGCGCAATATAAGCTGTGCGAACCATCTTCGGCAGGTAAACTTCCCGGAACCACGACAGCTCCTTTTGGAATCCGGCCGTAAGTGATTTCACCCGTTAAGCGATTATAAATTTTAGTCGATTGACCGATAAAAACACCCATGCTAATCACCGCGTCTTCCTCGACAATGACGCCCTCTACAATTTCAGAACGAGCTCCTACAAAAACATTATCTTCAATAATCGTAGGATTTGCCTGCAAAGGCTCAAGCACACCACCAATGCCAACGCCTCCCGAAAGATGAACATTTTTACCAATTTGCGCACAGGAGCCAACCGTCGCCCACGTATCAATCATACAACCTGTGTCGATATAAGCTCCAATGTTAACGAAGCTAGGCATCAGGACGGTATCAATGCCAACAAAAGCACCAAAACGCACATTCGTTGGAGGAACACAGCGCACTTTGGCTGCCACAAAATCTTTAGCTGTCCATTCTTGAAATTTTAGCGTGGCTTTATCATAAAAATGGGTATAACCTCCATTCATCATTTGATTGTCATTGAGTTTAAACGACAGTAACACTGCTTTTTTGATCCATTGATGCGTATGCCACTCACCTCCTCTTTTTTCAGCAACCCGAAGTTCGCCGTTATCTAATTGCCGAAAAACTTGAGCGACTGCCTGTATTAATTCAGGTGAGGCATTATTGACATTTACACGTTGACGTTCTTCAAAAGCATCATTAATTAATTGTTCATTTGTCATTATTGCACCACCGACATAGGTTTACCTAAATTTTCACGCTGTAAAGCAGCGTACAATTCATCGGATAAATCCACGTTTTTAATAGGGCCAATTTGAACTTTATAAATCGGTAACCCTCCCATTTCCATCGTTTTAATATGAACAGAGTTAGGAGTAATTTTTTGAATGCGGGCCAGAAGACCCTCTGCGTTCGCACGTGAACGAAAAGCGCCAATTTGCATATATAATTGAGGATTAGCGCTCACAGCCACTGTTTTGACTAGCATATTTTGCTGATCATTAGGATGCCAATTTTTAGGATCTATTGTCTGTACACGCACATAGCCAGTCCCTTTTGGCCAAATGCCTAATTTGCGCGCGGCTACATACGATAAATCAATAATACGATTTTCATGGAAAGGCCCACGATCATTAATTTTTACGATCACTTGTTTCCCATTATTTAAATTTGTCACACGTGCATAGCAAGGAATTGGCAAGGTTTTATGCGCAGCCGTCATCTGTGCTAAGTCATACATTTCTCCCGTTGAGGTTTTGTGCGCATGAAATTTTGTGCCATACCAAGAGGCAATCCCTGTTTGGTCATAACCTGCATAAGTTTTGCAAACATAATAAGTTTTACCAAGAACGGTATACTTAGTAGGATTTGCATGTTTACTTAAAGGTTCGTCTTTGGGGACCGCATCATGGACCTTTGACATATCAATGGCATAAGTGGGCTCCCCATCTTCTAATTGCGAATAGCGGCGATGGCCCGAGGTTCCACACCCGGTTAAAATGACGATAAGCGCTAACAGGATGATTTTTTTAAACATTGACCCCCTCCTTTCGTAACATGGCACATAAAGCAATAAGTGGTAACCCAATTAATGCGGTTGGATCTTCACTGCTTACTTTTTCCAACAAACTAATCCCTAAAGCTTCAACACGTAGGCTCCCAGCACAATAAATCGCTTGTGGATCTTGGGTTAAATACTGATGAATGCGCTCATCCGTGAGACTTTGAAATAAAACTTTAGTTTTTACGCAAGTATATTGATACTGTTGCGTCGATACATTTAATACTCCCAAACCACCCAGTGCTTCAACCCATTGCCCACTTTCAGCACGCAATTGTTTTACCGCTTGTTCATAGCTTTCTGGTTTACTAATAGGGCTGCCATTGACAACGATAACTTGATCAGCGCTAATCACCAATGCATCTGTCAAGTTTTCAGCAATTTTTTGGCTTTTTTGTTTGGTAAGACGCTTAACCAGTTGCAAAGGAGTTTCATTGGGCAACTCCATTTCATCAATATCTGGCGAACAACAAGTAAAGGGCAATAATAAGCGCTCAAATAACATTTTGCGTGCACTTGAGCTTGAACCTAAAATAATAGGAGGATGCATATCTACTGGCTTTTCCATAAAGAAGTAATTTAAATAGCCAACCGCCAAATTTAGGATTATATACCTATTACACCTGAAGATGCGATTTTGCAAAAAGCCAACTCTCTTTAGTAAGAAAAATGTTATAATGCCGACTTTTGATATTATTGTGAGAAAACTTGCCCATGGGAGATGTTGCAAATCCACTGATCATCATTGAGAAGATGAGTTTTAATCGCGGTAAGCGGATCATTTTTAACAATGTGAACTTAACTATTCCTCGTGGCAAAATTGTGGGAATTATGGGGCCGAGTGGCACCGGGAAAACCACTCTCCTCCGCTTGATTGGTGCACAGTTGCAACCTTCTGCCGGCAAAATTATTGTAGATAATCAAAATCTCTATAGACTTTCCCAATCTGAGCTTTATGAAGCACGCCGCAAAATGGGAATGCTGTTTCAATCAGGCGCTTTATTTACTGGTTTATCCACTTTTGAAAATGTCGCCTTCCCACTGCGTGAGAATACACGCTTACCAGAAAGTATGATTCGTGATATCGTGTTGATGAAGTTAGAAGCAGTGGGTCTTCGTGGTGCTAAAAATTTAATGCCTAACGAATTGTCTGGTGGCATGGCGCGTCGTGTGGCCTTAGCACGCGCTATTGTCATGGACCCTCAACTCATCATGTATGATGAACCTTTTACTGGTTTAGATCCAATTGCGAAAGGGGTTATCGTCCAATTAATTAAAAAAATTAATGATGCTCTTGGCATTACGTCTTTATTGGTTTCTCACGATATCGAAGAAACTTGTGCCATTTGCGATTATCTTTATGTTTTTGTGGAGGGTCAAGCTATCGGTCAAGGAACTCCTGAAGAGTTAAAACATTCGACCAATGCCGACGTGAAACAATTTATGTTGGGTCTACCCGATGGAAAAATTCCTTTTCAATATCCTGCTAAAAATTATCGTAAGGAGTTGATGTGGTAGATTTTCTCACACACTTAGGACGATTTGGCATTCGATTATTTGAAAACCTTGGACGTTCAGGTATTTTTCTTATAAAGACCTTGTGTCGCGTCCCTCGCCCCATGCGTAGCTTCCCTTTACTTATTCAAGAGATTTATTCGATTGGGGTTTTATCGTTAATCATTATTATAGTTTCTGGGCTCTTTATTGGAATGGTAGTGGGGTTACAAGGTTACAATACGTTAAATAAATTTAGCGCTGCCGAGCAACTGGGGCAACTCGTCGCACTGAGTGTCACGCGTGAACTAGGACCTGTAGTGACGGGCTTATTATTTGCTGGACGCGCCGGATCTGCGCTTACTGCTGAAATTGGTCTTATGAAGGCCACTGAACAATTAGCCAGTATGGAAATGATGGGAGTAGACCCCTTATGGCGAGTCATTTCTCCACGTTTTTGGGCAGGTCTCATTAGCATGCCTATGTTAACTGCCATTTTTTCGACAATTGCTATTTTAGGTGGCTACCTTGTCGGTGTAAAATGGCTGGGGCTTGATGATGGAGCTTTTTGGGGCAATATGCAATCTTCTGTAAGTTTTTACAATGATATTGTGCAAGGCTTGATTAAAAGTTTAGTATTTGGTTTTGTGGTCACTTGGATCGCGGTGTACGAAGGGTATGATACGGTACCTACTGCGGAAGGTATTAGTCGCGCCACCACACGTACTGTGGTATATAGCTCCTTGGCGATTCTCGGTCTAGATTTTGTATTAACTGCTATTATGTTAGGAGGTTGGTAAATATGCTCAATCAACGTTTTATTGAAGCATTAGTGGGCTTTTTTATGTTATTGGGCATCATTGCTCTGCTCGTTTTAGCATTGCAAGTCAGTGGTTTGTCAGCAACTTTGTCGAGCCGTGACGGCTACCAAATTACGGCTTCATTTGATAACATAGGTGACTTAAAAATACGAGCTCCCGTAACTATTGGTGGAGTACGCGTGGGCCAAGTAAGCTCTATTAGCTTAAACCCCACCAGCTTTAAAGCAGACGTGGTTATGTCGATTGATGCAAATCAAAATCAAATCCCAGATGATAGCGCCGCTAGTATTTTTACCGCAGGGCTATTAGGAGCGAATTACATTAGTATTACCCCAGGCTTTGACACAGAGGTATTACATGCAGGCAGTCGAATTGATCAAACCCATTCAGCGATTGTGTTAGAAAATTTAATTGGTCAGTTAATGTTTAAATTAAGCAGTGATGATAAAGATAAATCCAAATCCTCAGATAAAAAATAAACTATGATTGAAATTGAAATTGATGGCAAAAAATTAGAAGTCGCACAAGGCAGCATGATTATTGAAGTGGCGGATGATAATAATATCGAGGTCCCTCGTTTTTGTTATCATGAAAGGTTATCTGTCGCCGCAAATTGCCGTATGTGTTTAGTTGAAGTAGAAAAAATACCTAAACCCGTCCCCGCGTGTGCAACTCCAGTCACTCCTGGAATGAAAATTTTCACTAAATCCGCTAAAATAAAAGATGCGCAACGAGCCATCATGGAATTTTTGCTTATCAATCATCCGTTGGATTGCCCCATTTGTGATCAAGGGGGTGAATGCGAACTACAAGATAATGCCATGGCTTATGGCAATGTGAACTCTCCCTATTCTGATACCAAGCGTTCCGTCGAGGACAAAAATATTGGCCCTCTTATTCAAACCTGTTTAACGCGTTGCATTCAATGCACTCGTTGCGTACGTTTTGGTCAAGAAATCGCAGGCTTACGTGAACTTGGGATGATTAACCGCGGGGAAGATAGTGAAATCGCCACTTTTTTAGAAAAATCTCTGGTTTCTGAAGTTTCAGCGAATGTGATTGACTTGTGTCCGGTTGGTGCGTTGGTTTCGAAGCCTTTTTTATACACCGCTCGAGCATGGGAGTTAAGACAGCACGCAGGGATTGCCATGCATGATGCTTTAGGCTCCAATATTTATCTGCAAACACGCCGCAATGAAGTAATGCGAGTGGTTCCTAAAGAAAATGAACAAATTAACGAAGTTTGGCTTTCCGATCGTGATCGTTTCAGTTATTTAGGTATCTCATCGTCTGATCGACTTCTTTCTCCCATGATTAAACAAAATAATCAATGGAATGCTGTCGATTGGGAAACAGCATTACATTTTGCTGCAAGTGGCATCACTCGCGTTCAACAAAATGCTGGAAAAGAAAGTTTATTAGGGATTGCGAGCCCTAGCTCCACCCAAGAAGAATATTACTTATTACAACAACTATGGAAAGCGTTGGGCGCTACGGATCTCACTTATCTCTTACGTACTACCGATACCCGTGATTTCGAGGATGCTTCTCATGCTTACTTTGGTTTGACTTTAGAGGAAGTAGAACAGCAAAAATCATTATTAATGATTGGTTCTCATATCCAACAAGAACTCCCTTTGTTGGCTCTACGTTTTCGCAAAGCCACATTAAATGGGGCGATGATTGAATTAATTAATGCTGCCGATTACGATTATCCCTTTAAAACTAATACCACCCTAATTCAAGCACCTATCGAATGGCCCAAAACATTAGCGGGCATCATCAAAGCAGCAGTGGATATCGCTCAAGATTTAACCACTGAACTCAAAACCCTAGGTGAATTAGATTTTATAAAAAATGCGAGTGTCACCGAAGCGCAACAAAAAATCGCTGCACAATTAATGCAAACAACGCCTAGCTTTATTTATTTAGGAGCAGTAGCCTATCACCACCCACACGCCGCCTTATTGCGTCAATTAACTCAGGCATTAGCCTTACTGACGAACAGCCAGTGGGGAATGCATACCGATGGTTGTAATACGCATGGGTTAGCCGCTTTAGAAACATATGCTCCCGCTCCTTTAGAGGCACTAACCTCTTTCACAGTACAACAAAAACATCAGGCTGTCTTATTACACAATATTGATCCATTGATGGATGCTGCTAATCCTTTTGCATTTTCTCAACTCCTCAATCAAGCCGAATTTGTGGTAGCCCTCACCCCCTTTAAAACCGACTCCTTGCTTGAAAAAGCCCATGTATTATTGCCGATTGGTACTCAAGGAGAAACTTCAGGTAGCTTCACGAATCTTTTAAACCAAACACAACGTTTCACCGGCTGCATCACCCCACCAGGAGAAGCACGCCCCGCTTGGAAAGTTATTCGCGTGTTAGCGAATGCCTTTCATCTTCCCAACTTTACTTATACTAGCAGCAACGATATTTTTGAAGAATTATCCACTCAACCCCTTTCTGTCAAAACTCTCGATAGTGCCCCAAAAATTATTGCGCGAATAAAAAGCTTAACGACCACCGATACACCAACGATGCCTGCGTTAATGCGCATAACGCAATGGCCGCTGTATCGCGTTGATAATCTTGTCCGTCGTGCAGAAGCTTTGCAAGTATGTGGTTCAGCCACCCATTTGGGAGTGTATATGAATCATACGACTTTACAGCAACTCAATTTTCAAGAAGGCCAAAGCGTGAACGTCCAACAAGGGGGATCTGCTACGCTTTCTATCATCATCGATAATCGTTTGCCTGATAAAATAATTTATATTCCCGCAGGTTTTTCTGAAACTTCTTTACTTGGAGAAAGTTTTGGAGCAATTACTTTAAGTGCTTTGGGGTAATTTACTTATGATCGATCAACTCATTGCTTTAATTTGGCTAGTCATTAAAATTTTAATCATTGTGATTCCACTCATGATTTGCGTGGCTTATTTAACTTATGCAGAGCGCAAAGTGATTGGTTATATGCAATGGCGAATTGGGCCCAATCGTGTTGGCTGGTTTGGTTTATTGCAACCTATTGCCGATGCGCTAAAATTATTGCATAAAGAAATTATTACACCGACTCCCTCCAATCATTATTTATTTGCAATAGCTCCCATTTTGAGTATTGCGCCAGCACTCGCCGCATGGGCCGTTATTCCTTTTATGCCTAAATTAGTGCTAGCTGATATTAATGCCGGAATACTTTATCTTTTTGCCATGAGCAGCATTGGCGTCTACGGCATTTTAATTGCAGGTTGGGCATCCAACTCTAAATATCCTATGTTTAGTGCGATGCGTTCTGCTGCTCAAACTATTTCTTATGAAATTGCGTTAGGTTTTGCTTTTGTAGGAGTCCTATTAGCAGCAGGCTCGTTGAATCTGGATGCTATTGTTACGGCACAACACGGCGGCATTTGGCATTGGTACGCTCTCCCCCTCTTTCCGCTATTTATTATTTATTGTATTTGTGCGGTAGCCGAAACCAATCGCGCTCCTTTTGATGTCGCCGAAGGTGAATCAGAGTTAGTGGCAGGCTTTCACGTAGAATATTCTGGAATGGCATTTGCTATTTTCTTTTTAGCGGAATACGCTAATATGATTTTAGCCTCTGCTGTTGCATCCTTGTTATTTTTAGGGGGATGGTTATCGCCGTTTGAGTCAATTCCTCTATTAGGCCCGCTAACGGCTTTTATTCCTGGGATCGCGTGGTTTTTTGTTAAAATTGCTTTTTTATTATTCTGTTTTTTGTGGATTCGAGCGACTTTTCCACGTTTTCGTTATGATCAAATTATGCGCTTAGGTTGGAAATTCTTAATCCCCATTACGTTAATTTGGGTGGTGATGGTGGCCTGTGCGGTAGTGGGTAAACTCCCCCCTTGGTTCAATCATTAAATACGGAGGAAAAAGAAATGGCAACAGATCAATTAGTAAATTTTTGGCAGGTCCATGGTGCTTTATTTTTGATATGCTTATTTATTTTTCCCCGTTTAACTTTATTATTTTCAAGCGTTCCTTTTGGGGGCTTGTTCTGGTGGTTAGGTTGGTTCATAGCTCCCAGGTTATTGGTAGCTATTTTAGCCACCGTTAATTATGGTCATACGAATCCTGTATTAGTTGTGATTAGTTGGTTTTGGGCGCTCTCTGGTGAACTGGTAGAGAAACGCGGTGCAAAATATGTATATGTGAGGGTGCGGTAGAAAATCTGCTATGAACTATATTAAAAAAATTTTTAAAACCTTCTTTTTATGGGAATTGCTTAAAGGTTTAAAATACACAGGGCGCCAATTGTTTGCGCGCAAAATTACTGTGCAATTTCCTGAAGAAAAAACACCCGTCTCCCCTCGTTTTCGAGGTCTCCACGCTTTGCGCCGCTATCCGAATGGTGAAGAACGTTGCATTGCATGTAAACTATGTGAAGCCGTTTGCCCAGCGTTGGCTATCACCATTGAAGCTAAAGCCCGGGAAGATGGCTCAAGACGCACTACCTTATATGAAATTGATTTATTCAAATGCATCTACTGTGGGTTTTGTGAAGAAGCATGCCCCGTAGATTCCATTGTGGAAACGAAGTTACACCACTATCACTTTGAACATCGTGGCGAACAAATTATGACAAAACAAAAATTACTTGCTATTGGTGATCGTTATGAGGCTGAAATTGCTAAAACTAAAGCTGAGGTTGCACCTTACCAATGATATTATTTCCTATCAGTGATGTTATTTTTTACGCATTCGCCGTGCTCTTAATTGCTTCAGCATGTATGGTTATTTTTGCCAAAAATCCTGTCCAAAGCGCACTTTATTTAGTGTTGGCTTTTGTGGCAAGTGCTGGTTTATGGATTATGGCAAATGCTGAATTTTTAGGATTAATTTTAATCTTAGTGTATGTGGGCGCTGTCATGACTTTATTTTTGTTTGTCATCATGACGATTCCCACTGAAAGCATGCCGCAAACTAGCCGACATTGGACTTATTTAACCGCATCCCTCACCTTTATCGGCGTATTTGTCGTAGTCTTATTGCACTGGTTAAATCCACATTCCTTCTTATTTACCGAGCCTCTCACTCTTGGGGGACAAGGAAATAACACGCAAACCATCGGCAATGTATTGTATACCACTTATTTATTCGCCTTTGAGTTGGCTGGTTTATTATTGCTTGCAGCCATTATCGCCGCTATCAGCTTATCCTATCGCCCGGACCGCAATAAAAATTTAACTGAATCTTCAAAGCAAATTGCGGTCAATGCAAAATCCCGTTTAAAAATAGTGGATATGCCTTCTGCGACGTCCCTCACCTCTTCTAAAGAAGGAAACGAATAAATGTTTAATGTCTATCATTATTTTATTATCAGTACGATTTTATTTGGCATCGGCATTGCGGGAATTATTATTAATCGTCGCAACTTAGTCGTCATTTTAATGTGTATCGAGATTTTATTATTAGCGGTCAACACCAACTTCATTGCGTTTGCCAATCAATACCAACAACTGAGCGGTCAAATTTTTGTATTCTTTATTTTAACGGTGGCTGCGGCTGAAACTGCTGTAGGCTTAGCTATCTTGATGGTGTTATATCGTAAGCGGGGCACCATCGAAATTGACAAGATGGATTTATTAAAAGGTTAATTTATGAATTCTGCATGGCTGACACTCCTTCTTATTTTATTGCCGCTAGCTTCTGGCTCAATCGTCGGTTTATTTGGTAATCGCTTGGGAGTACGTTTAAGCCAATGGCTCACCATTGTGATGATGCTTTTCACTTTTTTGCTGAGCTTGGTATTATTTTATCGATATGTGGCTCTCGAGCACCCTCCTTTAACTTATACTTTTTATAATTGGGCCGCTTCTTCTCGCTTCGTTTTATCGTTTGGCGTATTAATTGACCCGCTCAGCGTCATGACAAGCGCTGTGGTCTGCTTTATTTCGTTACTTGTACATATTTATAGCGTCGGTTATATGGCAGATGATAACTCGCAACCACGATTTTTTAGCTATATTTCTTTATTCACATTTTCCATGTTGATCTTGATATTTGCCAATAATTTCTTACCCTTATTTTTTGGTTGGGAAGGTGTTGGCCTCATGTCCTACCTATTAATTGGTTTTTGGTTTGGTAAAGCCAGTGCTAATGCAGCCAGTTTAAAAGCTTTCTTTGTAAATCGCATTGCTGATTTAGGGTTTATTTTAGGGATTGCTGGCGTCTTTGCTTTTTATCATACCCTCGATTTTACTGAGATTTTTGCGCTCACTCCCTCGTTAGCACAACTCAGTGTCAACTTAATTCCGGGGCATCCTTGCTCATTAATTACCCTCTTATGCTTATTGATTTTTATTGGCGCCATGGGTAAATCCGCCCAAATTCCTTTGCATGTATGGTTACCTGAATCGATGGAAGGCCCAACTCCAATTTCTGCATTAATTCATGCCGCTACGATGGTTACTGCTGGTGTTTATTTAATGGCGCGCCTCTCCCCAGTGTATCAATTTTCCCCACTATCTTTAAGTATTATCTTAATTATTGGCGCGACGACGGCTATTTTGATGGGGCTAGTGGGCATTGTACAAAATGATATCAAGCGCATCGTAGCCTATTCAACTTTATCGCAATTGGGTTTTATGATGGCAGCGGCTGGAGTATCTGCTTATTCAGCAAGTATCTTTCACTTATTTACCCATGCTTGCTTTAAAGCATTACTGTTCCTGGCTGCCGGTTCCGTCATTATTGCGCTTCATCATGAACAAGATATTCAAAAAATGGGGGCTTTAGCAAAAAAACTGCCCATTACTTATATCACTTTTTTATGTGGGGCATTAGCTTTGGTAGCCTTTCCAGGTACTTCTGGATTTTATTCAAAAGATACAATTATTGATGCGGTTCACCAATCGAGTTTATGGGGTGCACACTATGCCTATTATTGTTTACTAATTGGTGTGTATGTGACTGCCTTTTATACCTTTCGCTGTTTCTTTTTGGTGTTCCATACTGAAAACCGTGCTGAGCATCCGGAGCAAATTCGCGAAAATTCTATAGTGATGTGCTTTCCTTTAATTTTATTGGCCATTCCAAGTATAATTTTAGGTTATTTTTTAATGGTACCTCTTATTGTCAGTTCACCTTCTTGGTTTGGCCATACCCTGAGCGTTTTTTCTCAAAATAATAGCTTGTTTGAATTTACTGCTCACTTTAAAAACGCATGGCATATGGCCGCTCATTCAGTATTTACATTAAGTTTTTGGTTTATGCTAGCGGGTATTTATAGTGCGTGGATAATGTATGTTTTATTTCCTTTTTTGCCAAAACTTAGTGTAAAAAAACTTCACCCTCTTTATTATTTATTGGAAAATAAATATGGATTTGATGCTTTTAACCATCTCGTGTTTGTGAAAGGTACGCAAAAATTATCACAATTTTTATTTGCGATCGTTGATGTTAAAATTATCGACTTTTTTATGGTAGATGGTGCTGGTCGTTTCATTGAGCGTTTAGCAAAGCGCGTGCGCCAATTACAATCTGGATATTTATATCATTATATTTTAATTATGATGATTGGGTTATTTCTTTTAATCTTTTGGCAGTTAAGGTAATCGCACATGTTTAGTAATCATTTATTATCTTGGATGATTTGGCTTCCAACAGTTGGGGCGATCCTTTGTTTGTTAGCAAGTGCAGAAGGGACGCCATCTATTTACCCGCGCATTATTGCAGTAATCACTGCATTAGCGGACGTCTTTTTATGCATCCCTTTATACCATAATTTTGATTTATCTAGCGCTGCCATGCAATTTAAAGAAGATGCCTTATGGATTCCAGCTTATGGCATTCATTATGCCTTAGGCGTTGATGGCCTATCGGCAGGATTAATTATTTTAACAACACTTACTACTTTAGTTGTCATTCTTGCAGGCTGCACCAGCATCCATAAAAAAATCGCGCAATATATGGCTACGTTTTTAATCACACAAACTATGGTGATTGGTGTATTCGCTTCTTTAGACAGTATTTTATTTTATGTATTTTGGGAAGGCATGTTGATCCCGATGTACCTTTCAATCGGTATTTGGGGAAGTGCAAATCGCTCTTATGCCTCCATTAAATTCTTTATTTATACCTTCTTCGGCTCTGCCTTAATGCTGGTAGTCATTTTATATCTTTATCGCCAAAGCGGTAGTTTTTTGATTACAGATTTTTATAAATTACCTATTTCCCGCGCAGAACAAATTTGGTTATTTATTGGATTCACTTTGGCTTTTATGGTGAAAGTGCCTATGTGGCCTACACATACGTGGCTACCGGATGCTCACACTGCCGCACCTTCAGGAGGCTCGGTCGTTTTGGCCGCTTTAATGTTAAAACTTGGCACCTACGGATTTTTTCGCTTTAGCTTACCGATTGTACCAGATGCTTGTCGTAGTTTAGCGAACGTGATGATCATTTTATCTCTTATTTCTATTGTTTATATTGGATTGGTGGCCATTGTGCAACGCGATATGAAGCGACTCATTGCTTATTCCTCGATTGCACATATGGGCTTTGTCACTTTAGGCTGCTTTGCCATTTATAGTATTATGCAAACTTCACGTGATTGGCAATTTGCTTATTTGGCTTTTCAAGGTGCCATGTTTCAAATGATTGCACATGCGTTTAGTGCGGGTGCTATGTTTATTGCTGCAGGAATTTTATATGATCAAATGCATACTCACGAACTCAGCGCTTTTGGGGGGATCGCTAAAAAAATGCCAGTGCTTGCAGGATTTTTCATGTTGTTTGCCTTATCGAATTTAGGGCTTCCTGGTACTTCTGGTTTTGTAGGCGAGTTTTTAATTTTCTTAAGTTTATTTAAAGCAAACTTTTGGGTCCTTTTGGTTTCTGGTACTGCCATTGTGTTATCTGCAGTTTATACCTTATGGATGTATCGTCAAATATTTTTTGATACCCCCAAAAACAACCAAGTAGAAAATTTACGAGAAGTAAACGCCATTGAGTGGATTAACCTAATTATTTTATCCGCAATGATTATTTTCTTGGGGGTGTACCCCCAAATAGCGCTCCAACTATTTCACGCGACCACAGAACATCTATTGCAATTGAGCTTGATAAGTAAAGGTACCTAATTTACATGAATATCACAGAGTTAAAAATTTTACTTCCAGAAATTGTTATCCTAAGCGCAATGGCCTTGGTGTTAATTATTGGCTTATTCTGCGGGCGACGTCAAAGCCTCGTCTCTTATTTTTTAACGCAAATTGCATTGATTGGTACTGCTATATTAGTGAGCCAACAAATCAATCATTCTCCTGTTTACGCATTGCATAATGCTTTTATTCTCGATAATGCCGCTACGCTCGCAAAATTATTTATTTTAATTTTTTCTATTTTTGCTTTAGGATATGCGCAAACATTTTTTTATGAAAATAATAAAGTCACCTATGATTATTGTTTGTTATTCTTACTTGCAGTAATGGGTATGATGACTTTGGTCTCAAGTAATCATCTGATTCCTCTTTATTTAGGATTAGAGCTTCTTTCTTTGCCACTTTATGCTTTAGTGAGTATTTATCATTCAGGAAGTGGCGCAGAAGCAGGTATGAAGTATTTTGTGCTCGGTGCTTTTGCTTCCGCATTATTTTTATATGGCATTTCATTAATATTTGGCGCCACTGCACAATTAGAATTAACTGCTTTATCACAAACGCTCACTTTACCTACTCTACACAATAACCCTTTAGCGTTAACAGGAATTATTTTTATTATTGCCGCCTTAGCTTTTAAATTAGGAGCAGCCCCTTTTCACCAATGGACGCCCGATGTTTATGAAGGAGCACCTATCCCTGTCGTCGCTTTTATCAGTAGCGCTCCTAAAATTGGGGCTATTATTATCATCATTCGTTTATTTGGGAATGCCTTTTCGGGTTTTATGCTTCATTCCGCTCAAGTATGGACAGTCATTGCCATTTTATCAATGGCTTTAGGTAATATTGCGGCTATTGCTCAAACCAATATTCGCCGGATGTTAGCTTATTCCGCAGTTGCCCACATGGGATACATGATTTTAGGGTTTGAAACAATGAGTGCTACTGGTTTTTCAGCTTCTTTATTCTACGTAATGAGCTACAGTTTAATGACTTTGGCTGCTTTTGGAGCCTTGATCGTCGTCAGCAACCAAGGCTTTCCGGTACAAACGATTGAAGATTTGCGAGGCCTCAATTGGCGAAATCCTTGGATAGCCTTCATGATTTTAATCATTATGTTTTCTATGGCAGGTATTCCTCCAAGCGTAGGTTTTTTTGCCAAAATGGGTGTTCTTGAAGCTTTGATTTCTAATCATCAAACGTGGCTTGCGGTAACCGCTTTAGTGTTTGCCATCATTGGATCGTACTACTATTTACGCGTTGTTAAAGCCATGTATTTTGAGCCACGCACGAACACCGCACCACTTTATACCAGTTGGAACAGTAAATTTATCTTGAGCATCAATAGCTTATTAATTTTGCTCTTAGGTATTTTTCCAAGCTTCCTGATTGAACTTTGTCGGGCGGTTTATTTGAAGTAAGAGCCATATAGGTCATAAAAAATACAGTCTTTCAGATAATTATCCGTGAAATCTGAATATAGCTTGTGACGCCAGGTAAAGTCTCGCGGGACGCGACAAGTACATCCCTGTAGGCTTTACTTCGGCATCCATGCCTCAGAAACCCGCCTGCCTTTACCTGGCGTCACAAGCTCACGTTTATTTAAAAAAGCCGTCGTTGCGAGAAGCATAGTGACGAAGCGATATTTTATAAAGACAGCATAGGATTTAACTGACTCGTCGATAGTAAGCTATAATCACCATCGTCGACCTTAATTCGTTTATACACTTCTTCTGTTATTTTTTCTAATTGCTTCGCTAAGTTTGAGCCAAGCTTTTTACAATCCTCCCAACCTTGCTCTGTAATCACTAATTTAAAAAACTTATTTTCAATGTCTTCAATTGTTTTTTTACTAAGATGTTGCAGAATATAATTAAATGCAGTAAACATCACCACCAGATGCCTTGCCACTAAATCATATAAGTCTTCTACTGTTCGCTTTTCGGCGGTTGTAATTTTTTCATGTTGAAACTCTACCGTTTCGTGAAAATCAAACAAATTAAAAAACAGTTTAGCTATGGTAGAAGTAAATGGAATTAGCTCATCATCTAATGCTCCTAAAGTGGCTCGGAGCTGCTCTAAGTCTTTTTTCTTTAGTTGTTCAGTTAATTTGTTTACACTATCTTTTGTTTTTTTTCGAGCCTCCTCAGCGCTCATTTTGTCATCGCGCAAACGATTTAAGTGGTTAAATCCATACTGAAGGTCTGTGGGTTGATTAAGATTTGAGCAAAATTCTGTAGCATACTTTAATTTTTCCTCCTTACATAATTCTTCATTTTGGAAACAGCCTATTAATTGATAAAGGCGATTAATCGCGGTTAAAGCCCGCAAAGTATCTTTGGTAATCCCTCCTTCATTGGGGTTCTTTCCTTTTCTTCCGATAGATGGAAAAGAAATTTTTTCAGCACCTTGTATCTCTGTTAAAAAAACATTGACCAAGTTTTCAATTTCTATAGCAGATTGAAACAAAACCCCTTTTTTTAAATCTATCTTGAATGAATTGCTCTCCTCAGATATGTCACAAAGCGTCGTGAAGATTTCAGAGAATTCGAGAGGTAGTACACCCTTTATTTTTTTAAACTCATCTTTCAGTGCTTTTTTATTTTCGCCAACTCCTCTTAAGAGAGCAGTTAATTTTTTTCTGTGTTGTCTATCATGTACGTTTTCAGACGCATTTTTTATTTCCTCAAGGAGATGTGCGCGATCAGGTAATATCGCTGTAAATATTTTTCTAATAATTTTCGGAGCTTCTTGAATGGTTAATTTACTCGTTGAATTAACGATAGCTACAATGAAAACTCCATAAGAGGTCACATGATCTCCTTGTTTTTCTGGCAACTTCAAAATGGCTACATTAGGCCTTTGGTTTGAGTTAAGCTCTAAAAACACTTTATCACCGTATATCTTGCAACTTACAAAAAGAGCAGACACTTTGGAAGCTTCTAAAGTGTCATCTGAAGAATCATCTGATAACGCAAAAAAAGATGGTTTTGGCATAGAATACCCGACTCTTAATTGGTGTAATAGTGTAATAGTTCGTGAATACGATTTAATTTTAACCGGGAATTACTGAAAAATCAATAAAACCTGGCCCCGCTGTATCCCTAAGTTTTTTAAGTTTGTCATGCCTGCGTAGGCAGGCATCCAGGCAAGTAAGCATCCTGGGAAGTAAAAGTGAAGCGTACCTATATTTGATAAGCTAAGATTTTCGTCGCTTACATTACCTAAAAACATGCTTAACTGGATGCCAGCTTTCGCTGGCATGACAACCGTTTAAGTTGACGCAGCAGTCTTCGCTAATATCACAATCGTTAAAAATTTTAGGGATACATCAGAATCTGGCCCCGCTGCTTTAAAATCGCTTCGCCTCATCTAACCAAAAATGTTGCTCTTGTGTAGTACCACCTGACGGTGGTATTTTTTTAACTGGCACCTTATCCTGGTGAATGATATGCGCTATCCGGCGTCCCCAAGCCATCGGATGGCGTCCGATACACCACTCCTGGTGTAGTGGCTGGACCAGAAAATGGGAATACGGGAGTTGTGCAAGTATAGGAGCTCGCCTCAGGTGAAAAACTATGTGACAGTTGGGGGTACGGTAGTTCACGACCTGGGGTAGGCGCATAAACCTCTGGATGAGCAGCTGAAGTGGACGAGCCGGGAACAAAAGCACTATCTGGTGTAGAAAAAGAATCTCCCGTTATCTGTTGCGGCATCCCGGGTGTCGGAGGAAAGTTAGATGATCGAGAAAAAAATCCTACTGGCACAGGAGGTACGAGATCTTTTGCATGAGATGGCACTACCACGGCACTATCAGTCTTGGATTTTTTATAAGGAGGTTCATTCTCCAGATTCGATGATGCTGCTCGTTTGCTACCGGCCTCTAAAGAAATTATCTTATATTGAAATGAAGTGAGGGGGATTAACTTTTCAGCTAACAATTGCTCTAAATTCTTTAAAGAATGTTTATTATCTATAAACTCAAAAAGTTTTGAATATAGGTTTACTTTATTTTGAGATTCCATAGCGCTGGAAATACGTTCGAATTGCTCCTTGCCGTGCAATCTATAAAAACTTAAAGCCTGTTGGCAGGTATCATATATGTTTTTATAATCATTAGAGGGGTCATCAGAAGCAGTTTTTGATAAAGCAGTTAATATTTTGTTACAGGTTTCTTGATCGGGACTATCAGGCAATTGGAATTCACTTGCAAAATAATCTTGCAAATTAGCTCCATCAATTCTGCCAGTAGTTAATACATAAAGATAAGAGGCAATAAGATAAATATCGAGTCTTAATTCAGATAAAAAGGCAATAGGAGGGAGCTCTAGCTGCTGGCTAACAGCAGGAGCGCTACTCTCATGTGTTGTACCTTGGGGATATGTGCATACCACCATAGGCTCTTCCTGTTGGCTAATGAAGGTGGGGGTACTTGCCGCGCGGGTATTTTCCGAATTGCTACTTACATCTAATCTTATCGATGAGGGAGACACCATACTGCTATCATCAAGTGCAGCATAAAAATTTTCAAATAGCTTTGCTTCTGAGCTTAATATTGGTGCGGCTATTGTACCGATTCTTATTTCTGGACCAAACTGAAGGGATCGAGGTTGGGTTTTTACCCTATCTTGGTACTCTTTCAAAACATTCTTTGCAACATCAAGAAAATTACTTATAAATTTATCACAACTGTCAACTTGATAGAAGCTTTTTTCGGGTATAATTTTAAACAATGTATTGCAACTGCGGTCAATTGTAAAAGTGTCTGTTTGAACCAAAATAAAATGATCTCTTGCTTTAAATCCCACAAAATAAGTCGTTCCATCTTTTTCGCTAAAAAAAAATTTTGTAATAGAGGAAAGCTGATCAAATTTTTTATTTTTAAAAAAGAGACAGGGTCTGTAAGACGCTAAGATAGTAATTATTTTTTTTCCGTCGGATGACTCCTGAAGTTTTATAGTGCAGTGATGAGGGGAAGGAAATATATCATATGTTGTGTCAGTTGTGTCAGCAGCTCTTATGGATAGCATAATTTTTTTTCCGCTTATTATAATATGTTTACATATCATATTCGCATTAAATAACTTATGCAAGGAAAATTGAGCTACCTAATTTCAACTAAGTTTGGCATATTCCCATCGACTTTGATGGGAGTTTGATGTTTCAGTAATGTCCCGGGCTTGATCCCACTTAAGCCACGACGTGGGCGATTCTCATCTTTGAAGGGCGCAAGCCAACGATCAATCGTGGCAGGGCTTAAGGCGTAAAGCTGGCCTCGAATGGAATCACTTAATTTGCCATACTCTTTTTCATAGTGGGGACACCACTCTCGAAGAGCCACTTTAAGTTTTTTACTGCACATTTGATCGCAAGCAAGCCAAATCGCTTTTAAAGGCACAACCACTTGCGCTTTATCGTAACGAGGACGCCCTTTTCTTGCTTTAGGTAAACGCCGCTTAGGTTTCTTATTTAAAAGCCGTATGGCATATTTGCGATGCTAGCCGCAGGTTTCACAGAACTCTTCTAAAATTCGACTTTTCTTGGCTCTGGTGGCTTTTTTATAACGTTGCCATGTAACTTCTAAGTAAGCTTTTTTCTCATTGCGACCCATAGTAGTAACCCTTTTTGTTCGGTTACCTTTTTAAATGAGTCAACGATATCTTTTTGTAAAGCCTTCGGTTACCTTTTCAATGAGTCAATTCGCATTGCTCAAAAAAGTATTTTCTAATTGAAGAATGAGTCTGAACTTGACAAAATAGAGAGAGT
>CAYYFQ010000004.1:0-115809 GCA_964471475.1 uncultured Gammaproteobacteria bacterium
ACTCTCTCTATTTTGTCAAGTTCAGACTCATTCTTCAATTAGAAAATACTTTTTTTTAAAACAATATTTTATTTTAAAGTAATGCAATACTTACGCAACTGGATAATAAAAGAAATATATTGCACACCATACAAGGCAATCGAAAAATAAATTTCATAAGCTCAAGAGCTTCTTTTGAAAGATGGTGATAAGCCTATCATAGTTTGTAGCGGGCAGACCGGTCCAGTGTTGACTTTACTTAGAAATCCAGACTGGTAGGGTCGCGTAAAAGTCGCGTAAGGGGTTAAAAGCGAGGTTTGCTAATTCTGCGGAAACACAAGAAATGCGTCAACATGTGTACAGCGCTGAATACCATTATTTTTTATTACAGTCTTCAGAAAACATGATCAATAATGCTATGCAGCAGATTTTGACGGAAGAACACCATAAAGGCAGCCGCTTGAAAGCCTTGTTGGATTTTGATCAAAATGAGCGATTTCCTTCCTATATTTTAAGGCGCGTTGATCACCTAAGTATGGCAAGCTCGGTCGAAGTTCGTATCCCATTTTGCCAACCTAAAGTCATCGATTTTGCTCGCCACCTTCCTGATTCTTATTTGCTTGATCAGTCTACCGTCAAAAAAATTATTTATGCAGCGGCCCAAAATAAACTCCCTCAAACAATTTTAAATCGTCCTAAGCAGCCTTTTACTTTACCTATTATGGCGATGCTAAAAAAAGGGTTTGTCTTGTTTGATATCTTACATGACACATTACGCAGTCAGTCATTCCGCAATCGGGGTCTTTTTAACGAAGCGATAGTAACGAAGCTATTGCAGCGTCAAATGGTTGAGGATAATCTGGCGGTAGCCAATATGCTTTGGTCATTAATGATTTTAGAGCTATGGTTACAGCATCATCACTTAACAACTTCTCTATAAAAAGTTAGGATTATTGAATATGCGACAAAAAATTACATTATTACAAGAATGGTGTGAAAGTCAAAAAGTATTAGCAAATAAGCTCATACGGGTTTTTGACATGTTGCACTTGGGGCATCGCAGAGAAAGAACAGGCAATGATCCTATTCAATTTCCCGCCTATTATCTTAAGGATTCGCATGCTAAAGCTTGGCATGACCCCTATCAATACGAGTGGGTAGCTTTGCTGGAGGCCAGCGCCAAAGGGATTGCGCAGGAAGCATTAGCGATATTTGAACAAAACTTAATGCATATTCACCCTGAGAATAATGATCTTGCCGGGTATGGAACATGGAATACATTTTTCTTTTATAAGAATGGCGAGCGATATCTCAATCATTTAAATCAATGTCCTTTAACAGCTAACGTTCTTGCTAAAATTCCTGGCGTTGATATTGCGGGCCGCACATATTTTTCAGCTATGACGCCAGACATTCATGTCAAACCTCACTGTGGTCCACATAACTTTAAATTAAGAACACACTTGGGATTAGTCACAACCCCTGATGCCAAAATTCGTGTGGCAAATGAGGTGAGAGCATGGCCGCAAGCGCAGTGTATTGTTTTTGATGATTCGTTCGAGCATGAGGTCTGGAATAAAAGTGGAAAAGTCCGTATTGTACTCATTGTAGACGTTTGGAATCCTTGCTTAAGCGCGGAAGAAAAGCTCGCGTTAGAATATATTATGCCGGAATTTTATCATCGAAGTGATATTGAATGAAGTTATCTTATAAACATCTCGTCGCGATTATTTATGCGGTGGCATTATTTCTTGATCGATTGGATTTAACGATTGTTAATATTACGTTGCCTACCATTGCAAAAATTTTTCATGTGTCTATTGTGGCGACTGATTGGGTGAACTTATCTTTTCTCTTAGCGCTTGCCATGGCTATTCCCATTAGTCATTGGTTGAGTGAACGATTCGGTTTAAAGAAAATCTATATTCTTGCTATCGTTTTATTTGGCTTGGGCTCAACCTTATGTGCGTTTGCCACCCAATTAAACACGCTGATTTTCTTGCGTTTTATTCATGGTATCGGAGGAGGGTTGTTGATTCCTCTAGGTATGACGATGCTTTATAAAGTGTACGATAAGTCGGAATATGCGAGTATCACCAGTTTTACCTTTTTACCCGCTTTAATTGCTCCTGCGATAGCGCCATTTTTAGGAGGGCTATTGTTGGCAAGTTTGGGCTGGCGTTTTGTATTTTTATTTTCTGGGCCTATTTGCTTAGTGCTCGCCATCATAGCGATATATTATTTAAAAGAAGAGCCTCAGTCAAAACCTCATCCATTAGATTGGTGGGGATTTATCCTTTCCGCGGCGATATTAATCGATGTTTTTTATTTTCTGTCATTGCTTGCTAAAGGCCATTTATCTGAGCTAACTTTTTTTACTTTCATCCTTCTTGTGCCTCTTATCATCACATTTATTTGGCAAGAAAAACGCACCGTCTTTCCTTTAATTGAGATAAAATTTTTCACGCATGAGACATTTGTTAAAGCCAATATCATTCAATTGTGCTTTCAAGCTTGCCATTTCGGCGCGATATTTTTAATTGGCATGTATTTACAAATCGGTCTTGGTCTTTCAGCCATGATGGCAGGCCTTATTATGGGGATACAAGCCATTGGCGCTATGGCCACTAGCCGTTTTTCCGTACGGCTTTTTAATGTCTATGGCCCAAAACTTCCTATTATCATTGGCCTGTGTGGCATTGCTGTGTTAAGCCCATGCATGCTACTGATTAAAAGCCACATGATTAGCGCAGCACTTAGTCTATTTTTTGTGCGAGGTATTTTTAGCGGTTTATGCGGCCCACCCATTCAAACGTTGAGTGTCATTGGTTTCCCTAAAGAGGAGATGGCTTCCGTGAATACGATTTTCAACGCTTGTCGGCAAATTTCTATTAGCTTTGGCGTAGCCATTTCTTCCGTATTAATGGGAATAGGTTTGCAGATGGCCAATTTAAAAAACGCTTTTATCATTCCTCATGACCAAATACTGACAGTATTTGGACTGGGTTTTTTGAGTATATCCCTCATTGCTATTATAGGCATCTACGTTATGCGAAGTTTGAAGGTAGTAGTGTGATGCATATTGTTATACAGGCAATTTAGGTCGCGGCAGATGGTCGCACGAGTGCACAAGGTAGATGTTTCAGGAGAGGGGTGTGCGTGTATTGATGCATAGGTAAATTTGTATTTCAGGAGAAAGGGTGGTGGGATAGCAAATTGAACGATCGTTCAATTTGCTATATGTAAAAAATTAACCGAGGGTATTCTACCATGACCACAAGTAAAAAAATTGCTCGTGATGCAGCAAAAGCTTTAAAAAAGAAAATAAGTCCTAAAAAAGAAAAAGAGTTTGCGGGGAGTGCCTTGTCCCAAGCAAAGCATAAAAAATAGTGGGGTTGATATGAAATTTGATTTATGGCCTAACATTGTAAGTTGTAACAAATGTAACAATACAGGAATGATTCAAAAAATGGGGGGTATGCAAGAAAAGTGTTCTTTTTGGTTTTGTCGTTGGCAAATAAAAAACTTTGTAAAAAGTGCTCCAAAGAAATTCATCACTTTTATCGTAAATAATCCAATAAAAAAATATCCTGTAAGCTCATCTTTTTTAGCAGCCATAGTTATTTTAATGCTAGCTCGCCACTATCAAGTAAAGATTACCTTGGAGGCAATCATTGCTGATTTTGGATTGATTTATATTGCACTGAAATACAAGTTAGATCAAGCTGATTATAATAAAGAGCTTTTTGAAGACAGATATATAATATTTCGCTATGTTGACGAAGTTATTTGGGAGTGGGCTCAAAGTAATAAGGCTACAGAGGCTATGATCTCCAAACTCAGTGATAATACAATGCGAAAAGCATATTGTTTATTTGATAGAGACACTTATTTTTTTATAAAAAAAGTCAGACAATCTATAATTAATCTTCGATATCAAGCAACAGAAAATGAACAGATTCAGGCGAGGGAGTTTTTGATATCATTAATCGACAATGAAAATCTTCCTGAAAAATTTCAGTCTTTAAAAATTAGTGAATATTAATGTACAGGTACAAATTATCTCGCTGCTTTTGATTCCAGAAATCCTAGAGCGTTAAAACAAACCGCTTGGAAAGCAAGCGCAAGCCTTTTGTTAATTAAAAATAGTTCGTCTAAGTAATTTTAATTTTTAATTTGCTCCGTCATCCTGTGCATCCTATCACATGATCTAAACGACCGCGTAATAAACGGTATTTGCAAAAATACTAAAGTGCTAAGTTTTTTATTGCTGCCAAGATGGTGAGTAAGAAACTTTTGTTAATAGTTGGAAGTGGCCAGATGATTCAGGCATTCTTTTAGATTATCATGGCGGGAATCTTCTCTACATGGCGCCGCAGTTTTTAGTATATATAGCAAAGGTATCGGTTTAGCGTCATTGATATTTAAAACCGGATGCACCGTTACACAGGAATTACACAGAGCAGAAATTTTAAGGGAGAAAACAGACGGCTAACTACATGAAAAAATTGGTGCTGGCTCCAGGATTCGAACTCGGGACCTACTGATTACAAGTCAGTTGCTCTACCAACTGAGCTAAGCCAGCACACGGAAAGCAGACATTTTAGCAAATTTTTTTTGTATTGGCTATCATTTTGACAGCATTTGTCAGCATTTGACACCATGGTGCTATTTTTTTTCGCAGATGTTATTCAATATCAGGAGCTCGATAAGCCCAAAATTTAGGTAAGCAATAGCAACAGACCGCCACTCCAATAATGCATAGCACCCCTCCCGAAATGATCGAGCAAGTCATGCCAAAAGCAGCGGCGACTAACCCTGCTTCTGTGTCACCCAATTTGGGGCCACTTAAGTAGCTGATCATTTCAATGCCGGCGAGGCGCCCACGAAAATGATTGGGAATGGTATTATTCCACAATAAGCTTCGAAAAACTCCACTGATAGCATCAAATGCACCAGCCAAAGCTAAGAAAAATAAAGCTACCCATAGGTTTTTACTTAACCCAAAAAATATAATCGCTATTCCCCATAAGGTAGCAGCTATGGCGATCGCCACTCCTTGACGTTTAATGCGTATGGCAGCCTTTGTGAAAAAGGAAAGAATAATGGAGCCAACAGCTGGTGCAGCATAAAGCAATCCTAAAGTTTTGGCGCCCCCATGCGCGTGCGCTATCGCTGGAAATAAAGCCTGAGGCATCCCAAAGATCATTGCAATGAAATCTACGAAATACGTTCCTAATAAGTCTTGGCGAGAAGCCGCGTAACGTACCCCTGATATGAGAGATTGTAATGTGGATTCATCACGTTGATTTTCTGGCTTTGCCACGCCTTTGATGCAAGTGATTGCGCCTAGAGAGATAGTAAAAGAAACAACGTTAATGAGGTAAGCGGTGGCTAATCCAAAATGTGCAATGAGAAGCCCCCCGATAGCGGGACCTGCAATCATTCCTATGCTAAATAAGAACATTCTTAACGAACCTACTGCAGCAAAATCTTTAGCTGGTACGATTTGCTGTGTAATGCTCTCTAAAGCTGGCCTATGTAACCCATTAATTGCCGATATAAAAGAAGCCATGATGAATAAAATCACTATCGATGCTTTCGATGCTAGTGCATTAGTCATTAAAATCAAACAAGCTAGTGCCATCAGAGTTTCTGCAATAAGTAGTAAACGTTTTCGATGGTGACGATCCGCGATAGCGCCTCCCAATAAAGCAGTGACGAGCAAGGGTAGTAGTTGCCCCAAGCTTACTAAACCCACCATTAAGTTAGAGTGGGTCAAATGATAAGTTTGATAAGGGACGGCAACCATAGTAATCATTGTGCCAAAAAAAGAAATAAATTGCCCTAAATAAAGATAAGCAAAATTTTTATTTCGATAGAGTAGAGAGTTTTTAAAATAAGTTAATCGCATAAGTGAAAGGCGTGGCTAAAAGCGACGCGTAAAAATTAAGTGAATTAAATCAGCAAAAATAGATTTTGTTAGGTTTAAATTTTTTAGATCGATAGAAATTTTTTCAATTAGTTGATCCAGACGTTGTTTGGCGCTCTCTATCCCTAAAATAGCAGGGTAGGTAGCTTTATTGAGTTGAGCATCGGCACCTTGCGTTTTACCGCGTACTTCGGTGGCAAGCTCAATATCAAAAATATCGTCTTGAATTTGGTAAGCTAACCCCAACTCTAAACCAAGTTGCTTTAAATCATCCAACGAGAGGGAAGGGGCATGGCTACATAAGGCACCTAAAATAAGAGAGACGGCAATGAGCTCGCCGGTTTTTTCACGGTGAATATTTTGCAGTTGCGCTTCACTAATGGCTTGCCCTGTGGCAGCTAAATCTTGCGCTTGCCCTCCTGCCATACCAGAGGCGCCACAGGCCCGCGCTAATAAACGAATCATTGTTAATGTATGGCGATGGGGGCATTGAGATAAAATATCAAACGCAAAAGCCTGCATAGCGTCTCCGGCTAAAATGGCTAGTGCTTCACCAAAAGCCACATGGCAGGTGGGCTTGCCGCGCCGCAATAAGTCGTTATCCATCGCGGGTAAATCGTCATGAACTAAAGAATATGCGTGAATAATTTCTACGGCCATGGCGGGGAAATCGAGCTCTTCCAAACGGGCACCATAGCTTAAACCCATGGCATATACTAATAAGGGCCGGAAACGCTTTCCTCCTTGTAAACTCGCATAACGCATAGCCATCACTAGTGAATGTTGAACGTGAGGTAAATAGTGGTTTAATTGTGTGTCAATGCGCTGACGAAAAAAATCAGCATCGAAAGAATGAGAGTTCATAGTTATTCTTCAAAAGCTTTTAGCTCAGGGTCCTCATTTTTTTGTTTGAGCAAAATCATAATTTTTTGTTCGGCATTAGTTAGAATGGCTTGAATAGTGCGTACGTGTTGAATGCCTGATTCAAACAACATTAACGATTCTTCCAAAGGTAAATTTTTTTCTTCCATTTTAGCTACAATTTTTTTTAGCTCTGCTAAATTATTTTCTAGCGAAGAAGGGGAATCTTTGGGTTTGCGTGCCATAATGACCTTGCTTTCATGAACAATAATGAGCATAATTCTATCACGAAAATTAGGAATATTATTATGAACGAAACAGCCGATACTATTACTCCAGAAATAAATCCATCCGATGAAATTTTAAGCATTACAGAGGCGGCTGCTCTCAAAGTGTATGAACTGGTGCAAGAAGAGGGGGATGCGAGCTTGCGTTTGCGGATTTCTATTGTGGGAGGAGGATGCTCTGGGTTTCAATATCAATTTTCTTTTGATAATGAAAAAACAGAGGAAGATGTGGTAGTAGCAAAAACGATCGACCATCATGGGAGCATCCTTACTGGAGAAATTATTTTAAATATGATGGTATTACCGATGCTGTCAGGTGCCACTATCGATTATAAAAATGATATCAACGGTGAGCGTTTCGTCATTACCAACCCTCATGCCAAAACTACTTGTGGTTGTGGTTCTTCTTTTGACGTTTAATATGGAAAACTTATGCGTGTACATATCTTAGGAATTTGTGGAACTTTTATGGGTGGCATTGCTGTCATTGCCAAACAATTAGGTTATGAAGTGAGTGGCTCGGATGCTAATATTTATCCACCGATGAGTGATCAGTTACGCGCGCAAGGTATTCAACTCATTGAAGGTTTTAATGTGGCTCAACTTAAGCCAATGCCGGATATGGTCATTGTTGGGAATGCAATGAAGCGAGGTAATCCTTGCGTTGAATATTTATTAAATCATAACTTGCCGTTAATTTCGGGCCCTGAGTGGTTGGCGCAGCATGTTCTGCGGGGTCGTTGGGTGCTTGGTGTGGCGGGAACTCATGGCAAAACTACCACGACTAGTTTGCTTGCTTGGTTGCTAGAATACGCAGGGATGGAGCCTAATTTTTTGATCGGCGGTGTGCCAGAAAATTTTGGTGTTTCAGCACGTTATACCGGCAGTGATTTTTTTGTGATTGAAGCGGATGAATACGATACGGCGTTCTTCGATAAACGTGCTAAATTTATTCATTACCGTCCTCGCACATTGGTTTTAAATAATTTAGAGTTTGATCATGCAGATATTTATAATTCTTTAGAGGATATTAAGCGTCAGTTTCGTTATTTGGTGCGAACAATTCCAGAAGAAGGGCAGATTATTGCCTCTAAAAATGATATTAATTTAGCCGATATATTAGCAGAAGAGTGTTGGACACCGGTGAAGTACTTTGCAATTAATGCGCGCGCTGACTGGGAAGCTAAAATTGAAGGAGAGCGAATTAGTTTGTTTTCTGTATACTTGGAGGACCGATTGGTAGGGAGTGGGGAAACACCATTGTTGGGTTTGCATAATTTACATAATACGTTAGCGGCAATCGCAGCTGCTCATCATGTGGGGGTGCCGGTGGAGACATCTTTACAGGCATTGGCAGACTTCAAAAATGTAAAACGTCGTTTGGAGCAGCGAGGTACCGTAAAAGATATTACAATTTATGATGATTTTGCTCATCATCCCACTGCTATTGAATGTACATTAGCTGCTTTGCGAACCAAAGTAGGAAATGCACGTATCTTGGCAGTCTTGGAATGTGGTTCTTATACGATGCGCTCTGGCGTACACAAAGAACGTTTAGCCGATGCTATACGCGTTGCGAATAGAGCTTACGTGTTAAAGCCCAAACAAGCGGATTGGGATTTAGTGGGGAGTTTGGAGAATGCGAGCATTCCGGTAGAAACCTTTGATACAGTTGATCAGTTGGTAAAAGCGGTGGGAGGGGAAGCAATGGGTGGGGATCAGATTTTAGTGATGAGTAACAGTGGATTTGATGGGGTTCATGAAAAGTTGATGCGTGTGTTGTCAGCTTGAAATGTGAGTTAAGGGCTAAATTTATTGATAACTATAATCTTTCAGATAATTATTTATGAAATTTGCCTAGGGCTTGTGACACCAGGTAAAGACGAGCAGGTTTCTGAGGCATGGATGCCGAAGTAAAGCTTACAGGGATGTACTTGTTGCGTCCTGCGAGACTTTACCTGGTGTCACAAGCTTAGGATAAGCTGCGAATATTTATAGCCTTTAACATTTAGCTTCATACGGTGTTGCAAGTTCATTCGCCTTCGGTCATGTACGTCTATGTACACTCCCTCGACTCATTCACTTGCGCTTTGTCTGAAACTAAATCTTAAAGGCTATATCTGAAAAGTTGTAGTCACTTCAGTTTTTAGCGCTTAAGGGCACCTCTATAAATTGCTCTTTTGCGCGATAACAGCGTTGCGCGAGAATTTTAAATGCTCATTTATTCAAATATAAACTCCGCTTTAAAATTCTCGTGCGCCTTGTTCTCACACAAAATTGCTAATTTATAGAGGTGCCCTTAATGCGCATGTAAGTAGAAAGTTATTTCTCATCGTCCCACGATAATGTCCCACCCGCTTGATATTCAATGACCCTAGTTTCAAAGAAATTTTTCTCTTTTTTTAGGTCGATCATTTCGCTCATCCAAGGGAAAGGGTTGTTTGCACCAGGATATTGTTCCGGCAAGCCAATTTGTGCCAATCGCCGATTGGCAATATATTCTAAGTACTCCCGAAACATAGATGCATTTAAGCCTAAAATACCCCGCGGCATCGTATCAATGGCGTATTGGGCTTCTAAATCCACCCCATGGCGAATCATTTCGATAATTTCTTTTTGGAATTTGGTTGTCCATAAATGTGGGTTTTCAATTTTGATTTGGTTAATGACGTCGATGCCAAAATTCATGTGCATTGACTCATCACGCATGATATATTGAAATTGCTCTGAGGTGCCTACCATTTTGTTACGGCGTCCCATGGATAAAATTTGGGTGAAGCCGACATAGAAGAAGATACCTTCAAACACCACATAAAAAGCAATTAAATCGCGCAATAAACGTTGATCTTCAGCAGGGGTGCCCGTACGGAAATTAGGGTCGCTTAAACTTTGTGTGAATGGTAATGCCCATTCTGCTTTACGTGCGACGCTAGGAACTTCACGGTACATGTTGAAGACTTCTGCTTCATCCAAGCCTAAACTTTCAATGACGTATTGGTAAGCGTGAGTGTGTAAGGCTTCTTCAAACGCTTGTCGCAATAAGTATTGACGACATTCAGGATTGGTGATGTGTCTATACACAGCAAGGACTAAGTTATTGGCTACCAAAGAATCTGCCGTTGAGAAAAAGCCTAAATTACGTTTGATGATAATGCGCTCATCTTCAGTGAGGCCATCTAAACTTTTCCAAAGTGCGACATCTGCTGACATATTGATTTCATTGGGCATCCAGTGATTCGCGCAAGCATCTAAGTATTTTTTCCAAGCCCATTCATATTTGAAAGGAACCAGTTGATTTAAATCGGCATGGCAGTTAATAATTTTTTTGTCATCGACTCTAATGCGAGAAGCTCCCATTTGGATCATTTCTAACCCTGTTATAGGAGGGGGAGTTGCTGGCATATAATTTGCTCCCAACGTAGTGGTTGTAGCGAGTGTTTCGCAGGCGGCTTCTGCTAACTTGGTTACTGGTTCTAGTGCTGCGGTTTGATTTGATTCTGTCTGATAATCATCCCATGATAATTGAAAACTCATAAATAGCTCCTGAAGTGTTGCTTGTGTGAAAAAATTACGACGTCAATCAAGTATAATGTAAATTATTGCTGGCCACAATATCTTGTGTTAAGAATTTGTTTTTGTACTACATGTAGTATTTTTTGGCGTTTGCGTGTGAATAAATTCATAAACTCGTGTAAAATGCTTCCCCCAACTATCGATATTTATCATTTATGTCTCTTCATGATTTAACAGCGCAATTAAACGAATATCAACGAGCTGCTGTGAGTGCTCCTCCCGGTCATCTTTTGGTCTTAGCCGGAGCAGGGAGTGGCAAAACCCGCGTGCTTACCCATCGAATTGCTTGGTTGTTACAACATGAGGACGTTTCTCCTCATGGCATTTTGGCGGTAACTTTTACGAATAAAGCAGCTGCTGAAATGCGTACGCGGGTGGAGGAACTATTACATATTTCTACTCAAGGCTTATGGATTGGGACGTTTCATAGTCTTGCTCACCGCCTGCTACGCCAACATTGGCAAGAAGCAGGGCTTAAGCAAAACTTTCAAATCTTAGATAGCGATGATCAATTGCGTTTGATCCGTCGGTTGATTATTGGGCTTGGACTTGATGAAAAACAATGGCAACCTCGGCAAGTGCAAAGCTATATTAACGGTAAAAAAGATGATGGCGTACGCGCTAAACATTTGGGTCAGAATCCCGCGGATTTTACGCAACATAACCTCATAAAAATTTATCAGGCTTATGAAACGGCCTGTGAACAAGCAGGTGTAGTTGATTTTGCAGAACTTCTTTTGCGCGCCCATGAATTATGGCATCAAGCGCCCGAGATTTTGGCGCACTATCAACAACGGTTTTCTCATATTTTGGTGGATGAATTTCAGGATACGAATAAAATTCAATACAGTTGGTTAAGATTTCTTGCAGGTGATAAAGGATATATGATGATTGTGGGGGATGATGACCAATCCATTTATGGGTGGCGAGGCGCTAAAATTGAAAATATCCAGCGTTTTAGTAAAGATTTTCCTGCCACTACTACTATTCGATTAGAGCAAAATTATCGATCCACCGGGCATATTTTGGGAGCCGCTAATGCGTTGATTGAAAACAATGAGGGACGGTTAGGTAAAAATTTGTGGACCAGCAGTGGAGATGGCGAACATGTCTCCGTGTATGCGGCTTTTAACGATTATGATGAAGCGCGATTTATTGTGGAGCGAATTAAGCATTGGGGAGAGCGAAAAGGAAAATACAGTGACATAGCTATTTTGTATCGCTCCAATGCGCAATCGCGTGTGCTCGAAGAAGTGTTGATTCAGGCTAATATGGCTTATCGAATTTATGGAGGGTTACGCTTTTTTGATCGTCAAGAAATTCGTGATGTTTTAGCTTATTTACGTTTGATGCAAAATCGCGCCGATGATACTGCTTTTGAACGAATAGTGAATACACCAACCCGTGGTATTGGTGAGACCACACTTGCTCAAGTGCGCCAATACGCTCGAGACAATCAATGTGCTTTATGGAGTGCTGCACTTGCCATGATACAGCAAAAATTATTGAGCGGTCGTTCGGTGACAGCCTTAAATGCTTTTTTAGTATTGGTGGACGGAATGACTGAAATGACGAATACTTTGGCATTGAGCGAAATGACTGAGCATGTGATTCAAGTGAGTGGTTTACTCGCACATTATCAGCAAGAAAAAGGTGAAAAAGCGCAAGCACGTCTAGAAAACTTAGCTGAATTAATCAATGCCACTAGCGAATTTAATCCTGATAATTTGGATGATCAAACTTTGCTGCAGGCTTTTTTATCACATGCTGCTTTAGAGGCGGGTGAAGCACAAGCAGATCTCGCAACTGATGCGGTGCAATTGATGACTTTGCATAGCGCCAAGGGCTTAGAGTTTCCTTTGGTCTTTTTATCAGGGATGGAAGAAGGATTGTTCCCGCACAATATGTCATTAGAAGATCCTTCGCGCTTGGAAGAAGAACGACGTCTTTGTTATGTAGGGATTACGCGTGCGCGACAAAAATTATATATGACATATGCGGAAGTACGACGTATTCATGGGAATGAGATGTATCATCGTGCGTCTCGATTTTTGCGTGAAATTCCAGAGACGCATCTTGAAGAGGTTCGTTTAAAAACTTCAATACAGCGTCCTATGAGTTTCACTCCTAAATCATTAGGAAGTAGTGGGAAAGGGAAGTCGCCTGTAGGAGGGGGGCCTCTCGGTCTCAAAGTGGGCCAAACGGTCCATCATCCAAGTTTTGGAGAAGGAGTGATATTGCAGTTTGAGGGAGCCGGTGAGCATGCGCGAGTGCAAGTGCGTTTTGCACGTATGGGTACGAAATGGTTAGTCGCAGCCTATGCAAAATTATCAGTATTATCATAAAAAACAATAAGATATATTTTATATTTCTTTTCAATGAGATAAGGTGTTTGTTGACAATATTGGTTGCTTAAAATTTATGCAACAAAGCTTTACTTATAACAAAAAATATGCTTCCGATCGTGATTTTTTCTTGATAAGATGAAACATGCCAGCAATAATTTTCAAGGAGGAAGCTTATGGCAATGCGTGATTCGTTCAATTCTTATGGAGAGGAATGGTATCCTTGGTTGTTTGCAGAACATACTTTATCATTTGAAAGCATTTTTGGTTTTAAAATTACTCATAAAGAAATCCCAGCGGTAATTAACACAGATCAAGAAGAGCCATCTTAACTTTCTGATGTATCCCTAAGTTTTTTTAAGTTTGTCATGCCTGCCAGCGAAGGCTGGCACGCAGCTGGCATGACAACCGCTTAAGTTGACGCAGCAGTCTTCGCTGATATCACAACCGTTAGAAATTTTAGGGATACATTAGCTTAACTTTAACTTGACCATGGTCTCTAAGCTTTTTACAATAGCCGGATGAAAAAAATTGAAATATTTACCGATGGTGCATGTTCCGGCAATCCAGGCCCCGGCGGGTGGGCGGCGCTACTACGTTTTGGCGATCATGAAAAAATGATTAGTGGTGGCGAAAAACAGACCACCAATAATCGGATGGAATTACAAGCGGCCATCGAAGCTTTGCGGCAATTGAAAAAAATCGGGTGCGAAGTGCATTTAACCACAGATTCACAGTATGTGCGTCAAGGCATTACCCAATGGATTCATAGTTGGAAAAAACGTCAGTGGAAAAATTCTAGTAACGAAGCTGTAAAAAACCAAGATTTGTGGGAAGCTTTAGATCATTTTGCGCAACAACATCATGTGCATTGGCATTGGGTGAAAGGCCACAATAACCATCCAGAAAATGAACGGGTAGATGCTGCCGCTCGCAAAGCCATTCCGGTATGACAGTAGCGCATCAACACCAGCTTGCTCTTCAGCGTATTTCACATCAAAAAAATCCTGAGCATTTACTTAATTTACTGGCTGATCACTTATTACAGCGCATCGACTACCTAAAATGTTCTCCGCAATCTATTTTAAATATTAGCACCAATATAAAAGCTTGCAGCACATTGCTTACCCACAAGTTTCCGAATACAAAAATAGAGGTTTGCCATTCTTTGGATGATTTGTATCGAGTGGATAGTAATTCAATGGACTGTATTTTCGCCAATGCGTTTCTCCCATTGATTTACGATTATGAAAATTTTTGGCAAGAATGTTTAAGAGTATTAAAGCCAAATGGTGTCTTATTGTTTTCTACGGTGGGGCCTGGGAGTTTATCAGAATTGCGAGCCAGTTTAAAAGCGTTTACTCATGAAAATTCCATGAATATTTACGTCGACTTGCATGATCTTGGGGATGGTTTAATGCATGCAGGGTTTCAAGATCCTGCAGTGGAGAGTGAAATAGTAGAGCTTCATTATGCTTCGTTTAAAAAACTTTTGCATGAATTAAAAAATTTAGGTTCCATCAAATTATGGTCAGACTATCCTCATTTGTATTACGGGAAGGAATTTTGGCCCCAACTAGAAAATTTTTATCGCGAAAATTTTTCTTCTGCAACAAAAAAATTAGTATTGTCGTTTGAAATTTATTATGGCATCGCTTTTGCAAAAGACCAGCGGCAATTCAAAGAGAAGGAGGAAGTGAGCATTCCTATCTCAGCGATTAAACGACGGAAGTAGAAGCTTATAAAATATACTGACTCAAATCTTCATCTTTGGCTAATTTAGCGATTTGTTCATCAACATATTTTGCGTCAATGTTGATTTTTTTGTTTGTTAATTGAGAGGCTTCAAAAGAAATTTTTTCAAGCAAGCGCTCCATCACTGTATGCAAACGACGAGCGCCAATATTTTCTACGCGTTCGTTAATGTTAAAAGCAATTTCTGCTAAACGTTTAATGGCATCCGCCTTGAAGTTTATTTCAACATTTTCCGTCCCCAAAAGCGCTTTATATTGTTCTGTTAAAGAAGCTTGCGGTTCTGTCAGAATACGCACAAAATCTTCCGCGGTTAATGCGGATAATTCCACACGAATGGGTAATCGTCCTTGCAGTTCGGGCACGAGCTCGGAAGGTTTGCTGACGTGAAAAGCTCCAGAAGCAATGAATAAAATATGATCAGTTTTAATCATCCCATATTTTGTAGAAACGGTACACCCTTCGATAAGTGGTAATAAATCACGTTGTACACCTTCGCGCGAAACATCAGCACCACTCGTTCCTTCACGATGGCAGATTTTATCAATTTCATCGATGAAGACGATACCATTTTGTTGGACGGCTTCTAACATTTCTTGTTTGATTTCTTCTTCGTTAATTAATTTGGAGGCTTCTTCTTCAGTGACTTGTTTCAAGGCATCTTTGACTTTCATACGGCGTTTACGCTTTTTTTCTGTGCTCATTTGTTGGAAAATATTTTGTAGCTGTGTAGTCATTTCTTCCATGCCCGGAGGAGAAAAAATCTCAACACCCACAGGGGTTGCGGCGACTTCAATTTCAACTTCTTTTTCATTGAGTTCACCTGCATTGAGTTTTTTTAAAAATAAATTACGGGCAGCTGAAAATTCTTGATGATCTAACGAATCTGTGGGCGGTTGATATTTGTGATCATATTTAGGGGGTGGTAATAAAGCATCGAGCACTCGATTTTTACCTAAATCCTCAGCTTTTGTTTGACAAGATTGAATCGCTTGATCACGCATTTGTTTGAAAGCAGATTCTACTAAATCACGAATGATGGATTCCACGTCGCGACCTACATATCCTACCTCAGTAAACTTAGTGGCTTCTACTTTAATAAAAGGCGCATTCACTAATTTTGCGACACGTCTTGCAATTTCTGTTTTACCAACACCAGTGGGTCCAATCATCAAGATATTTTTTGGTGTGACTTCTTGGCGTAATTCAGGAGTTAATTGCATGCGGCGCCAACGGTTTCGGATGGCAATCGCGATCGCACGTTTAGCTTCATGCTGACCAATGATATGTTTATCAAGCTCAGCGACAATTTGAGGAGGATCCAAAGCTATATTTGCTGAGATAGGCATAGAGTTTTTGAGCGATACTGGAGTTTTTTTAGGTGGCATAATGTATTCTATTTTTTGTTGTTAACGATAGGGGCATCAGTTAAAACTTCAATGGTTAGGTTGTGATTGGTATATACACAAATATCGGCAGCAATATTAAGAGCTTTTTCGACGATCGATTTAGCATCTAAATTCGTGTTTTGTAACAAAGCGAGCGCAGCAGCTTGTGCGTAAAAACCACCAGAACCAATGGCAATTAAATCATGTGCCGGTTCAATAACATCACCATTACCGCTTAAAATTAAAGAGGTTTTAGTGTCGGCAACCGCAAGAATGGCTTCTAAACGACGCAGCATGCGATCTGTACGCCAATCTTTAGCTAATTCAACGGCAGCTCGCATTAAATTTCCATGATATTGCTCTAATTTTTTTTCGAAGCGCTCAAAAAGCGTAAAAGCATCGGCCGTGGCGCCGGCAAATCCAGCTAGTATTTTGTCTTGATAAAGTCTGCGTACTTTGCGAGCATTTGGCTTCATGATAGTAGAGCCTAGACTCACTTGACCATCACCGCCTATGACGACTTGATTATCGCGGCGTACGCAGATAATGGTAGTGCCATGGTAATTTTCCACAAGATTTCCTGTTTGAAAAGAGTAGTATTTCTTAAGATGGGGGTGAAGTGCAAAAATTCAAGACCAGGAGAGGAAGCTGCAGCACTACTTACTTAGCTTTATACTGCGTTGCAAGCTTGCTCGCCTTCAGTCATGTACGTCTATGTACACTCCTTTGACTCACATAGTTGCACCTGCATTTAATCAAAATAGAATCTTCTCTGCACTGGACAAAAATTTAAAAGCTACTTGAAAAAGCTTGTTAAAAACGCTGTCGCCCCGCGATTTATTCGCGGGGCCCAAGGTTTCAACTTTTTGGATCCCGCGAACAAGTCGCGGGATGACAGCTTCAGAGATTTTTTGTCCAGTGCAGAGTAGCATCTTGCTTTAGGAGCTAATTTTAAGGATTGGCTAAGGCCTTCGCGCTATACTCAAATCAAATGAAGTCTTTTCTTTCTCTGCTTCATCTTCCTTTGCTTCATCCTCCTCTGCTTCATCTTCACTTATTTCGTCATCAAACGTGTGATGCATAAGTTCTTCGGTCATGGCCACTAAAAGGCTTCTAGAAGTAGAAGATGTGGAGCAGCAGCTAAAGAGGGAAGAATTGGTAGTGTCTCCTGCCATAGAAAATTGTTGTTCTCGCTCCAATTGTTCCTCTAAGTCTTGGGCATTTGGTAGCAAATCTTCAGAAGCCGATATGAATCGTTGGTAGGTTGCATCTTTTTTATGAATTAAAAAAACACCCCCATTTTCAAAGTCTAGCATTAGCTCAAAGTCAGCTAAAGATGGTGTATGTATATGTAGATCTGTTTCAAAGAGGTCGGCAAATTTAATCATTACATTGAGTTGCTCATCTAAATAAGCTTCAAATTTTGGGAGGCGTAAGGTTTCTTGCTGTAAATAGGTTAACCAATGTTTTACTTGCGGTAAACATTCTAAGGCTTCCGACAGTAAACTGGGATTAGCCGAATAAATAGCTTTCATACGTTGTAGGTATTCGTTATAGCAAGTGCGCGATTCTGCTTGTAGCTCTTTAAATTTTTCTTCATCGATGGAGCTCTTTGTTTCTTCATCTAATTCGATAAAAGTTTTAGATTGATAACGAGTAAATATATTTAAAGTTTTAAGGCAAGCCGCAAATTCAAAGACATCCAGAGGTAAAGGATTTTTAGGGTCTTTATCTACTAATCGTAATCGTTTTAATTTGCTATTGCTTGAGTCAATGCAGTCTAAAAACTCAGAATTACCGCGATAAATGGAGTCTTTTGGAAACTGAGGAAGTTGTGCGTTAATGGTTGGAAGTCTTTTCGCATAGGCGTCGCGAGCTTCTTGGAGGCTATTGGGGTTTTCAGGCGTTAAAAGCAATTGATCCACGCTATTTAATACACTAAAGAATGCTTCCCGTTGAGTAGTGTCTGGTATGTGTCTTGCTAAAGTCTTTGCATTTTGTAATAGCAAAATATCCAGTTTTTTTAGTTCGTTTTCAAGGTTTAGAATTTTAGAAGGTTCAGAAGATTTACTTGCGAGGATTTCAATAAATGCACCTTTTAGCTTAGATTTATCGTCACAATAAGTTTTTTTAAGTTTCTTCGCAGGAGTAGCTATATTTTGTGGGTAACAAGCGGTGAGGTGATCGAGGAAAAAAAATAATAAAGATAAACCCAACGCATACCGGTCAGACATTTGACCAACGGGTTCTTGCGTTTTTCTTTCACGATGATGCGTGAGGAGTTGAGGTGGCCAATAAAGAGGCTGAACGGGAGCATAAAACTGTACATTATGTTTGCTAAGTTCTTCAGTGCCACAAATAATTTGGAGCTGATCGCGAGTGATGTAAATTCTTCCATTAACGTCTGGAGTCGTAGTGTTAAGGAGGTCGTTAGCTAACCGAGTATTTTGGATTTGGAGATATTCAGTTTTTCTATTTTTAAGCCATCCACATGTAATTGGTTCAGCGGTAGACTCTGCTCGTCGTTTTAAATAGAAGCGATGATGTTTGCGTTGTAAATTTTCTTTAAACTGCATCAAGTCCATTTCTGCCAAGCCATCTGTATTTGGAAAGTCAGTCAGTTGAAGATGATGTTGGTCGCCGGTACGGCGAAATAAGATGTTTGTATTTTTGATATCCAAATGACAAAGACGCTCAGATTTGCTATGAAATTGCATCAGAGCATCCATCGTAGAGGCGACTATCTCTAAAAACATTCGGGTGCGGTTTTCTTGCGTGTTTATTTGAATTAGATGTTGTTTGTCGGCAGATAAAACATAAATGGAGTGATCTTCTGAGTGTTGTCGGTGCTTTAAAGCTTGGATAGTTTTATCATCGAGTTCCCCTAATAAAGCGTACGCTTGACGATTTTTATTAAGATAAAATAATTGCTGATTTACTAAAAAATATAAGCTATCATCGCTTTTATTGAGTCTTAATTTCTCAAAGTATTCATCGGCTTGAGTTCTTGAGGGCAGCGCAGAAGTATTAATGATGTAGGTAGCTGGTTTTTCTTCAGGTAAATGAAAAAAAGTTAAATCGCCATCAAAAGCTTCCATGATCTCAGTAGTTTGAGTTCCAAAATAGACAATGGAATGGGGTTTTCCAGGAGTGGTAGATTTAAAATGTGCTTCAACTATTTGTTCGGGTGTTTGTGAATTAGCATCATAAAGAGCAGAGAAAGATTGAGGTTGTCGAACTGCAGTGTCTGGTGAAGCTTGTACCACTGTTGCTGTAGCTCCTTGGCCAATGGTGGGGAGTGTGCTTGTCGCCACCATCTTTGCGATAGCTTTTGCGTGGGTAACTCCTGCTGCAGCTTGAAATTTTTTCTTGACTGGAGTGAGTGTGACTTTCTTCTCTGTGTCGATTTCGGCCATAACAATTTCCTTCTATTTTTTTGGTTAGACTTAAGAGCACACTGTCGTGCGGATACGCTCTAAAAAGCCCTCTGGATCCTTATTGTTAGGTTATATCCTTTATTATTGTAGCAATGTTACCACACTTTCTAATAAGATGCGTTGATTTTTTATGATAAAGAGGGCTTAATATTTTTCAGAGTTATGCTAAAATTGGCTAATGCTATACTTTCTACTAACATCAACATGTTAATTATAATTAGAGGCGATTTTAATTATGCCACTTCCAACTCTCGAATGTTTGCTAGACCCTTTCTCTGATACAGATATTAAGATGTTTGTAGAGGCGTTGAAAACAGCGCGCGCCCATTTAGCTAAGTTGGACATTAATGTGGACGAAATAGATTTTACGCCTAAAATTCAAGCGAGCACCATAGAGCCAATGAAGCTTTTGCTTACACCGATTGTGGGGCGCGAGCATTTCATGAGTTATAGAAATCAAAAAATCCTTTTATTCCTTGGATTTTTACCGCCAAAATTAATGACCCTGTTGCTTGTACTTTCGAGGAGCTTGTTTAATATACCAGAAAATTTTCGCCCGACAATGCTTCGAGCTATTCGTCAAATTTATAAGTCTACCCAAGAGTTGCACGATCCTAAGAATGAAGACCTTATTTTTGACGAATGCTCTGCATGGCAATTGAGCTCGCATACGTTGACTCCTCCTAACCCACGTAACCAACAACATATTGAGTGGCGTAGTATTAACGTCGAACTCCAAAAAGCAACTAAAACAAAAGCGACAATAGAGAATACAAAATTGCGTATACAAGCGGAGCTTAATATTTTGGATAAAAAAAATGGGCATTCTTTATTAGCACCATTTCAAAAAAAACGGGGAAGAGGGGCGTCGGTTAAAAAAATAGTTGGCGAAGAAAATTTTGATGACGAACTGAATTATCCGGCTTCTCCAGACGTTTCACGAATCCTTCCACCTACTTCACCACAAAGTATGAGTAAAGTTGAGATGAGCATATTATTGGAATTAAGCTCTTCACCCTCATCGTCGCCTCCTCGAGCGCTTTTTCCTCTTAAGCCATCGGAGGAGGAGCCCACCACCAGTGCTGATCCTCTTACTCCTCAGCGGAAGCAGCTTATTTCTTACAGGATGGGAGGGGGAGTGTCAAGGAGTGTTGAAAAAGCCACTAACTTAAGTTCAGATCCTCGGTATCGGCGGCGAAATAAAGAGAATTTGATGAGTGAGTGGTTGGGAGCTTCGGCACCCCCGATGCCACCAATTCAGAAGCGGGAGGTGGTGAGAGATGGAAAAATACCTACTTTTCAGCAAAACATGTCTACTAGCGTCGTAAATAGATTCGCAGCACTTCCAGCTGTTGATATGTCGAAGAGGCCAGTTCCTAAAGGACCGTTACCTACTCCTGGATTAGCAGTAAGAAAGGCATTAACGTGTGTTTTTGAAGAGCACACAGAAGTCATACCTCCTCCGGCGAGTCGAATCTCAATCACGACTTCCGCTTCTTGTAGCAGTAGCACTTTATTTAGTCTTTCTACTACTTCAGTTGCTTCAGTAGATCCAGTCACTCCGCTCGATTCTGCCGCATCTGGGAGTTCAAGTGTTTCTCCTCTAAAAATCGAACCTACAGCTGAAATTAAGCATATAGAGTATATTAAGTTGGGTGAATTAAGAAACATATTAGCAGCGTATGAAGTGGAGAGAGAAGCAGCGGAGGTAGGAAAAAATTATGCGGTTGATGTGAAAACTATTCACGACGAAATTGAAAAGCTTAATGCGAAAATCAAACAAAAACGGGAAGTTACAAAAGCTAAAAGCAGCAAAGAAGAGCATCAACAAGTCTTACAATCGATGCCTCATATAGTGGCTCAGTTAACTCGATTAGTTATCCATGATTATCCCTCTCTAGGTAAAGATGATGAGTATCTTATTGAGATGGGGCGTATTAGAAAATGTATTCAAGTGTTTGATAGAAAAGCTATTCAATTTAATTCAGATTATGATGACCTTCCTTCATGGGAAGAAGGCAGCTTCAAAGTAGAAGATGCTATTTTTTCTGGATTACCTGAAGATTTTGAGCCGCGTACGCCTTTAGATCATTTGATAGTGAAGTTACATGAGCATTTTCAACAACCAGCACCTGAGAGTGCGTCTTCTCCTTCAGCGGTTCCTTCTCCTTCGAGTTAGTTTTACTATTTGAAATTTCCTAGCTTTGATACGGGAAAGACCGCATGCATTGTGTTAAAATTAAGCAATATTACTACTACAATGCGAATTAAGAATAAAATCTGTCATATCAGCGCAAGCGCATTGATAGATGTTAAGTGAAATAAGTTGTGCTAAAAACCACTGTCATGCCTGAATGCCTGCCAGCCTTCGCTGGTATGATCACTTTTTTATTTTTTAAATTTTTAGCGCTTAACTTGCATTAAAAATACATAACAAATCTTAAATCATAATTAGAGATAATTTTAATGTTATTACCTACTCTTGAATTTTTATCTGATCCAAAAAATGATGAAGATCTTAAGCCGTTGATTGATGCATTAATCACTGTGCAGGAGAAATTGCGAGAACATTTTGCTATTTCTATTGATGAGATTGACTTTAATTCTGCCATATCTCAAAAAATTTTGGATAAAATTCTGGAGTTGCTTGAAACAATAAAAAAGAGCTCGAGTGCTTTAAGCTATCCTAAGCAAAAAATGATTTTATTTATTGCTTTTTTACCTCCTTCATTAATTGCGTTGCTTTTGGAGCTTAAAATTAAATTATTTGCTATCTCACATACTTTTGGAATAGCGATGACTTCTGCGGTTTACAAAATATATGGGCAAAGAATAAAGTTAACGCGTTGCGAGGAAGAGAAAAAACCTCCTATGCTCCCCCCTGTAATATTAGCCAAATCTACTTTGGTGGGACAACAAAATAATCCTCAAGAATTGACTAGACAAGCGATGAGTCGCATCATTCAAGATACGTATACAAACCAAAAAACTAGAGAAAATATGAAGCGAGGTATCGCTGTACATATAAGCCATCTTTCTCGCATTACTCGAGTGAGGAGTTCTAAAGCTCATATTATTACCGGTCCTTCTTCACCCTCCATTTTTTTGGCACAGCATCATGAGTGTTTATCCCCTATTCGCTCCCCATTAGCACGCCCTAGTGTACTCCAGAGCATGAGTAAACTTGAATTAAGTACGGTGTCTTATACCAATTCTCCAATGCGCTCACCTATACGGCCCTCTACGCTTTTTTCTTCATCGCCATCAAAAGCTTCTAGTGGTCAAAGTACTCCTACATTAAAGGCGAAACTTGCTAGTCTGTTAGAAAATCTTCAAGAGAGAACACGCGTCGTAGAATCAATGGCAAATTCAATAAAAGTGCGTGCTCAAAGTGCGCCTAGATCTCGTCCTACGCTTGACGACAGGATAAAAGCATCCGCAGAAAAAAAACGTCAAAAACAAGTGCAAATCGCTGTGGAAACTCAAAGATCCTCTCCGCCTTTTTGTGAAAGTTCTAAAGCACAACATCCATCAGCACCACCTTTACCGCACCTCATTGTGCCGCCATCGCCAATGTTTAGAGGAGGCTCTACGCGGACGCCTAGGTCACCTGGTCCATCTATCCTTGTAAGTAGAGGTGGTGAGGCGCACACGCCTATAAGTGCTTCATCATCCACTGTATTTGCAACCACTGTAGATGGAGAGAGTGCTCCTCTCAATGATGAAATTAAGCGCATAGAGTATATTAAGTTGGGTGAATTAAGAAAAATATTAGAAGCGTATGAAGTGGAGAGAGAAGCAGCGAAGGTAGGAAAAAATTATGCGGTTGATGTGAAAACTATTCACGACGAAATTGAAAAGCTTAATGCGAAAATCAAACAAAAACGGGAAGTTACAAAAGCTAAAAGCAGCAAAGAAGAGCATCAACAAGTCTTACAATCGATGCCTCATATAGTGGCTCAGTTAACTCGATTAGTTATCCATGATTATCCCTCTCTAGGTAAAGATGATGAGTATCTTATTGAGATGGGGCGTATTAGAAAATGTATTCAAGTGTTTGATAGAAAAGCTATTCAATTTAATTCAGATTATGATGACCTTCCTTCATGGGAAGAAGGCAGCTTCAAAGTAGAAGATGCTATTTTTTCTGGATTACCTGAAGATTTTGAGCCGCGTACGCCTTTAGATCATTTGATAGTAAAGTTACATCAGCATTTTCAACAACCAGCACCTCAGCGTACCTCTTCTCCTTCCCCTTCATAAAATTTCTAATTTATAGAGTAACTAGTCCCTCTGTGGGGTACGATTTTCATAATAGACTCTCCTGAGAAGCTTGTGGTGTAAGGAAAAACAATAGTTTTCTAAACGCTGTTTTTGTCATCTGAATCACATCGAGAAGAGTCTCCCTCACCCAATCAAAACCATAACGAAAAAAACGGTACTCTGGCCGTTGTTGCTTCACATAAACTTTTCTTGCTCTGTAACATTGGAGTTTCCAGCTTTAGGTAATAACAACCAATATACAGGAATCGCTATCCTTTCATAAGCCACTGCAAGAACAAGAAAATTGATTTTGCTTTTACCCCAAAACCAATTGGTTCGATCTAAAATTAAATAAACAGGTTTGTCTTTAGTAAAAAATAATCCAAATACCAAACGTGCTATCGCCGTGTAATCCAATTTAAAATCCCAAAAGAAATGCTGAATTCTTTTGTAACGAGAGGACGCTTGGGCTTTAAACCAACAAACGCCTATGGCATACTTCCATTCGCAATTCCATGGAGGCCTTCAGTCTCATATGTACTGAACCAGGACAAGGCAGAACCAGGACAAGGCAATTGTCATTTATTTTGCACTGTGATAGACTTTCTCAGAAAGGTGGCGAAATATTTACTACTAACGGATAAAAAACTAAATTCGCTAGCATAATTAATTATGCGTCTATTGATTCTCTTATTCTCTATTTGTCTATTCTCTTAAGTTATAAGAAAGGAAGTGTTCCATGGGCACGAAAACAACTGATTTTTGGGAAGCAAAAAAATATAGTCAAAATTCTACCTTGCAATATCGGGCGTTTATGAGTTTGATCAATCAACATCATTTTTGTGGCAATGAGCACGTTTTAGATATTGGCTGTGGCGATGGTAAGCTTTCCGTACAACTTGCTAAAATGTTTTCTAGTGGTACTGTGTTAGCTATTGACAAATCTGAGCATATGATTGAGTTTGCCGAATCTAATGCTAAAGCCAGTAATTTATCCTTTCGTTTATGTGATGTTCAAAACCTAACCTCTCTAAGGCAAAAATTTGACGTCATCGTTAGTTCTTTTGCTTTGCATTGGGTGCCAGACAAACTGAAAGCTTTTCAAGAAATAAAAGAGTGTCTTATGCCAGATGGAAAAGTCTTTTTAATCATGCCTTACAGAAATCCAGTGACAGCAAAAATTAGGGAAGACATGATAAAAACAGACAAATGGAAAGAATATTTCGTTGATTTTGTTGATCCCTCCGTCTGTATGGAAGATCGTTTCTATGAACAATATGCGATAACGGCAGGTTTAGAACTATATACTTATAATTTAGCTCCGGTTACTACCTATTTTCCTAATGTGAGTGCATTAAAAGACTTTCTTGCTACGCTTACCCCACATCTAAGTTGTTTACCAAATGAAACGTTGAAAGAGCAATTCATGGATGAGCTGGTTTCTGATTACTTAGCTAAAGTGCCTGCAAACGCTAATGGATCGTGCAGTATTACTTATATTTATGCAAGTTTATTTGCCGGAAAACCAGCAATTGAATTACATCAGCAAAGTGTTTCGCAATCTAGAAGTGCATTAATGGCAAAGCTTTAAAGATCAAATTAAATTTTATATGTATCTTCTTGAGTCGTTTAGTTAGAAAAATTAATATTAGTTTGATTATGGTTAAAATTACAAAAGTCTATACAAAAACAGGTGATCAAGGTCAAACCAGTCTAGCAGGCAATAAGCGTATTGCAAAAAATGCGTGTAGAATGGCTGTTATTGGCGACATTGATGAATTAAACTCACATGTTGGACTTGTTATGGAATTGTTGAAACCAATTAAAAAATTACATTCTGTGCATGAAAAATGTATGCGTATTCAGCATGAGTTATTTAATATGGGAGCCCAACTCGCTGTTTTATCCGAGGATCGACGCACTGACACCCCTATTGTTCGACAGCAGGAGATCGCTCAGCTTGAAAATGAGATTGACGTCATGAATGAACGTTTGCCGACGTTAACTTCCTTTATTTTGCCTGGCGGTTGTGAAATATCGGCCGTGCTCCATATTGCCAGAACTGTTTGCCGTAGAGCAGAGCGTAGTATGGTGGATTTTTCCGCAATGAATCAACTAGATGCGGAGCAGTTGCCATATATGAATCGTTTAAGCGACTGGCTGTTCGTTGCCGCAAGATATGTAACTTATCAATTAAATGAGAAGGAAGTGTTATGGAATCCCAAGATAATTTGACAACAAGCTTTTTACACAAAGCAATATTTAAATTTATTTTTTTTGCGGTAGTGTCTATTGTCTTTAAGGTCATACCACATGCCCCAAATTTTAGTCCTCAGCTGGTTTGCTTTTTATATCTAGGCACAATTTTTCCTAAACAAATTTCATTTGTTTTTATTATATCAATTGCTGTGTTATCAGATGTGGCGGCCGCATTAATTTTTGGATACGATATTTTTGGATCTTGCACGTTATTTACGTATTCTGCATTTGTTTTGATTGCCATCGGCGCTAATATACAGAAATTTTCTGTTACCAAATGGAGCTTTATCCCTGCCTCTTTTTTATCGGGTCTTGGTTTCTGGCTTTGGACTAATTTTGGTGTTTGGCTATCAAGCGGCTTGTATGAGCATACTTTTTTCGGTTTAACACGATGTTACTTGTTAGCTTGGCCATTTCTGAGTAATACATTGATATCGGCCATTGTTTGGGGGAGCGTTTTCTTTATGCTGAATAAGTATCGGTTCTGGAGTGAGAGAAAAATATTGGAAAACACCGCAACAGTTATTAATTGATCAATGAGCTAATTACCATGACAGCCCTCACTAACAAAGTCATAAAAATCTTCCTTAAGGCTCAATGATGAGTTATGCAGAGCGTTTAGGGTATTGCGAATCCATAAAATCATTGAATTATTCTACATTACACAATGTATTTCAATGGTTTATCGATTTAAATATTATTTATGAAACCGCATCAAATTTCCAAAAAAATATTTTAATTAAAAATGCTGAGCAAATGGTTGATGCACTTGCAGATGGTTTTGGTGGTCACTGTGTAGAGCATGCGGTGTTGCTAACCACTATTTTTTGTGAAATGGGATTTGCGGCAAAATTGATCAATGCAGATTACCATGATTATCGAAAAAACGTTCACATTACAATGGCGAAACCTCTCACTTTAGTGTCGTTGTCTAATGAGATCATTGTATGTGATTCCTATTATCGTCGTCTTTTATTGCCGGTACCTAAAAATGGGAAGCTAACTTATCATGGTCATTGCATTAAAAGAATTAATTCTAAATGCTTCGCGATTCAGGCCATTAAGGATGGTAAAATTGTCAACGAAGATATGGCATCAGAAAATTACACTATTGAAACAAGACAAAAGCAATTTGATGATCGGTATGCAGCTTTTTTCCCATTTGGCGTGACCGCGCCCTATTATCAACTGCTTCACCCGATAAGAAAAGCACTGTATTATGTTCCTCAAAAAGATAAGTTACTTGTTATCCACAATAATAACTCTTATTATATTGATGATAGTGATGTAGATAAATGTGAATGGATCCCTGAAAATATTCGGCTATGGATCCCAAAGATGCTTTGTCGTAATCGAAATGAGAGGAATGAATCTATTGCTTTCCTTCGTACTGGAATATATCAACCAAATTATAAATGTCCTGATACTTAGAAAAGGATCTTAAATGTACCAGTTATACGATCTCCTTGTTTATCAAGAAAAAATTCGTCCTAATGCTCCGTTTTTAATGCTGAGTGAAAAAATTGTTTCTTATGGCGAAATTTTTCTACAGACAGAAGCGCTAAAGAAAACGTTAGTTAATTTGGGCTTACATGTTGGTGAAAGGGTTGCAATTAGTTGTGAACATTTACAAGATTATATTGTGGCTCTTTTCGCTTGTTGGGCAAGCAATACTACGGCAGTACCTGTTGAAGCAAAATTAAATGCAAGCGCACAGAATCAAATGCTTGATATCTCAAAAGTTCACTGGATCCTCTCTTCAGAAAAATGTAGCGCGGGATCTATTCATGCCAAGCGTGTACGGCCATATGAATATACAGAAGCACTTTCAGAAGGTGTTATTCCAGCGCAGTTTCTTTTTACATCGGGAAGTACTGGAGCTCCAAAAGCAGTTATGCTAAGCCATCAAACGCTTCTTTGTGCAGCAATAGAAAGTGTAGACAGTATTAGATTGACTCCTGAGGACATTCAACTTACCACTGTGCCTTTTTGGCATGCTTATGGGCAAAATCGTGGTTTACTCAGCACGGTTTATTCTGGTGCCAGTATCGTTCCTATCTTTGAAGATGATATCAAAGCCAAGCTGTTCGCACTTAAAAATATAGATCCTACCATACTTATTTCAATGCCTAGTTTTTATGGTTTGCTATCTGGAATCAAGCCTATATTGGGTCAACGGCTACGTCTTGCAATTTCAGGAGCTGCTCCATTAGCACCCGCAATAAGAAAACGGTTTGAGCAAATTTATAATGTCCCATTGATGACAAGTTATGGTCTTACAGAGTGTCAGGTAATAGCATGCATGCGACTCGATATTGAGCGCCCTTTGGGGGCTGTTGGCTACCCAATTCGTGGGGTGCATTTACGTTTAATTGGGGAAGATGGGAAAGAAGTAAACTCGGGACAACAAGGGCGGGTACTTGTTAAAGGCCATAATGTAATGATGGGTTATTTTGAGCGAGATAACGAAAAAGTTATTATGGATGGATGGTTTGATACACAAGATATTGGAAAAATTGATGAAACAGGAGCGTTGCATCTTGTTGGGCGTGAATCAACATTTATTAAGCGATCAGGAATAAAAGTTTACCCAATAGAAATCCAAAATTTTTTAATTAACCATCCAAACATTATTGATGCGACTGTAACGAGGTATATTAATTCTATAGGTAGTGAGGAGCTTATGGTGCAGGTGGTGTTACAAGCGGAATCAACACTTGACGAGAGTGACCTATTAAAATATTGCGAAGACAATTTACCCCCTTATAAAGTTCCATTGAAGTATAAAATTGTTCCAAAAATCAGTCAGCTTGCCTCAGGGAAACCAGATGTTTCTAAAATTATTACAGAACAAGAAATATGAAAAATCCACGTGTTGCAATAATTGGAGCTGGTCCCTATGGATTATCATATGCAGCTTATTGCCAAGCGCTAGGTATTGAATACATATTATTTGGAGTATGGATGGATCTGTGGGTATCTAAGATTTCTCCAGACTCTATTTTGCGGTCACATATTGCACTTAGTTGTCCTGCAAGCCCCGCCGGGCAAAGTATTATCAATGATTGGAGTAATGAAAACATTGCTATGAAGAACGGCGACGGTAGTAATAATAGGTTTAGTACTCAACAGTTTTTGTCCTTTATGCGGTATTTTACTAAATTAAATAAAATTAATGAAGCAAAAGGATTGATCTCTTCGATTAATAAACAAGCAGGTCGGTTTTTAATTACGACAAATGCAGGCATGGAGCAAGAATTCACTGATGTTGTGATTGCCACAGGGCTGACTGGAATGCGAAATTATATAGATGCAGATTTAAATGTGCAGTCAGATTATCTTATTTACTCTGATGAAATATCTAAAATGACCTCGCTAGAAAAAGAACACGTCATTATTATCGGCAGTGGGCAAAGCGCAGCTGAGTCGGCGGTGATCGCTTTAAAGCAAGGCGCTCACCAGATAACATTTATTAACAGAGGATTGGAACAAAAATATGCTGCTGTACATACAGCAAATTCGGCGGAAAAACGGCGAGATCTTTTTGAGCTTCAGTATGTTTTGCCACTTCTTGATGACGATAAGCGATATTCGAAAATGCAAGGGCTTTTGCCGCCGTCCATGGAGCCAGAATATGAAGCTCTTTTTACGGGCAATCCTAAAATAAATTGGTACTTTGATTTTAATATTTCTATGATTACTCGAAAAGCTGAAAAAATTTGTGTTGTATCGGATCAGGCGACTGTTGCAGGAGATGTGATTATTGCTTGCACTGGGTTCAAAATGCATTCGAAAAAACTTCCCTTTTCGCTTATGTTAGATTGTCCTCTTGATGTAAATAATAAAGGGCTCCCAATTATAGATAAAAAAGGTAGAACTTCTGTAGCTGGTTTTTATGTGACTGGTGGCTTATCTTTTTTGCGATATGGTCCCCAAGCAAATTTTATTTTTGGAACAGAAGTCATAACAAAGGCATTGATAGCGGATTTAATAATCCGTCACGATTTATAAATTTGGGTTTTTCTATGCATTGATGCCTCCATCAACCAAAAGAGAAGTACCCGTGATAAAGGAGGCATCTAGAGTACAAAGCCAGATAATAGCGTTGGCAACTTCCTCCGGAGTACCGAGTCGACCCAGTGGAATGTGTTTGTTAATTGCACCAATAGAATCCAACAAGTTATTGTCAATCATATTAGTGTCAATAAAGGCAGGACATACTGCATTGATTCTAATTCCTCGCGGAGCATATTCTCTTGCAGCTGCCCGCGTTAAACCAATCATTGCATGCTTGCTTGCTGTATACAAGGCGCTAATTTTTCCGGCTTTGATGCCCGCGATAGAAGATATATTGACAATTGCTTTATCTGGGGAATTATTTTTTAACATTAAATTTAATTCATGTTTCATGCATAAAAAACACGAAAACAGATTAATATCCATTATATTGTGCCACTCATTCGTATTAAACTCATGCAGACGCTTTGTTTTAGGCCCTGTGATTCCTGCATTGTTGATTGCAATATCTAATCGCCCAAATTTTGATTGAATATATTTAAAAAATTGCAATATTTCTTTTTCTTTAGCGACATCGATTTGATAAAAATCAACAATGTAACCTTGATTACGCAGCAAATTTTCTAAGGCAGCGCCTTTTGTGTTATTTCTTCCACAAAATATGACTTCAGCTTGATGAGCTGCAAGTTTTTTTACGCAGGCTTCTCCAATGCCAGTAGTACCACCTATAACTAACGCGATTTTATTTTGCATATAATTTCTATTGATTCCAACAAAGTTGAAGTGTTTTTTTTAGAAGGTTGCTAGATATTGCCATCAAGGATGTCTTCTTTTATAAAATCAGTAATGCCCAAGAAAAACACCTTGTCAAAAAGTTCGGCTCGCGTTAAACAATTAAACTTATTTTTTAATGCTTGCACATAAGATTCTATTGTTTTTGGTGAAACATTAAGTTGTTGACTTATTTCAACAGCGGCACGGCCTCTTATTACTAAACTAAGTACTTTCATTTCTTTTTCTGTAAGAATAATATTGCCAAATCTAAATTTCTTTATTCGTAAATTCGTGTCAATTTTGTTTTCGTTTTTATCATGGAGATTTTTTATTTCTGCTATGTATAAACGATTTTCTTTCTTATCCGCAGTTTTTATTAATTCTTGTGCTTGATCTTTAAAATATAATGAAAATTTCCTCAATATTTCTTGCTGGTTCAGATAAAAATCTAATGTTTTTATACTTTCACCTATTGATGCAAATCCGAATACATCATAATAGTCCTCAAATTCTTCAACTAAGTCTAATTTATTATCCATATTGAAGAACTGTTTGGCCTCAAGGTTGGCTTTATTAAGTTCTGTATTTAATGTCCAAAAATGAAACCCATTGCTTAATCTATCGTTACTATTTTTGTGGTATTGTTTATCCCAAAAATGTTTATGCCAACTTGCATTACTTGGCAAGCAAATATGTGCTCCATCTTTATAAAAGCGTGCAAATATAAAATAAGAAATTTCTGAGTGCTGAAAAAGAGGGCGGCATATTTCTTTTATTAATGCTTCCGATTCAAGCGATATATGATTAGGTGGTAATTTCATTTTATTTTCCGCCTCTGCCTATTTTTAATAAATTAAGAGAGATTAAAGAAATAACTGCTGCTATTGTAATATAATATGCTGGCGCCATGTTGTTATGAAAATAATGCAATAAATTCATATTGATCATTGGAGCTGTGCCTCCAAAAATCACTAAGCAAAGATTGTATGGAATAGCAATCCTTAAACATCGAAACGCAAAAGGGCTTATTTCTACCAAAATAGCAGGATATGCTGCTAAAAGAGGAGCTAGTAAAAAACCAAATAATACTTGAGCAACGACAGCGTATATTAATTTGTGGTATAAAAATAAATGGTAAGTCGGAATAATCAAAAATATTATACCGATTAGTGCCGCGTATAAAATTTTATTTTTCTCTATTTGATCAGATAAATAACCAAACAAAGGTATTAAAATAACCAAAGTCGTCGTGCCAGCACCTGACACACATAGGGCTTCTGTTGAGCCATATCCTAAATAGTTTAGATAAGTAGTGCTAAAAACATTAAATGAGTAGTATGCAATGGCTACGCAAATTAATAGGCCAAATAATTTTGTCATTTGCCAAAAATCATTTTCAAAAAAATGTATTCGGTTTATTTTTTTCTTTACGTTTTGTAGGTATTCAAGAAAAATTTCTGGCTCTGTTAATTTTTTTCTGAGATAAAAACAAAATAATGTTAGCGCTGCAGAAATCAAAAAAGGTATACGCCATGCATACTGTGCAATTTGCTTTTGTGAAAAATAAAATTGAATAAACAGAGCGACAAAAAAACCGAGCAAGACACCAAGAGTCGTCGTCATGTTAGCAATACTCGTATAAAAGCCTCGGTGTTCTGGAGGACTTTTTTCAAAAAGGTAGCAGATCATTACTGGGAACTCCCCGCCAACAGATAGCCCTTGTAACAATCGACAGGCCAGCAATAAAAAAGTAGAGAAGAAAATAAATTGTTGGCTAGTGGGTAATAATGCAATACAAAAACTAGGGACTGTCATAAAAAAAACTGAGGATAGCAGACTTTTCTTACGTCCAAATTTATCTGCAAAATAACCTAAGACTATTCCTCCAATCAATCGAGTTAAAAATCCGATTGCAAAAACAGAAAATACGGCTGTTAGGCTAGAAGAATAATTTTTATCTGAAAAAAATAATTTACCAATGACAAAAGAAAAGTTGCCATAAATTGCGAAGTCAAACCACTCAAAAATATTTCCAAGGCTTGCTAAAATGATGCTACGTTTGTCCACTTTACTTATTATATTCATGATTGTCTTGGTAACACACGTTTTTATTCATTCATCTTGTTTTTTATGGCTTACCAACAAGTTATAAACCCACAGCATTCCCACTCCAATGACAATATAGGTCGCTGGTAATAATATTGTCCTCACATGAAAAAAACCAAGGCATAAGACAGTTAGTGTCGCTAATCCAAGATTAATAAAACTCATTACTGCGGCACCGTGTGCTTTGTCTATAGTGCGGCTCATTGCAATGCTTGAAGCATTTGCAATGATAAAAGAGATGCCAAAGTATATTAATGTTGCGGGAAGGAATAAAGAAAAAATAACAGGTAAATGAAGAAGCATTGTTATACACATGCAGATCGCTCCTATGCACATTACCAAAATGCCTTTCTGAATAGTACGTTGTAGAGGAATATTCTCTGCTGATTTAGCCGACAATATTCCTCCCAATGCCATGCCAATCGAGGGTAAAATATTAGCTAATCCATATTCTGCGCTTTTCATGCCAAAAATATTAATCGCCAAAAATGGGGCGAGTGCAGCAAATACATAAACGACACTCGTTCCTGTCCCCATCAACATGCCACCCATCACTAATGTAGTATTTTTAAGTTGTTTGCTGTACTCAACAAACATTTGTCTGAATTTTAAGGCATGAATGTCTACGCTAGTTTTTGTTTCAGGTAGGCCAAAAGAAAAAATTAATAAAATCAAACCATAGATTGCACCCGCATAGAAACAGCTAATCCAACCGTAATGTGCTGTGAGAATTCCGCCTAGTGTCATAGCTAATCCAGGTGTTATTGCAAAAGATAATGTTAAATAAGATAATTTTTTGCTAGCTATTTTAGGGGTATAACATTCATGAACCAGTGTAAATGCCAGTTTGAATCCAGCTCCAGCGCCTAATCCGAGCAAGAGTCGCCCAGCTACTAATAGCCAATATTCATGAATTACTCCAGATAAGACGCATAATAAACTACCAAAAAGTTGCATGCCAATTCCAGTGTATAGCGCAGGTTTTCTTCCGAAGCGATTTGCTAATGGACCATAGATTAATTGACCAAAAGCATAAGCTATTAAAAAAATAGTAATCGTTAATTCGGCAGTTCTTTCGGCAATATCAAAAAAAATTACAATATTTGGTAATGCTGGTGTAAACAATACCGCATTTACAGAAGCAAATGAAATCATTAGCAGTAAAGTTAAAAAAGAAATTTCTTTTTGTGTTTGCATAAATAACCTTGATAATTTTTAAAATTTATTGGTCAGTAAAACAGGGCGATCGTTTTTCTTTATAAGAGGCTATCCCTTCTTGAAAGTCATTGCTGTGAAAACTCTCTAACATTTCTTTGTTGCCAACTTCAATAGCTTCCGCTAGAGAAACAAATTGGGAGTCCCATACTTGTCGCTTTATTATTCTCATTGAGCGCGGTGAAGAAAAATTAATGAGCTCAGCTGCGTAATTTCTCGCATGCTGCATTAATTCATTTTGGGGGAATATTTGATTGACTAGGCCGATGCGTAAGGCTTCTTCAGCAGAAATTTTTCGTGCGGATAAAAGAAGATCTTGAGCGTGACCAACACCTACAAATCGCGGCAATATCCAATCAATGCCATGCTCTGCGGTTAAACCGCGCCGAGCAAAAGAGGTGGTAAAAATAGCGTTTGTTGCAGCGAATCGCAAATCACAACAAAGAGCGAACACCAAACCACTGCCTGCTGTTGGACCATTAATTACGGCAATAATAGGTTTGCCAATGGTTGGGAAATAAGTAAAAATCCCACTAAAATCAGAGCGTACAGAGCCACCAAGCTTTGTACTAGCAATGTCAATGTGACGTTTCCTTTTTGTGTTTTCAGATACTTCACTTAGATTGTTATTATCTAAACCTCCACAAAACCCTGGTGGCGTCCCTGTAAAAATAATGACGCGAACAGACTTATCATGTGCAGCAGTTGACATTGCGTCATAAATTTCTGTACCCATTAAAGGAGTCCATGCATTTAATCTTTCTGGACGATTCAATGTTATTGTAGCAATGCCATCGTTCACACGATATAGAATTTGTTTGTAAGTCACTTTACTTCTCGCAAATAAAACAATTTGAAATTACCAAGCGTTAATTCGTCGTTATGCATTATTGATCAAATAAATTGTATTAATGCTTTATTTATGGAGACGTTTCTCATAGCTTAAAGCAAAAATAATAAGAAAACAACTTTATTTATTGATAATTCAAAAAACCCAGGAAATTCCCGGTGGTTTTTCATTCATCCAGCCATTAATATGGCTTATAAAAAAATTATTATCTTAAGCTCTGTGGGATGGCGCGCTTACTTTCAATCTTTGGGTAGCATCATAATAAGGAGTTTACTATGTGGAGTGCAAGAAAAACTCTCAGGGTTATTAAAAACGGTTTAGTTTTCGATATGAGAAAAAAAGAAATGCGATTTTGGTACAAGCTTATCAATGAGCTTGCGATGAAAACCAGTCATTCTCACTTGCGTATGCTCTATCGGGCTAATGTATCTTCATCAATAATTAACAAATTAGCAACGAATAAAAAATATCGATATAGCTTTAAAAGCTTACATAATTTATTGAATTTACATTTGAAGGTATTTGAAGGAGGACAGCTAGAAAAAAAAATAGTGGAAATAGGTGATGTGGAAAAAAAATCAGATATTTTTGTTTCTGAGGAAGTTGATTTGGCTAATTATTACGCGGTGGAAATTCTAGAAAATATTTTTGAAAAATATGAGCCATCGCAATATGATATTTCTATGTTGGAGGAGAAGCTTAAGCAAGAAACTTATGATATGCCGCAAAGGAAGTATTTGCAGAAACCTTTATCGAGAGTACTAATTATCTCATCTGAATTGGTAGAGTTGAACGCATTAACCTTATTCTTTTCTCATTATTTTTTTTATCATGTTGATCAGGTGAGAACAAAAAATGAGTTGCTTGACTTGTGCCAAAATAAAAATTATTATGAAAGTATTATTATTTCAAATTCTTTTAAAGATACGGGCTTTAATTTTTTAATAAATTATTTTCGAGCCACTGCAAATAATAAACTTGTGATCATTTATTTAGGTAATGAGCTTGATATGGATAGTTGTATTCATATGGGGTTCGACATGAAACTACCATCTTTGTTTTTGGTATCTGACCTGAAAAAAATCTTTCCCATATTATTCTCTGATGAATTCAAAAACAATAAAATAAAACCACCTCTTTTTTTGAGGATGGTCAAGAAAAATTCAATGTGCAGAATAATAATAAAACTTATTTGGAGGAATTATCCTTATGATAGAAGATGCCATTGACTTACAGGTTGACGCACCAGTTTCCTCGCGTGATGAAGAAAAAACCCGTTTATTGCCTGGAAATAACTTTGAACGTATTGAGAGCGAATCAACCGTTCATAGGCTTGTTTCCTTTAGTGTAACGAGCACATTAATTGCCATCCATACTATAGGGACCGCTGTTATCTTAACTGCACTAGGCCCCACTGACGCAGCGGCTACAGGTTTGGTTATTACTACTATAGGATTAATCAACGGTTCAACAGTGGGTTTCATGGGAAGTGCTTCTTTAGTATTAGGTAAGCTTTTAGGGCGAAGAAGAAAAAAATTGCTTGATGATGCTTCTTTTGTTCAAGAAGTACATGAAATAGTGCATACGGGGTGGCTCGTTGGTGCTTCTTTAGGCTTGGTCGGCATGGCAGGTTTTATTTCTACTCGTGGCATTATGCCGCATGTGGTTGCTTGGGACACTGGGGAAGCAGTAGGAAATTTTTTAATGCCTTTTGCTATAACAGCCATTGCGGGAAATTTCTCTGCAGTTAATGAGATAGTCTTTGCTCAGTTAGATAAAAGTATGCTTAAACAATTTCTCTCAGTTGCACTTTATAGATTGCCAGCACTTGGTTTTGGTTATTTATTTGCTAAACCTCTTGGTTTGGGAATAGTAGGGGCGGGTTTAGGTGCAGGACTTGCGGGATTGCTTTCGTGGGCATTTAATCAAGGGTTGTTTTTAAGTAAACGGTATGCACCATATAGATTTTATCAAGTTTCTTTCCACGAGATAAGGGTGAGTCGTAGTGTAGGTCCTTTCCTTAGTTTTGGATGGAAACTTTTCCTACAAAGGTTAAGTGAATGGGGTAATTTATTTACTTTAACGACTCTCGTTGGTGTCATTGCTGGTAACACTCAGCTAAGAGCTTTAATTCCAGCGATCCAAGCAAATGCTTTAATTAACTTTAGTGCACAAGGTATTGCTACGGGAGCTATGGCATATATCAGTGAGGATCGTGCTCACCAACGGGAGCATTATGATAATTTAATCAGTAGCTTTTCAGTAAAAGAATTAGAGGGATACCATCAACGGCTCAAGATGAATCAGCGCACTTTTCTTAAGAGCAATCTAATTGGGTTAGGTACGACACTTGCACTTGCTACTGGGGTTTATTTGGGGAGGCATCCTCTCATTAAATTATTTATTGGTGAAGATGAGCAGTTTAATTTGGCAGAATCATTTTTATTTTATACTCTGGTTGGTTTAATTCCAGATTCAATTCGAGTGATATCAGGAGGTATATTAAGAGGTTGGGAAGATTTGCTGTATCCAACTATCATGAGTTTACTTCTGATGACAGTTATTGGTATCCCGGCAGGTTTGGTATCTGCTTATTTGGATGACGAAAACACGTTGTTTTTTTTATTTTTTAGAATAGCCGCTACATTTTTAGCTGCAACAGTTAATACTTGTCAATTTTACCAACATACCAAGGAAGAGAAATATTCGGTAGAGATCTTAGAGGCATTAGCAGCATGGGAGAAACCCGAGCATGTTATGGAGGAACGAGAAGATAGCGACCTTTCTAGAGGTGTACAGATATTGGGTTTTAATCTTGTTGATGAACAATATAAAACGCTATTTTCCCTTGTTGCCGCTAAAACTCAAAAGACAGCAGAAGATTTAAAAAAATGTGTTATTGAAAAGTTCACTAAGGATATCAAAGAGCTAAGTAAAAGATTTGGTGGCACGGAATTATTTTTGAACGAGATCAAATCAAAAACAGATGTTGTTAACACAATAATTGTTGATACATTAGCTGGTTTTTTGAAAATTAATATCGCTATCGTTAGCAATACCTTTTCTATATATCTAGCTAAAGGTAGTTTAAGTAATGCTATGCTTTATCTCGCCTATGATAATGATAAGAAGCAATTTTTTGATCTATCTGGAGTGCCGAATAGAGAATTTTTTTCATTATTGATTAAGAATGTAGTTTCGCCACGCACTATTAGCGGGATTTATGTATCTTCGAGAAGACGAAGTGTTGTAGTGAATGAAGATGAGAGGGAGCTAGCAAGTGATAAAGGGGAGCCTATTTTCCGATTGGAAAAATAGTAGATGGAAAAAATTTAAAACACAATTGAGATAATTTATATAACTTTTTGAGGAGTAATTAACTATGCAAGTTTTTAAAGTTAGCGATTATATACATAAAGAAAACGTGGATGGATGTGAAATTCCTATCGTTAATTTGGGTGCTATTAGGCGTTTACATTCAGAACAAAAAAAAATTATTGTTTCGGAGCTTGATGAAACATGCAGGAAAAATGGTTTTTTCTATATTGAAGATCATGGGATTCCCGAGAGTTTTTTAAAATGTGTCGAAGAACAGATTGATAGTTTTTTTAATTTACCTGAAGAAGAAAAACTAAAGATACATATTGCAAAATCACCCTATCATCGAGGTTATGTTCCATTAGAAGAAGAAAACGCACTAGGTAGTCCGATCAAAGATGTGAAAGAGGTTTTTGATATGGCACTGGAACTTCCGTTAGATGATCCAGATGTCATTGCTAAGAAATTTTTTCATGGACCAAATGCTTGGCCTGACGAACCTATATTGTTTAAACCTACTTTATTGAGATTGTATGATGAATGGCGAATGTTAGGGGAAGAGATTGCTGGTCTTTTCGCAGAGGCGTTGCATCTTCCATCAGATTATTTCGTGGATAAAACCAATAAACCGCTTGCACAGTTGAGAATTGCAAAATATCCACCACAACAAGTAGCTAAAGGAGATCAAATAGGGTGTGGGGCTCATACCGATTACAGCATTGTTTCATTTATATGGCAAGTTGATATTCCTGGGTTACAGATAATGACCCGAGATAAAAAATGGATTAATGCACCGAAGATTCCTGGAACTTTTGCATGTTTGATTGGTGATGCAATGGCGATGTGGACAAATGATTATTGGCCAGCGACTATACATAGAGTAATAAATACCGCTAATGCTACTCGTTATTCTTCTGCTTTCTTTTTTGATCCTAATGCGGATTGTGAAATTAAGCCGATGGATCGTTTTGTTCATCCGTCGAGTCCTGCGCGTTATCAACCCACTACAATGAGTGCGCATGTAAAGCGAGGATTTGATGGGACATTTACTTATCGTGCAGCTTCGTATAAGGAAACTATATAATGAAAATATCACAAAATAATTCAGATGTTATTGTTGTTGGTGGCGGTGTTATTGGGCTTTCTATTTCATATCAGCTGTTGCGTGGGAGTCTTGATGTTACCACCATTTTTCCAAAGATAGGCGATAAAGAATCAGCTTCACGTGCGGCTGGTGCTATGTTGGGTGCTTTTGGTGAAATAACAGCAGATGATGCTGAGCAAGAAAATGCAGAGTTTGCATTTAGACTGGCGGCGCAAAGGCATTACCCAGAATGGCTGCAAGAAATTTCAGATAGAGCGCATCAAAAAATCCACCAATCTTACAGTACATTTATTATTGCAAATAACGATGGATTACGTGATCGAGCTTCCATTAAACGTATGAAAGCAGAAGCTGAACGAGTAAGCGAGCCAGCCGAATGGGTGGAGCCAGAAGATGTCCCTGGTTTAAAAACTAGCCCGCATCACTCTCCCAATTTATGTCTTCATTTAAAAAATGAAAACTCAGTTGATTCTGAGCAATTACTTGATGCGTTAGTAACCATCGTAACAGAATTTAATAACTCTACAGTGATTGATGATTATGTCGTGTCAATCAATAAGCATCATGACAATTGGGTTGTTAAGACAAAAGATGGTAAAGAAATGTCTGCACCACATGTTGTATTGGCGGCAGGCTCAAGATCTTTTGAGTTTTTAGATGCGGAATTATGCCGTGCGGCTGAATTACCCGATTTATATTTTGGAAAAGGTGTTTCATGCATTATTAGTCGTGCACCAGTTATTCCGCAGACAATTCGAACACCAAATCGCGCTTTTGCTTGCGGAATTCATGTGGTTCCACGGGGCTCTGGCAATTTATATGTGGGAGCAACTAACTGCATGGGAGTTGATTATGAATTGGAGACTGGTATTCAGCCAACAGAGTTGCATAGTTTATTTGACGAAACCATACACCAAATCAACATAGATATTAGGACAGCTAAAATTGAAGAAATGCGAATTGGGTATCGACCTATTGCTATGTTCCGGCGTCCCGTGATTGGAGAAAGTGCGTTGCCGGGCCTTCATGTGGCAACAGGTACCTATCGAAATGGTGTTTTAATGGCGCCTTTGGTTGCTGAAATTATAGCAGACACTTTAGGGGTTGCATCTTCCCGCCAACGAATAAGAAATCCATTTCCAGTTAGTTCGCGTTTAGATCCCGCTGCGCAAATCGATTTGAATAAACTTGTCAATATTGGCGTGCGTGACATTGTCGCATTTTTGCATGAGCCACGAGGCGCTTTGCCATACAACCGCGCACAAGAGTTGGAAACTTATGTAAAAAAATTGTTTCAAATGTCAATTTCAAATGATGCACATCATTTGGATTTACGTCACAAGATTCGAGATAGATTGCAGGAAGCACCATTTAATGAAACTATGCATAAGTTGTTTTACGAGATCATTCAGCCGACTGAATAGAAGCGGGTTAAAAAAAGTGAATAGTGTCAACTATGAGATTGTTGAAGTAATTGTCAGGTGAAATACGTTTATTAATTTTCAATTAAATATTGGGAGTAATTATTATGATTAGAGGAAGTATTGTCGCTATTGTTTCGCCCATGTATTCGGATGGTTCGTTGGATTTTTCTAGTTTTGAAAAATTGGTTAAATTTCACTGTCAGCATGAGACATCGGCCATTGTAGTAGGTGGTAGTACCGGAGAATTAGCCACCCTCGAGGAGCAAGAATACGAAGAACTGGTTTCAAAATCAGTGCAATTTGCTGCAGGAAAAATTCCTATCATTGCTGGTATAGGAGCAAACTCAACAAAAAAAGCGATTCTTTTTTCACAAATAGCAAAGAACGCAGGCGCAATTGCTAGCTTATCCGTTGTCCCTTATTACAACAAACCTACTCAAGAAGGTATATATCGGCATTTTTCAACTATAGCTGATCACACAGATCTTCCGCAGATTTTATACAATATTCCTGGTCGTACGGTTTGTGATATGAGTGATGAGACATTGCTTCGTCTTAGCAAAGTACCAAATATTATTGGTTTAAAGGACGCGACTTCAGATATGGCGCGTGCTTTTAAATTGGCCTGTAATGTATCAGATGATTTTGCGTTGTATTCTGGGGATGATGATACTGCATTGTCGTTTATGTTACTTGGTGGAGATGGAGTGATATCAGTAGCCACCAATGTCGCTCCAAAATTAATGGCTGATATGTGTAATTACGCATTAGCAGGGGAAGTAGAAAAAGCAAAAGCAATCAACAAACGATTGCAAGCACTGTATGAAGTACTTTCTTTAGAGACTAATCCAATTCCAATTAAATTTTTGATGCATGCTATGGGCCTTATTCAGGATGGTATCCGTCTTCCATTGGTAGAACTAAGTGAAAAATATCGTACAGTAGTACGGGCAGTAATAAGCGGATTAACTAATTAAAAAAAATTATTAATTAGAAGGATAGACGTCAGTGAAAGCTAAATTAGATTTAGATTTTGAAATAGTTCGTGAATGTAAAGAAGCGGCTCAGCATGTTGCTTATGGCATCTCAAAACTTTTGCTGGAAAAAACTACGGTTTCGATTGAAAGAACAATAGCGCGATTACTTGGTATTAATGGCGTGAATGTATTAGATATTCCACTGGCTAATATCGTGCTTGACCACATCATGGAGAATGGTGGCGCTCAAAAAGGAGTCGCATATTGGTTCGGTAATGCGATTATCCAAACAGATAAAACCCCAGTAGAAATTGCTGAATTGGTTGGTTCTGGGAAGCTAGATTTATTTTCTTTACCAAGAGCAGATACGCAATTGATTCATGCTACGATAATTATGCATTGTGAAAAAACACTTTTGCAAATAAAACATAGTCAATTAGAGCGACAAACGTTTCGGAAACAACTTAAAAATAATCCTCCGCCTTATGCGTATGTTTTAACAGCAACTGGTAATATATATGAGGATGTTTCTCATGCAATTGCCGTTGCCAATGCTGGTGGCGATATAGTGGCAGTTATACGTTCAACAGCACAAAGTCTTCTTGATTATGTTCCACATGGCGCCACGATCGAAGGATATGGTGGGACTTTTGCAACGCAAGAGAATTTTCGCGTCATGCGCGAAGCGCTCGATGATTGGTCAAAAAATAATGGTCGATACATCATGCTTTCGAGTTTTTGTTCTGGTTTGTGTATGTCAGAGATCGCAGCACTCGGAGCGATGGAGGGGCTCGATAACATGGTTAATGATGCGCTGTATGGTATTTTGTATCGTGATATCAATATGGTGAGAACTTTAATCGATCAAAATTTCTCGCGGATGATCAATGGTTATTTTGGTATTGTTATTAACACTGGTGAAGACAACTACCTGAGAACAGCAGATGCTATCGAAGCTGCGCCGTCAGTTTTAGCATCCCAGATGATTAATTATTATTTAGCATTACAGTCAGGAGTTCCTGAACCGCAAATTGCGCTTGGTAATGCATTTGAAATTCATCCGGCAGTGACAAATGGTTTGCTCTATGAGTGGGCTCAAACACAATTGACGCGCGAACTTTTTCCAAATTGCCCAGTGAAATTTATGCCGCCGACAAAACATATGAATGGAAATTTATACCGAACACATGCGTGTGATACGTTATTTAACCTTATTACCATTGCAACGCAACAAGGAATTCAGACGATTGGAGTTCCTACAGAAGGTGTGTTTACACCGCATATTCATGATCGAGTATTAGCTTTAGAGAATACACGTTATGTATTTAACTTTGCACGTGATCTTGGCGATGAGATTGAATTTAAAAAAAACGGCATTATTCAAAATCGCGCGAGTCGTGTGTTGCAAGAAGCGCATGAAATGCTTATTAAAATAGCAGAGATGGGTTTGTTTAAAGCCATTGAGCAAGGAATGTTTGGCCATGTTTCTCGTAAAATCGATGGTGGAAAAGGAGCAGAAGGAATAGTAACTATAGATTTAGATTACATCAACCCTTACATAAAACTTATGAAAGGAGAAACGTTATATGCTTAATAACAGTAATAAATATGAAGCGGTGAAACCATATGCAGATCATCACGATGATGGAATTATGCAGTTGAGTTTTACCTTACCTATTCCATACACACTTTCAGCCAAAAGAGCAGCTTTGAGTTTGGCGTCAAAAATGGGTTTGCTATGCCCCGAGGTTATTCATTATCAAGAAATTACTAAAAATCATACTTATTTTATAGTCTACGGACAGTGTTTGCATACGATTAATTATGCTGAAATTCAACTAGAGGGATTAGAGATTGAGTACTGGAGTAAAGAAGAAGTGGAAGAATATATTCAATTATGGATAGGGAAAAAAATTATCGTGGTTGGCGCAAGTACAGGGACGGATACGCATAGTGTTGGCATAGATGCAATGCTAAATCTTAAAGGTTTTGATGGTCAATCAGGTCTTGAAGCATATTGTGGTTTTGAAACACATAACCTTGGTAGTCAAGTGTCTAATGATAGGTTAGTGGCAAAAGCAATTGAGGTGAATGCGGATGTTATATTAGTGTCTCAAACAGTTACTCAGCAACAACTGCATATTCATAATTTGACAAATCTTGTTGATATCATTGAAGCAGAGGGGTTGAGAAAAAAAGTTATACTTATTTGTGGGGGAGCTCGTATATCAAATGAACTTGCGAAAGAACTTGGCTATGATGCTGGTTTTTCGAAAGGGAGTTATCCTAATCATCTTGCATCTTTTATTGTGCGTGAATTAGGCGCGCGAATTGTAGAAAATAATAACATGTCGAACATGATTCGTCCGGCCACAGAAATTACGGTAGCAGTTTAAATTTTTTTTACGATGGAATTAACATGATGCGTCTTTCAGAACTGGTTATCGAAGATAAAAAAATTACTATTTTTGGTCTTGCAAAAAACACGGGGAAAACCGAAACATTAAAAACAATTTTACGCGAATTTAATGCGGCGAATCGAACTGTGGGAGTAACTTCAATTGGTAGAGATGGTGAAAAGCAAGATGTTATCAATAGTCAAATTGATAAGCCCACAATTTATTTGATGCCATTCTCTCTTGTTGCAACAACAAATAGTTTAATACGTAAAAGTGGATTATCTTATAAAACGCTTGAAAAAACTGCTTATCGCACGCCCTTAGGACAAGTTGTAATTGCGAAATTATTAGAAGGTGGAGAAGTTGAAATTTCAGGGCCAAGTTCGGCTGAAGACATCAAAATGGTCAGTGATACCATGTTAGGTATGGGCGCGGACAATATTCTTATAGATGGTGCGATCAATAGAAAAGCAGCTTCAGCGCCAGCTATAGCAGACAGTGTCATTATGGCGACAGGTGCTGTGTTAGATGAGAGCATTGAGGCGGCTGTTGTGGAAACAAAAAATAGAGTAGACATTCTTAAGCTACCGCTCTTTGATGATCAAGGGTTAAGAAAAATCATTGGATCTCATCAGAGTAACTTACTTATTGATGAAAATTATTCTGTAATGCCAATTGATCGAAAATTTTTTGTTTTGGAAGCTTTTTATGAGTTTAAAAAAATTATGCTTAAAGCGTCTTGGCGGTACATTGTTATGCGTGGTGCATTAAGTGAGCAGTTCATTGAAAATCTTTTAAGTATTACTCGTGGGTGCGAAATCGTATTAATTATCGCAGATAGCACCAAACTTTTTTTAGGGCATCGGAATGTAAACTGGTATAAAAATAGGGGGATACATATTAAAGTACTCCAACCTACAAAACTTAAAGCGATTACAATAAATCCGATTGCTCCGAAGGCATATCGTTTTGATTCATCCTATTTTCGGAAGCTGCTTCAAGATGCTATCCCAGATGTTTGTACTTTTGATGTCATGGATAGTAATTATTTAATGTAAAGCGTAATAATTGATGAAATATTTTAGCAGCATAATTTACTTAGGATAAAGTATGGCTTATATGAATGGTGGTCAAGTGTTGGTTAAAATGCTATTGCATCATGGCGTTGATACTATTTTTGCGATGCCAGGCGAGCAGCTTGATCCATTTTTTGCCGCGCTTTATGAACATCGCAATGACATAAGAGTGATTCATTCACGACATGAACAAGGCGCTGCTTTTATGGCTTATGGGTATGCTCGTTCTACGGGACGAGTTGGCGCTTTTATTATTCCACCAGGACCTGGTTTTTTGAATACAACGGCGGCGCTTGCTACAGGTTATGCTGGAAATACGCCAATGTTTTGTTTGACTGGGCAAATCCCACTTGATGCGATTGGTCGTGGTTTTGGTGTTTTGCATGAATTGCCAGATCAGTTAGGCATGTTGCGTGTTTTAACTAAGTGGTCTGCGCGTATGGAACATCCTATGCATGGGCCACAGCTTGTTAATCAAGCATTTTCTCAATTACAGACGGATCGTATTCGTCCAGTTGGTATTGAAGTTCCCTCGAATGTTATGGCAGAAAAAGCGGAAGTAGATTGTAGTTTTGAGCCAGCGGCGATTACAAATACCAATCCTTTAAGCGTAGAAGCAATAAAACAGGCTGCGGCGCTACTAAATAGTGCATCAAAACCGATAATTATGATAGGTGGGGGAGCGATAAGTGCTACCAAAGAACTACTGAACATTGCAGAAAAGTTACAAGCACCTGTGATCGTAAATTGTAGTGGGCGTGGCATAATTAGTGATCGTCATTATTTATCGTTGACATGGCCAGCTGGACATCATTTGTGGAAAGAAGCAGATGTGGTTATGGCGGTAGGTACGCGCTTGTTTCAACCTCAAATGCAATGGGGCACTGATGATGCATTGCATATTATACGAATTGATATTGACCCCACAGAGCTTTCGCGCGTGCGTAAACCTACAGTTGGCATTCTGGCCGATGCAAAAGTTGCACTTTCTGCATTGGATGATGCGTTGACTAGCAGTATGGTAGAACCTAAAAAATCACGACAAAGAGAACTAGTGGCGTTAAAAGCTGAGTTTTTAGCTAAATTTTCGAAGCTCAATCCTCAATATGATTATTTAATGGCGATCCGAGATGCATTGCCGGAGGATGGTTATTTTGTTGATGAACTGACACAGGTTGGATATGTAGCCAGATTTGCTTTCCCAATTTATTACCCACGTACTTATATTCCTGCCACATACCAAGGAACGTTAGGGTTTGGGTTCGCGGCAGCATTAGGGGTAAAAGCAGCGTACCCTACTAAGGCGGTTATATCTATTTCTGGGGATGGTGGATTTCTATATAACGCGCAAGAGCTTGCGACGGCAGTGCAAAATAAGCTTGCTGTTATAGCAATTATTTTTAATGATAATGCTTATGGTAACGTAAAGCGAGCACAAATTCAGGAAGGTTATAACTTGGCAACGGATTTAGATAATCCCGATTTTTGTGAGTTGGCAAGAGCTTTTGGTGCTATAGGTGTAATTGCTCATCATCCAGAAGAATTACGTCATGAAATTCATAAAGCGTTAACATATGATAAGCCCACAGTGATTGAAGTGAAGGTAGATAAAATGCCGGATCCATGGAAGTTTATTCGTTTACCAAAAATACGTTAAGGTAAAAAAGAGGTTAATGAATGCTAAATAAATGTATTGAGAACGTGGAACAAGCAATCGAAGGAGTTGAAGAAGGTGCAACTGTATTAATCGGTGGCTTTGGTAATCCAGGAATGCCATTTTCGCTTGTGAATGCATTGATAGTAAAAGGTAAAAAAAATCTTACCCTTGTTACAAATAATACAGGAACGGGATATGTTGGGATCGCTGCTCTTTTAAAAGCGGGGTTGGTTAGAAAAGTTATTTGTTGTTACCCTCGACGAGAAGGTTCAGTAGTATTTGAAGAGCTGTATCGCCTAAAGCAAATAGAGCTTGAGCTTGTTCCTCACGGTACACTCTGTGAGCGTATTCGTGCTGGTGCTTCTGGTATTCAAGGTTTTTATACCCCAACGAGTGCTGGCACGTTATTGGAAAAAGGTAAAGAGATTCGAGAGTTTAATGGATTACGATGCGTGCTTGAGTTGCCAATCAAAGGAGATTTCGCATTGATTAAAGCTAAACGTGCAGATCGATGGGGAAATCTTACCTATGAAGCTTCTGCTCGTAATATGGGTCCTGTCATGGCTGCTGCAGCTACGACTACAGTTGCGGAAGTAGATGAAATTGTTGCACTTGGTCAGTTGGATCCAGAGTCTATTGTGACACCAGGTATTTATGTTAATCGGGTGGTATTGATATGAACACATTCACTCCGTTGACACGTCTTGAAATAGCGTGCCGTGCGGCACAAGATTTTAAAAATGGTATGTATATTAATCTTGGTGTTGGTATTCCAACGCTAGCTTCGCTTTTTGTTCCAATAGATCGAGAAGTCGTTTTTCAAAGTGAAAATGGGATTCTTGGTTTAGGCCCCCTTGCTAGCATTGGGAAAGAAAACTTTAATTTAGTTAATGCGAGTCAGCAAAAAGTAACGCTAGTGACCGGAGGATGTTTTTTTGATTGTGTAGATGCGTTTATGATGTTACGCGGTGGGCATATTGATTTAGCATTGCTCGGTGCTTTTCAGGTATCACAGCAAGGAGATCTTGCTAATTGGATAGTTGAAAGCTCAGATGTTCCCCCTGCTGTTGGAGGAGCAATGGATATTGCTATTGGCGCGAAAGAGATTTGGGTTTTGATGCAACATTGCACTAAGGATGGCCAACCTCGACTGGTAAGCAATTGTACCTATCCACTTACTGCGTCAAGTGTAGTGAGTCGTGTATATACAGATCTCGCTGTGATTCATGTTACTTCGAATGGCTTTATTGTACAAGAAAGTTTGGATGGTTTATTGCTGGCAACATTACAGCAAAAAACGGGCGCGCCTTTAAAATTAGCAGAAAATTGGCGTCCTTTAAGCGTTCCAGCTGTTGATAGTATCTCTAATGAAATTTGTTTAACCGAGCATCCACCAGCGAAGGAGAAAAAAACAAATGCCAAAAATGCGTGATGCAATTAGCGCAATGGAAAGCCAGCGTATTAATCAGGTTATTCAATTTGCAATGGGCGTTCCGGATGTTATTCCTTTATGGTTTGGGGAATCAGATATTGTCACGCCAGACTTTATCCGTGCAGCCGCTATAGAGGCACTGAATTCTGGAAAAACATTTTATGTTAATCGTCGAGGAATATTACCACTCCGAGAAGAAATTAAATCTTATCTCGATAATCTGTATGCGCTCAATCTAGATTTAAACCGCATTACAGTTGTCGCTTCAGGGATGACAGCAATTATGATTGCTGCTGAAAGTCTTTTGAATAATGAAGATAATATGGTAGTTGTTTCACCGATTTGGCCAAATATTTTTTATGCAGTGCGAGCCATGGGCGCCGAGTGTCGCCATGTTCGTTTAGAAAATATAGAACATGATTGGCATCTTGATCTTGATAAGTTATTTGCTGCATGCGACAAACGTACCCGTGCAATTTTTATCGCCTCTCCTGGGAATCCAACGGGATGGGTTATATCTTCAGAACAACAAAAATTAATCATAGAGTTTTGTCGACTCCACGGTATATGGATAATTGCTGACGAAGTTTATCATCGATTAGTTTACAATCGTCACTGTACACCTTCCTTTCTTGATGTTGCTGACCCTGAAGACTCCCTATTTGTTGTGCAAAGTTTTTCTAAAAGCTGGGCGATGACGGGTTGGCGGTTAGGGTGGTTGGTACATCCATCCTCTGTGGCAAATTCTATTGGTGATTTATCAGCAATTAATAATACGGGTGCTTCATCATTTGTCCAATATGCGGGTATTGCGGCAATTCGTCATGGAGAATCATTTATTGAGAAAATGGTCAAACGTTGCCGGCGAAATCGTGATTTGGTGTATGAACGCTTGTCAAAAATAGACCAAATACAAATTACCTATCCAGAAGCAGCTTTTTACGCTTTTTTTTCTGTTGATGGCGTACATGATGATTTACAGTTTGCTAAAACGTTAGCACAAACAGCTCATGTTGGTCTTGCGCCCGGTTCTGCTTTTGGGCCTGGTAATGAGGGTTATTTACGTTTGTGTTTTGCACATGATGAAAAAAAAATATTGGCAGCGCTTGATCGATTAGAGAACGCAATTATTAACATATGTTAAATATCAAAAATTTGATAATCGCGTAACACAAAAAATTATATGTAGAGCAAAATAAAATGGAAATGAATACTAAAGAGTGTTTTCAGAGACCAAACAAAATAGAAAATCAAATTTTTCCATTGACTGAAATTCAGCAAGCGTATTGGATCGGAGAAAAGGATGTTTATCTCACAAGCACTCCAGCATTTGTATATCGCAGCTTTACTACCACACAAGTTGATTTAGAAAAATTAAAATCAACATTATTGCATTTAATGCGTATACATCCAATGTTGAGAGCTTCTATTTTACCGAATGGGGTGCAAAAAATTGCTGCGATGCCAATGCATATTGATGTCCCATTTTCTGATTGGAGTGACAGATCTGTTTCAGAGCAAGAAAAATTATTAGCCAACAGACGAGAGAATATTGCAGTTTTTTTGCCTGAGTTGGATAGTGAGCGTCAATTTGCATGCATTGTCGATCGGATGTCTTCGGAATATTTTATTCATTTTTTATTCAGATTGATTGCAATTGATGGTAGATCAGTTGCTTTATTTTTTAGAGATTTGACGCAGATATATCTTGGAAAAATCGCAGTCAATAGAAGTGAGGTGAACTATTTTGATTATATTAATCGAAGAATAGCTATTAAAAATTCAGAGTCATATCAACAATCGTGGCAGTATTGGTTGAAGCGTGTAGAGGAATTGCCAAGTGGACCAAATTTGCCCATTGTTAATTATGAAGCTATTCCACAACGATCAAACTTTCGAAGACGTCAAATTCGATTAATGCCATCTGAAATTAATACCCTTAATCAAAAAGCTAAATTATGTGGTGTTACTATAAATGTAGTATTGTGTACCATTTTTGTAGATATTTTGCGTTATTGGACATCGAATAAGTCATTTACATTGAATGTCTTAACATCATTGCGACCACCAGATAAACCAGAGTTTTCTGAAATAATAGGTAATTTTACCAGCACGCTGCTGTTGGAAGTTTCTTTTGACGGTGTTATTAGTTTTCGTGACCGAGCAATAAGATTACAAAAAAAATTGTATCAAGATTTTATTAAACACTCCCAAATTTCTGGTGTAGATGTAATTCGTGCCATGCATCATGCCAATGATCAACTGCCAAAGATGCCAGTTGTTTTTGCAAGTATGCTGGGTACTGAAAAAGAACATGTCGGTTCTTCATATGTAGATCTTCATTGGAAAAATTCTGTGGGTTCGCTGCATACGCCTCAAGTATGGTTGGATCATCAAGTATATATGAATGAAGGGCAGTTAGTACTTAACTGGGATGTTGTAGAAGATGTTTTCTTGCCAGGTGTCATACAAGAAATGTTTTTAGTGTATGAAGCGCATCTGCGTAATTTTTTACATGAAATGACGAGTGTGGATAATTTATTATTACCCACATTACCAGAACAATTCTTGTTACCTAGGATAGAGGCAAATAAAACAGAAAATTTTTGCACGCGAAAATTATTGCATGAATATTTTGAAGATGCCTATCATAAATATAGTGAGCGAACAGCTATTATTGCGCCAGATTGTACGCTTAGTTATCGAAATTTGTGGCAACTTACTACAAAATTGGCTACTATACTTCGTAAGCACGGCGTTGGTTGTAATGATTTGGTCGCTATACTTGCAAAGCGTGGTTGGAGACAAGTTGCTGCAGCAATGGCAGTTATTCAGGCTGGTGGCGCATATTTACCCATTGCATATGAATTGCCAATTACCAGGAAAAATTATCTTTTAGGACAGAAGGGAGTAAAAATTTTACTTGTTGAAGATGGGTTGCAAAACGAATTGAATGTCGCATCAACCGTTCAAGTCTTGGTTCTCGAAAATGTTTTATTTGAAGTAAGGTCAGAAGAAATTGCTCCATTGGCCACGATTCAAAAAACCACGGATTTAGCTTATGTCATATTTACTTCAGGGTCAACGGGTCAGCCAAAAGGCGTTGCGATAGAGCATCGAGGAGCAGTCAACACGATACAAGATATTATTGCTCGCTTTAATTTGCAATATAAAGATCGTGTACTTGCAATTTCTGCGTTTAATTTTGATTTATCTGTTTTTGATATTTTTGGTACTTTAGCCGTTGGCGCCACTCTAGTTATTCCTCCACACCGGACTACGCCTTCGCCCGAAGATTGGATAAAGTGTATTAAAGAGCATCAAGTGACTGTATGGAATTCAGTGCCAGCCCTTCTTGAAATGCAAATTGAGTATTGTGAGCAAAGAAATTCAACCGATTTATTATCATTGCGACTGGTTATGTTAAGTGGAGACTGGATTCCTCTTTCTTTACCAGAGCGGTTACGTCGAATCATGCCAGATATAAAAATGGTCAGTCTTGGTGGCGCTACTGAAGCTTCAATATGGTCAAATTATTTTTTTATTGAAAAAATCGATCCCTCGTGGAAAAGTATCCCTTATGGATGGCCATTGAGTAATCAAAAATTTTATGTCTTAGATGAAGGATTTTATCCTTCACCAACTTGGGTTCCTGGTCAATTGTATATTGGAGGTGATGGATTAGCGAAGGGTTATTATGAGGATGAGATAAAAACCACAGAAAAATTTATTTATCATCCTGTCACAGGCGAGCGTCTTTATCAAACGGGCGATCGAGGATGTTATCACTCTAATGGCTATTTGGAATTTTTAGGTCGAGAAGATAATCAGGTTAAAATTCGCGGTTTTCGAATTGAATTAGGAGAGATAGAAGCTTTGTTGAAAAAATATCCAGGCATTAATGATGCCGTTGTAATGGTTAGAGAAATTGATAAACAAGATAAGCAGCTCGTTGGTATTTATGTGCTTAATAGTGACTCTGCTGATAAAACCACTGCTGAAATACGTTTATATCTCGAAAAACTTTTGCCTGATTATATGATTCCAAGCATCTATGTCAAAATAGAAAAAATCCCAGTAACTGCAAATGGAAAAACAGATCGCACAGCACTTAAGGCTGCAATAGCTCATTTAGGAGAGCAAAAGCAACCAGATAAAATAGCGCCACGCACTGAGCTTGAGCAAAGACTCGCTGAATTATGGGGTAATTTGCTGGGGTTAACATCATTAGATATCCATGAAAATTTTTTTGAGGTGGGTGGGACATCTCTTTCAGCCGTGCGATTATTAAATTTAATAGAAGATAAGTTAGGTAAACGTATCCCACTAGCCGCATTGTTTCATTGTGGAACAATTGCAACGCAAGCTCAACTGCTAGAGGGGCTTCCTGTATTTGCCAATCTAGTTGGTAAGGCTCGTGAACCAGTAATAAATATTCGAGAAGGAAAACGCACTGTTCTTATTGCGATTCATCCCGTTGGTGGCAATGTTATTTGTTATCGACCCCTTGCAAAACTTGTTCCACAGGAAATATCTATCTTAGGAGTTCAATCACCTGGCACAGGTCAAAAAAGAAGTGTTACTCAACTTGCCCAACTTTATGTTTCAGCATTAAACAATCGTGGATTACAAGATTGCAAGCTTCATTTTCTTGGGTGGTCTATGGGCGGTGTTATTGCACATGAGATGGTAAGGCTGTTAGAAAATGGAGGGCGGCAGATAGAAAGTCTAACAATGATAGATAGTTGGATGGGAGATTTATCTAACGTGGAAATAATTACATCTTTTGAGTTAGTGAAAAATTTTTTTAGAGATTTATTTAATGGAGCTCAAGTGGATAATATATTGTTGGGAGTTGGAAGTCTACCAGCAAATCAACAAATTGAAGTGGCTGCAAAAATACTTCGTGATCATGGGCTGTTAAAAACAGATATAGCAGATCCATTGCTTACTGAGCTATTTGCAGAATACTCGGCTAATTATCGTGCATTAATTGCACACTCCGTAGGATATATTAAAACACCGACAAATCAATATCAGGCTGCTCATACGCATAATAGTTTTCCGCATCTGGTACCGTTTGAATGTAAAGAAAGCAATTTTAACAATACAATAACCACGAATTTAATTATGGAATCGCAAGAGGATCATTTTTCCATTATTCAGGAAAGATCTTTGCAAAAAATTATTGCGAATATTTTTAGTATTGCAATGCAGATGAAAATTAAATGGGGGAAAGACTAATGGTGATAAATCATCATAGTGTGTTGTCTGCGTTAGAGCGAGCCATTGGGAGAGAAATTCAATTAGATCCAGATATTTCATTGCTTGAATCTTCTCTAATCATCGATTCATTAACTATGTTAAAATTACTAGCTGAGTTGGAAAAAATTTCTGGCGTGGATATTCCACCGGAAGACGCTTTCGAGTTATTTGGATCTAGTTTAAACCAAATTACTAAACGATTATCTGAACTAGCAGCGCAAGTTGATTCAAAGACGAGCTTATGGGTTTCGGAATTTTGAAAACTATCGGTTGCGTGTTAAAGTTTTATGTTCATGAGTGAGTGTCCCCTAAAGTGAGAAAGCCCCCGTTTTCCATAATCCAACACCCTGGTACGCGAAGGTTTTTCATCCATAGCAATAATCCAAGGCTCATCATGCCTCGGATCGTGGATAACGCCAATCTGCGTTTTTATTCCACTTCTTCCTAATTCAACCTCTTCCAGTGCATGGAGCTTTAATGTAAATAATTCACCACTGCTCAACTCTTCCCCTGCGTGCTGTAAAACAAGATTCGATTTCAAACAAAATCGATAACCTAATTTTAATTCCTGCGCATAAAGCAATTAAACTAGGCGTTCCATAAAAACGATCTCCCATTAAGTTGAGCTAATCACACCATTAAATTTGCTATCTTGTAATTTATTTAATGCCGTTTTAGCTTGGTCTTCAGTGCGGAAATTATCTATCACCACGCGATACCAGGTGACTCCATTTTTGTCAAAGTTTTGTACTTTGACATGATCAAATCCAGCTAAAGCTAACTCAGCTTTTCGGCCATCTGCATCGCTAGCGCTATTAAAAGTGCCGAGAGTGATGCTATAGCGTGTTTTAGAGGAGGGTGTAGCTGCGACAGGTTTTATTTTCTTTGTGACCGTTGCTGTTGAAGGAGTCGTTTTTTTATTGCTCGTTGGGAGAGGGGGGGTAGATGGAGAAACAGCGGTAGGCACGTTGGTAGCAGTCGGTGTTTTGCTTGCTGGTGTACTGGTTGGGCTTGCGGTAGCAAGATTACTATCTGGCGGTGGCAACATCCCTTTATTTTTACCAGCTAACAAACTTTGTTCTGCAGCATCTAAAGATTTTAAGGGTTTATTGGGTGGTGTTGGCGTGGCTGCTTCTCCCGAAGGAGCTGTATTAGCAGCAGTGGTAGGAATTTTTGTAGCAGTAGTGACTTGGGCGGATGAGGTAACCCCATTAGGTGTTGCATTATTTTTATTGACTTGCATATTAGGCAGCATGGTATAAAAATCATATTGATCGGAGGATACTGTTTCCGGAGAGGTTGGTTTTACGGGGGCAACTGAGTGATTATTGGTTTTACCTGCATGAGGAGATATTGTTTTTGGTTGAGGGGGATTGGTTATTTCTGTTTGTGCACCATTTGTGACAATAGTAACATTTTTTTTTAAAAACATGAGCGAGCTGATAAAAACACCGACTAAGATGCCTACTACCAACCACAGTAATCGAAAAGGAGAGGCTTTTGAGCTATTTTTTGTCCGGCGCATGGTTATTTCTCGTTAAAAATTTTTATATAGGCTTGAGATTTTAATTCGTCAATTAGAACCTTTGTACCTTCCTGCATTTTTTGTTGGAATAAAATTTGTTGAGCACGTAGTTTTAAAGCAGCTTCAGGATCGGTAGTGGTTTTGCGCTCAAGAACTTGAAAAATATACCAACCCGCTGGTGTTTCAATAGGCTCACTGATTTGATTGATCTTAAGTGCGGCGATAGCTTCTTCAAGTTTAGGATCTAACATTCCTGGTTTTAACCATCCCATCTCACCTCCACTGGGTGCTGTGGTAGTATCTTGCGAATCTTGCTCTGCAAGGATAGCAAAATTTGCTCCATGATCAAGTTGGTTTTTAATATCAGTTAAACGACGTTCAAGCAAGGGTTTGGGCGTAAGGTTGTCTGATTTTAAAAAGATATCACGCACTTTTACTTCTTGTACTGTGTTGTTAGAAGTGGGGTTATTATCTGTAGATGCAGTGTCCACAGTTTTAGTTTCAGTGAGTTGTAAAATATTAATGCCATTAGGCGCTCGAATTGGAGGGGCTATTTGACCTGTTTGAAGTTTTGGTAACAATTTCACAAGGGTTGCTGGGAGTTGCTCCGTACTACGCCAACCCAAATCTTGAGGAGGAGTACCTAAAATACGCTGACTGATGGCTCCAAAATCTTCATGTTGATTGATGCTTTGTGCAATCGCTTCAAATTTTTGTTTAGCTGCTGTAAATTCCGTTGGCGTCGCATTGGCACTGAGAGGAATTAAAATGACGCGAAAATGATAAAGTATTTGCTTAGAAGGTGCAACTTTAGGGGCGCTGCCTAATTTTTTAGCAAGCTTATCTACTTCTTTTGGCGTAATGATAAATGTTCCTGCGAGTGCTTGTTGCAAAAATTGTTGAATGACAAGTTGGTCACTGATTTGTTTTTTGAAATGATCAAATGGTAAGCCTTGTTGAGCGACGGCCGTAGGGAGTTGTGCGTAAGTAATATGATGTTCATCGGCTATTTGTGTTAAGGTATCCGTAAGTTGTTGATCATTGACTTTAATGTTGGCATTCTTTGCGGCTTGCAATAAAAGGGTTTGGTCGATCAATTGATTGAGGGCATCTTTATGAAGAGTAGAAGAGGAAACTGAAGTGCCATTAGCTTTTGCTTGAGCGCTTAGGGTATTCGTTAAGTTATTAAGATCGGATTGCAAAATGATTTGATCATTAACTACTGCTGCTACTCGATTAATAGGGACATCTGCGTGGCTAATATTGGCAGTGATGAGTCCCACACAAGCAAGTGCGCAGAGACCAATTTTTTGTACCGTCCGTAACAACATAATTTTTACCATTTAAATGAATTCTTGAGGTTGCTTATTTTACACGAGAGTGAGGGTAAGCGAAATACTAGGGCGTGTCTCTAAACGGCGCTCTAAACAATTTGTTAATTAAATCATGAAATTCTTGTACATCTTGAAAGCGTAAATAAACAGAAGCAAAGCGAATAAAAGCAATGTCGTCAAGCTCATGCAGTTCCTTCATCACTAATTCTCCAATACCCAATGCAGGAACTTCTCTTTCGCCGCGTGCTAGCAGTTGATGATGAATTCGGGTAATGGCAGCTTCAATTTTTTCGGAGCTGACGGGGCGTTTTTCTAAAGCTTTTAATATTCCTGTTCGCAACTTATTAGTATCAAAAGGGCTTCGTCGTCCATCACGTTTAACCACACTTGGTAATAATAATTCAGCCGACTCAAATGTGGTAAAACGCTCTTCACAAATTACACATTCACGGCGTCTGCGAATTTGCGCACCTTCATTGACTAAACGAGAGTCCACCACGCGGGTATCGGGTTGGTTGCAATAAGGACAGTACATTGTTTTCCTTTTTAATATACATTTTTGTTGAAGGTATCGTCATAGCCAGGGACATTCGCATTGATCGTATTTAACATATTATTTTGGCCGACGCCGCCAAAGCCTTTTAACAACAATTGCAAAACCACTTTGCGTGTGAATTGAGCATCTCCATTGCCGTTTAAGGCGTAAAAAGTGCGCGTCATACCAATACGCATTGCATAACAGCACGCATTATAGCTTAAGCCATAAAAATATGTTTGAAAATGCTCATGGCTTAGGTTGTAATTCCAACCCGCCATTCCATCAAATTTGTTCATGATAGGCCACGCAGTTGAGGCCGTCAATTGGCTTAAATTATTTTTGCGATTGCTAGGATTTAATACGGTAGTTGGAAAGGGGTCTCCGTATTGTACAAAATTATAACCGACGTTAATAATGTGATTCGTGGCTGGTTTATATTGCAAATTGACCAAAGCATTTTGTGTGTCATGATAACGGGGGTCATAGGCTACATTGGTATTCATTGACCATTTTTGATTGAGTGCGTAGCTTCCAAAACCCACTAAAGGTGAAGCGGGTTCTGTGGGGGATAAAGCCCCTACCATATAAGGGTTGTCCGCACATGTGATGCCATTACATAAAGTAACGGTACGATTAGCATGATAGAAAATTCGGCCAATACCAAAAGATCCTTTTTCACTTCCCGTATCACTGTCTAAAAAACGCGACGTGATAGCAGCACTCACTTGATTCGCATTTCCTATACGATCAATACTCGTGAACCGATTGGTTTGAAACAATTGATCAAATGTGAGATTTTGTAAACTTGTATCAAAGATAGGGATTTCATTTTGACCACGATAAGGGACGTATAAATAATATAATCGAGGCTCTAAAGTTTGTTGATAATCATGTTTGAAAATTTGCGTGGCACGATCAAAATATAATCCAGAATCTACGTTAAAAATGGGTAAGGTACGGGTGATATTGTTAGTGTAGCCAACAGGTTGGTTTTTGAGTGAATAGTCTGTAGCTTCTACTTGTAATGTGGGTTTAATATAACCAAAATTTTCAATAAAAGGTAAGCTAATACCGGGTTGTAAATTATTCCTCATTCCGCTGGTAGGGTCGCCTGATTGTGAAGGAAAAGATTCTCCTGGATTTAATTGACGTGAAAAATCTACGGATTCTGTTTTTAATAAATAGGTAAGATGAGTCAGGGCAGGATAATTTACATTAAAAGTGAAATCCGGCAAACGCTCATATTGGTTGGTATTTCCAAGCATCGTGACAGGGTGCAAAGTCTGATATTCTTGCGCTAATACTTGAGCGTTCCAAAAATTTTGATTGTAATTTAAATAGGCTTGTTGTAATAACTGCCCTGGAGTTGCTGAACGCAAACCAAAATCTTGTTGATAATAATCATCGCTGACGCGGGTGTAGTCAACATTAGCGGTTAAATTTTGAGCGACGGTGGTGCTATCTTGCATGTGATAACTCCACCGAGTGGGACTTGCGTCCATCAATCGATTTAACGCAGGATTACCCGCATATTCTTGTTGGCCATTGGTTTGAAAAGTAGAAAAAGCTTTATCGTTAGGAATAATGCCTAACTCCACGTCTCCCTTGCTTTTGCGAGTTAGAAAACGATTGGAGGTTGTCATTAACACTCCTCGTTTGCTATAGAAGTTGGGTGTTAATGTCATATCGTAATTAGGCGCGATATTCCAGTAATAAGGAAAACTTAAAGAAATCCCATTTTGACTGCTACTGCCATAGATAGGAGAGAGAAATCCACTTTCTCGTCGCTTATCAATAGGGAATGTGGCATAAGGCGTATAAAAAACAGGCATGGATCGATAATATAAAATTGTATGGTAAGCTTTTCCTCGACCTGTTGCATGGTTTAAATCAATTTCTTTGGCTTTGATATGCCAGACACTATTTTCTGGTGAGCATGTGGAATACGTTGCATCCTTTAAAACATAATAAGTTTTTTTTGTTTGATCCATTTGTGTTGCAGCCCCATGGGCAATTAAGCCCGTTACTTTATATTGATCAGGGTGCTCTGGAGTTTTAAGTAACTTGATAGGCTGAAGATTTAAGGCCAAACGATATAAAACATTTGAGTAGGTGCCTTCATCAGTATTGGGTGTGATGTGAGCTGCATCGCCGATCGTCATTTTGCTTGGCTCACGAATGACGACTTTGCCTTTTAGGTCAATCGTTTTGACTTCATCCGTTTTGCCATCTCGATTTAATTGAGCGCTATCGCCTGTTACTAAGCGTCCTGGTTGCTGAATACGGACATTAGTTAAAGTGGAAACACCATCAGTTTTAAGCTCTGCACCACTGGCAGTGATATTGATGGTTTGGTGAGTGATGTCACTAGAAGTTAAATTGGTGTCCATATTACCTAAGTCGGGTTCAAGATAGTAGCCATGACATTGATTGGCATCAGAATCCTTGACCCAATCTAAAGCATCGGCTGTTTGCTCTGAAGAGTAATTGGTGACGGAATTATTTGAAGCATCAGCAAACGCAAAAGAAACAGTGCAAAGCGTTACGAGAATGACGACGGTAGCCCTCGTAAACATTAAATGTCCAGGTTTTCCGCAAGTAACGCATTTTCTTCGATGAATAATTTGCGTGGTTCCACTTGGTCTCCCATTAACACAGTAAAAATAGAGTCAGCGGCAATCGCATCTTCTACGGTGACTTGTAGCAATGATCGTGTTTCCGGATTCATAGTGGTTTCCCATAATTGCTCGGGATTCATTTCACCTAAGCCTTTATAGCGCTGCATATTTAACCCTTTACGTGCTTCCTCAAATAAGAAGTCCACTAACTGATTAAATTGATCGGTTTTTAAAGATTTTTCGCCACGCTGAATTTCGCTTCGACTGCTTAATAATCCTTGTGTTTTTTGTGCGAAATTGGCAATCAGCTGATAATCTGCAGAATTAAACCACTCTGGTGTGAAATGATAAGTGAAAGTTTCCCCATTGAGGATGTAAGCTAATCGGATCTGATAACTTTCTTGCTCTTCATTCCACGTTTGGCTTAGATCAAATTGTGAACCATGGCGATTGTAGCGTGTGAGTTGGTGTTGCCAGGCTCGAACAAACGCTTCCGTGGCTTTTTCATCTTTGAGTTCTGCATCAGTAAGTTTAATTTCAACTAAGCTTAAAGCGAGCAACGCATTTTCAGGATAACGGCGGGATAAGCGATGGATCACTTGTTGGACCGCCAAATAATTTTGAATCAAAGCCTCCAATCCAACACCATGGATGGGGGGGGCGCCTGATTCTGTCAATAAGGTAGCTCCGTCGAGTGCAATTTGTAAGAGCACTTGGTTTTTTTCAATTTCATCTTTTATATATTGTTCCAGTTTACCTTTTTTCAATTTATACAGAGGAGGTTGCGCAATATAGATGTAGCCTTGAGAGATAAGTGCTGGCATTTGGCGATAAAAAAAAGTTAACAAAAGTGTACGAATATGCGAACCGTCAACGTCGGCGTCAGTCATGATAATGATGCGATGATAACGCGTTTTTTCTACGTTAAATTCTTCGCGTCCAATACCGCAACCTAAGGCGGTAATTAAAGTGCCGACTTCTTGAGAGCTTAACATTTTGTCAAAACGCGCTTTTTCAACATTTAAAATTTTACCGCGTAAGGGCAATATGGCTTGATTTTTGCGATTGCGACCTTGTTTCGCAGAGCCGCCTGCAGAGTCTCCTTCGACGATAAATATTTCTGAAAGTGCTGGATCACGTTCTTGACAATCTGCTAACTTGCCGGGAAGCCCAGCGATATCTAAAGCTCCTTTTCTGCGTGTCATTTCACGAGCTTTTCGAGCCGCTTCCCTTGCGCGAGCGGCATCGAGCATCTTTGAAACAATGGCTTTGGCATCATTGGGGTTTTCAAGTAAAAAATTTTGGAAGTTATCACTCATTAGCATTTCAACCACAGCTTTTACTTCGGACGAAACGAGTTTGTCTTTGGTCTGCGAAGAAAATTTAGGGTCTGGAATTTTGACAGAAACTACAGCAGTTAAGCCTTCGCGTGCGTCATCACCTGTAGTTTCAATTTTGAATTTTTTTAAATAGCCTTCTGCTTCAATATAATTATTAAGTGTACGTGTTAATGCTGCTCTAAACCCAGCCAAGTGAGTTCCGCCATCTCGCTGAGGGATGTTGTTGGTAAAGCATAGAATGGATTCTTGAAAACCATCGTTCCATTGCATAGCAACTTCTACGGTTACATTATCTTTGTCGCAGAGAAAATAAAAATGTTTGGGATGAATTAAGGTTTTGTTTTGATTGAGGTGTTCCACAAAAGCAGAGATACCCCCTTCATATTGAAAGACCTCCGTGCGGCCGTCTCGCTCATCAGTGAGTACAATGCGCACACCAGAGTTTAAGAAAGATAACTCCCGTAAACGCTTGCGTAAAATTTCATAGTGAAAATCGATATGCGTAAAAGTTTTATCGCTTGGTTTAAAGCGAATTTCGGTGCCACGTTTTTTTGTATCCCCAATCATAGCCAAAGGTGCTTCAGGTTCCCCGTGATGGTAGATTTGATGGTAGATTTTATTGTCACGATAAATAGTTAAATCGAGTATTTCAGACAGCGCATTTACCACTGAAACGCCCACGCCGTGCAACCCCCCTGAAACTTTATAGGAGTTATTATCAAACTTACCGCCCGCATGAAGGATGGTCATGATGACTTCAGCGGCTGAGCGGCCTTCTTCAGGATGAATATCTACAGGAATTCCACGGCCATTATCACGTACAGTTACAGAATTATCGGTATGGACGATCACATCAATTTGTGTACAGTGTCCTGCTAAAGCTTCATCGATGGCGTTATCTACCACTTCAAACACCATGTGGTGCAAGCCTGTGCCATCGTCTGTATCTCCGATGTACATTCCAGGGCGTTTACGAACAGCATCTAGTCCTTTTAGAACTTTGATGGAAGAGGAATCATAATGTTCGGTAGTAGGTGCTGTATCGGTCATAAGTAATGTCGATTTAATAGGTAATTTAAAGCAGAAATTCTATCATATTTTTGGTACAATAGTGGTTTTTCCATTCTTTATTAAGTTGGAGAGGTACTCGAAGCGGTCATAACGGCACCGACTCGAAATCGGTTGGGGGCGAAAGCTCCACGTGGGTTCGAATCCCACCCTCTCCGCCATTATTTTGTTCTTGCGATTTTTCATCGAAGACATGACAAACAGATTTGAATTCGCTAGAATGAGCACCATCTATTTTTGAAGTCGGCCTATGAATATTTTCTTGCGTATTATTTTATTTTTCATGGTTTTTTGTACCTCCATTACTTATGCTGACAATGGCGTCAATCTTATTTTGACAAAAGGAGCAGATAAAGCGATCCCTATCGCTGTAGTGCCTTTTAGTGGGCAAGTGGATAATCCTTCTGCGAGCGATAACTTGACAGGTGTGATCAGTGCAGATTTATCGTTTAGTGGATTATTTAAGGTGCTTCCTTCTACTACTTATCCTGCGGCCCCTCATGACTCAGCGGGTGTTACTCAAACGCTATGGCGCAAAGCTGGTGTGGAAGATGTGGTAGTGGGGCAGGTACAAATGAATGGTGCGCATGCACATGTAAGTTTTGCTTTGGTCGATGTAGTAAAAAGTGGTCAAGCGCAAGTATTAGTTAAGCAAACTTATGATATACCGGCCATTCAATTGCGGGCATTAGCTCATCATATTGCCGATGTAATTTATTTCCAATTAACTGGAGTGAAAGGGATTTTTTCTACTCGTATTGCTTATGTGCAAAAAAATAAAACTTTTCCTCCTACTTATGCTTTAGAAGTCGCGGATGCGGATGGTTTTAACCCAAGACCCATTTTAGTTTCTAATGAGCCTATCATGTCGCCTGCGTGGTCGCCGGATGGTAAACGTATTGCGTACGTGAGTTTTGAAGGGAAGCGCGCGCAAATTTATATCGCTACGGTAGCGTCAGGTGAACGCCGAGTGGTGAGCGCAGCTCCAGGAATTAATGGAGCGCCTGCTTGGTCCCCTGATGGTCGGCAATTGGCGCTTGTTTTATCTAAATCGGGAACGCCCAAAATTTATTTGCTCACCTTAGCGACGGGGCAGCTACAGCAATTAACTTCAGGTCCCTCTATTGATACGGAACCTGCTTTTGCACCAAATGGGCAATCTATTATTTTCACTTCGGATCGAGGCGGTAGCCCGCAAATTTATCGTCTAAATTTAGCGAATAAATCCATTGAGCGTTTAACTTTTACAGGTGATTATAATGCGCGAGCATCATTTTCTAAAGATGGCAAATTAATCACCATGATTCAACGCAAAAATGGCCAGTATAATATTGCTATTCAAAATTTAAATTCGAGTGTGGTATTACAATTGACCAATTCAGGTCGTGATGATTCCCCCACCTTAGCGCCTAATGGTATGATGGTGCTTTATGGTAATGAATATGGTGAGTTAGGTCTGGTGACTACCGATGGTCGTGTAAAATTACGTGTGCCTGGGAAAAATGGGTTAGTACAAGACCCTGCGTGGTCGCCATTTTTGAATTAATTAAAATGTAAGGATTGTATCTATGAAATCGTTGATCAAAATTTTAAGTGTTAGTGGATTAATTACCGTGGTGACTGCTTGTTCCACGACTACCGGATCAGGAGCTCCCGTTGAAAATTGGGATGGCGGAGCAGTGAATGGTACAAAAGTATCGGCCTTGGGCGATAACGGGGCTTTTGGCTCCAGTGATAGCAAATATGGTTCAGGAAATACAGGCGGTTCGGTTGCCGGAGGCAGTAGTATGACGGTAGGCGAGCAAACTTATTATTTCGACTTTAATAAAAGTGATGTTCATGAGGCGGATAAAGCGTCGATCAAAGTACAAGCCGATTATTTAATAAAAAATTCCAATGCAAAATTATTGCTTGAAGGTTATACCGATCCTCGTGGTAGTCGGGAATACAATATTGCTTTAGGCGAGCACCGTGCCAATGCAGTGGCTGATGTGTTGAAGTCAGATGGAGTCAGTGCAGAGCAAGTGCGTACGGTCAGTTATGGTGCTGAAAAATTAGCTTCTCAAGGACATACAGATGCTGATTATGCCTTAGATCGCCGGGTACACTTATTATATGTTGAAAAATAAGAGACATCGCGTAAATGGATAAAAAAAGTTATTGGTGGCTTTCCATCCTTCTTAGCTTAAGCGGCATCGCATTTGCCGATAACAACGATCTGGTAAATTCTGATCAAATCTATGGAGCATCATCGACAACTAGTGCGCAGGGCGATAGTCGTTTTACACCACGTACGGATTTGTCCACTGACCAGCGATTAGTAGTTTTAGAGCGTCAGATGGATAATATTAATCGCAAAATGCAAGCTGCTCCATGGAAAGATTTGCAAACACAACTGACCGATTTGCAAGGTCGCGTAGATACGCTTGAGCACGATTTGCACGCGTTGCAAGATCAAGTCAAACAACAGTACCAAGATATCGATAAGCGTTTGCAAGATATGAGTGCTAAACCGGTTCGCATGGCAGCAAGCTCAGGTGCGAATGCACCCCTTGATGCTTCTAGTAAACTTGAGAAAAACGAAAATGAGTTAGCCGATCCCGATCAAGCTTCCTCTAAAGATAGTGCGGCTGAGCAATCTTTGTATCAGAAAGCTTTTAATCTATTAAAGAAAAAAGATTACGTTCGTGCGATACCAGCTTTTGAAAATTTCTTAAGCAAATATCCACGTGGCGGCTTTTCTCCCAACGCGCATTTTTGGTTAGCAGAAATTTATTTAATGCAAAATCAAACGGATGATGCGATCTCTGAGTATATGATTGTTGTCAAAAGTTTCCCAACAAGCGACAAGGTGCAAATGGCTCAATTAAAATTAGGTTTTGCTTATCGTGATCGAGGTAAAAAAGCATTAAGTCGTGCACAATTTAAAAAAGTTATTAAATTGTATCCGAATACTCAAGCAGCCAAAATTGCAAGCAAACAGCTGGCTTCAGTGAGTTAGCATATGAAAGGAATTATTTTAGCAGGTGGTTCAGGAACACGCTTATATCCTAATACTTTATCTGTGAGCAAACAGCTAATCCCCGTGTATGATAAGCCGATGGTTTATTATCCTTTGTCGGTCCTGATGTTGGCTGGTATTCGAGATATTTTAATTCTTACGACGCCTTCTGATCAATTAAGTTTTCAAAAATTATTAGGAAATGGACAACAGTGGGGCTTAACATTTAGTTATTTAACACAACCAAAGCCAGAGGGGATTGCTCAAGCTTTTTTGATCGCCGAAGATTTTATTGCCAATGAATCGGTTTGTTTAATTTTAGGAGATAATATTTTTTATTCAGAGCACTTAAGTCATTTGCTAGAAAAACCAACCCAAATGGAAAGAGGCGCTCATGTTTTTGGTTATCATGTGCAACACCCAGAAGCTTATGGGGTGGCACAGTTTGATGATCAACAAAAGCTTGTTGATATTGTTGAAAAACCGACGAAAGCGCCGTCGCCTTGGGCTATTACCGGTTTATATTTTTATGATAAATATGTTGTAGAGTATACCAAAAATTTAAATCCCTCTGCGCGTGGGGAATTAGAAATCACCGATTTAAGCCGAGAATATTTAAAGCGAGGGGAGCTCACTTTAAATTTTTTACCGCGCGGATCCGCATGGTTAGATACGGGTACCTTTGATGGGATGTTAGATGCCGCTAACTATGTGCAAGTGATCGAAAAGCGGCAAGATTTAAAAATTGCTTGCCCCGAAGAAATTGCTTGGCGCAAAGGATGGATTAATGACCAACAATTATTACTACTTGCTAAACCACTAAAAAAAAGCGGGTATGGCGCCTATTTAGAAAAACTGTTGAGGGTATAAATGCAAGTTATTGAGACCGCGTTAGCTGGATTAAAATGTATCAAGCCTGATCGATTTGGAGATGTACGAGGGTTTTTTCTTGAAGGTTATTCCCATGAGCGTTATGCTAAAGAAGTGGGGATGACAAAACCGGTTGCTCAAATTAATTTTTCTCGCTCAACGCAAGGTGTGTTGCGTGGCTTACATTACCAGCTTGAGCAACCACAAGCTAAATTAATTACTGTTTTAAAAGGGCGTGTATTGGATGTGGCAGTGGATATTCGTAAACATTCTAAAACTTTTGGGCAGTGGGTAAGTTTTGAGCTCAGTGAAGAAAATGGTTTGCAGCTCTATATACCAGAAGGTTTTGCGCATGGGTTTTTAGTATTGTCTAATGAAGCGGATTTCTTTTATGCGTGCACAGACTATTATGCGCCGAAGTTCGAAAAAGGAATTCACTGGGCGGACCCGACACTTGCCATTTCATGGGGGATTGTGGATCCCACGCTTTCCCCTAAAGACAAGTGTTATCCCAATTTATCTCAAATATTAAAAAAAGATTTGCCGCAGTAATGAGTATATAAGGAATGCAAAAAATGCCAGAAGGTTTCAAAAAAATTTTACTATTTGGTGCAAGTGGTCAAGTAGGACAAGCAATTTTGCATGAAGCGCATCTCTATCCTGTTCAATTAATTCCTTTAACACATCAAGAGGCGGATATCACTGATCCTCATAGCATTAGCGAAATTTTTGCTCGAGAAAAGCCCTATGCTATTATTAATGCGGCTGCTTACACTTCGGTGGATAATGCAGAATCTCATCCGGCTGAAGTATGTCGTGTGAACATAGAAGGCCCGGCTATTTTAGCGAAATATTGCAAGGCATATGACTGTATATTACTTCATTTTTCTACGGACTACGTATTTGACGGCAATAATGCTGGCGCTTATGTGGAAACTGATTTGCCTGCGCCTCTCAATGTGTATGGAGAGTCTAAGTTTTATGGCGAGCAAGCCATTGAATCTATTTGGCATAAACATTTTATTTTACGCGTTAGTTGGGTGTTTAGTGCCTATGGCAATAATTTTGTTAAAACTATTTTGCGATTGGCTTCTACGCACGATGTATTGAATGTCGTGAATGATCAACACGGTTGTCCTACTGCTGGGGCCAGCATTGCGGCTGTTGTCATGCGAATTTTAATGCGCGCTTCTTTTAAGCCAGAAGAATATGGCATTTATCATTATTGCGATGCAGGTGCGACCACATGGCTTCATTTTGCGGAACAAATTATTGCGGCGTATTCGAAAAAATTAATGCTTAAAACTATTCATCCGATTTCGACGCACGAATATTCTGCTATTGCCAAGCGTCCTTTAAATTCCGTATTAAACTGTCATAAAATAGAACGTATTTTTAATATCCAGCGTTTTTCTTGGGCTTCTCAACTTGAACGCGTCATAAAAGAGTTATCTTCTCATGATTTATTATCCTAAACGTTTTTTAATTACAGGAGGCTGTGGTTTTATCGGGAGTAATTTTATTCATTATTTGGCAAAAAATTCTCCGGATGCTATTGTGATTAACCTCGATAAATTAGGTTACGGTGCAGACTTAAAGAATTTGAAAGACCTCCCATCAATTTTTAATTACACTTTTGTACAAGGGGATATTACAGACAAAAATTTAGTGCATGAGTTATTAACAACACATGAGATTGATACCATTGTTCATTTTGCTGCAGAAAGTCATGTGGATCGCTCGATTACGGATCCTGCAAGTTTTTTACACAGCAATGTAGTGGGGACTTATGTGATGCTTGAAGCAGCACGTGAAGTGTGGCAAAAAAAACATCAATGTGATGCTTCGCAATGTTTGTTTTATCATATTTCTACGGATGAAGTATTTGGTAGTTTATCGCTAAGCGATCCTGCTTTTACGGAAGCTACGCCTTATGCTCCTAACTCTCCTTATTCTGCTACCAAAGCAGGCTCTGATCATTTGGTGCGTGCTTATTATCACACATTTAATTTACCCATGGTGATGAGTAATTGCTCAAATAATTATGGTCCAAGACAATATCAAGAAAAATTTATTCCTACGATTATTCGTAGTTGTTTAAACAATCAGAGAATCCCAGTTTATGGTGATGGGAGTAATATTCGGGATTGGTTATTTGTAGAAGATCATTGTCGAGCAATTGATTTAATCATCCAAAAAGGAGTGCGAGGAGAAACCTATAATGTGGGTGGAAATAGTGAAAAAAATAATTTACAAGTAGTGGAGGCGCTTTGTACTTTGCTGGATCAAAAATATCCTCGCAAAGAAGGAAGCTATCAAGCGCTCGTAGAATTTGTAAAAGATCGTGCAGGACACGATTGGCGCTATGCCATTAATGCGGAAAAATTAATGCGCCTTGACTGGATGCCGCAAGAAAATTTTTCAAGTGGCTTAGAAAAAACAGTAGATTGGTATCTTCAAACTTTATTGTTACCCTTTACCCATGCCCAGGAGGGGAAAAATCTGGAGGTGAAGGAAGATGCGGCCCTTGGGTAAAGGCTTCTTCCATACGTCTGGTAGTACTACCGTGAAGGTGCTTTTTAAACAGGCAAGAAAATTTTGCTTCATTGGGAAGTGGCACCTGAGGAAGTGGTAATTGAGTCTGTAATGTACATTTCTGTGTATCACTCACAGGTAAACGATCTATCAGTTGTTCTATCTGAATATAATCACCGCTAGAGTGAATAAGTGTCGGAAGGTAGGGTCGTAGTGCATTAAAGTAGACTATTTTTTGGAGGGTAGGTGCCGCGTCGATCAATGCAATATAGGTAGTGACATTGGGAATCCATTGAGAAAGTTTCTCTTGAAAAATTTCGCAAAAAAACTCCATTAAAACATGACTGCTATTGGTGAGTTCTAAAGTAAATTGAGCGAACTGTATAGGATCTTGAATAATCTCAGTAATGAGTTCTTTCATCGCAGAATACACTAACTTAACGTTTTCAACTTTTAGAGTCGATAAGAAGTGAATAAAATTTTTATAACTATAGAATGTCTGATCGTTTTCTGTAAGCTCAATGGTAGGTTTAAATAGTTTGGTCAAACCAGTAGCATACTGAGCGAAAAATATACTAAACCAATTGTGGTCAGTGAAATTATTCACATAGTGGGCGAGTTCAGTAATAGCTTTTGTACGGTCGCGAGGTTGCACAAACAGTTGTGTAAAGCTTGTCGTCAATAACTGCTCACCTTTCGGTATGCGATCGATTGCTAAACGACACTCCAATTGTTGCCACACTGTAAGGCCAATGGAAAATTTTAAATTAGCATCCCTATGATTTAATCGATGTATGAGAAATTGACAGACGTGAGTGCTTTGCGCGGTAGTTAAGTGGCCATTTAAGAGTATTAATAATTGACTGACATTCTCAGCTGTCAGCATGTTTTTAAACCAATCGGCGCGCTGTTCGCAGGCTAAAATAATATCTTTCTCTGATTGTAAAGCCCAGAGTAATGCTATGTTTTCTTGGTGTTTTTTTGCGAGGTTTTTATAGGGAGCTAACTGTGATGCTACGCTTAAATTCTTGATGGGCGTGCTAGATAAATTTTTTAAGAGGCATTTCCATTCTTGAAGGGTGCCGAGTGTTTTATTCCATCGAAGAAACTCACAAAAAACTTCCAAATGGCCTGAGGAATGTTGGAGGATATAGCAAAAAAAATTAATTTTTTCTAAAGAAACTTTCGAGAGAGCCAGAGGATGTTTGCTATTTAATTTATATAAAAAATTGTTAAACTGATTAAAAGATAATAAGCTAACGAAAAATAATCGTATATCTTGTTGTTCAAAATAAGTAATAAAATTTTTGTAATGTACTTTAGTAAGTGGGAAAAAATAGTAACGATTTTTCACTATAAAATTTTTTAAAGCCGGATCGTTATGGATAAGGCGTGTAGTCAGTTTGTCAAAAAACACGATGAGAAGTTTTGCTTTTTCTTGGGCAATCAGTGCTGTTACGACAGTTATCGCGTCTTTGGAGTTTTGAATTAATTTATCTATTTTGTTGGCAATTGCATCTTTTTCTTCTTCTGTTGGTGACCAGCGGTTATCATATGTTAATAATAATGTAGTGAGAGATTCTATACTTTTAATTTGTGCGAGTAGCAGCAAGAAAGCTTGGAAAGGTATCGGTTGGAAACTATCTTTGCCAGGAGGAGGATCCTCGAATGCTTTACAGCTTTCAGCAAATTGCGTTGCTAAAGCACTCATTTCAAGAGTGCGTGCTTCAAAGCTTGGTAAAAAAAATTCAAACTCATTTGCTAATTGCGTAAGACTCATGAGCGGACGCATCAATTGCGTTTTGTGTTGAATGATTTGCTGGATGAGTATTAAGTAATGTGGAATATCTTTTATTTGAGTGGCTAATAAATAAAAAATACCATGAAAGATGCTGGATACTTTCTGGCAGGCATCGAAGAGCTCTTGTAAATGTTTGCGTAACTCAAGTTTATCTTTTTTAAAGAAAAGCATTAATATATTTTTTGTTGTGCTTGCAGTGGGAAGTTCAGTGGGAAGACGATGAGCGTTTCTTAATGTTAATAAACGTGGAATATCTACGCCATTTAAAAGGTGTGCTCGTGTGCTGTGTTTTAAAAAATGCGCTACTTGTATGCGTAAGTGGTAATGGGTTTGATTAGTATCTCTTAATAAAATGGGAGAAGGTGCATGAACGATAGGCACATGGCTTGCTCGCTGTTGGAGACTTTTATCATTGGCGAAACGATTAAGCGATTCAGGTAAGTTAACAGTATAAAGTTGGGAAAATTTTAAATATTCAATCAAATGGAATAAGGAAGGAGCATTGTGATGGTGCTTGCAAGCGCTCGCATAGTCCTGCTGTTCTTTTAAAGATAACGAGTCCCAAAAAGTTAGAAAATCTTCACCAAGTTTTTTGGCCGCTTGTTCTAGGAAAGCCAATATTTTTGAAGCGTCACTTTCGAATTCTGATGAATCTGCTGACGTCTTTAATAAGTTCATTATTTTTATGCGGCTGCTTTCGAGATCTATCGGTGGTTCCGTAGATTTTTTTCGTAGGTGTGTAATTAAATTAACTAAAGCATTTGCAAAATGATTTGTGGTAAGGTGGAGTGAGTATAATTGATCATATAAATGATGTAACGTTCTGGCTTCAGGGGAATGAGCAAATAGACGCTCTCGCTCATCTTCAGTGAGTGTTTTTGGAGAGCTACTGCCATCGGCTAGTGGGGATGCGAAAATATTTTTTAGGCGATGTTGGTTTCCTACGGATAAGGTGCTAAGAATAGATACTGGAATAAGCGATGTGCCGTTAGAAGAGATAATACATCGTGTAAGAGGAATGCTATCTATAGTCACCCACCCAGAGGTGGTAAGCTCTTCACATTCGGTGGTCAAGGTAGGGATTAAGTACCCATAGATAGGCCGTCTACCCGCATGAGGAGAAATTGTCGGTTGATACTGATGAAGTAATTTAGCAATTTGAATACAATAGCTCGTTAGCAACGAATCGTTAAAGTTCGCAGTATAAAAAAACTGGCTTCCTTGTAAAGGAGTGCCATTTAATAATTCTGAACACCGCTTCTGAAGATACGTGCAAAGCTCATTGAATAATCGGGAGTCACTGTTTGTGAGTCTGAGAAGTGCACGTAACTCTAGATATGCTTTTTTTGCATAGAGTCTTAAGGCAGTAGTTAATTCATCATCTTCATGGTGAATTTCGTGAGGGGCTAAGGTAGTACCCCATGCATTACATAAAGTGGTGATATCGTTAATAAGATGTGACATTGTGATTTCCTTATGCTCATCTTATGGGTACCTCTATAAATTGCTCTTTTGCGCGATATAGCCTTTAACATTTAGCTTCATACGGTGTTGCAAGTTCATTCGTCTTCGGCCATGTACGTCTATGTACACTCCCTCGACTCATTCACTTGCGCCTTGTCCTCGCACAAAACTTCTAATTTATAGAGGCACCCTTATTGTTTATTTTTTTCAGAGCGTTGTCTGGAAATTATAGCATTAATTTTTTAAAAAAAACCTCTTTTGTTATATTTTTAAATTGTCGATCTTTTAAAATGTACACAAGTTAGTTACAATGAACCTTCTTGTATGCCAGGAGCCTCTTATGACCTTACTGCGTGGTTCAATTATTGCGGTAGTAACTCCCATGACCTCAAATGGAGAGATTGATTATGAAAGTTTCAGTGAATTATTGCGTTGGCAATTGGTGGAAGGCTGTGATGGTATTGTGGTGGCTGGTTCTACCGGAGAATCTGCGACGTTAAGCCATGATGAGAAGCTCAAATTATTTGCGTTTGCTTTATCGGAAGTTGATGGGGAAGTGCCTGTTATTGCCTCTACCGGAAGCAACGATACGCATGCCAGCATTGCTTTGACGCAGGCTGCTGCCAACCTTGGTATTGAAATGGTTTTATTGATATGTCCTTATTACAATAAACCCACGCAAAAAGGAATTTATGCGCATTTTCAAGCGATTGCAGGCGCTACCCCTAACGTACAACATATTTTATACAATAATCCTGCGCGCTGTGTGGTTAATATGGAGAATGAAACCATTGTTCAGTTATCTAAAATCCCGAATATTATGGGTTTAAAAGACTCCGGTACTACTAAAGAGCGCATTCGATTTTTACGCGCTGCGTGTGGCCCGCAATTTACTTTATATTCTGGTGATGATGATTTTACATTGGATTGCATTGCAAGCGGAGGAGATGGCGCCATTAGCATGGTGGCCAACGCACTGCCTTTGCAGATGCAAACCATGGTACAAATGGCGTTATCAGGAAGATGGGAAGAAGCTAAAAAAATTAATGAACAATTTCAGGATTTGTTTCGCTGTCTTGCCGTTGAGCCGAACCCAATTCCAATTAAGGCTTTACTTTTTCATATGGATAAAATTAGTAAAGCGATTCGTTTACCTCTTACTTGGTTGAGCGAGGAATATCGACAACCTTTGTTGGATGCGTTTGCAAAAATTTAATGTTACAATTTACGTTTTTAATTGATGAGGAGAGCCTAATATGTTTAAGAAATCGTTACTTGCTTTATTATTAACCGTAAGTGGCATGAGTGTAGCTTATGCTAGTGGCGCTTATGTCGGTTTAGGCGTTGGGGTAGACGCTTTGCATAATAAAGAAACGAGTTCTACCGCCACGTTAAATCCAGGAGGGGCGGCAGATTATGGTGCTTTTGGAGCCATGGGTTCTTTCTTCGCGGGCTTTAATATGAATTTTAATTCAAAAGTAAGTGTTGCAGTTCAACCATTTTTTAATGTGGACAGTACTCAAGCAAAAAATTCCAATACGTATATTCCTTCTTATTCTTTGACGTTGCGTAATAATTATGGGGTGCAAGTGTTGCCAGGTTACCGTGTGTTGCCTGATGTTACTACGCATGCAATTTTAGGCTACACTCGTGGATCATTTCAGCATAAAGGTGGTACAAAATCTAATTTTAACTCGAATGGTTATCAATTAGGTCTGGGTGCCGATGGGGATGTGGCGAAAAATGTGGTAGTCAGAGGGGATGTCGTTTTTTCCCAATATCAAAGCAATACATTAACTGATACAGGGGTTACCTTTAAATCTCGTCCTTCAACAATGGATGCTATTTTATCTGTTGTTTACAGGTACGGGTAAATCTAGCATGGTTAGTATTTCTCAGGCAGAATATCGTGAACGGCGGCAAAAATTTTTAGCGCAACTACCTAAAGATTCTATTGCTATTTTACCAGCGAATCCAAATCAGCATAAAAGTGCGGATAACTATTATCCGTACTTTCCTAATACCAATTTATATTATTTAACAGGTTATGATGAAGCGGACTGTGTAGCTGTTTTTTTGCCTGGGCGGAAAGAAGGCGAATATGTATTGTTTAACTTACCCAAAGATCGGAGTAAGGAAATTTGGGTGGGGTATCGTGTTGGTCAAGAAGGAGCCAAACAACATTTTGGTGTGGACCAAGCCTTTGCGATTGGCGAATTAATAAAAGTGTTACCGACTTTAATGGAAGGGCGAAAAATACTTTATTATGCGTTAGGACGCCACGCTGAATTTGATCCGGTAGTTCTTGATGCTTTAAACGTTGTTCGTGCTAAGGTTCGGGCAGGCGTGCAAGCACCCCAAGAAATCATCAATCTCGAAACTATCATTCATGAAATGCGCTTGATCAAAAGCCCATCAGAAATTGCAATCATGCGTCATGCTGCACAAGTGAGCGTGGGAGCTCATAAAGCTGCAATGAAAGCCGCAAGACATGGTATCGCAGAAAGAGCTATCGAGGCTGAGTTGATGTGTAAATTCATGCAAGGTGGTTGCCGAGAGTCGGCTTATCCTAATATTGTAGCTTCCGGGCCAAACGGTATTATTTTGCATTACACCATTAATCATGATTATTTTAAAGATGGTGACTTAGTCTTGATTGATGCAGCCGGCGCTTATGAATATTATAGCTCAGATGTTACCAATACTTTTCCCATCAATGGTCGTTTTTCTTCTGAACAAAAAGCTATTTACGATATAGTACTTAAAGCACATGATGAAATATTAAAAATAGTGAAGCCAGGTTTATCTTGGAATGCTATGCAAGAGAAAGCCTATGAAGTGATGACGGAAGGTTTGATAGCGTTAGGGATACTGCAAGGCGACAAAGAAAAACTTTTAGCAGATCGCGCTTTATCCAAATTTTATATGCACCATTCTGGGCACTGGTTAGGGTTGGATACGCATGATGCTGGTGAATATAAAATCAATAATGAATGGCGCCCGCTACAAGCTGGAATGGTGTTAACCGTGGAGCCTGGCTTATATTTATCACGTGAAGTGCCTGGACTTGATAAAAAGTGGTGGGATATTGCTATTCGCATTGAAGATGATATTTTGGTGACGGAAACTGGTTACGACAATTTAAGTAAAGGGCTTCCAAGAACAACGGAAGAAATTGAAGCGTTTATGCAAAAAAGTGCTTAATATAGTCTTTCAGATAAGTATTCGCAGTAACTAGTCACCGGGCTTCTGTGAGGGATGATTTTTGAATTTGCGTCACCTCTGCCGCAATGGGGAGAGGCGATTCAGAGAAAATTTTTCTACCTCACAGAAGCCCGGCGTCACAAGCTATATTCAGATTTTACGGATAATTATCTGAAAGAGTGTAGCTTGCGCTAAACATCTTCTGTGCGGCTTTAATCGCTTCAACTAAGATATCAATTTCTTCAAGAGTATTATAAAACGCAAACGAAGCTCGAGCGGTTGCTGGGACTTGGAAGAAGTTCATCAACGGCATGGCACAATGGTGGCTCGCGCGAATGGCAACCCCATGGTGATCTAAAATGGTACCGATATCGTGAGGATGGACGTTATCTAACACAAAGGAAATAATGCTGGCTTGTTGCCGTGCTTCTCCAATCAAATTTAAGCCATTAATTGTTTTTAATTTTTCTTGAGCAGTTAACAAGAGTTGATGCTCGTAGTGCCTTAGTGCAGGCCAATCTAACTGAGATAAATAATCAATCGCAGTACCAAAGGCAATGACATCAGCAATGTTGGGAGTGCCTGCTTCAAATTTATGAGGGAGTGGCGCAAAAGTGGTTTTATCAAAACTTACCGTGCGGATCATATCTCCCCCTCCTTGGTAAGGAGGCATTTTTTCTAATAAATCTATTTTCCCATAGAGCACACCAACGCCTGTGGGCCCATAGCATTTATGGCTTGAAAAAGCGCAAAAATCACAATCAAGATCTTGGACATCAAAGCGTAGATGAGGAGCCGCTTGAGCGCAGTCTAAAAGCACGGGAATATTTTTTTTATGTGCCATAGCAATTAAGGTTTTTGCCGGATTGATGGTGCCAATCGCATTCGAAATATAGGTAAAAGCAAATAGTTTTGTTTGCTTGGTGAGCAAAGAAGAGAGGGTGTCGAGGGCTAATTCACCTTGCTTATTGATAGGTACCACGCGAATTTTTGCGCCCGTTTGTTCTGCTACTAATTGCCAAGGGACAATATTGGCGTGATGCTCCATTTGTGTTACCAAAATTTCATCCCCCGGCTTTAATTGAGGACGCAAAAAAGATTGAGCAACGAGGTTAATACTTTCAGTAGTGCCTTTAGTGAAAATAATGGATTCCCGCTGAGGTGCATTGATGAAATTTTTAACTTTGTCGCGTGATTCTTCGAAAGCTTTTGTGGCACGCTCGCTCAATTCATATACACCTCGATGTACGTTGGCATTGTCGAAGCGATAAAATTCAGTGATCTTATCAATCACTACTTGAGGTTTTTGCGAAGTAGAAGCGGAGTCTAGATACACTAAGGGTTTACCGCTTGCTGTGATTTGAGCAAGTAGCGGGAAATCTTGACGTAATTTTTTAGGATCAAACATGAAATTATTCTCCGAATAACTCATTTACTGTTCTTTCATTTGCCAATGTTTTACTATTAAACACGTTTGATAAAAATGATGCAAGCAATAATTGCTTTGCAAAGTGTTCATTTAATCCGCGCGACATTAAATAAAATAAAGCTTCTTCATCAAGTGAGCCTACTGTAGCGCCATGCGAGCAAATGACATCATCAGCATAAATTTCTAATTCTGGCTTTGTATCAATTTCCACATGAGGATCAAGTAAAATAGTATCATTTTTTTGGCGTGCAACTGTTTTTTGTGCATAGGGGGCTACAAAAATTTTACCATTAAAGACTGCTCTCGCATGATCTTGCAAAACCCCTTTAAAATATTGATGGCTGTGACAGTGATCAGCTTCGTGAAAGATACTGACATGATGATCAATATGCGATGTATTCTCTCCTTGATAAGTGCCTAATAGCTCCGTACTTCCATGAGGGCCTTGTAAGTAAGCATTTAATTCGTGACGAAACCATTGAGGTGTTGTGGTTTGACTAGCATGAAGAAAATGACTCTGCGCTTTTTGATTTAAATGATGATGAATATAGTAAAAACCATTAGGGTTCATTTTATGGACACTCAAAAGGTTGAGTTTTGCCCCGTAACTAAGTTCTGTCGAAATCATAAGATTTACTAAATTATTTTCACTCACGAGACTTTTTGTATCAAAAATAATTTGTGCATGCGCATCTTCTGCAAGATGAAGCGCGAGCTTAAGGTGTTGTGCTTGGTTGGGTTTGGTATTTAAAAAAATAATGCGCAAGGTTTTATCTAAGCGTGTTTTTTTAGAGAATTTCAGAAGGATGCCACTTTGCCATAAGGCATGATTGAGTAGATTGAAAATGGAATCTTGAATGTGAGCTTGATAAAAGCGTTCCGGTAGCTCGTTGTGTTTGATAGCCTCTGTAAGAGGAGTCAGTTCCACAGAAAGTGGAAAATAGGAATGGTCGGGAGAAAAAAATCCATCTATAAAATAGAGTGTATATTCATGGTCAAAAATAGGTACCTCGATGACAGCAGGAGTTTTGGCAATTAAAAAGTGCTTATCTTGCAAAACTCGTGTAGAAGTATACTTCCAGCTCTCGTGTTTAATAGTTGGCCAGCCTTGTTGAATAGCTTGTTCTAAAGCTTGCTCTCGATTTTTTTTGTCCATTTCATGATGATGCCATTGCGAAAATTGCTTGGCAAATTCAACTAAAGCTTGACTCATAACGTTTTGCCTTCTTCAAGCCATGCATAGCCTTTGCTTTCGAGCTCAAGCGCTAATGATTTGTTGCCACTTTTGACAATTCTTCCATCAGCTAACACATGCACAAAATCAGGGATAATATAATCAAGTAGGCGTTGGTAGTGGGTCACCACGAGGAAAGAGCGTTTTGGATCACGTAAAGAATTAACACCGTCAGCGACGATTTTTAACGCGTCAATATCAAGGCCAGAATCTGTTTCATCTAAAATTGCTAATGTGGGTTCGAGCACTAACATTTGCAATAATTCATTACGTTTTTTCTCCCCACCCGAAAAACCTTCATTAACAAAACGATATAAAAAATCTTGGTCTAAGTCGACTTGTTTGATTTTTGTTTTAATCAAGTTTAAAAAATCCATTGCATCTTTTTCAGGCTGTCCCAAGTGTTTGAGCTTGGCGTTTAAAGCAGATTTCAGCATATAAATATTGCTAACACCACTAATTTCAACAGGATATTGAAAGGCTAAAAATAATCCAGCTAAAGCACGCTCAGTGGGGGAGAGGGCTAATAAATCTTTACCTTGAAATTCGATGCTTCCTTCGGTGATCGTATATCCTTCTCGCCCGGCAAGAACGTTTCCTAATGTACTTTTTCCGGCGCCGTTAGGGCCCATGATGGCATGCACTTCACCAGGGTTAATTGTGAGTGTTAAGCCTTTTAGAATTTTTTTCCCTTCAACTTCTACATGTAAATTTTTAATTGATAACATTGATTGACTTTTTAAATTAAACTGATTTTTTCTAGGGCGTGTTGACAATTGTCAATACGCCCTAACCCACTGCTCCCTCTAAACTAATTCCTAACAATTTTTGCGCTTCTACTGCAAATTCCATAGGCAATTCTCGAAATACTTCTTTGCAAAAGCCATTCACAATTAAATTAATCGCGTCTTCTGTGGATAACCCACGTTGTTGTAAATAAAATAATTGATCTTCTGAAATTTTTGATGTCGTTGCTTCATGTTCTACTTTAGCGGTGGGATTTTTTACTTCAATATAAGGAAAAGTATGTGCTCCACACTGATCTCCCATGAGTAAAGAATCACATTGGGTATAATTGCGCGCATGACTTGCTCCAGGATTAATGCGTACCAACCCGCGATAAGTATTTTGTGCGTGGTTGGCTGAGATTCCTTTTGAAATAATGGTGCTTTTCGTATTTTTGCCGAGATGTACCATTTTAGTTCCAGTATCCGCTTGTTGAAAATTATTAGTGACAGCCACAGAATAAAATTCACCCACTGAATCGTCGCCTTGCAAAATTACACTAGGATACTTCCAGGTAATAGCGGATCCTGTTTCCACTTGCGTCCAAGAAATTTTAGATTTTACACCTCGGCACGCTCCACGCTTGGTTACAAAATTATATATGCCGCCTTTCCCTTCTTTATCACCAGGATACCAATTTTGTACCGTTGAATATTTAATTTGTGCATTATCTAAGGCAACTAATTCTACGACTGCGGCATGTAATTGATTTTCATCACGCATGGGCGCTGTGCATCCTTCTAAATAGCTAACATACGATCCTTCGTCGGCAATAATTAACGTACGTTCAAACTGACCGGTTGACATGGCATTAATACGAAAATAAGTCGAGAGCTCCATGGGGCAGCGTACCCCTTTAGGTACATAAACAAAAGAGCCATCGCTGAAAACGGCTGAATTTAAGGCGGCAAAAAAATTATCACTCATCGGTACGACTGACCCTAAATATTTTTGAATTAATTCTGGGTGATGTAAGACTGCTTCTGAAAAAGAACAAAAGATAATACCCATTTCGGCAAGCTTGCTTTTAAAGGTGGTGGCAACCGAGATACTATCAAATACTGCATCGACGGCGACACCTGCTAGCATTTCTTGTTCACGCAAAGGGATGCCTAATTTTTCGTAAGTACGTAATAATTCAGGATCCACTTCATCTAAACTTTTCGGTTGCACTTTTAGTTTTGGTGCCGAGTAATAAATGATGTCTTGATAATCGATAGGAGGATAGTTAATATTCGCCCAATGATGAGGTTCAAGCATTTTTTGCCAATGGTGAAAGGCTTTTAAGCGCCATTCTAGAAGGAATAGGGGCTCATTTTTTTTTGCTGAAATTTGGCGGATTGTCTCTTCGGTTAAGCCGCGCGGGAGGGCATCCGATTCAATATCGGTGATAAAACCGTGTTGGTATTCTTTTTGAACTAATTGATTAATGGAGGTATTCATTTTGAGTTTAATGCTATTTTAATTTCAGATTGAAAATGTGCTTCTATCATATCGGCCAAGCTGATATTGATGAGAGCTTTATAAATAGCGCTATTAATAAGCGTCCAGCCTTGTTTTGTGGAACAACGTTTCAGCAATTCACAAGGATGCTCTTTATTATGGCAATCGGTTAATGCAATTTGTCCATCAACGACTGCAATAATTTGCGCGACATTAATCGTGCTTGGTGCTCTGGTTAAGGCATAACCACCTAATGCTCCACGCTGCGAAATTAAAAGCTCACTTTTAGTTAATAATTTTAAAAGCTTACTGACGGTGGGTTGGCTAATATGCGTAGATTCTGCAATTTGTTTGGCGTTGTGCGATTCCTTGTGATGCTTGGCAAAATACACCATGATAACGGTGGCATAGTCCGCAAGCTTGCTTATTTTTAACATATACCACTATCCACTTGGTTTTATAAGGTTGCCGCTGAAAACAGGACCATTTTAGTCCAATATCGGAAGTTGTGCAAGGAAAAATAGGGCACAATCAGGCCTGCATATCAAAAATATACGTATCAAAAATATAAAGGGAGACAGGTCAAACAGTCCCAAAAGCTAAAATTTTTTTAGTTTCAATAATATCTTCGCGTTCTTTAAAGCTTACTAATTGGTTAGCAATGCTTTCCGTATGGCCGTCACGTAAAATGGTTTGGAGAGTGGTTTGCATTGCTTTAATGGCAGCGCGTTGGAGATCGGAAGGGATGATGATCAAGGAGTAGCCCAGTTTTTTTAATAGGTCTTTTGCAACTACCGGGGTTTTTCCACTGTGGAACATGTTGAGTAATTTCGGGCCTGGCACTCGTTCAGCGATTTCGGTAATTTGCTCCAGCGTTTGAGGAGCTTCTACAAAAATCATATCGGCGCCAGCAGCTTTATAAGCACAAGCTCTTTGAATGGCGCTTTCAAAACCTTCTACCCCAATCGCATCGGTACGAGCAATAATCATGAAGTTTGGGTCTTTACGGGCGGCGCACGCCGCCTTGACTTTGGTGCACATTTCATCCGTAGGAATTAAGGATTTATCATCTAAATGACCACAGCGTTTAGGAAAGGTTTGATCTTCGATATGCAAAGCAGAAACGCCAAGTAATTCATAATTTTCGATAGCATATTTTATGTTGACGGCATTCCCAAAACCAGTATCTGCATCCGCAATGAGGGGGAGTTGCCAGTCGATCGCTGTAGCAATTTCCATAATGGTCTCTGCCATTTGTGTGACGGTGACAATGCCAATATCTGGGCGTCCCATGCTTCGAGCAATAGCCCCTCCGCTAATATAAAGTGCGGGAAAACCCGCTTGAAGCGTAAGTTTGGCAGAAAGCCCGTCGGAAACTCCGGGAGCAAATAACAATTCGCCTGCATCGATTAATGTTTTAAAGTGTTTACGTGTTTCTATACCATACGGCATATGTTTCTCCAGTGTTATAGGGCGTGTATGCAATTCTTACTAGTACATCACCTCTCATTTATTTTGTCTGCCGAGATCAGGGACTCTTTTAGAGACCCCCTCCACCAGGCGCTTCGCGCCACTCTCTCTCAGTCACGCTGGGGGAGGGACAAAATGTGTGAATCGTTGTACTAGGGCGAATCGTAAATACGTCCTAGAATAATTTATGGAACAGCAGCAAAATAAAAAATAAATACCACAGTAAAAAACAACAGCACGCCATTAATGCGATGCCATTGTTTGGTTAATAGTTGAATGAGTGTATAGCTTATAAAACCTAAGGCGATTCCTTTGGTAATTGAAAAACTTAAAGGGATCATAATAATGGTTAATATCGCAGGAACTCCAATCGTTACATCGTCCCATTGAATATTTTTGATATGCTTAAAAAGTAAGCACGAAACAAATAGCAATGCTGGGGCGGTGGCAAAAGTGGGAATCAATTGAGTCAAAGGTGAGAAAAATAAGGCAAGTGCAAAAAACAACGCGACAAAAATAGCGGTGAGTCCACTTTTTCCTCCAGCGCTAATACCGGCAGCGCTTTCAATATATACACAAGTTGTTGATGTGCCAATGAGAGCGGCGGCACTTGTGCTGATGCTTTCTGCTAACAAAGCACGGCCAATTTTTTGGTTGTGATTATGCACCTTTGGCAATAATTCCGTGAGGCCTAATAGCGTACCTGTAGAATCAAACAAGGTGATCAATAAAAAAGTTAAACTTACCATAAGACCTTGGTAAGTCATATTAAATTTCAAATGCATCAAAAGAGGGGTGACACTAGGAGGCATCGAGATAACACCCGTAAAATGACTATAACCTAAGAGGCATCCTAAGATACTTAGTAATAAAATAGTAATAACGAGAGCGCTATGAATCCGTAAATGATTTAATACCACAATGAGCAATAAACCAGCTAAGCACAAAAATTGTGGCCAATGAGCTAAAGAGGAGAGTGTAAGGAGAGTATTTTTTTGAGCAATTACAATTCCACTACTTTCTAGGGCCACGAGAGCAATAAATAAGGCAATACCATTTGCTGTTGCATAAGCAAGATCTTTGGGGATGGAATCAATAAAATATTGCCTAAGACGAGTCAAGGTTAACACCACAAACATGACCCCTGAGAGAAAAACTGCTCCCAGGCCTTGTTCCCAAGTAAATCCTTGCGTGCCAATCAAAATATAGCTGAAATAAATATTAGTTCCCATCGCCGGCGCAATAGCCACGGGCAAATCAGACAAAAATCCTACAAGCAAACATCCCAAAACTCCTACCAAACAAGTCGCAGTGAATACAGCATCATAAGGCATCCCGCTCATTTTTAGAATCGCTGGGTTTACAAAGATGATATAGCATAGGGTGAGGAAGGTCACAAATCCTGCGCGTAATTCATTTTTCCAATGGGCCAGTTCTGTGGATAGATACATAAACGAGTGAAATTTTTAAAAGATCATCAATATAAAATAAATTATTGTAGTGGTCAAATTTAGACACACGCTTTAATATTATGGAAAATTTATTAGACCTTTTTCTAGGAGGGGGCTGTGGTTAAAGTTGGTGTTGAGACAGTTGAAAATATTTTTTGAATTTCTTCCTCATCGAGGCCGGCTGTTAAAGCTTTTTCTTTTGCTTTTTCTAGTATTTCTAAGAGTTCTTGAACGGCGGCACCATGAGTGGGCTTGGTAGGATTCGCAAGCGTGCCAAATGGAGTAAAAAGGCTATTACTATTATGTGTAAGTATTGAGGGAGTATCCCGCTCACTACCTTCTTGTATAGCCTCCGTCGTGATAGAGCTGGTACTTGAAGCGCTGCTCTCTCCCTCTACAGTAAGACTAGAGGTAGGGGAGGGGAGGCGAGGAGATAGAGGCTCAAAAACTGGATGCAGTATAATATCTATAACTGGTTTTTGTTGTAGCATGCTTTTTATTTGGTCAGAGAACTCAGGATAAAAACTCTCCTTATTACTTTTTTGTTGGCGGTCGAAAAAATCATCGATGCGCATATTTTCAAGAGTTTTTTCAGTGAGAGCAGGCTCTACCACAGAGGTTAAAAGCGCTTTTATAAGAGGAGCCATTAAGAGCAAATTCCAAAAACTTTTTTCTATTTGGGCGGTTAATAGCTCAGAGATTTCTTCAACATTAGACCTCTTTTGAAACTCTACTTCTGTGGAAAATTTGTGCGTCGGTTCGGTGCTCGAATCCTCATGTACTGGCGTGTACACTCCGGTTATGTGCTCCGAGCCTCCTTCAACTTTTCTCACCGCAGCGAGTTTCGAAAGAGGTCTATTAATATACTTGCGGGAAGTAGTATGAATTGTATCTTTATATTCTGACAGAGTTTGATCTAAAATTTTTTTAAAATCCTCCCAGTGAGTGGTTTCTTTCCCTATTCCCCACACATCAACAAGTAAAATAATATAACGATCTAACGTCCAGATAGTTGGTGTGTGTTCACCAAAGGGAGAGTGAGTGGGATCTTTGAGTTTTTGATAGCTAGCATACAACTGCTTAATTGCAACTACCATTTCTACAATATTGAGATTAATGGGATGATGAGGGGAGATGTTAAGGATTTTTTTAATTGTATTATCTGAGAGGGTAGGAGAGTGTCGTTTTTCAGTATCTATGTAGCGCGTTATTTTTTCAAAAATACGAATAAACATCGCCCGATAATCAGGTAATGACATCAGTGGAACAAATGGCATAAACCCTCCAAAAAATTATTAAAATAGATTGGGTTAGAAAAATTATTACATAAGATAAGTCTAGTAGGTTTTAAAATAAATTTCAATAGAAATTTATTTTTTAAGTATGGAAGCATTTCCGGATGAAAAAATTTGTTCTTCTCCATTCGCAAGCTTAACACGCAAAAAACCTTGTTCCGTAACTCCCATGACTTGACCGTGAAGGGTTTCATTGCCTGCTCGCAAGGAAATAGTGTTATGCAACAACGCATCTCTTTGCTCCCATTCATTAAAAAAAGAGGGAAACCCATATTGTTGAAATTGCTGAATAACCTCTAAGAGATCATTAATAATTTGGGCACACAATTTATTACGATCATAGAATTGATTGTTGATGGCTTGTAAGGATGTCCAGGGTTGAGTGATGAGTGGGTAATTATTGGTTTCTATGTTCACATTTAAACCTATCCCAATGATTACCGAACAAAGCTTAGGCGTGTTGGCTTGAATTTCAATTAAGCTGCCTGCTAATTTTTTTTGATCTATCATCACATCATTTGGCCATTTGATTAACAAAGGCTTTTTGAATTGGCATGTTTTTTCAAGAGAGCGGCAGAGGGCGAGTCCCACAATTAAGCTTAAACCTGAAAGTGCATTGAGATTTTGGTAAAAAGAGTAAAGGAGCGAGAGATAAATATTTTTACCAAATGGAGAATGCCAGTGTCGCTGAAATTGACCTCGACCGTGTGTTTGAGCTTCTGAAATGCAGAGACGAGGGGCGCTGCTTGAAGCAACGGTTTTTAAATAATCATTCGTGGAATTAATTTCTTCAAAAAGTTCTAAGAAAATAGTTTTATCGTGCAATTGAGAGCAAATGTTTTTCTTATCAAGTAAAATGCAAGGGTCGGCCATTTTAATGTCCCCAATAAATGAAGCGAACATTGGGGATGTTATAAAGTACAATAATCCCTAAAATGAGAGCCGTGTACCAAAAGTAGAGAAATATAGAAGCTAACCATGGGGGCATTAATTTGATTAAGCGTTGATAAGTTTTTGTCATGAAAATTTCCATAATTGCGTTACTAATAAAATAATGATGGGTTTTGCCGAAAACAACCATCCGAAAGTTGCTACTCTTGTAATTGCATGCTGGAGTGGGAGTGGTAATTTATGAAGTTGCAAAAAATCTCTACGCTGATACACACGACATAAAATAATGCCCAAAGCTTGGTAGGATGCCCAAAATAAATAAAAAACTGACAATTGATGCCATAGTCCGATGCCGATCATTGCGCAAATTACACTGAATGAGGCGGTTCTGGAATAGGCGAGCATCGGTAAATAAATGTAATCTTTACACCATTGCGATAAAGTGATATGCCAGCGTTGCCAAAATTCTATGAGATTCTTGGCAAGATAAGGGCGATTAAAATTTTCCTCAATTGTAAATCCCCATATTTTTGAAAATCCTAATGCTATATCTGTGTACCCGCTAAATACGGCATAGAGTACACACCAGCTATTGGCGGAGAAGACAAGCTGGGAGAAAAAAGATTGCGTAAGATACCTGTGTAGCCATAAAGTTACTTGGAGATTTAAAAAATAATTGCCGATAATAATAACCTTGGCATAACCGTATAAAATTCTTTCTAAGCTTTGAAATAAATGTTCATAACTAAAGCATCGGCGCTGGCAGGCGCGGATAAAATGAAGATAGCGGTTGATTGGCCCATTGACTATGACCGGTAAAAAAAAGATATAGTGAATATAATTTATTAAAGATACTTCATGGATTTTTCCTTTATAACACTCTACCAATACATGAATATGACGACACGTATAATAAGCAATTCCAAGGAAAAGAATAGAAGTGGGAATAATATCTGTGCGTAAAGGTTGAGTGAAATATTGGTTAAGTAAAAAAACAAGGCTTATGATTAAAATCAGTAAACCTGTTTTTGTTTTTTTATAGCGCAAGCTTAAACCTACTAATAACGTGCTCATGCTTAACCATGCACAAGAAAGAGGCGATAACAATAACAAAAATATAAAAGTAGCTATGGAAACCATACTAAGTTGCCATTTATTAGGCATTAAAAAATAAAATACCGTGGTTATGCAAAGTGCGAAAAAAAAACTGATAGATAAATAATCAGGGCTTAAAAGAGACATTTTTTAACCGTTGTAAAAACCATTCAGTGAAAATAATACGTCCTTGCGTATTGAGATGGTTGCCATCTTGATAGGCGGTAAGAGGTAGAGAAGGGGAGACCCAAAGCGGTACATGATATTTTTTAATAAAGCGTTGCGTAGCATCATTCTCTGCATTTATTGATCTCTTATCTCTTGTATTTTCAGTTTCTTTAGCCCTTGTAAGTTGTAAAAAAATTACTTGAATATGTTGTTTTTTTGCCTCTGATAAAAAGTGTTGATAAATCAGAGGAAGTGTAGGGTCATTAGAAAAATTAAGGCTTCCCATGTAGTGAATCTGGTTGGTAGTTTGATTTAATACCAGTGGTTTATCAGTTTCTTGTAATGCATTTAACAATGGAGGCATTGGGGGCTGATAATTTATAAGAGCGTTCATCATTTGATGGGTATTCTTGCTAAGAATTTGGATCCACTCGATAAGAGAATGAGTCTGAATAAAAGGCCCAATTTGAATAAAAACCCATTTAGGTTTAGCTCGCAAAATAGGTTGAAGGAGAGGGGCAAGTTGGAGTGCTTCAGCATCTGGAACAGCAAAGCGAATGAATTGTAATTCTACCTTTCTCTCTTTGCTGAATTTATCCATGACACCATCATAAGGAAAAGCACATTGTACTAAAGAACTTCCTATTACAATGAGGCCATTATTTTGTATTCGATGTAAACGTGCTAGTCCAAAACTGCTTAGTGAAATTTCAGTTTTTTTTTCAACATAAAAAAAAGAAAAAGTGACAATGGTGACAATAGTAAATAGTGTCATTAGCCAAATAAAGATAAAAGTTTTGAGGACATTAGTTGGCATAATGAAGTAATTGGAAAGTGTGTTGATAAAGGTCTAGCAAAGAAGCTGTGTTCATAATGCTATGTAGAGGATAGCAAACTTGGAATCGTTTTTCAGCTGCTTCAATGAGCTTGATATGACCTAAAGAATCCCATGCAATACAGTTTAAAGGGGTTGAATGAATGGATAAAGTGGTTGGAGATATTTTAAACACTTCAGCCGCTAGTTGAATAATATCATTTTTGCTCACTATGGTGAGGTTTATGTTCTCTGGTGTTGTTAATTTTTTAGCAAGCGTTTTTAAAGTATTCAGCAACGGTTTCCCGGTAAGGCCACGTGGTAGTTCATCAAGCACTATGATATGTTTTGGAGTTTTTTCTGCTTCTAAATATTGCCTGCAAAAGTTTAATAGTTCGCTTTCGCTTAAGATTTGTAGGCTTTCTACTGCCGCTACAGGAATGTCACCCCAGAGCTCATCTTCAATACCAAAAGTGGCTGCATCGTGAACACGGGGATGATGCAGTAATACCTCATTAATTTCTTCCGGATAAATAGTGACGCCTCCGCTGACGATAATTTCTTTTTTACGCCCGACGATCTCAATTAATCCTTGAGCGTTTTTTCGAGCAAGATCACCGGTGTAAAGCCACCCATCTTTAAAAACAGGGTGGCTTTCACTAGAGGAGCCAATATAACCGTCACTAACATTTTCTCCTTGTAATAACAATTCACCTACGCATCCATTAATTTGTTCTTCGCCAAGCTCGTTAACAATTTTGGCCGTCATATCTACCGGTAGACCTACTGTGCCAATAGCAAATGTAGTGGGATCTGGCCCGCAAAAAATACCACCGGTCACCGTTTCAATTAATCCATAAACATTGCATATTTTAACTTGGAAACGTTTTTGCAAACGCGCCCACATATCGGCGTTTAAATAAGCTGCTGTTAATATGAGCATCTGACAAGAGGGGGTTGTAAAGTAATCATCATATATACCATAGCGATCAAGGAGCGCAAGAATGCTAGGAACCAAAATAACATGGGATACTTTTTTGGAAGCGACTTTGTTAAAAAGCATATCTAAATTTTGCAAGCAGAATTTTTCAGGACGAATTAAAGTGCCGCCGCAAAATAGCGTAATTAATGGCCCTTGAATTAAACCATCCATGTGATATAAGGGGAGATTATTAAATAAAATGGAGCGTTCATCATAATTAAAAACTTTTTGAAAAGTTTGTAAGTGAGAAAAAATATTTAAGTAACTTAACATCACGCCTTTTGGGTTGCCCGTGGATCCAGAGGTGAAAACAATTAAGGCTATATCCTTAGGGGTTGTTTCGCATTTTGGATCTAGAGGAGGGTGCGAGTTTAATAATTCGGGGTAAGATTTTGTGAGGAGAGTAGGAGTGCCTAAAATTTTATTGACAAAAGCACGTTTTTTTTTAGTTACTTTAATGGGTATTATTTGAGCATTTATGCTCTTATCAATAGCGTCGACATTATTTTGATCCATAAAAATAAGTTGGGAGTGGCTCAATTCAGTAATGTGTTTAAGTTTGGCAGGGGTAGTATCCGGTGCTAATAAAATTGGGCAAATTCCCTCAAAAAGACAGCTTAATACCAAGATAATTAATTCTTTATCATGCTGCGTTGAGATAATGACGCGCGCATGTCCAATTAAGGAAAAAGTGCGTAAAAAACTCACGGTTTTTTGAGTGGCAATTAGGAGTTCTTTGTAACTTAAATTTTCATCTTTTATTTCTGCAAACCATTTGGAAGCCTGTGCTTGCTTTTTAATAATGCTATAAAAGTCCTTAATCATGAGAAATTTCCATGGATTATGTTGATAACATAATAGATTCAATTTTTCCTTCGACAGAACGTTTAATGTTGGCTAAGTGCCAACTCATTGAATGATAATCAAGGCCAAAGGAGACTAAAATTTTTTGAGTTAAGGCGGTAGTGAAGTTGGCAAAATCTTTTTCAGTAGTAATAAATATAGAAAGCAAAGATTCGGTGCTTAAAGGTGGATTAACTTTAACAATGACATCTTGCACGTCGGGTTGTGTGCGAATCCAAGTTTCAAGTGCTAGCGGGAAAATCCATTCTCCATTTGTAGATTTGGCAGCATGCGAAGCTCGCCCCATAAATTTTAGACCACCATATTCATCGCGATATACTAAATCTCCTGTATTAAAAGTGAGTTTTTTTTGCGGAGATTCACCAAGATAGCTTAAAAAAAGATTGGGACTGCTTATTTCTAAATAAAAAAGATTATTGTCGTAAGTAGTGGGGATCAGTTCAATCTTTACTTGAGTGCAAGGAGGAGGTAAGTAATCAGTAGTATTTCTTACTTGATCGGCGAGTGCGAAACCAAAGGTTTCTGTTAAGCCATAAAAGTTTAACACAGTGATTTGGTGGCGCTTATACATTTGCTCAATAATTTTTAAGGGAAGATGCGAACCTAGTGATAATATTTTCAACTCTGGATGAAGTAATGGTTTTAAGGGGATTTCTAGGCAGAGAAGCACTTCAAGCATGTAGGGGCCGCAAATTAAGAGCGTGGCGTTTTTTAAGGCCATTAATTCATGTGATAAAGTGCCTTTATGTTTACGTGGAAAAAGGACTGAAATATTGTCGAGCAGTGCTAAACATAATGTGCGAAGCCCTGTGTTGGTGTGTAATTCGGCAAAGCTTACAATATGATCACGCGGCGTGATGTCAAAGTATTCTTTAAATGTATTGGCAGACCGAATTAAGCTGGGTAAAGAGTGGCAAACGCCTTTGGGGTGGCCAGTGGATCCTGAAGTAAAAAAAATAAGCGAAACAGTGTGGTCATCCCAATTAAAAGGATGAGGTGATACATCCTGAGTAGGAGCGTTTTCAATCCATGCTTCGAAAGTAAAGCTGTGCGTTTCGTTAGTGGCTAACACCTCGTCATTTATTGCATCATAAAAAACATGTAAATGATTACCTAAAAGTATTTTAGATTTTTCAAAATACGGAAGAAAAGCATCTGCGCGCAAGAGTGCTACTTTGATTCCTACATGCCATGCTGCAAGTAAAATGGCGAGTGTTAATGTATTAGATAAACCTTGTAAAAGAAGAGTGTCGCAAGATAGTTGACTGAAGCGTTCTGCCAGCATGAACGCCAAAGTTTCAATTTCTTTTTTGCTGACAGGTTCTTCACTGACATTGTCAATAATGTACTCTGCCTGCAAAGTAATGGTTTTTTTATTTACGGCAATAAAAAAAGACATTTTACTTAAAAGGTAACAATTTTAAGAGAGGAAGGGAGCCACTGAATTCGTGTCAGACTCACAAAGACCGCTCCCCATAAGAGGCTCGAAAATAATGTGGTCTTTAAAAAAGGTAGAGCCAGCAAATAGCAATGCAGTAAACCTTCCAGAGAATGAGGATACATACCACTTAACAACCAAACCCCTAAATTTGTCCATAACCAAAAAGCACAGCTCGATGAGATTGCAATCAATATAAAGCTCCATTTTTTCACTGAAACAAAATAGAGTGAGCCACATATTCCCATCATTAAAAACCCTGAATAGGTGAAAAATGTCCAATTGCCGAATAGCGAATAATTGGAACTAATACTGAAGATGATGTCAGCTAAAATAGTTATAATGATAATGCCTAGCATACTAAATGATCGAGATAAGGTGTTTCCTAAGTAAAGAAAAAAAACGAGCAGGGGGCTCCAGTTAGGCATATGTGGAATCATCTTCAAAACAATAGAGAGGGCGATAAAAAATACTATTAGGATCCAAGAGTAGGGGTTAATAGAGTGTGGTCGGAGGTTCATAAAAGTTCCTTATTGAAATGTGTTTAAGTTCATTACCCGTATATTAATGGTATATTTATAAAATAACTAGTACATCATGTCATTTATTTTGTCTGCCGAGATCAGGGACTCTTTTAGCCCACCTCACCTGGCGCTTCGCGCCACCCTCTACCAGTCACGCTGGGAGAAGGACAAAATGTGTGAATCGTTGTACTAGGGGCTGTCGTCAATTAACTTTAGCGCATCAAAATAGCAAAGAAAATACGCCAAGAAATAGTGCGATGATTAAAAAACAGCGTTGAATGTACTCCAAATCGTCAAGAAGACAATGCCACAAGTGAGTTTAAAAGCCATGCGCAAACTTGTCGAATGGGATCACAACTTTTTAGAGAGCGTATTAACCGTTCAATTTTAATGAGGGGGCTCAATACACATCGTTTACGCCTGAATGCTAAATCATTTATAATCACTCTACTCTAAAAAATAACACATTAAAAAAAATATGCGTATACCTCCTGAGCGCCTTGATCTTGATGCAATACAAGGACAGCCAAAAGCAGAGAAACAGCCAAAAGTAGAGAAACAAAAAGAGCTGAGAGAGCAAATTGCCATTGCTACGGCTATGCGAAAAAAAGGCGAAGGAGTATTAAGCAGCGCTTTTGTTTACTGCAGCAAAAGGCTGCTAGCCTACATTTTGCTTTTTCTTGCAGTATCTATCCTGCTTTGTTTAATCCTTTTTAGACGTAACCAAGGGCAAGAAAGTGTACTTCTTGCAACATCAGAAAGGCTTCCTTCCTTACCATCACCCCCGCTTCTTTCCAGTCGAGCGGGTAGAAAAGAGACAGCCATTCCTGCTGGAAAAGCGAGAAACTCTTTGAATTCACAAGAAGAGTCAGGAAAAAGTTTACAAAAACAAAATTTGCAACCTATTGATTCTTCAAACAAAAATAAGCCAGCGGGAGCTGCTGGAAAAGAGGCGTCTGCCTTATCATTTCCGCCTTGTTATACGGGCACTCAAAATGCTTATGTCTACGGGAAATGGAAGCGTTTTTTTGGAAACCATCGTAAAGATTTAGCTGAATTGCTTTCTCGCTATGGCTCTTTAGCACGTATTTTTCGTGCTCCTGAATTGTATATAAATATTGACCAAGAGCTGGGGGATTTGCACAAAGTGCATTTTGCTTTTAATCTTGAAGAATATGAAGCGTTTTTAGATGTATATGATCCCGCTAGAAAAATGGACAGTCTTGATTTGTTTTCAATTATTCCGGATGGCTCAGAAGCGATTAGTTACCTTGCCAAAAATTATAAAGTACATCCAAATGTTATCGTTTTGAGACTCAACAAATATAAAAACTCGCCTTTACACCACGCTGCTGCTTATGAAGATTGGGATCAATTTAACGCATTAGTGGATTTTTTTGGAGACAAAATTGATTTTGTTTATAGAGATGCTTTAGGCGCGACAGCAGCGCTTCTCGCGATAAAAATGCAGCGACCTGATATGGCCATGAAAATTTTTCAAAGAGCTCATTCTGCTATTTTTACTCCCGACAATGATGGGCGAACGCCACTGCATTATGCGTGTCTTTTTGGGCATACGGATTTAGCCATGTTTTTAATTAAGCAAGGAGCAAACTTGCTTGAGCCTGCTTTGCGAAGCCCAGCTCCGGTAGAATTACTTGCAGATACTGAAGAAAATCTTCAATTAATAAAAGATGTCACAACCCACGTCGGTTACAATACAAGACGTGCTGAAAATGCACTCGGAAACGGGATAGAAGTGTGTCTTGAGAGTAAAGGCCGACACCTTGCTAATTCCTTAGGAAGATTCAAAGCATATTTTCTTGGAGTGGAATGCCAAACTACTCAAGATACGGCTGGAAATGAGCCATTGGCCAGTAAAGCAAATCAAGATAGATTAAAAAGTTCTATTTTTGCGAGTATTGTTTCACCGGAGCTGGTAGAATACGCTCGTGCTTTGCACCCTTTGAGTGAAAAAAGTGTTTTCGAGCTTATTTTAGAGCATAGAAGCGACCTTAGAAAGTGCTTAGGTTCTTCCCCTGCGCTTTCTCACTAGCAAGTATGATCGAATTCAAACGTGGTGAGTTTCTGCTCTAAAAATCAGATTGTTTCCTTTATATGATGCTCAGCCGCCGATTGAGAAAGCCTGTCAGGTGTTTCAATACCCCTTATTTGCTTGTTCGGATGGCAATACGATGGGTATATATGAAAAATATTAGGCGCTAGGCGTCACAATAGGTGATGTACCGAGAACATGACCTCCTGCATCCATCGCTCGTACCTGAAAAAATGACCAACGCTGGCTAAGCGTAATCGTGGTCTCAAAACCATTTTTATTCGCACAGGAGACTAATCGAAGATGATGAGGATCAAACCCTGCATAAACATTCCACGAAGTTGTTTTAGTAGAGCCATTCCAAGAGGCATAGACTACCACGGTATGTTGTGTGGATTTTGCAACAATACTCGGTGGATAATCGGGGTTTCCCACCCATGCCATTCGGTAAGAGCGATAAGACATGTTGGTGCCAGGCATCTGCACATCATAAAGCAAGTTTAACCATGGTGTAATGGCGCTATTTCCTGCCTTAGCAAATTCACTGAAGTACCCTGAAGAGCCAAAGCCAATAAATTGATTATTATTCTCTAATTCTTGATCATTTCCCTGTGAAAAAGTGAGTATATTTGGACTGTGATAATACGTCGTTTGAAGTTTAGCCACGCCATGGGTCAAATCCAAAAATAATACAAGGCCACGCGAGGGAGGTATTGCCAGCGGGAACTCACCTGGAATAGCGCAGCATTCATCATCAAACATACGGATGATATTTCCTGACAAATAATGTGCATCATGCTGCCAAGCAAAGTGAGCAAATGGATCAGGAATTGAAATACTTCCTTTTCCGTCTCCGCGCAATGTCCACACAAGCTTTCCGGTTTTTTTGCTCAAACGGTAAATAGCTGATGTATTACGTGCGGAAAATAAAATATCATTGCTTCCATCATTAATGAGCTCTAATGAATTAAAGTGATAAGGATCCCACACGTTGCCACTGAATTTAGCTGTTGAAGCAGGCATGTTCGTACTTGATAGGGGAATATGATCTAAAGCATCCCAAAAAAAGAGTAATCGATTGGTTGTTAAATCGACTTCCTGAAGTGAAAAGTCATGGATAGCGCCATGAGCGGGGCCTCCGTAAGGGGTAAGATTCATGGGTATAACAGCGGTTGCAAAAAATAAGGCGGTATTCGTCGGCGTAATGAGAAATTCATGGAGATCAGGGATAAAACCTTTAAAAGCTGAAACAGTCTTAATAACACGATAGTGATTATTCAAAATGTAATAGCACGCACCTGGTTCTGCTCCTCCTGCAGGAAGATTGGTATAAACCGGTGGTGTAGCAATCGTTCCCTGCCAAAAAGTGAGTACAGGATTTCCATATAATGTTTGTACTTTTACATCCGTATTCATTAAGCTTGGGCTACCTAATGGCCTAAACCAAATCGGATTACCCGCATTATCGGTGATTAATACTCCGCTTTGCCCATAAGTGGCGCGCCTTGAGAAAGTATAGGGACCATTAAAGATGAGCCCGCTGCCAAGTAACTCAGGATGATATGAATTTACGCGCATTTTCATAGGATGCAAAGTGGGTGCACTTACGAATTTCCATACTTGACTTGAGTTAAAAATTGGTGGGGGAGGGGCCAATGTGGTATTGGGGGGAGACACCCTCGTTCCACAACGGTCACCCAGCGTCGTCGATAGATCAATGGGATTTGTTGACGCGATCACAGATTGCGCGCTTAACAAAAAAAGTAATGTTATCCATTTAGTCATCACGAAGCCACTCCTAAAAAGGTTCAATATATAATCCTAGATTTCTCAGTTGAAAGCTACCACGAAGGTGTACGGCATTGAGTCTGTCCGTTTTTTTTCAATTTTTTCACTTACCGTAGGGGTGACTACGCCTTTGTGAAAAATTGAAAAGAAAATGTCCATATTGAACGTATTAGCTCTTCTCGCTATGCTCTCAACTGTCGAATCTAGGATAATAATAAAAAAACAACGCGGTGAGAACCCATGTTTGGCTGAATAATGTATGCTATACCTTTTCAGATAATTATTCGTAGCTTACTCTCAGTTTATGACACCCAGTAAAGTTGAGCGGGTTTCTGAAGCATGGATGCTGAAATAAAGCCTACCGAGGATGTACTTGTAGCATCCCGCGAGACTTTTAAATAGAAATACCCTAGATGGCAACCACTTCTCCTAATTACCGTTACACTTAACATGTTATAATATAAAAACTTTTTAGTAGGTTAGATATTTATATTGTGTAAATTACATAATAAGGAAAAGCATGAGTGTTGTGGAAAATAGCCTGAAAGAAGTGACTTGGCAAGAAGTGCGCAAATCGGTGGCGGCCGTTAATCCAGAGCTTGCAAGGATTGTCAATGCTGTGAATCCGACCAAAAAATATAAATTGATTCATGCCAGTTATCAATTTGGCGACTACATTATTAAGCATGGGGAATTATTTTTACCCATGCAAAAAAACTTGCTTGCCTTAAAGTCGGCCAATGCGAGCTTGCAAGATCAATTAGGTTATAGCGCTATACCACTATTTTTAACGTTAAAAAACTGTAATGAAGTCTTTATTGATACAGGCAATCGTATTAGTCCTCTCAATCTTTTTTATCCCGGCAGTTTATTGGGGCTCTTCGAAACACTTGATTTTATGTTTGAGCGTAAAAGCTTAGCAAGGTGGAGCGTGACTGCAGGATCTCGCTCTATTTTTATGTTACCGAAAATTAATCGCTTAGATGGTTTAAAGCAATTGCGATTTGCTTATGGATTATCATCGAACACAAAAATTCAAAATCTAAGTGATCACTGGAATGTTTTTCAACAAATAGCTAAGCGCCCAAATTTTAGTCAACCATGGCAACAAGAAGTGTTATTTTTTACCAAAGAATGGTTTGTTCATCAAAAAGATCCTGCTTGGTTCCCTTTTTATCAATATTTATTTAAGCATGGTTTTAGTCAAGCAAAATTTAGTATCGATAAAATTCAGCAAGCGTTAGATTGGGAGTCTTTTGTGGATGTATCCACTTCGCGTGGATTAAAACCAACACCTTATTTGGCAGCTCAAGTAAAACATATCATATTGATTGCTTCAGAAAAATGGCCTGGTTTTCGGCCTACAGCAGATAGTCAAGTGGCGCCTATTGACGGGATACAAGAAGCTTTTTTAAATGTATATCAATTGAAGCAACATTTTCCAACAATCATGCATGCATGTCTTTTACGGTCAGAAAGCCAGCTGCCAGTTTATTATTCACTAGCCTTTCCAACCTTGTTAGAGGGGGCACCTCACAACGAGAATTCTGCTACGTTGATGTTAACATTACGCGACATTAAAATGTATTTAACTATTTTGTCGGAGACATCTACGCAGAAAAATCCCATTGATTTTGCTTATTTTCATGTGGAGCCGGATAAATATCAAGAAATTTTATCAAGCAAATATATTGCTGATAGTGATCTCTTTTTTCAACAATATGCGAATCAAGAATTTTGTTATACGAGCCCTTTTTGGCGAGGGTGTATTCGAATAAGTTACAAATCTTCTTTATAATCGTGCTCGTAGTGATGATGCCAAAAGAAAAGTTTCTTCTAGTTGAGGCAGGCAGCAATAGTCGCCGCTAGAATGTTGTGCAATCCAGGTGGGATCGTCAAATTTATCTAATAATCCCTCGATGTCCTTGTTACTACGAGGAGTTTGTTTCCACACATCAATCACATGTTGTTGTATATGAGGGCTTAACATAATTTTTGTAGGTGCCATAGGCATAGACAAAGGATTTTTTCCTAAATCTGCTAAGAGTTTCGCTTGAATCACCCCTCCAAATAAAGCGCCCTGTGTGACTGCGATATCTTCGGCAGGTACATTCCAGGTTTGATCAAAGCGTGTAGTCATTAAAAAATTAATTGGTGTCCCACCAGCAATAACGTGTATTTTTCCGCCCGCTTTCGTACGAAAATGAATATCACCTAAAGGCTCCAACTCTATCCCGGTAAATTCTAAGTTGTGCATCATTAATTGCAATAGCTCACGAAATTCTTTATCTTCAGATGAAACGCTAAGTAAAGTCACTTCGTGGACGATGACATTGAGTAACGTTTCGCTTAGCTTTTCTGTCACATCTTTCCCGGTGCAACCAAAAACATAATCTACTTTATTTATTAAGCTGATAATGCTCTTTTCTTTATACAGATACTGAGAAGGTTCGATACTTGTCAACACACCATCATTATTATCATAAATAAAAACATAAAAACCTTTTGCCAAAAGATGATGGGTAATTGCTTTTCCGATAGCGCCAAAACCAATCACGCCGAACACAGTATCAGGTTTGAAATCAGTAGTATCAAGTAATTTAGTAATAGTATTTATCACGGCTGTTGCAATTAAAGGAGGTTCAACATGCTTTTTTAAAGCAGATGAAGCCACTTGGACAATAGATACTGGTGCTAATTTTAAAGCAGCGCTATAGAGACCCGCTTGCGTTTGTTCAACACCAGCTACTTTATAGCGAAGCGCTACGCTTCGTGGCATTAGCTCTAATGCCCGGCCGCCATCATCTAAAATAAGAATAGTATTGATGTCGCTATCCGCAATATCAGTGAACATACGTTCCCAAGCGTATGTAATATCTTGACGTATCGCTCCATAAAAATTGCCGGGCTTGGTGGGCCGCGTATTTTTAGTAAGATAAACCCCTAGTTCTTGCATCGCAGATTCTACACGTGCAGAGGAAGAATAATATTTTCCGGTGGAGTAAATACGAGCGATTCCAATTTGTAGTAAGCTGCGATAAAGACTGGCTGTTGTTTCTAAGTGGTGTTGAACAGCAAAAATGACTGTTTTGCTGAAATCAACAGGCAAATGCTGTACGTGCTCTACCATTTTATCTAAAACTTCTAATGTTGGAATTTGCCAATCTTGTTTTGAATTTAAATCAGCAGATGCGAAAAAAAGCATAGATCCAAAGTCTCAATAAGTGTCTATTTATTAGAATAATTAACCAATGAGACTATTATACTCCAATACTCTTTAAACTTTTGATCTAACTTTTTGAGGGCAAAAATAGACCCTAACTTTTATCCACTATTTGCCCTCTACCTTTGTTTTGTATTTATCGGTTTAATAAGAGCTAGGGCGTGTCCCTAAGGTATTGTTTGAAGCGAAAAATAAGATAATCGAGGCAGTTTTAATAATCGTTCCAGGCGAATATTGAACATATTTAACGAGGAGGATCGTTAAAATTGACCGATTTCGCTTCTTTTGCAATCAAAAGATACTTTAGGGACACGCCCTAAGTAAAGATGCAGTTTAAGCATTTCCTTACAAAACTAATAAAAATCCACAAAACAAAAAATGTTACTACTGCATCTTGTATATTTATCTATTTTGAAAAGCATACAGGTTTGTCACGGATATATTGAATGCTAGGGGGGTATTCAGTGTCAAGTCTTTATTCAGCTGATGTATCCCTAAGTTTTTTTAAGTTTGTCATGCCTGCGTAGGCAGGCATCCAGGCAAGTAAGCATCGTGGGAAGTAAAAGTGAAGCGTACCTATATTTGATAAGCTAAGATTTTCGTCGCTTACATTACCTAAAAGCATGCTTAACTGGATGCCTGCCTACGCAGGCATGACAACCGCTTAAGTTGACGCAGCAGTCTTCGCTAATATCACAATCGTTAGAAATTTTAGGGATACATCAGTTTATTCAGGCTGTGTAGCACTACCCACTACTTAGAAGAGCAACTTAATGTAGCATACATTCTTACTGCGGGTGTTGCTGCATTGATAGATGGTTTAAGAGAGCCTCGATCCTTCCCTTCCTATGAAGAATCCATATGACCTTCCAGTCTCGTTTGTGTCCGAGATAATTGGGTAATAATGCTCGTTCTAAGCCCTCCTCCTGAGATTGGTACGCCTTCTTCTTCCTCTATTGAATCTTCAATAATATTTTCAGTCAAACATTCTGTGTTTTCTCCACTATATTGGATGGGAAGTGTAATTCTGGAAGGGATATTTCCTGAGGGAAGGTGTGTTGAAGTTGATTGTTGTGTTCGATCATATGTAATGCGCATTCCACCATTGGTTACTTGATATTCACGCCCCATAGAAGTGCTCCTTTGAATAAAAATGACTATCATTATTTACGTCATTTAAGACAATGTTGTTTTAATTTTTTTAATATTTTATCATGATTTATATTTGGTTATAAAAAAGAATAAATTAATTAAAATCTAGGTTTCACACGCAACCCACGGTGCTTTTAATAAAATAAAAATGATCAAATAGAAATTGCCGCTAAAATCTAATAATCTTTCTCATAGCTACTAAACGCTGTCGTATATCTCGCTACTGGTATAGCCTTTAAGATTTAGCTTCATACGGTGTTGCAAGTTCATTCGCCTTCGGTCATGTACGTCTATATCCATCGTACTTGAAGATGCTGGGTTATAACAACGTATTTTCTGCAAGATAAAATCTTTCTTGAACCCGGAATAGCCAGCCCTATTCTAAGCGAAAGAAAGTTTTAGCTTGCAGAAAAGACAACGTTAGAATCCAGTATCTTCAAGTACGATGGGTATATGTACACTCCCTCGACTCATTCACTTGCGCCTTGTCTGAAACTAAATCTTAAAGGCTATAACTCATTACTCCTCGCTAAATGCGGATAAACAAAAAAGAATTGCCATCCACATAAATAAGATAATTATTATCCACCGAGCCGCTTAAAATTTTATCCTATGAATTTTTTTGCTGAAGCAAATGTAAACGTTGATGCAGTGATGCCATATGGGGTGCGGCAATATTTTTTACTTTTGCTGCTTTCAAAGGATTTTCGTAAAAATAAGTTAACTCAAGCGGTCGATGATGAAGAAAATCCACCAGCATGCTTGTTTGATAATGCCCTAAGGTACGGGTAAAATCCAGCATGTTTTGATAAAATTCAGATGATATTTCTCGGTTATAGGCTTTCGCAATTTGCATAATTTCTTTGGCGATGGCACCAATCTCATCGTAATGCTTTTCCAATAATGTTAAAGAGTCCATTTGATAAACCACGGATAAACCGTTAAAAGGAATATTCCACAAAAGTTTTTGCCATCGCAACACTAGATAATCGTCATACACTGTTACAGGAATATTTGCAGCGACTAAAGCATTAGCGAAATTTTTTAAAGCATCTGGATTTTTTTCAGAAATAGCATAAGGCGCTATTTTCGTCATTTTAAAATGATTGCAAGAAATTACATTTGGAGCAATTTTAGCTGCGCCTACATTGGTTGTCGCACATATAATAGAAGCATTAGGGAAATTTTTTTCAATGGCTTCTTCATTGCCTAATCCATTTTGCAGCATAATAATTACACTGTCTTTTTTTATAATGGGAAGCAAAATTTTCTTCAGTAAATGATTTTCGGTTGTTTTGAGGCAAACCAGAATGATATCGCATCGTGGCATATCTTTCACATTGGCATAAGCATTGACTTTTGTCATGGTTATTTTATTTTTCCAATGCAGTTCTAATCCTTTTTCTTTAACCATTTTATAAGACGAATGACAAAGAAAATGCACATCGTATCCCGCTTGTTGTAACTGCAAGCCGTAGAAAGCACCCACAGCGCCTGTGCCAATGATAGCGTATTTCAGTTTGCTCATAAAAAATTTCGCTAATGCTTTGTGTTAAGTATAATTCAAATACCTATTTTTCGACAGTTTGTTTCCTTTATAGTGAATGTTACTCCTGATTCATTTTCCGATGGCGGGAGCTTCTTTTCTCCAGAAACGGCCATTGCCCGAGCATTACAACTTTACGAAGCGGGTGCAAGTGTTATTGAGTTAGGTGCACAATCTACGCGGCCAATGGCAACTGTAATCTCAGCCGATGAAGAATACAAACGCTTAAGGCTTGTATTGGAAGGATTGTTAGCACACATGCCTGATAAAAAAATAAAACTTGGCATTTACAGTTTTTATCCACAAAACATACTAAAAATTTTTGAAAAATATCCCATTGCATGGGTGAATGATGTCAAAAGTATTACCGATGAGAATGTTTTATCACAGCTCGCAAGCTCGCAATGCCAATGGGTTGCGATACACTCGCTGTCTATCCCTCCTCAAAAAAAACATCTCATCCCTCTTCAACCACCTCCAATAGAAACAATAAAAATTTGGGCTAAAAAAACAATATTACGCTTAATACAATGCGGCTTTTCAAAAGAGCTTGATTTATGCAATAAATATTCTGAAGATATTCTTCCGGCAACAATGTATGAAAAAGTATTGTGTCTTTACCAATTAGAAGAGATGAAAGCGGCCAAGAAGCAGCTTCGTATTGTTTCCGTTCTAGCAAGTGATAGCGATGAAACTCATGGCAAAAAATTGTACTTTGCCTCCAAAGTTGTGGGTGATTACGCTGATATTTTTGTTATCGATGGTACAGATCTGTCTTTGGCTACACAATCTCAGCTTCTAGAATCCATTCAAAATATTGGAACTGATGGGGAGATACATCTTGCTCCAGAAGTAGAAGGAGACTTTGTTCGCATAAGACAAATACCCAAAAGTGGAATAGACGAGAGATCAGCAAAGCTCATGCGCGATCTTAGCAATGTACCGCATCCTGCGTTACAGCAGCAACGTGATCATACTTCAGCACTAGCCATTGCTGGAGGAAGTGGGTTGCTTGCTTCAGGTGTAGTTAATGCAACTCTGCCTTCATCATTAGAGGTTTTATCGCACCCCCAGGAGATACCTCCGGAGGGTCTGACTATGTAATACCTCAAGCACCGCAAATTTTAAATGCGCTAGCTCCAGTTGTTATGGGGGGTTATGCACAGGTATTTTATGTTGCTGCATCAACAACATCAAGAGATAAGTTGCCTGACAAAATTTTAGGAGACATTCCAAATTACAATCAGCGTTATATTGAACGGCCTGCTATCGATGAAAGTCTTCACAAGTATTTTCTTAAATCAGGTCCAATTATTGCCGTTAATATAGCTGGTTTGTCTGGCATGGGTAAAACAGAATATTGTGTTCATTATGCTTACCATGCTAATCAATATGATTGTGTTATATTTCTTCCAGGTGAAACTTCATGCTTTCAGGCAAGCTTTAATAAAATCATTAATCCATCATCTACATTACTTACATTAGATTCAGAAGAATGTAATAAATATTACACCTCACTTGAGGAAGCAGGCCACAAAAAGGTATTAATCGTTATTGATAATGTTGAGAGCTTCGGCGATATAAAAATGTTTCTACCATTGAATTTCGCTGGACGCTCTTGTCAATTTCACTTAATTATCACTTCTCAAAAAGCGTATAGTGAGATGAATGTCATACCAATAGGTGGGTTCACCCCTCATGAGATTCGGCAGATTGCCAATCGTATGGAAGAAAAAGCATCCTATAATGATGTAACAAGGCTTTGTGAGATTTTACATAACTATCCCTTAGCCATTATAACAGCCATTAATACAGTTGAAGGTACAACATTATCTATTGATGAGTTTTTAGAAGCATTTCAAACGTATGAGCATGTATTTTATAATGGAGAAATATTAGCGGATCTTTGCCCCACTTATCCTTGTCCTCATTATCCTACTTATATAAAATCAACTTTGAATTTGCTAGATCGAACTTTTGGTGTTTTGTTTAATTACATCAAAACACAGCTTCCTGAGGCATTTGACTTACTTGGATATCTCTGCGTATTAAATAATGCACCGATACCCAAAGATTTTCTTTTTAAGCTCATGCCCGGTGCTAATGTACAAGAGGCACTTGATTTATTATTAAATTGCGCTTTAATAGATTATCAACGCAAAGTCGGTATGTTGACTATTCACCAGTTGGCAAGCCTGTGCTACAAACAATTACATCTGCCGTTATATCTTAATAAATCTTACGAAGTGCAACTCGCTATTAATCAAGAACTAATAGCGGTAGTTGATACAAACACATCTTGTGATCTTACTCGCGATTGTTTAAAAATCAGTCCTTTGATTGATCATGCTCTATTGGTTCGCTCAAAAGTAGTACGAAGTGTTGATACTGCCCAAGAAGCCAACATGCTATGCAATACTTTTTATTTAGTCGCTTTATATCATATTTTTAACCATAATCCAGAGGGAGTTGCATTAGCTATATTGCATTTTGATGGAGCGCTGGAATCAGGAGAAGATTTTTGTTACTTTGGACAGCTTTTTAATAGGCTCGATTATCCAACAGCGCGGTTTACTCTAAAAAGCAAACTGGAGCGTATGAAAAATGATAAGGGTTATGATAATGCTATGGCAATCGTATCCGGGCGTCGCAATGGAAAATATTATTTTGCTGAAGAAATGAGCTTGTTATGTACTGTAGATACAGCACTTTCAAATGAAGTTGTACCTATGGTTGATTCATCTTATCGACTATAGCTTTTTATCAATGAGCGCACTAATTCTTAGGGTTGCAATCCCTATAGAGAATCCTATGCAATAGATGAATCCTGGGCCACCTAAGTTTGTTTGAATGGATAATGCTTTAAAATAAAAGAGAAACGCCTAAAGTTAAAGTGTTTTCAGTTATTGATGCTCCATCGTTACGACGAATATTTACTAATGCACCATAGTCACGTGTGTGATTATATTCTGTAAATAATGCCAGGGTAGGACTTAATTGATAATAAGACCGTATAATATACTGCATTTGATTTAAACCGCTACCAATTTGATCACTCGTAACGGTTTTTGTCGCAGCAATACTTCGAATACCTGTGCGAATAAAAAAACGATTCGTGATTTGAGTGTCGCGCGAAAGCTGTAAATCAAATTTGGTGCTACCGGAATGATAATATGTTCTTAAATTAGTATCGATGAAATACGGCATTAATCCTTCAATGCCGACACCTGGCTGCCAATAAGGTGTACCGCTTGGGCGATAAAAATAATTCATGCCGCCTTTAATTGCCCAAAACTCGCTGATTAAATGCCAATAGAAAAAATCCATGTCAGCATTTTCAACGGTTCCTTTTTTTATTTCGGCATCTTCCGTATACAATTCAAGCTTATTGTAATCGGAACCGATCAGTGATTTAAAAGTAATCTCATCAATATTACGCGCAGGATCAATTCCTGTTTCTAAATAACTTGCCTCAAAAAGCCCAGACATTTCTCCCATGGGGTGATGAATCATGGCATGGTTAATATATTCTTGAGGAGGGTTGATAAGTTCAGGTGAAGGCTTATTTTGTAAAGAAGAAACTTGTTCAGCTTTTAGTCCTTGCGCTTCAACTTTAGCCACATCCTGTGGGAAAGTCCTATAACGAAAAACTCTTGTCATACCAGACATCATGTGATAAAGAAGGTGACAGTGAAAAATCCATTGCCCACTGGCATCCGCATCTACATCCGCGACCACTGTTTCACCCGGGGCAATATCTAAGGTATGTAATAAAGGATCAAAAGCACCATGGCCATTACGTAAAATAAACCAATGCCCATGAATGTGCATGGGATGATGCATCATAGAGTTATTAAAAAAGATCAATCGATAACGTTTGCCAGGTTCAATGATAATGGGCTTTGCATCCATTTCCGGTACGCCATTAATAAACCAAATATAGCGACCCATATAACCTGATAACTCCATATTAATCGTTTGTACAGGCACGTTAGGATCATTGGTTTTTACCGTGGCTTTGACATTTTGATATTTGACACTCGTCGTTTTTGCTGCATCAGGTGATGACATTTTGTTCATCGCCATTGGTACATCCATCTGCATGCTGTGACTCATCGGCATATCCATGCCATCCATTTTCATCGAGCCCATATTCGAATCTTTATCCATGTTCATGCTAGACATATCATGAGACATGTCATACATATCCATTCCATCCATATTTCCCATCATCGTGGCAGGTTCCGGCGTGGGGAAAGGTTGAATATGATGAATATCAATCGATTGTTTGGCGTTTGTGAGCAATGCACCAATAGCGGCACCTAAAGTATCGGAAGATTCGGCATAGATAGGATAAGGTTTATCTTGTGTCACTTTTACTAAAGCATCTAAGGTTTCACCCGGCGCAAGGGTAAAATCTTTTACTGTATAAGGAACCACATCATGCCCCTGCATTTGTACCACTTGTATCGTGGTGCCAGGAATTTTGACATGAAAAATCGTCCCCGACCCTGCATCAATAAAACGCAAGCGTACAATGTCGCTAACTTTAACGAGAGCTGTCCAATAATGATCATTGGGGTGACCATTCAGTAAAAAGGCATCATAAGCCACATCACTGAAATCATAAATGCTCATGCGCATTTGCTGCATCATATGATAATCCATGAGAATTTTTTTCTTTCCTGCGGTATCTGTGAGGTAATAATCATGTAAAAAACGCATGAGTGAAGGCTGCTGTGGGAAGTTAGGAGAATAATAATCACCTTCTTTTTTTAGGTTGGCATAAATTTGTTCTGGTGGCGTATTACTCCAATCGGATAACAGAATCACTTGGTCTTTCGTGTAATGGTAAGCTGGTGAATGCAGCGGATCAATCACAATTGCGCCATAAAGGCCTTGTTGCTCTTGAAACCCGGTATGCGCGTGATACCAATATGTCCCCGATTGCTTTAAAGTAAACTGATAATGAAAAACGTCACCCGGAGGAATAGGTGCTTGACTCACATTCTCTACACCATCCATATTCCATGGCACAATTAATCCATGCCAATGAATACTCGTCCCTTTATCAAGGTGGTTATAAACATTAATCGTGAGATGATCACCTTCTTTAAAATGTAAAGTGGGTGCAGGCAATTGATTATTGACGACAATGGCTTGCACAGGCTTTCCTGCGAAGGTTACTGTTTTATAGCTAACCACTAAATCCACAGTACGATTGCTAGCCCAAGCAAAAGGCATCTGAAACATTAAAAGAATTACCCAGAAGTTTTTTAATAAAATCTCTAACGAAAAACATTTTTTAGTATTCATAATACCTTTGGATTCTTTGGTAAGCTTCATCGTTTATTTTAATCGATTTCAATGTATGGCGTGCGGCGCGCTGAGAATTTTGATTGGCATAGGCCAGCAAAAGAATATTGGCATCTTCTTTACACTATGCACAAAAGCCATTTAGATAAAGATTTTGCCAAAGAACTTCCAAATCATTTTCAACAAAGACTTTGGGAATTAACAATGATTAATTTTTTAGAAAACCAAAAATATAACGGCTTAATTGATAAAGGACGAGCGATTATCTATTTTGCACAACTTAAAGTAGGAATCATTGATGCAAGGTTAGATAAAATCATTCGTCCAGGATAAAAAAAGTGTTACCTATGTGCCCGGTTTATTTTGTTACTTATCTAACCGGTTGCACAAAATTCAAAAATCATACCTAACAGAGTAACTCCGAATTTCGATAGCTGCACTTAACAAATTTTTGAGCTTTAATCGTTTATGATAGTGAACTATATTGAATTTAATAAGTCACGGATCATTTATGGCAACACAAAAAATAAATAAAAAATTTTTAGATACGTTAAAGTGTATTAGTCTCGACTTAATCTGACAGTTACTTCCAAAAAACCGGGAACTGTCAGCTCAAGTTTGAGTTACTACAATTTAAAGATCCCGAAACACAAAAAACTTTTATTTTGCTCACCAACCACATGAGCTTACCGGCACATACCATTACAGAGCTTTATCGCACCAGGTGGCAAGTTGAGCTCTTCTTTAAGTGGATCAAACAACATCTACGCATCAAGTCTTTCTTCGGCCATAGTGAAAATGCGGGTAAAACCCAAATATGGATTGCGGTTTCGGTTTACGTCTTAATTGCCTTCTTAAAAAGGGACTGCAATTGCCTCAATCTCTCTACGAAATTCTACAGGTTTTAAGTCGATAGCGACAAAAATGTTTCTTCAACGTAATTACGTATACGTATTTTTTACGGATGTCTATGTAAAAAAAATCAATAAAATTAATAACCCATAGATTAAATAATAGGAAATAATATGTACACAACCTTAAGAGCAATACTTATTGCAATGGGATATACCACTCCTCAAGAGCAAAGGGCAAGAACCAACTTATTATTTTTAGCAGGCATTCACAAAGCACTGCCTTCAGAAATAAAAAAACTTGATCCTGAGAAAAAGAAGAAATACGAAGCGCTTTTTTATGGCTGGCATCGCTCCAATATTTCATGGGAAGAGCATCCTTCTAAAAACTATACGCAAAATGAGTTAGAGGGCATGTTAGAAGAAATTAAATTTTATGATCTGGAAGCAGGCATAAAATTCATGTATGCCACTGCGCAATTATTTATGATGGAAGATGGTGCGCGTACCGCTGAACGATTTGATGGTCATTCTGAATTTCCAATCAATGAAACTGAAGAGTGCACACTTGAGGCAGCACGTGCATTAGGGTATATAAGTAAACCTCGTTTAAGTGAAGCAGAGCAAACAAATTTTTTTTTAGTACAGGGCTCACTTCAAAAGGTCACAGAGCCCGCTGTTCGTTATTTATCATTAGAAGGTACAGAAGAAAATCCTTCTCAAGTTTATCTGTATGGAGGAAATCGTCCTGCATTGCCAGAGGAGAATTTTACCGCTGTGCTACTTGTGGAAGCATTACTTGCAGCTAATTCAGAATTACCTAAAGAAGAGTTAGATAAGTTAAATATTATAGATATTCGACAAATAATAAAAGCTGTGTTTGCGGCGGAATCCATAAAAGGAAAAATGCTTCAACCAAATGATATAGGGAAATTAGCTAACGCGGTGTATCAGAAAATTAAAGAAAACTTCGCCATACCTAATTTAAAATGGCCTGACCGCAATTCAGATGATGTGTGGCAAAAAGAAATGTATTGGCCAAAAGGAATTGCCATTTTAGAGCGCTTGTTTCGCTTGTATCAAATACTGCATCCCACACAATTAGGGCATGCTACATTACACGTGTTTGAATTGCCTCCTTATCCCGATCCTCGAGTACCTGGACAGTTTAGAATGGCAACAACAATAGATGGCGTAAAAAAATTTGGGGAAATTTGTCCTCCTGGAGTACATTCCGTGGGAAGTATTAATATTCAACCTTATGCAAGCAAACAACAACAAGAAACTGCGCGAATTTTAGGAAGCCAAGGAATAGAAGTTTTCTTACTAGCATCTGAAGCGAACGAAGCAGCTGCTCTAGCATGGGAAGCATCATCGGCTGATGTTCATCAAGAAGGATTAACTAGATTAGGAGGGGAACATAACTTATTGGGGTTGAGCGATCCTGATGAGTTGACTGCTGTACTTAACCCGAAAAAATTTACCGATGCCATTGCCCGTGCGGAATACCCTAAAATGGATGCATTCTTGAAAGAATTTGAAAAAAATAGGGAACGCATAAATTTGTCCAATGGAGAGATGGCAAATGAGTTGCTTTTAGCGATTGCAAGAGGTGAGCAAGATCATGTAGAAAAGCTGTTAACGGAAAAGAAAGAATTAATAAATTATCAACGGCCTAATTGTGTTGAAATGACTCATGTTTTAGCGGCACCTATTCCTGGGTCTGAAGAAGAAGCAGCTTTTACTCCTGAAGCAAGCGAATTAACTACGTATAACAATTTAACTCCACTGATAGTAGCAATAGAAAAACGTCATGTGGCAATAGTACGCTACTTGCTAGAATTAGGTGCAGATATACATACCACAGTAATAATGGAGATTCCTTGCTACTATGATGCTATTTATTCAACAGTAAGGAAGATTCCTAGCTATGCTATTCATTGTGCTAAAACATACTTTCCGGATATTTTGCCGCTTTTAGAACAATATAGCTTAAATAAAGGCTATTTTTTAGAATGCGCGGGGAATCGTTTATTAAGATGCCGATTCACTCCCCCCTCTGGGGGCGGCAGTGCTTCAACAAGTGCAACGCCCGAAAATATTCATCCTGGTCATGCCACCGAGCGAGCTAGCCATGTAGATATACATACGCAATCCTTATTGGGTCGTTCTTTCTTTCGTCCTCAACATCATGAAGAGCAAGAAGACAAAGAGCAAATGGTTCGTTGCTTATTAGGCTATGTGACACGGGGTCAGGAAGACGATGTGAAAGGATTATTGGATGCGAATCTATTAAATATTCGTTATGTAGTGATGCGAACCAATACAAGTGATCACATAGAAGACCATGTATACGATCTTTCAGGTAGAAGATTTCAAAATTGCTCACCTTTTATGTACGCGCTTTGGGCCATGGATGCTTACATGTTAGAGATGATACTGAAATCATTACAGGAAGCGTTTCATAAGGCCCGCGCAAAAGCAGAGCAAGGAAGAACGGATGAAATAAAAGCAGCTGGAAGGAGAGAAATGGAAGAATGTGAAGCAATCAGAGAGGAATTAATAAGGCAATATCATGAAGTTAGAGAGCAGGGTCTTTCTTATACTCATACTCAAACCAAAATGGTCTATCCTACTGTGCGCACTGAGGATGGTAGAGAAGTTCCGGATATTACTCAACCGGGGATGGAAACTTCTTTTTCTACTCGGGTTAAAGGTGAGCCTCACTTTAATTTCCAGCCTCTTTTAGATGCGCTCGCAACCTATGTGCGAGAACGAGAAGATAATCATTTGGATGAGGATGCACGAAAGAGGTATTGGTGTCACATAGTCGGTGGTATACAGCAAGCCCTGCCAGTTCATGTCGTGAACGAGTACTGTCATCCTGATGGATCATTTTATCCTTATACTGACGACGACGACCTTGCATCATTGTTTAAGATTGGTGACACCAAATTGCCTCGTTTATTAACGCTTTATAATTATCTAAGCGAGCACGACTTTCCCTACCTTTCTTTTGACGCCCCCAACCCAACCTGTCGACTCGGTTTTGATTTTGGTTTAGTACACGTACAGGGGAAATGTATTCTTTCGCGCGGCGCGCCCAGCAGTCGAGCATCCAACGATTTAGCGGCCTTAACCGCTTTATGTAAAGCGAGATCTCAAGATATGGCTAATCTTGAGTCTAAACTCTTAAACCTGTTTTCAGGAGAGACCCTTGAGATTGCTTGTCGACATAGACCCGGGTAGACGTTGATCGAGCTATACAGAGCGCGAGCGATTCGCGCTACTGAAATGATGACATTTGCTTTGGATAATCCTATCCAAATAGAACACGAGTTTCGCACATTGTGTTGTGATGGAGATGAAAAAATCAGTTTACTCGTCAAGTGTAAGAAAAAAATGAGAGACATTCGATAAAAGAGAAGCAGGAATACTATTTAACATGTTATTTTCAATGCAAAATTCTATAAGCTCAGATTTTTTATAGATGCCTAGTTTATTTTTTATGCTGTCTATATGTGTTTCAATAGTACGTCGAGATCGATAAAGTATTTCAGCAATATTACGAGCAGAAGCACCTCGTATAAAATAATACAAAATTTCTGATTCTTTATGAGTAAGCTGACCATGCTGAAAATTTTTTAAGATGACTTTTTGGACGCCCCTCATTTTTTTAGGCAAAAAGTGATGGTCATGTTGTATAATTTTAGAAAATAATTTTTCAAAATATTCATTTTTGATATCATTCATCGTAATGATCACACCAGTTACCTGATGATGTTCATCATGCAATGGTTTTTTAAAAGCAAGAACAGAATGAATTTCTCCATCCGCATACGGAAAAACGCCCAAAACTTTCATTTCTTTTTCTGTCTGGATCACTTCTTGATCATGTTTACAAAATTCTTCTGCAAAATTGATATATTCTGGGTGATAATTTATATCATAATCTGTTAAACCAACTAGCGCTTCAATGCTTGAAAATCCCAGTAATTTTGCGGTGTTAACATTGCTGGCTATAAAAGTAGAATGTAAATCTCGAAAAACCACATACCCCGGTAACTGTGCTAATAGTGCTTCTGCGCTTATTAACATCATGAACACATCCAACGATTTTTTAATATGATGAATAAATAATACATTTTGATCATACAAAAATCAATGCGTCGTCATCTACATACTTTTTACGAATGTTCATTGAATGGTTGATTGCTATAATAATTTGCGAGATTCAATTTTTTAATAACTCACCTTATGCACACGGCATCTAACCTTTCTTGCTAATTCAGACAGGTCACGCAAATCTCACGCAAACATAGGAAGAGAAGTTCAAGTTGCTTAAGAGCCAATCTTCGGAAACGCTTGTGCGAGTAAGACGAAAGATGGCGCGCCCGGAGAGATGAACTCATTCGGGGCTTCGCCCTGCGCTAAAGCTCGTCCAAAAATACTTTCCTACATTTTTGTCGAACTCCCGACCGCCTGGTTCGTAGCTCGAGTTTGAAATTTTATAAAGCCTTTTAAATCCGCGCCCTGTATAGCTTATAGCGATTTTGATAATCTACCTTAATGTACCAAAATTCACCTAAATTTAGGGTGGTTTGGTACAATTTTGGTACAGTAAAATTCGGCGTATAATTGATCAAATATTTTGTTTCCAACTTCAATTTTATGACAAAACAAATTAAGAGCATTATCCCAAAGACTTTACGTCTCGATAACCATTACGCTAACTTTTTTAATGAAGTTAAAGAGCGTTTGAAAAATGCACAACTTCGTGCAGCACTTGCTGCCAGCCGTCCACTAATACATTTTTACTGGCAGCTTGGTCATGATCTTATTGAGAAACAAAAGGCATTTAAATGGGGTGAAAATTTTTTAGAACAATTTTCGCATGATATGCGTCAAGCGTTTCCTGAAACGCAGGGATTTTCCGTTACGAATCTAAAAAGAATGCGTATTTTTGCGAAGGAATACCCAGAGTTTGAAAAAAGTCCACAGCCTGTGGACCAATTACCATGGGGTCATATTGGTGTTTTGTTGCACAAAACTAATACCCCATCAATACGCAATTGGTACGCTGAACAAACCATTAAAAATGGTTGGTCTCGGTTGGTTTTGGAAATGCAAATAAAAAGCGATCTATATGAGCGTCAAGGGAAAAAAGCTAAAAAAATAAGCAACTATCACGCTCATTTGCCAGCTGCACAATCAGATCTTGCTAATGAAATATTAAAGGATCCCTACAATTTTGATTTTCTCACTATTCAGGGAAAAGCGTTAGAGCGGGATATTGAAGCCGCGCTTGTTACACATATTCGTAATTTTTTGCTTGAATTGGGCCAAGGTTTTGCCTTTGTTGGCTCACAAGTTCCGCTGACATTTGATGATCAAGAGTTTTTTATTGACTTACTTTTTTATCACTTAAATTTACGATCATTCATAGTGGTGGAATTAAAAGCCACCGCTTTTAAACCAGAACACACAGGTCAGCTAGGCTTTTATCTAAGCGCTGTCGATGATCTTCTGCGCAAACCCGGTGATAACCAAACGATTGGAATTTTACTTTGCAAATCTAAAAACAAAATTATCGCAGAATATGCTTTAAGGGGGATTAAAGCACCGATAGGTGTTTCAGAATACACGTTATCAAAAGCATTGCCTAAAGAGTTAAAAACGAGTCTGCCAACGGTAGAAGAAATTGAGGCAGAACTGAATGACATTGATAAATGATAAAAATATAAAGGAAGATAAGATGCCAACAGAAAAAATAGTGACTTTAAGGGGTAATGATAAAGATACCTGGCAGTTCGTTTACAGTGAAAGCGCTGAACCTATTTTTAGAAAATTTGATCGGGCATTAGATGCCATGGATGCGGGACTCCCAGTAACCGCTACTCAACAAATACAAGAAATTGCTTGCGAGCATCCCGACTTTATTGATGCTTATGCACATTTGGGGTTATTCCTTATGGAGGAAGGTGAGTATAAAAAAGCCTATATTATTTTAGATAAAGGATTAGCAAATATTCAACCTATTTTACCCAAAAATTTTTTTGCTATATGCCCTCAATTGATATGGGGGATTTTAGATAATCGTCCATTTTTACGTTGCTATGCCAACTTAGGGCATTGTTATTTAGCATTGAACAGAATGGATTTGGCTCGCGATATTTTTGAGAACTTAATTATGATGAATCCCAATGACAATCAGGGGATTCGAAATTTGTTAATCGGCTGTTATTTTTCAAAAAATGAAATTTCAACAGTGCTTGATTTATGCAATAAATATCCCAAAGATATTCTGCCGGCAACAATGTATGGGAAAGTATTGTGTCTTTACCAATTGGGAGAGATTAAAGCAGCTGAGGAGCAGCTTCGTATTGCAATGGGGTTTGCACCCAAGGTGGCCCAAGAATTAGTCAGGGCAACTCATAAAAAACCAAAAAATTGCGACAAATATCCAGGGATAGTTATTGGTAGCGAAGAAGAAGCTTATGAGTACTGGCTAACTCATGGAAAATATTGGAAGAATGCCAAAGGCGCAATTAATTTTCTTAAACAATATTTATAAAATTTATAGCAACTGTCTTATCAATAGGGTTATTAGGAATTAAAAAGAGGAAACAAATGAGTGAATATCAGTATTACGAATTTTGTAAGTTAGGCACGCCATTAACAGCTGAAGAGCGAAAAACAATGGCTGCCTTATCAAGCCGTACGCAGCTAACGACGCATGGTGCCAAATATGTTTATAATTATGGCAGCTTCAGAGGTGATCCAAATGCGTTGCTTTTAAATTATTTTGATATATTTTTTTATATCAGCAATTGGGGAGCGGTCAAGCTAATATTCAAATTTTTTTCTGATCAAGTCGATGTGGATAAGCTTAAAAAACAGACGATTAAGGATTGGATCAGCATAAAAAAACACAAAAAATATGTTGTTTTAACCCTAGAGATAAATAATGAAGAAGGCGGTGGGTGGATTGAAGGTGAAGAATGGTTGATAAATCTATTGCCACTGTACGAAGAAATTAAAGCGGGAAACAATCAGCTATTAGGCTTAATTTCGGCGATTCATGCTGCTTGGGAACATGGTGAACCAGAAGCATTAGATAAATTTTTAACGAAGCATAAACTTTCACCTGCTCAAAAAGCATTTTTAGCTTGTGTTACTTTTGAATAACTAAAAACAACAACGATATGAATAAGTTAGATTCCAATTTAAAGTTTCAATTTGGTGAGATCACAAATACCACGAGTGATAATTATCCTACTGTAGTTTATAAATATTTTAGCAATATCGAAGATAGAGATAATTTTTTGCGCGGCAATATTTGGTTTGCTGGTCCAAACCAGAACAGAATTTTTACTGATTCGTTTGAATATAGAAATCGCCAAGGGTTATTTATGTTCGAGTACGCTTTATCATTTTCAACGGAGATTATTGAACCCGAAAAACCAAATATAAAAATTAATGATCCCAAAGCTTTTGTGCAAACCATTATCGATAGTGTTAAGGCAGACCAAATGCACGAAATTTCTTGGCTCAACAAAGATCAGGTAGATGCTTATAAAGACAAAATACCATCCATTGCCAAGTCATTAGAATGCGAAATAAGAAAACAGGATTTATTTTTACTTCATGTATCAAGTGTTGGTGCTCACCAAGTAGAATACGTTGATAAAAATGATATTGGCTCTACTTCGATGGAAGTTGCTAGAAACGCTAGAGATAAAAATGATGAACATATAGGCCAAAAAAAATGGCGAGTACATATTAATACCGGCGATTTTTTAAATGAATATAGTGGCTTTTGTTTAGAGAATTTAGTTAAGCATTTAAAGCTAAGATGCGCATCGCCATTAATAAAAAAATGCTGTGAACTGATTTGAAAAAAATGATTTTTAAACATTCAAAACATCGTGGGTACAAAGTAATAGTGACGTATACGCACGCGCAATGATCAAAAAATTCTGTCATCAGCGCTGACAGAATTTTCTGTGCAAGCGAAAATCTTCTACTGATTAAAAATAATTTATTTGCCCATAACTTAATTTGATTTACCTATTTCTCACCCCATCGCATAGTTAATAAAACGGCATTCCGCGCGGAGCATGTCAAGGAGGAGCGCAGCGAGCTTACGAGCGAGGACTCCTTGATAAGCGAGCACGAAATGCCAGACTGCTTATGCGATGAGGTGAGGAATACAAAATAATAAATAAAAATTTTTACTGCTGAAATACTGATTTTATCTTTTCTCACTTTTAATCATAAAAGTGTGGTTCAAATTAAGCTTGCGTAAGAGTTGTTAACTTACGTTTTGAACGCTATTCAGTTGTGCAATGAATAGAAAAATGGCGAGTCTATTAAAATTTTGATCTTAATTGTTGGCGCGTCACTATCGGTTTTGTCGATAGTGACGCGCTAGCATCATCGCGATATTTTCTTTATTTTATTGAACTTTTTATCTTCAAATTGTGAAATGTCTGCATGACAGCGAGCATTTGGATTGCGGCGTGAAGAATGTATCAAAATTCAACCGCATCTTGCTGACAAAGGCGATAGGCTGGATTTATTTGGAACTTGGTGTAAAGGCGGTCGTCCTCGTGTTATTCCCATTACGACGAAAGAGCAACGTTTTTGGTTAGATGAAACGAAACGATTTGTGAATAATATTCATGCTTCCATGATTCCGAAAGAAAAAAGTTTTATTCAACAACGATATATCTACGACAAGCAAACAGAACGCGCTGGTCTTAAAAATCTTCACGGATTGCGTCATGCTTATGCTCAGCAGCGTTATAAAGCATTAACGGGATTTGAGTGTCCCATTGCAGGAGGTCCAAAGTTTGCTGAATTAAAGCCGGAACAAAAAGTAGCGGATAATTATGCGCGCGCTATTCTAGTCGAGGAGCTTGGGCATTCCAGGCTTCAAATTCTATCAAATTATTGTGGAAAGTAACCTGTTATGTAAAGTAATTGACTGAAGATCTTGATA
>CAYYFQ010000005.1:0-100777 GCA_964471475.1 uncultured Gammaproteobacteria bacterium
GGATGCCTGCCTACGCAGGCATGACAAACTTAAAAAAACTTAGGGATACATCAGGTTGGTTTGATGTTCCATTCTAAACATTGCCATTGAGAAGAAGGTGAGTTATTTTCAAAAATACATAAAGCACCGGTAGCAATTTTAATGGCGTGTTGAGTGGTAAAAGCGGCAAAATTGCCGGTTAAATAAGGTGCAAAGCGAGCAATGCCATTGCTGGTAATAACTAAAATGGTTTTACCTGCATAATTTTGCAATATTTCTTTAGCAAAATCTTGCCAATTTTTAATGATGTTGAGAGGATCGACGTTCCAGCCTCTTGGAACTCTCGCTTGAGTCTCCCACTCTGTCAATGCTTGTGCGCCTATGCGTGCAAGCACTTTATCTTCTGGCTGATTTTCGTCGGGGCCGTAATCAATTTCATTAAAAATGGGAAGAGAGTGGATGATGCTAGCTTGTTGAGGTTGCATCGCGTTTTGTGCCTGTTGGGCTGTCTGTATAGCGCGTTTAAGCTGTGAAGTAAAAATAATATCAGGAATAAGATGATGTTTTTCGAGATAACAGCCCAGTTTGCGTCCTTGCGCTAAACCGCTTTCAACGAGCGGTAGATCCGTGATGCCTATCCGTTTGACGGTATCATGAGGGGAAAAAGTGTTGCCGTGGCGCGCGATGAGTAATCGAGTAGTGATGCTCATTGCGAAGATTCATTGATAAATTTAAAAGAGTGGGGCGGTTCGCCATGCGTAGCAAGCAAAGTTTCAGCCCGAGCAATATCTTCAGGGCTATCAATACCTAAGCCAGACATATAGCCATTTGCATCTACGGGGACGCAACGGATGGTATAACCGTTTTCTAAAAGTCGTAATTGCTCTAAGCCTTCGAGTCTTTCATAGCGACTTTCTAGCAGTGTCGTATATTTTTCTAGCATCGCTCGCGAATATCCATATAAACCAATATGCTTAAATACAGGGCTATGAGAACTTTTTTTGCGTAATTTTTCTTCTTCTCGGATTGCAGGAATAATATTTTTGCTGAACCAAAAAGCGTTTCCGGTTTGTTCATTAAAAACGACTGAGGTACCACTGAAGGGGGTGGTTTGTTTTTCTTCTCGGAGTTTGTCGAGCGCATGCCAAGTAAGTTGAGCTACTGGCGTAATGCAATCGCATGGCGAGTTTTCAAAAGCTTTAATCATGGTACGTAGAAAATGAGGGGGCGTTAATGGGGCGTCTCCTTGCATATTCAAGATAAAATCAGGTTTTTCGTCCATTTGACGCATGGCATGAGCAACACGATCGGTACCGCTTGGTGAGTCTGTCGGAGTCATGATTGCATGGATATTCATCTCATGACAATGCTCTAGAATTCTTTCATCATCAGTGGCCACAACGACTGATGTTTCTTTTAGTTCATGAGTGGCCGCAAGTGATAAACGCACTACTCGCTGGAGCATAGTTTGACCTGCAATCATTGCTAAGGGTTTTCCTGGCAATCGAGTGGAGGCATAACGAGCCGGAATGATGATAGCGGTTTTCATCGTCTATTTGGTAAGGTATCTGGTTTCTGATTGAGTTTCGTTTAAAATAGTACGTTGAGTGGGATTCAACTTAAAGGGAAGTGAGTCCGGGGGAGTATGAACTATGTCTCTAGCATAGAGAGTGATGGGCTTGTAAGGATCAACTCCGTTATTCCAATCGTACAGAACCAAAGCAGCATTATTTGATGATAGAGGAGTGTCGGTGGCAATATGGGCAGGAAATACTCCCGCGACTGTTCTATTTACCACGGCATATTTGCGGTAAATTTTTTGAGGCACAATGACAACTAGCGAATGGTGGTCCGGCGTTAAATATTGTTGACCTTTCTGTAAGTGCGTGCTATCGATAGATGGGTCCAGTTGTATTTTTATAGGCGCAGGATTTTTGATAGTAGATGAGGCTTTAGGTGGATGGTTACTGTCTGCAAACGCAAAATAAGGTATCTGAGAAAGCACAGCAAAAAATATAATTGTAGTGAACATACTAAAGATTTTTTTCATCACGGCAAATCCTTCAGAGATTAAAATAAGTTTTAGTTTACCATAGAATGATAATGTTTATTCTGTAGGGTTAGCGCGAGTTGACTCATTGCAAAAGTAATCGAGAGCTTTATCACACGTAGCGTGGTTTTTACCCCTCTCCTCATTGTTACCGAGAGAAGAGGGGGGATTGGTATGTGCCCCTTGTGGGGTAAGATATTTTAAAGAGTTAAACTGTTGAAGAGACCTCATGCATTTTTAAAAAGAAGTAAGGGATGGCCATCATCAACACATAATGTAAGCCGCTTGATTGCAAGTCAGCCAAGTTTTGTGTTTGCCAGGCTAAAAAATAATCACCGGCGATGGTGTAAAATCCTAAGCCCCAGACCAAAAAACCTAATACACAAGCAGCTCTTGCCCATGCTTGATCACGGTTGAATTCATGATGAGATTCGCGAAAACCGATCACCATTTTTATAATGCTGATAATCGCTAAAATTCCTACGAGGGTTTCACCGCTCATCATAAAAAAATAAGCGCCTTTTACAATTCCTTCTGAATGTATAGCGCGCCAAGAATGTAGAAATTCAGGGCTCACATTCTGCATTGCAAAAAGTGGTTGGAGTACATGAGTGAGTGTGTCGTTCATACCTTGGATATTGTTGAGCAGCGCAAAGATACCAGTAAAAGCCGGTATTAATGCTAAGCCAATTTGGAATAAACGTGAAATAATTACATGCAAAGGGAGTGAGTGGAAAGCCGTTTCTGTATCTGACATAGTAAAGTCCTTTAAGTAGAAATAAAATCGATTGTTATAGTAACGAGATATTGAACGAAGGTCAATCTTTTAAACATTACTTTTAAATATTATCCGCTAGCTAATAAAATAAAATATTATCTGTCGGAGCCCAAGTAGCATAATCTACCCCTTCGAGCGCTACTTTCTTCTTTAATAAAGTAAAAAATTCCTCTGTGGTAATAGCGCCATCATTATAAGCAAATTGCAATGAGATAATGACAGAGGCAATCATATTCACTACCCATAGTCGCCAGCTTTGGTATTCTATAGAGGTTATGGTTCGGTCTTTTAGAGGCGGATCCATCCCCCATGATAATATGCCCGTATCATAAAGCTGAGCACTAAAGGGAACACCATGTGCAGAATAAGGATAAATTTTCTCCCATAATGCATGGCTGATTTGAAGAAGATGTTCTTTAGAATCGAAATAAGCAACGATTTTATCTGGTCGGCATAAACCCGGTAAATTCTTGCCTATTTTAAAGTGAGTAACTTCAGTCTCACGAAACACAGAAAACATTATCTCTAATACATTTGTTAAATCAGAAAGCATTGGGCTGATGTACAATTTATATTTAAAAATTTTTCCAGATCTATTGTATTGCTTACTTCTAAAATTAACCCAGGTTTTATTAGTTTTTTCATATGTGATTTGCGAATTTTCTTCTATTTTTCTGATTTTTTTCTGTTTTTAGATGATTTGGTATATTTTGTTTTCTATTGTTTTTTTAGAGTAGTTTTTAGTGTTAATAGGCAGTCGATTATAGAAATATAATTTTGCCGCTAGGATATGTTTATCACTTTCTCCAAGTTGCAGAGCGTATTGAATAGCATCATAAGATAAAGCAGCAATAAAATTTGTTTCGTCAATGGCAGAACTTGATGAGCTATTTTTCAAAAGTAAAGCTTCATTGCTAAGGGTTACATTTGTCTCTGTGGGGAAAACTGTCTGAATAATATCATTGATAAGTAATGCTTCGATAAAGCTTTCTGTTTTTTCATCAAACCAATCAGATAGATTATCGGGCAAATAATTTTCCTGTTGGAGATAAACAAAAACACTAGCAGTTTTTTCACAAATAAGGCGAGCTGTTTTCGCCTGCGTAGCAGATGGAATCAATAAAGCAAAAGCTTCTTCTTGAGTATATTCTGTAGGGCAATATTTTTTATAATTTTCATTCATCTCGCTTAACAAGAGTAATTTATAATGAGGATTTGCTTTAAATTTATATTGTTGCCACCACATAGAAATATTTATTCCAAAATAGGAAATACAGCGCTTAAGGGTTGATCCAATTCCGCAATTAATAAAGCGACGCCCAAAAAACCTTTCAGCAAACTGAAAGGTTTTAAAGCATGATAGTGAATATTTTTTACTGCAGACTCAGCATATATTTTTGCTTTGTTTAACCAAATAATATCGTGGTCGATTTGATACAGATTTAATAAAGAAAAAGCACAACCAGTAAGACCGCAACACAAATCAGTACTGTAGAGTTCTCGATGAATAATTGTTTGCGCACACTTCTGCGCAGTGAGCAAATACAAAGAATTTTTACTTAATTTATACAGTTGGGTGAACAAGCAAATATAACCTGCTGTACCATTACACCACCCTAAAGAAAACTCCTCTTTATGTTGTGTAATAGGCCAACAGATAGTCTCTGTAGAAACTTTTGCTTTTGTTAATAACGCATCGATATAACTAACGATTTCGGATTCTAATGGTATACCAAGAGTGTTGTTCCATTTGGCAATAGCATAGAGTAAGCCAGCCACTCCATGTGCAATGCCATTATGTTGGACAATATTTTTAGTAAGCATCGCAATTACACTTTCTTTTGCACGAGTTGCCAGTGAAATAATGTTATAGCTATCGAATACGGGATTATTCATGGTATTTTCATAGAAGTTGGCGCATGCTAACAAAGTACCCGCAACCCCAAACATCAGATCACCATTATTTAAATTGTTAGTAACACAATCGGCATATTTATCAAAATATCTTTTAGCCCCTACATAATCGCCATTTGCTAAGTTAATTAAGATTTGAACAAAATATACTCCACTTAATGAGTAATAAAGAGAAGCTGGTAGGATGTTTTCTTCTGTTAATCCCATGGCGTTATTCCAAAAGGCTTCGGGATTTTCAATATGTTTTAAAGTAACATGATTCCAAATATCAGCATAAGCTAAATACTGTGGATTGTTTTGAATCATAGCTAAGCGATAAAAAAAATATGCGATGCCAGCTCCACCATAACTTAAAGAACAATAGGGTGAATTGGCGACGAAATAATTTTTTATAATTGTGGAATGCGGTAGGAGTTTTTCAGTAATAACGTGAAGAAATTGTTTTTGATAATTATTATCATAGTCTTCTTTAAAATCAGCCAAATCATGTGTGGCAGCCTTACAAAAAGCATCATAAAAATTCTGAGTATCCTGATATCTGTTTTCTGGATGTTTATCTAAGGCTTTTTTTAGCACTTTCTCTGTTTCTGAAAAGCCACACATGCAAAAAGTTAAAAAATCATTTGGCTGTTGTTCTAAGATTTGTTTTAATAAATCGTCGCGTTCTTTTTTGAAATTTAGATAATGTCGCCCTGTGCATATCAAGTACAATAGAACAGCAATTTTATATTGTTCCATTTGCAAAGTTGGTAAATGCTTTTTTTTATTTAGCTTGGCATTTGCTTCTTCCGGCGTGGTGTAATAATCCGTGCCAAGTTGATTGGCCAAGCCAAAAGTAGTTTCATCATTTAAATCTGCGGCCAAAGCAAAATCAATTAAATAAACCTTATTATCTTTAATAATAATATTTCTCGGGTTGACATCTCTATGTAAAACCTTTAAGCGATGCAATTCTCGATAGGCATACAAAACCGCAGTACACAAAGCAAAAGCTGCCTCTGAGTTTTTCTTTAGAGAGATAGATTTAAGGTGTTGCTCTAGTGATTTGCCTTCAATCCATTTCGTCACAATATAAGGGCAATTTTGATAAGAACCGTCTTGTATCAATTGAACCACGTGCTGCAAACTACGTATTTTTTCTAAAATATTTTTTTCATTCGCTATGAGTTTTTGTGTAATCTGGTGATGCGGTCCAACAGTTTTTCCTAACTTAAGTGCCACATAAGTTTTTTCAGTTTTTATCCCATGATATACATCGATATCTTCTAAACATTGCACTTTCTTGAGAATATGAATTCCTTCAATAAATTCTCCAATTGCTAAAGAAATTTCCTGGTTATCTTTTGCTTGTTCAGAAAGCAAAAAATTAGCTTCAATCAATTTTTTAACAGTAGGATAAACATTCTCTAACAAGGTTAATGGCTCTACAGAAAAATCTTTGGCGTATTCTAAAATGGCATCATTAAAATTTTTAGGAGTGTGAAAATATCGAAGGAATGCAGCTAACTCTTTTGAAATTAATTTAATTTTTTGACGACTGTAAGGCTTAAATATAATGTAATCGTGCTCTGCATAATCTAAACCATGTAAATAGTTTTTATCAATTGTGTTGGCTGCTAATATCCGAACATCAGCAGCCAACATAAATGGAGTTGTAATTTTCATAAGAAGAATTACAATCGAGCCCTTGGTCCATCAGCTATCATCTCTTCTTTTTTCTTTTCTATTTCTTCAAGCGCCGCTCTGAGACGTGTCTCTAAAGCTGTGACTTCTTCTAAAGTAGAAGGTTTTTGATAATTAGTTGTTGGTTGTGTTGGGATTTCCGCACTACGGGCTTGACTTAACTCATCGATACGCTTGATAAGATCATCACGAAATGCCGTAAAACCACTTAACAACGTGCTAATTGCTGGTCGATGAATACCATCATCCACACCGGAACAACGAAGAGTTCCCCACGTAGAATTCACGCAAGTTGCTGAAGTGCAAGGAGAGCAATTGGTACCGCTCGTGCAACTAGTGCATCCTGTGCAACTAGTACATCCTGTACAGCTAGAGCAGGGTGTACAAGCCATGACTTCAAAAACCGGGGTATCTGACGCAGCAGCTTCTGTGTCTATAGCTCTAATTCTTTCTGTGGTTGGGATCGCTGTGGGTAGTGTAATCAACAAATCTCGAACCAAGAATTGATTTCTAACACTAGCCACAGAGGCAAATGCATAAGGAGCCTCCGCATAGGAAATATCTTTGAGGGTGCCACCGGGATGTAGTGACCATATCAACCCTCGCCAGGTAACGGTTAATGTAGCCCCTTCTTTTTTTATTTTTAAACTGGAAGGTTGTGGGTTGCGAGCAATAATTTGATCTATCACACCAGCTCTTGCGTCAAGAAACGCTAACACTTCTCGGTCATTTGCACGTTCAATGCGATATAGGCCGTTACCCAAAGATTGTACAGGCACTGTGCGTGTTAATGTTTGCCGCTTATTATTAAATTCAGTCCAAGTACAATTATTGTCTTTAAACTCTAATGTCCAACGATTTCTACCGCCACGGCTCGTATCTGTACTATTCCATTTGCCAGCTAGTGGACTTAAACCTTTAGCAAAAAGATCTGCTTCTCTTTCTCTCCGATTTTGCAATCCCTCATCATTATCACGATTCGAGTGATGTCGTATTTCTTCCTCAGCTTCAGGCCATTGGGAGTTTGAAATATAACGCGTTAAATTAGGTCCAATTAAGCTGGGGCTATTCACACACAACGAAATTAATGCGACTTGTTGATTAGCGGTTAACGCTTCATAAACGACAAGCCCCAATTTTCTCATGAGTATTTTTTCAGCTTCTTCAATAATTCGTGCTTCTATTTTTAAGGCTGCTTCCAAGCTAATTTCTGCTGTTCCCGCTTTAACTTTTTGAAAATCTGCTTCTGGCGCTGCCCATTTGATCCAGTCCTCTGCATCAGCACGGTTTAAGTTGAAACCTGTAGATATCGTAGGGATTTTTTTTGAGTCTAGATACATTTTTGTATAGGGGGGCTTACCGGAATTTTCATTCACTCTCAAAAAACTTCTTGCTTGTTCTAAATCTTTTGGCATAACAAACTCTCCTTGACTAAGTTTATCGGATTATACAAAAAACAATGCTTTGAAAATTAAGTGAAATTTTTAAGAGGGCTTATCTGTAAAGAGTGAATTTTTTATGCCACTACTATTTTTATTTGTTTTTCTTTGAAAGGTAGCAATATACTCTCGAATCAAAAAGTATGCAATACTATAAATCGCCATGGTTCAGCCTGCGTTTATCATCGCAAGCAGATAGGATGCTTTGAGTTTTAAAGTGTGACAGGGGGGAAGAACAATAAGTCTGGTCCCAGTGATAAGCTTTTTGCATTTATGAGATTTTTACTCAGTATAGATCATTTAAACCAGATTCTGCGGGGGCCGTTGTAATTTCGCAAAAACACTTTTCAAAAAAAATATTTATGGTATCATATGCAGCTCTTGATTTTAAAAATTGAATTTAATGATTGAGAGGTTGGGTTTAGAGGGGCGTTAGCCCAGTTAGGTGAGCTGAGTGAGGTTTCGCGAAGCTATGCTTCGTGCCAGCGAATGCCAGCACGTGGAAATACTGGCAGCTTTAAGCACCTGGGATGGAGTAAGTAAAGTTTTTGCAGTTGAGGGGACGTTAGCTCAGTCGGTAGAGCAGCTGGCTTTTAACCAGTTGGTCGAAAGTTCGAATCTTTCACGTCCCACCATTTTTTGATGGATAGCTCAGTTGGGTGAGCTGGGGTTTCGCGAAGCATCGCTTCGCGCCAGCGAACGCCTGGCCATGGAAGGGCAGGCAGGTTGAAGCTCCAGGGATGGTTGCTTGTGCAGAAGGGTCTACGAAGTAATGGCCGGATAGCTCAGTCGGTAGAGCAGAGGACTGAAAATCCTTGTGTCGGTGGTTCAATTCCACCTCTGGCCACCAGTCATATCAAGGCTTTCAGCGGTTTTTGGGTCTTTCCCACTTTAGGGGGGCACTCACTCACGAACATAAAACTTTAACACGCAAGCGATAGTTTTCAAAATTCCGAAATCCATACGCACGCCTTTGAATCAATTTCGAATAATTTTCTTAGTAGTCCTATAGTAGGACACTTATTTATTTTCACCATCACTTTATAACCGCAGTTAATTCTATTTTTCACTTCTCTGTACTGGACAAAAAATCATAAAACCGCTCCTGGAAGCTTGATTATCAAGCACTTGAGTGCCCGTAAAAATTTTTTAGCGCTATCGTATAAATGGCCCTGTTGAAAAATTAAACTAATCGATCGGTATTTTTGTTAAAATAAGCACACGAATTTTATTTGTGGAATGTGCCGTATGTTAGGACAAAAAAGCTTCTTCAGCCCTATTGATAATCTTGTTTCTAAAAATCATCCTTATCGTAAATTCATCAAGCTGCTTTCCTTTAAAGAGCTTGTGAGCCCATTGTCTGATTTAGAAAATACGGAAGTCGGTCGCCATGGTTATGGCATTGAAAGTGGTTTTAAAATGCTCTTGTTACAATACATGGAAAATATTTCAGATCGTGAGCTGGAGCGTTATTTAGAAGAAAATATTGCGGCTAAATGGTTTTGTGGTTTTGATTTAGAATCAGAAACTCCTGATTTTAGTTATTTCAGCAAGCTTCGTCGAAAGATTGGCACCGAAAGATTAGCGGATTTATTTAACCGCGTGAGAGCATCCTTGAAACGTCAAGGATTGGTTCGGGAAATTTTTACATTTGTCGATGCCAGCAAGCTCATTAGCAAATTATCCTTGTGGGAAGATCGTGATCGTGCGATTCAATCTGGGGAAGATAAATTAACGAATGAAACAGTGGAAAAAGTATGCGTAGACCATCAAGCACGCATTGGCTGCAAAGGAAAAAATAAGTATTGGTATGATTATAAACGTCACGTATCCGTGGATATGCAAAGTGGCTTGATTAACAAGGTAGCGGTGACGCCTGCGAAAGTGACGGATGCTCAAGGATTAAAAAATATTTGTCCTAATCAAAGAGCGGTGTTTGGAGATAAAGGTTATTGTATTAAGCCTGCTCAAATCACGCTCGCTAAAAAAGGATGCCATAATGCAACGATCAAAATGAATCATATGCAGGGCAAAGATTTCAGAAAAGACCGTTGGCTATCAGGATGTCGAGCGCCCTATGAGCGGGTGTTTTCAAAAGCATCTCACAAAGCACGCTATCGAGGGATTGTGAAGAATCAATTTATGGGATTTATGCAAGCCCTCTGTCACAATCTCAAACGATTGGTGGCACTTGAAATTGAAACGCTGGAATTAGTGCTTTTGATAGGATAGCTGCGCCTGATATCGCTAAAATCCTAATCCAATAGGGTTTTAGCGGTAGTAAAACAAAAATATTTTCCCTTTTATCTCAAAAATTCTTCTTATTTGAAGCCAGTATTCTATTTTTTAGTTAAGCGTGTTACAAAACTAATTTTTCAACAGGGCCATTAGGTACCAATCAAATAACAAGGTAAATAATTTTACCGAAAATCACCAGCTTGTCGTGAGAGTTAAAAGTACCAGCATCTATTTTTCTCCAGAGACAAAAAATTTTGCTGATGTTTATCAACAGCTCATTGCAAGCAATGAAAGAAATGCGCTCATTCTAGAAGATATTATTGAAGCTTTTAACAATGGAAGAAATCTCTTGCTATTGACTGAACGCATACAACATTTAGATTGGTTTCATCAGCAACTGATAACACGCGGCTACAAAAATGTTTTTGTATTGAAAGGTGGATTGGGTAAAAAAGCAAGAACTGACATTATGCAAAACTTGACTAAAAACTCTGAAAGACGAATTTTACTAGCGATCGGAAAATACATTGGCGAAGGTTTTGATGATCCAAAATTAGATACTCTTGTTTTAGCACTGCCCATATCTTGGCATGGAACCGTACAACAATATGTTGGCCGCTTACACCGAGAGCATCAAGATAAAAATTCAGTGCTGGTTTATGACTATATGGACGAACAGTCCCCCATGCTAATGAGAATGTATCAAAAGCGGGCAAAAAAATATCAAACGATGGGGTATCAAATTATTGTGAATGAGAGAACTGCCACATTGGATCAAATAGCCATCAAATAAAAAAAAAGATAAATTTTAATTATTTTCAAATAATTATGTTTTATCCGGGGGCATTTCCCATCTGCGATCAAATAGGCGTCGAATAAAAATGTCGCGCAAGTGTCGCGAAGTGTCGCGAAGTGTCGCGAAGTGTCGCGAAAGGCCAAATCATTTTTTTAGGTACATCCAAACAGAATCTTTCCCCCTTACTTCTAAATCAACAAAACCAAGCTGTTTCAACTTTGCTAAATCCCGTTGAACCGTTCTTCTAATGGGAGCAGATTCTAGCTTAGAAATAATTTCCTGTATTTTCATCGACTCTGAGAAGCGTAGAATTTCGAGTATGGCAAGCTGCCTATCAGATAAAAGATTTTGCTTGCTGTCTTCCTGAGCCTCATTTTTCAAGTTAAACACATTGCCAATGCTAGTTAAAAATTTGAATATGACTTTGAATTGTAAATGATCAGAAAAAAATTCTGGGGCTGGAACATGTGCATTCGTACATTCATCGATAATTTTTTGTATTCCGCGGCCATATTTCTCAATTAAACAACCTTTATAAAAAACATCAGCAATGACTGGATTTCGTTGTTTTGAAAATCCAGCTTTGATTTGCTCAATAGTCATACCATTTAATAATCCGCCATCATTTGAAATTTCCATTCGGTCATCATAAATTGCCAACATAATAGAGCCACCATTAGAGCTATAGTCTCTATGACATAATGCATTAATCATGGCTTCTCGTATCGCTGCAAAAGGTATCGGTGGAGTTTCAACTCTTTCTAATTTCCCTTCTTCTATTTTTGCAGAAATGGGCACGTTACGTTTCACAAAAAACAAAGCTTCATCTAGTAAAAAAAACGCATTTCCATACAAAATGTTTTGATCTAAAAATTCAGATCTATTGATGCCTTTAAATCTTGCCAATTTTAGCTGACATTGAGAGTACTCAGGCATAAATTTTGTGCCAAAAAGAACCACCCCCGCATTAATCAAATTTCCATCATGCATTAAGTTTAGTCTCTCTAACATTTTTTGATGGCTCTCTCGAAGCGCACTTTCTGGCAGTCGTTTTTTTTCTACTCCCGCGCGTATCACACCCAAAAGCAAATCTTCATCTATGACGCTAAATCTTTTTTCTGCTACGAATTTCTCCCACGAAAAGTTAATCTGATTGCGAGTAGAAATCAACTCTTCATAAAATGGTTGCAACATCACAACCGTCGTTGACTGTCTTCTTTGATAAGGTCTTCCATCATATAAATAAGGTGCTCGGATACCACCTTTTACTGCTATTAAAATAATTTTTCTTCCATTGATCTCCGGATAACTGATATCAAATTTTGCCGGGGGATAAATTTTTCCTTCGCAAACTGCAATAGATTTTTTTGTGGAGTCCTCTATCGTTTGGCCAACGATTTTTCCTTTGTCACTAACTCCAATAGCAACCATACCGCCGTGACCATTCAAAAATGCGCATAGCGTTCTAAACGCGCCCTCCAGCTCTCCTGTAGATTTTTTAAACTCAAGAGTTTCTGACTCCCCTTGATTAATAAGTGCTTCAATGTCTTTTGTATTCATATTGATTATCTTGTTTAATTGTAAGATTTTCCATCAGAAGCAGTATGTCGGAATTTCCGACATACTGCTTCTTCAAGCAATTCGCCTTCAGTAAAAATGTTATGTATATGTTCCGTCATTTACTTCCCCGCTTTACAGGTATTTTTTGGGGAAGTAAATATTCTTTAGTACATTTACTTCCCCGAATTTTTTACAAGTATTATTATGGCTTATGGCTCACTTGTTCCAAAATATAATCTTCAATTCTTTGCATCGCCTCGCGAAGCTTTTCGATATCATGCTGGATATAGGCGCTCGTAACATCAGCAGTTTTATGGTTCAGCAAGCGCTTTACAGTGTAGTAACTCATATAATCACCCAAACGGTTAACAATACTAGCGAAAGTACGGCGCAAATCATGAGAGCTAAAAGATATCTTTGCCAATGCGGCCACATGCAAAATACGCTTGCGCGGTTCAGTAATTCTTCCCGTTTTTCCGCTTCCAGGAAACACCCATGGGCTATCACTCATGTTTTCGCGTCGTTCGAACAAATCAAACAAAAAATTTCCTAAAGGTAATGTATGGTCATTATGATTTTTAGGATCAAAAATTGTCAATGTTTTTTCCTTAAAATCAATATTTTTCCACTGCAAAGTGAGGGCTTCTTCGCGTCTTAAGCCGGTAAAAATTAGCACTAACAAATAATCTCGGATGGTTTCATAATCTTTGGTACGCTGATCCTTGGGGTCAAACTTTAGGATGTGGACTGCGTTCCACCAAGATTTTAGTTTACTCGATGGAATATGCGTGCTGCGCCGCTCAATACGATTCCAAATTTTCTTTGCTGATAGTCGACGTACAGGATTATCACCAATAATACTTTGTCCTTTGGTGTCACGATATTCTGCTGCAAAATTAAACAATGCCCGAAGAAAGCGCATGGTCATATTAGCTTGTGCTGCACTATTGTTCGTTAATGCTTGATGCTTTTGCTCTATCATGTCGCGAGTGATATCTGTCAGTGGTTTATTTACCCATTCAGCAAGATATTTGTCCATACATTTTTTGTAATCCCGCTTAGTATTTGGCTTCAAGTGTTGACGTGCGGCCATATAATCTTCATAAGCGTCAGCAAGTGTTTTTTGTTTAAGCTTATGCTCTTTTTCCACCACATTAGGATTAATATTTTGTGACATCGCTGCCAATTTTGCTTTTGCTAGCTTTCGCGCTTGCTCAACCGTAAGTGCGCCATGCTTGCCAAGCGTCACGCGCACTGTTTTTCGTCCTATTTTAGTCTCTGCGATATAAGCTTTGCTGGCAAATCCAACGCGCAGGCCAAACCCTTTCAGGTGAGTGTCATAATAAAAAGCTTGCTGCCCAGTTTTTTTAGCAAAGGGCAAAGAATCCACATAATTTTTAATTAGCTTATGGCGCACAGGAACGTTTCTCGTAAAATTTTCTAGTAGGACTATAGTAGGACAAATATCTAAAACCAGCTAATAGATACAAGGACTATTTAAAAGAGATTATACATGATAACAAAGGGTTTTAAAAAATATTAAAAATTAGTAGGACAAATTAAAAGCGTATTTTTATAACTGAAAATCCTTGTGTCGGTGGTTCGATTCCGCCTCTGGCCACCAATCATATCAAGGGTTTCCTGCAATTCCAATTAAACTACTTTTACCACTCGCATTAGGCCCATAAATCGAGGCCGAATTTAATAAGCAAGGTATTGCGGCTATTTCAGTTTCGGCGCAATGCGTTTTAATAAAACGTTGATCGCTGTTTGCAACCATGCTTAATACTTGTTTAGCATGAATCGATCTGAAGTTGGATACAGCAAATTCTATTAGCATAAAATTTAAATTACAAGTTATTTATAATAAAGTTGGATATTACTACATTCTGCTATAATCTGTTTTTCGTTGTGAATACACGACTTTTTCTATATAATCGATCTGCCTACTTCTGCTAAATACCCCCTTCATCTGCAGTTAATTGGGGCATTTTCAGGGGTATAAAATGATCATAATAAATAGGTACCCTCATGCCACCTACTAATACTGAAATCCGTAACACCAATAAAAGCTTTAAATAATTTTTAATTTTGGTATTTAACTTTATGAAATATGCAATTGTTACAGGTGGCGGCACGGGCCTTGGGCGTGCATTAGCTCTGCTTTTATCTATGGAATCTGACATCGAAGTTTTAATTATTGGCAGAAGACTTGAAAAATTAGAAGAAGTGAAATCTATTAATCCTGATAAAATTCATGTTGTACAAGCTGATATTAGTAAGAAAGAGGGTAGAGAAACTGTTTTTAGCGCAATTCCTAGGGATGCGCATGTTGCTTACCTTGTCCATAATGCCTGCAAATTAGAAACAAAAAAACTAATCGATGTCACAGAGGAAAATTGGGACGAAGAAATAAGCACTAATTTGAAAGCCCCTTTTTTTCTTACCCAAAAATTAATTCCCTGTTTGCGTGATGGTGGTCGTATATTACATATATCTTCTGGGTTTGCGCATAGAGCAGGACTAGGAGTTGGTATGTACTGCATTGCAAAAGCAGCTTTACATATGTTGTACTTAGCGTTAAAGCAAGAATTGGTGTCCTCTAATATTCATGTTGGAAGTTTAAGTCCTGGCTTAATTGATACTAATATGCAAGAAACATTAAGGAATTCTTCTTCTGAAACATTCCCTTTACATGATCAATTTGTTCAATTTCAAATGGAAGGCAGATTGCAATCACCAATAAAAGTAGCTACTTTTGTACGAGAGGTCTTACTTAACACACTTGATGAAGATTTTTCCGTAGAAGAATGGCAAATTAGCAACCCTAAACCAAGTGTTACTGGTTGGGAAGAAAAAGTGTTGCCAGATGAGGAGGCATTGAAAGATGAATTAAGAAAACAAAAAGCGACATATCATTGTTGATTATCATAATAAAAAAGATATTTATTGAAGGAAAACATTTTGTTTAAATGCTCTCATTGAGCTGATAATCCTAATTTAAAAAAGCTTCTAATACACTGGAGTTTTATCGAAACTAGGTCTATTCTTCATTGCTGTATAGTAGTTCAAAATTAAATCGCGTCGTTCAATATCATCATAAAAACTTAAACGAGAAATGCGGCATAAGAATACTGTTACAACAGCGTCAGCCATTGTGTAATGATCTGAAAAAATAAAGCTGGACTTCGAAGACTCTAGCATAGATTCGATTTCGTTTAATCGATGTATTACAGCCTCTCTGGCACTATCCACCTCTTCTTTTGTAAATTGACCTAAAACAGCTTTCTGTAAAAATGCTCCGCGAGCTTTATTGGGATGCATTGCAGCCATAGCTAATATACGTTTGATTTCCTCAGGAGATTTACTTTTTTTCATCCAAAGAGAAGAAAAGCTAAGCGTTCTGATGAAAGGGTCATGCAGTCTTTCATCAGACTTACTGAACCTATATATTTTTTCGGAGAGCTCGGAGCTGTGATGGTTATCTATGGCATATATCTCAGATACATATTTCATAATATCAGTACTGTTATAAATGATTTTTTTATCATCTACTAGAGTTGGTACAAGGCCATTAGGGTTGATCTTCAGGTAATCTTCCGTCAGGTGCTCTTGTTTAAGTAAATCAAAATGAACATCATTCCATTTGATACATTTCTCAATAAAGTAGAGTCTTACTTTTTGAGAGTTATACGAAGCCATGTCGTGGTATAAGATCAGAGCCATTTTTTGTTACCTTTATTCACTAAATAATCTACACTACCAATCTTCAACAATCGCCGTTTCTTCATTTTCAATAAAATCCTTAAAAAATTCAGTGATTGAATAACTACCATAAAATTTTTCCTGAATAAAAAGCCTATAGGCTCTTTGCTGAATCAATTTCATCTGACGATGAAACCCTTCGGTAATCCCATTATTTTAGAGCTCTACTCCTATAAAAAACAAGGGTCTTCAAGGAGATCCAATTCCTCTGATATAATCAAGACGTATTTTTTAAAAGGATATTTTTATGAAACATAACTTATGCTTGTTAGCGATAATACCAGCGTGTTTGATTAGCTTAAGCACATTAGTAGCTGCGGATCAATCTCCTCATTCCGATCGACTTTCTCATGTTACTATCCCAACGAATGATGGAAATAATGGAGATGACGGTGGGAATAGTGGGGTATTTGTTGGTTCAGGTGGTAGAGGGAGCAACGGGTCTAGTGAAGTAGATCAAACTACGCAGAATCACACATCATAAAACCAAGCACCTGCTTAACAAGAAACAAACAGTGCGAGTACCGTAACCCAGGGTTAGTAAAACAGAGCCCGTATTTTGAAGCCAAAATTGTTTATACTCATTAATCTATTTGAAGGCTTTTGATTACAGGGAATAACTCGCCTACCTCCACCTTTAATGTCTTGGCAACCCGAATTAAATTTAATGCAGAAACATTTCAAGGGGGCATTTCTCACCCGCAATCAAATAGGCGTCAAATAAAAATGTCGTGAAGTGTCGCGCAAATGTTGCGAAAATTATTTCTTCATCAATTACTAACGAGACGCTTTGCTAATCTTAAACTTCAAACTTTTTTTCGGGCTTTTGACTCTTGAATAAATAAGCCGCTCGATAATCTTGTGCAATTTTCATAAGAATTTTTCTAGCTAAAACAATTTTATTTTCTTTTGGAAATGAAATTGTATTATTTTTTGAAATGTAAATAACCTCGTTTTCATTCGCTGAAAAAGGGAAATGATTACTGTGAATTTGATTAGCAACAATGCCATCTAAATTTTTTCTGATTAATTTCTCTTGAGCATTTTCTACAAGGTTTTCGGTTTCTGCACAAAAACCAATTAAATAAGGCTTGTTTGGAGCAGAACTCACGATAGATAAAATATCAGGGTTTTTTTCAAGCGTTAATTGCAAAATAGACGTCTCTTTTTTAAGTTTTTTAGTGATCACTTCTTTAGCGCGATAATCTGCCACTGCAGCAGCAGAAATAAAAATATCGGCATGAGGAATATTCTGTAGAACCGCGTTAAGCATTTCTTCTGTGTTCGTCACATTCAGTCGATGGCAACCAACAGGCGTATTTAAAGCAACTGGCCCCGCAATTAACGTCGTTTCAGCCCCTTCTTCTTGAGCGGCTTGCGCTAATGCAAATCCCATTTTTCCTGAACTATAATTAGATAAATAACGCACAGGATCGATCGCTTCTTGAGTGGGGCCTGCCGTAATCAAGATGCATAGGCCAGATAATGATTTTTTTTGATGGTTTGTGACATGTTCAACTATTTTTTCAGGAGATTGCATGCGCCCCATGCCAATATCTCCGCAAGCTTGGTTTCCAAATTCGGGGAAAATAATATGATAGTTTTGTTTTTGTAACTTTAAAATATTTTCTTGAATGCTGGGTTTTTCCCACATTACTTTATTCATTGCAGGTACAATATAACAAGGAGCATTTGAAGCAAGACAAATCGTTGTTAATAAATTATCGGCAATGCCAGTCGCTAATTTGCTGAGCGTTGAAGCAGAGGCGGGCGCGATAATAATTTGATCGGCCCATCGCGCAAGCGTAATATGGCGCATCGCATCTTCTGATTCGAATAAGTTATCGTAGACAGGAGATCCACTTAGAGCAGCAAAGGTATTCGCATGAATAAATTGTTGCGCATGAGAAGTCATCACGACTTTTACTTGAAACTCTTGTTGTATTAACAAGCGAACTAACTCGCATGTTTTATACGCCGCTACCCCACCACATACGCCAACTAAAATGTTTTTAATCATAAGTTTCTTTTCATTCATAAAATAGTACAATGACAACGCTGAGATCTTAGATGATTTTGAAGGGTAATCCCTACATTACTTTCATCTTCTGACACGAGTGAAACACGATCCTCAGAGGGTATTTGAGCAAAAAAAGATGAATCTGCTTTTGCAACTATTTTTTTAAGCCCAATAAGACGTACTTCGTTTTGTCGGTATTCCACTTCATTTTGATTACATTTCTCCTGCTTATAAGCGGCTAATAAAAATCTTTGCAGCAAATTATCTAATGTAAAATTTGAAAATATGAGTCGTACTATGCTTATAGAAACCATGACTAGCCAAGGAATTATGTTTCCGAAATCTTCGTTATTTAACGTTGTATAAGTAATATAAGCTGCAGCGCAGGGAGCTGTTAAAGAGAGAGTAAAAGCAAGGATAGTTCCTCCTAAGCTTAGATATGGATAAGTTGCAGTCATTAATTGAGATTCCGCGCTTTTAGTAGAATGACATGATAAACAACTCATAAGTGCTGTAAATCGACCACAATAGGTTCCAGTGTTTCATCCGTGTTTATTTGCGCATACGAAATAATAAAAAGACTATCGCCAATTTCAGCTTTTCTTGTCGCAGCGCCATTTAATGCAAAGATTTTGGTGCCAGCTTTTCCTTTAATAACGTACGTTTCAAGTCGCTCTCCGTTATTAAGATTGACCACTTGAACTTTTTCATGTTCTCGTAAGCAGGCTTTTTTCATAATATCTTCATCAATGGTAATAGAGCCTACATAAAACAACTCTTTTTGTGTGACGGTAGCGTAAGCAATTTTAGATTTTAGAACAGTAATTAACATGGAGTAATCTCCTCTTGGGAAATATTATCAATTAAACGAATGTCATTGAGCCATACGGCAGCTAATCGGCGATGCCATTTTTCAGCAACATAGTCAACTTTGAAACCTGCTTCGATAAGACGTTGTGTGGCTTCGTTTGCGTGAGCAGCTTCTTTCAATATGTGGTTCAAACAAATCGATTTTTCTTTTTGATCTTTATTTAAACGAGAATTTCTTGAGCTCAACGCAAGTCCATTTTCTTCTCTTACCGTTTTGCAGCCGATAATTTCGATATCCATAAATAAAGCAGCAATCATTTTTTGAATTAACAAAAGTTGTTGATAATCTTTCTCACCAAAATAAGCCCGATGAGGATCCACAAGATTTAGTAACTTCATCACAATAGTTAACATGCCGGTAAAATGCCCAGGGCGATATTCGCCCTCAAGTGTTTGGCTGAGTTCTGTTTCCATCACACGAACTTGATAATGATCAGGATAAAGTGCATCTTCAGTTGGGATGAAAAGATAATCTATTCGCAAGGTGTCTAATAATCGGCAATCAGCCTCAATAGTACGAGGGTAGGCAGTGTAATCCTGCGTTTGATTGAATTGCATAGGATTGACAAAAATGCTGACAACTGTGATGGTATTTTCGTTTTTAGCGCGCTTACATAAGCTCAGATGTCCCTCATGTAAATGCCCCATGGTGGGAATAAAACCTATCTGTCCTTGAAGTGAGCGGCGAATCGACCTCCATTCTTCTATTTTAGTAACTATTTTCATGACCTGGAAATGTTCCTGTTTTAACAGATTTTGTAAAAAGCGTAATACTTTTTTTGAAACCACGTTGACCATTCATAAAAGCCTTCACAAATTTAGGTTTAATATCCATGTTCAAACCTAAAACATCTTGCCACACCAGTACTTGTCCGTCGGTATGAGGCCCTGCGCCAATGCCAATCGTGGGGATATGTAATGCCTGAGTGATTTCTTTAGCAAGCAACGTCGGGACACATTCTAAAACCAAAGCAAAACAACCCGCTTCTTGTAAACTGAAGGCGTTTTTTTTTAAGCGGTCGGCAATATCTTGCGTTTTTCCTTGGACTTTATAGCCTCCTAAAGTGTAAATCGATTGAGGCGTTAATCCTAAATGCCCCATCACGGGAATTCCTGATTCAATGAGATGTTGAATGAGAGCAAGATTTCCCGTGGCATTTTCTAGCTTTACCGCACTGGCTCCCGCTTGCATTAAACAACCCGCGGCCTCTACGGATTGACTAAGTGATTTTCGGTAACTTAAAAAAGGCAAGTCGCCCACAATAAATTTGTTGGGCGCTCCTCGATAAACAGCTTTCGTAAAGAGTTGCATCATTTCAATGGTTGCTGGAAGTGTGTCTTTAAATCCTAACATAGTCATTGCGGCACTATCGCCCACTAAAATACAATCGATGTCCGTTTGCGCAAGAATTTTGGCGCTTGTGTAGTCATAACATGTCAGCATGGTAATTTTTTCTTGCGCTTGTTTCTTTTTCGCAAAATCAAAAATATTCATGTTTTTGTCCCGTTAATTTTCTGATAACACTGGACAAAACTTTCGTAAACTGTGTGAAAGGGGTCATCTTCCAGAGCTTGTAAGTTGCGTTGAATGGTTCGTTTGTCGTCACGCATAAGCGGACCTGTCAAAGCATCTTCATAATGATTAACTAAATTATCTGTGATTTGTTTTAAATATGCATGTGAAAAATTGGCTGAGATATGCAAATCGCGTTCAAAATCACGCATTAATTTTTGCCAAAGCATGCAGCTGAAATTTCCACTGAGTACGCACAATGCGTGGTATTTTGGTTTATCAGCAGCTGAAATGCTAACATAAGGATTACTTAAACCAGGTAGTAATGTTTCAAAAGGTGGCGCATGATTTTCAAATATAAAAGGAATAGTTTGATAAGTGGCAAGGTCATATAAATGCTGGTTAAATGTCGTGAGAGGATGTGCACCATATACAGACGCACTGATCAGACTTCCAGAAAAATGAATTTTTATAGCGTTACAGTTTTGCAAATGCTGGCTTGCAAATGTTTCAATAGCATCATCATGAATCAACAAAAGAATATGGCTTGCTTTTTGTTTTAAATGGTGAAGTTCTGAAAGAGGGTGCTTACGATGCCACGCATGGAACGGTAGATTAAGCAACGTAAAATAATGGCAGAAATGGCGAGCGACGCGGCCATTGCCAATAATTAAATACTGCGGTACTTGTCTCATAGATCAAGTCCTTTATTTTACTCTAAATATAAAATAACAAATGTCTCTGCTCTGCAAGTCAGATCAGTGAGTACTTTATGACAGAGGTGGCTAAAAAGTCAAGCTGCTGCGTGTGTTCTACTAAATTAATGTAGAGATAAAAATATAAAGGTGATAATATCAACTCTATAGATTTAAGCTTACTTAAACCTTTTTGAATTTGATTTGAAGCTCAGGTTTAATTTGGAGCTTTTACTTTAAGTCACTTTTTATTTCATAAAAAAAATAGGAGTTACATACATGAAGCTTTGTCTTGATGTTGGCAATTCACATATTTATGGTGGTGTTTTTAAAGATCAAGAAATTATTTTATCTTTTCGTTATGATAGTCATTACCCTAGCACCTCTGATCAATTAGGTGTTTTTTTAAGGCAAGTACTGAGAGAAAATGCTTTGGATCATCAACAAATCACTAAAGTTGCTATTTGTTCAGTTGTCCCTACCATAGATTATTCTCTTCGATCTGCTTGTATAAAATATTTCAAGATCGATCCATTTTTTCTTCGTGCGGGTGTTAAAACTGGATTAAAAATAAAATATCACAACCCCCATGAGGTGGGTGCTGATCGCATCAGCAACGCCATTGCTGCTGTTAACCAATTCCCTGAAAAAAACTTAGTTATTTTTGATTTTGGTACGGCAACCACCTGTTGTGTGATTACTGCCAAAAAAGAATATTATGGGGGGGTGATTTTACCTGGCATGCGTTTATCGATGGAAGCTTTAGGAAATGGTGCCGCAAAATTATTTTCTGTTGAAATTACTAAACCCTCTACGGCAATAGGTCAATCAACAAAAGAAAGTATTCAAGCGGGTATTTATTATGCGCAATTGGGCGCTGCAAAAGAAATACTTGCTCAAGTAAAACACCATTATTTTTCTCACGAATCTTTTTTTGTATTAGCCACAGGCGGATTTGCAGGATTGTTTAGCGAAGAAAACATTTTTTCAACTATCGTTCCTGAGTTAGTGTTATTTGGTTTGATACAAGCGCTGGAGTTAAATAGTGAATAATAATATTCTTATTGACGTTGTGAGGCAGTTTAACAAGAAGAGTTAGGAAAAAGTGTACGAAAACCAAATTTGCAACCTATTGATTTTTCAAATGAAAATAAACCAGCGAGAACTGCTGTAATTTTTATGTGCTCTAGCGTGCATGTTGTTACGGGCGCCATGATTGAAAATTAATATAAATACAATTGGTTACTCAATTTCTTCTCGCTCCTTCAGCCAATCCATAATCATTTGCAAAGGCAAAGAACAAAAGGGCTTGTCCTTATAGTTAAACCAACGCGCCTCTTCAATTTCAGAGGATGCTTGGATTTCACCTTCATAATCTGCGTAATAACATGTTAACTGCAGCTGGGTACCTTCAGGTTTCCCATGCGCTTGTGCTAAAAAAGTGTGTGCATAGGTGATCGTGCGAGGCAAAAGATTCACTGACAACTCTTCCTTCACTTCACGCATTAAAGCCGCTTTATCGCCTTCATGCGCTTCTCTTTTACCTCCGGGAATATAAAAAATTGTCTGGCTTTTAGAACGAGCACATAATAATTTTTTATCTTGAATACAAAGCCACGCCAGCTTATCAATGAAAGAGTTTTTTAATGTCACTAATGTAATTTGCTTTGGTCGCATATGTTTTTACCATTTACCTTTGAAAAACTCGTACAATCACTAGTACATCCAGGGCAAGCGCATAAAAAACTTAATATGCGCTTGCCCTGCTAGTACATCACGTCATTTATTTTGTCTGGTGAGATCAGGGACTCTTTTAGAGCCCGCCTCACCCGGCGCTTCGCGCCACCCTCTCCCAGTCACGCTGGGAGAGGGACAAAATGTGTGAATCGTTGTACTAGGGCATGTCCCTAAAGTATCTTTTGGCTGCAAAAGAAGCGAAATCGGTCAGTTTTAACGATCCTCCTCGTTAAATATGTCAAATATTCGTGCAAATTTGTTATGATCGGAAGTGTGCATAACTTGCTAAGGCGTTTTCAAGACTCTCTCGAGCAGAGTCTTAAAAATTTTTCTTAATTTTATCACGGAGTCGACAAAATGAGATATTTATGGAAATTGAAAAAAGCTTTATTAGCGATTACATTATTAATAAGCACAATGATGTTTTCTGGACCATGCTGGGCTGCAAATCCAAAATCAGACAATGTACAAGCCAGTGCAAATGCAAGGAAAGTCCTCTTGTCATTTTTGTGTTATCAGCAGTATTTTTTTATCATAAAACGAATATGTTATGACAATCCACTTTAATTTTCATAGTAAAACAAAATTATATTTATTAGCTTTACTGGCAATGATTGGATCGATTGGTGTTGCATTACCTTACCCTATTTTTGCGCCTATGTTGTTGCATGCCAATAGCACACATACTTTTTTAGCATTACAAAGCCATCATGCTACCCCTTCTGTTATTTTAGGCGCACTATTAGCTGTTTATCCATTGGGGTTGTTTTTGGGTTCACCTATTCTTGGAAACCTTTCTGATCATTATGGTCGAAAAAAATTAATTATCTGTAGCTTACTGTGTGCAAGCGTAGGATATGCTTTGTCTGTTTACGCCTTGTGGATGCATAGCTTAATACTTTTGTTATTTAGCCGCTTTTTTACTGGTTTTGTCGAAGGGAATGTTAGTGTTTTTCGTTCGGCAGCAGCCGATATTCCAGAACTAAATAAATATCAAGCTTTTGGTTTTGTTAGCACGGGCATTACCTTAGGCTACACTATTGGACCTTTGCTAGGAGGAGTATTATCTAATCCTCATATTTGTTCTTGGTTTAATTATTACCTTCCTTTTGCTTTAGGGGCATTTATCACCATGCTGGGTGCTGTCATTGCATGGATCATTCTTGATGAGACAGCAAAAAACAAACCCAAAGAGCACTCTCTTTATTTTCAAATCAAACAACATATTAATATTATTCGCCAATTACGTTATTTATGCCAAAATCCTAGACTACAATTATTATTTACAGCAAGTTTTTGTTTTTGGTTTGGTGTCGACAGCTATTATGAATTCTATCCCGTTTTTTTAGTGAAGGCATGGGCAATGAATACCACGGGGATTGCTTTGCTAACCGCTGTTATGAGCTTAGGCATCGCATTAGGCGCGAGTTGGTGCAGTCGCTTATTATCGGATTTATTTTCTTCGCGTACTATTTTTTTAACTCACATTATGCTGTATATCATGATGTTGATATTAACATTGACTGTATCAAAATTATTTATGTTATATCTCGTGTTTACATTAACCGGTATTTTTATTGCAGTAGTATCGAATCTTTTTAATGTTAAAATTTCAGATGTAGCAGATATAGAACATCGAGGCGTTGCTTTAGGCATGGCAACGGGATTGCGTATGCTTGGCGATGCAACCCTTTCATTTGTCGGTGGGTTTTTAATTATTATTTCACCTGCTGTTCCATTACTATGCGCTATTGGTGTTGCAAGTGTTGCAATATACCTTGTCACAAAAGGGAAAATATAAAGAGAATTTTGTTGGACGCGAGGAGTTTTGATTTGGTAGAAACTGCCAAGCTTTACTAAGATATATCAGGTGTAGTTTGCTCTTCAAACTGTTTTAATGAATGCCATCTGCCACTGCTAGCATGTGCTCTCTAGAGGTTCCGCAGCACCCGGAAAGAATCTTAAAGCCGAAGCGTTTCTTTAAAAGAAACATATCGTCTGCAAATTGGTGTGGGGAATCCGTGGTTGCTTCTTTCATTGTTGTTTGCAATCCAATAGTAACATAGAGAAATCACTTAACATTTTAAAAAACGAAAAACCGAAGCCTGACTCCATCATGTTAGATCAGATGTGGTCATAATTCTAGCAATACGCGATAACTGCTTCATGGTGATTTGATGCTCTTCTTGCGTGGCTGCCGCGCATGCATCTTCAAGAATAACGATTTGATAATCGCGATCATGCCCATCTCGGGCAGCTGCTTGAATAGCCCAGGTGCTGCTTACTCCACAAATGACGAGGCGAGTAATGTGATGTGTGCGTAAAACAAGATCAAGGGGGGTACCGTAAAAGGGGCTTATACGGTGCTTTATAATTACTGGATCATCAGGAGTGATAGTTAATGCTGGGTGAAAGGCAGTCCCTTTTTGGTTGATATCTAAGGCTTGGATTTGGTGCGCTTTGCCAAAAACAGGAGAGTCTTTAGGTTGCTCAGCATAATGAGAAGAAAAAGCAACTTTAACAGGAAGTATAAGCCAATGATGTTGCCTGGCAAACTCAATGGCGGTATTGGCATGCTGAATGACGTTTCGTTCTGCCACTTGTGCGGCGCAGGTGGGTATTTTTCCATCAGCTGAGACGATATCGTTAATCAAGTCAATGACAAGGAGGGCGGTTTTCATAGGCGTGTCTCTTATTTTATATTTTGAAATCTAAAATGTTCTAAAAACTTCTCTAGTGTTAAAAAGTAAATATCCATTAAACGGGGGAGATCGCTTATTTTCACATGTTCATCAATTTGGTGGATACTCTCATTGATGACCCCGAATTCGATGACTTCTGCTCCAGTAGGTGCAATAAAACGGCCATCTGAAGTGCCACCAGTGGTGGAGACGCCCGGAAAGAGCCCAGTGACCGCATGAATGGCGTCAGTAACGTATTTTAGCAACAAACCTTTTTTAGTCAAAAAAGAGTTTCCGCCTAAGTGCCAATCAATAGTGAAATGTAGTTGATGTTTAATTAAGATCGCTTCAAATTGGGTTTTTAATGCTTCTGCGTTGGTTTCGGGTGAAAAACGAAAGTTAAAAAGTGCATTAAGTTCGCCTGGAATGACATTGTTCGCACCTGTACCTGCCTCGATATTAGAAAATTGTAAGCTAGTGGGTGCAAAATATTCATTGCCATGGCACCAGTTGATTTGTAGCAATTCTGTTAAGGCGTTACTGAAGCGATGAATAGGATTGTCTGCAAGCGTTGGATAAGCAATATGGCCTTGTTTACCAAAGATTTTCAAATGACCCGATAAAGTGCCTCGACGTCCTACTTTGACGGTATCTCCCAGTGCTATTTTGGAGCTTGCTTCACCTACTAAAGCGTAGTCAATTTGGATATCTCGAGCTTTTAACACTTCTACCACGTGTTTGACTCCATGAGTGGCTTTACCTTCTTCATCACTTGTGAGGAGTAATCCAATACGAAAAGGGGCTTCAGGATATAAATGATCAAATTTAGCCAGTGCTGTGACCATGGCAGCAACCGCAGATTTCATATCGGCGGCTCCTCGTCCGTAAAGAAAACCATTTTTTTCCGTGGGAGTAAAAGGAGGGGAGGCCCAGGCAGATTCAGGTCCTGGGGGCACAACATCAACGTGGCCTACAAAAACGAATAATGGGCCTTCCGTGCCACGATAGGCCCACAAATTTTCTACATCGCCGCTGTTTAGAAATTCTACTTCAAAATTTTTTGGGAGTGCTTGGCAAATGATATCAAAACATGCCAAGGCGTGAGGCGTAACTGAAGCCTCAGCGATTAAGTTTTTTATCAGTTGAGTAAGGGTAGTCATAAATATTTTTAATGTAAATAAGGAAGAATAAAATTTTTCGCTCGTTGAAGCGCGGCCACATCAATGCCAGTGGAAACATTTTTTTGACGAAAAAAATCGACAACTTTTTCTGTGGCTACATTGCCTTTGGCTCCTGGTGCATAAGGACAGCCACCAATGCCATTTAATGAAGTATCAAATGTATGTATATCAAATTCATCAAAAGCAATGGCGATATTGACAAGTGCATTTCCACTGGTATCATGGAAATGACCTGCTAGTTTTTTGGCTGCTATTTTTGAAGTTAATAATTGCAATAAAGTTCGTATTTCTTCTGGTGTTGCTTTGCCTGTGGTGTCACCGAGCGATACTTCATAGCAACCAAAATCTATTAGTTGCTCACTGACTTCTAAGACTTTCCTAAGATCAACTTTGCCTTCATACGGACAATTAATAATGCAAGAAACATAACCGCGCACCTTTAAGTGATGTTGGTGTGCAAGTTTAATCACTTCATTAATTTTCTTTATGCTTTCTGAAATAGAAGCATTGGTGTTTTTTTGTGAAAAGCTTTCTGAAGCAGCTGCAAATACAGCGATTTCTTGAACGCCGCATGCAAGGGCTTTTTCCAAACCTTTGGTGTTGGGAACCAGTGCGGAATAGTGTACGCCACGTACTTTATTGATTTTTTGATATACCACTTCATGATCTGCCATTTGAGGTACCCACTTAGGTGACACAAAGCTAGTGACTTCAATACCTTGAAAGCCACAAAGTGAAAGTAAATTGATCCATTCAATTTTAATTTCTGAAGGCACTAAAATGGATTGATTTTGTAAGCCATCACGAGGGCCTACCTCAACGATATAAACCTTATTCATAGAAGTTACGTTTTGTAGAGACTGTATATCATAACATTAGTTTACGCCCCCCTATAGCTTTTTATTTATCGCAGTCAAAATTCCTCGTAATATATTTACTTCAGATTTTAATAACTGGGTGCGATTAAATAATGCGCGCAGCTTTGGCATCAGACGTCTTGGGTTTTTAGGGTCATAGAAGTCTAAGTCAGTTAAGGTTTTGCCAAAGTGTTCAAAAAATTTTTCTACTTCATGCTGAGAAGCCAAACTTTCTTCCGAAGAGAAGAGAGCGGAAGGTATATTCATAAAAGCACTGTGCAACTCATAAGCTAACACTTGTACTGCTGCTCCTAAATTTAACGAGCTAAAATCAGGATTACATGGAATTTGCACATAGTGATGACATAAGGCCAATTCATCATTGGTTAAGCCCGCATGCTCACGGCCAAAGACAAAAGCAGTAAGATGTTGTTGTCGCACATTGGTCAACGCTAGAGCAGCAGCATCTTTAGGTGTGAGCAAAGAAGTGGAGGGGACTTTCGTACGAGCACTTGTGCCAATGACTAAATGACAATCGGCTAAAGCTTCTGTTAAAGTTTCGTAATATTGAGCATTGTCTAGCACATCATTTGCCCCAGAGGCGCGTGCATATGCTTCTTTATTGAGGGCGCGTTTTGGTTTGACTAAGCGTAACTGATGGAGCTCCATATTTTTCATTGCGCGTGCGACTGCACCAATGTTTCCGGGGTGAGAAGGATTGGTTAAAATAATGATCAAATGATGAGTAAGATTGGGCATAAAAAATTATGATATTATGACGCATTAATTGCGTAAAAGGGAATTATGTTAAACCCAGTTAAAATTGTCCAGCAACAAATATCAAAAATCATTACCAAGTGGTTAACTTCTGATATTGAGCCTCGTCCTCAAGATCCTTTAAGTAGCTTTAATGAAATGGCTTATCATTTGCGCTTAGGTGATGTGATCTTGGTGGATGGACGAACACGTGTAAGCCAAGTGATTAAAATTATCACGCAAAGCCGTTGGTCACATTCTGCGCTTTATATTGGACGTCTCCGTGATTTATCTGATGAATTAAAAGCAAAAATTGTTCAATATTATAAAGGGGATGACAATACTCAATTAATTGTTGAAAGCCAAATGGGTTTTGGAGTAATTGTTTCGCCTTTAGAAGAATATCGCAGCGAAGAGCTCCGCCTCTGTAGACCAAGTGGTATTAGTAAAAAAGATGCCGAAGTCGTTGTCACCTATGCGATCATGCATTTAGGGTTAAAATATGATGTACGGCAAATTTTAGATTTAGCACGTTTCATGTTTCCTTGGCAATATATGCCGCGGCAGTGGCGCACAACTTTATTTGAACATAATGCTGGCGACCCAACACGCGCCAGTTGTTCTCGTTTAATTGCAGATGCCTTTAATTATGTGCATTACCCGCTATTACCTGAAATTATCATTGATAATGAAAACAATATGGAAATTGTTCCTCGTAATACCCGTTTGGCAACCCCGAGCGATTTTGATAATTCTCCATTTTTTGATATTTTAAAATTTCCACGTTTTGATTTAACTGATCAAAATTTATATCAAAAACTCAAATGGCGAACAGATATGATTAGTAATGATCGAGTAGGGTTAACAGAAAATATCTTGTTTGCGCAGCCTGATAGCGAAGACGACGATTAAAGTAAGCCTTTAAGATTTAGTTTCAGACAAGGCGCAAGTGAATGAGTCGAGGGAGTGTACATAGACGTACATGACCGAAGGCGAATGAACTTGCAACACCGTATGAAGCTAAATGTTAAAGGCTATAAGCCTTTAAGGTCTTGCGGAGAACGTAATGGCATAGGAATAATATTTTTATTAAGTAGATAGGTATTGTTTTACATCATGGAGACTTAAATGAATAGTAGGCATGTACGTTAATGTTGCTAGCGCACCAGCTTTTCCAATTGGCTGATATCTAAATGGTTAATTGATTTATTTTTTGGCGAGTGGAGTATCCCTTCCTGGTTAAATTTACGCATGACACGAGAAACTGTTTCAGGTGTTAATTCTAAGTAAGAAGCAATATCCTGTTGATTAAGTAACAATGAAAAATTTTCACCATCTTGGTTTTGATAGCTAAGGCGTCGTGAGTAATCTAGCAAAAACCCCGCGACTTTTTGTTCAGCATTGCAATGAAAGTGGCGAATGGATTGACGAATTTTATAGCTAAAGAGCTTAAATAAATTTTTTTGAATCGCACAATCACGACTTGCTAAACTCAGTAATGCCGAAAAAGGAAGGCGACAGACTTCACTATCAAGGAGAGCTTCACAATTTTTTTCGTATTGATCGTTGCAAACAGCATCAAGACCAACAATTTCACCCGGTAAATAGAAAGCGACAACTCGCTCTTCACCTTCTTCATTGGCTAAGACTGTTTTTAATCCCCCACTTTTGATTGCATAAAGGCCACGAAACTTTTCTCGTTGATGAAAGAGAATTTCTCCTTTTTTTAATAATACACTTTCTTCAACAATATCTTTCAATAAGTGTTGATTGGTGTCTGAGTGGATGGGGAAGCATTCATGATCTAATATACAGCGTTCACAAGGTTTAGGTTGGCGTTGAGTCTTCATGGGAGGCTCCTTCTGGTTCGGCTTCAGCTACTTTTTCAATACTGACTAATTTTTCACCTTCAGCAAGATGAATGAGTCTTACCCCTTGGGTATTGCGTCCTACACAAGAAATTTCACTGACTCGTGTACGTACCATCGTACCTCCATCGCTGATTAAAAATACTTCATCGGTAAGAAGTACTTGGGTGGCGCTCACTACTTTGCCATTGCGTTCACTGATTTGAATAGAAATGACGCCTTGACCGCCACGTCCGGTGATACGATAGTCTTCAAGTTCCGTACGTTTACCATAACCATTTTCAGTAGCAGTTAAAATGGCACCCCCTGAGCTATCCACCACCACTAAGGAAATTACGTGTTGATCATTTTGCAACAGGATGCCACGGACACCATGAGCGGTGCGGCCCATTTGTCTAACTTTAGTTTCAGGGAAGCGAATCACCTTACCCGCATCTGAAAATAACATCACGTCTTTTTGTCCATCAGTTAAATCCACACCGATGAGAACTTCATTTTCTGCTAGATCAATTGCGATAATACCGTTGCTGCGTGGGCGCGAGAATTCAGTTAATGCCACTTTTTTGACTGTACCTTGCGACGTGGCCATGAAAACAAAATGAGATTCGTCAAAAGTTTTAATGGGTAATACAGCGGTAATTTTTTCTTGTTCATTTAAGTTTAATAAGTTGACGATCGGGCGTCCCCGCGATGTACGGCTTGCATCGGGTAATTGATAAACTTTTAACCAATAAACTTTTCCGATGGTTGAAAAACATAAGAGCATATCGTGAGTGTTAGCTACCCATAAGCCTTCGATAAAATCTTCTTCTTTAGTAGCTGCCGCAGTTTTACCCTTACCACCACGGCGTTGGGCTTGATAAGCGGCCACCGGTTGGGTTTTGATGTAACCTTCATGTGATAAAGTAATGACGCGGTCTTCTGGAGTGATAAGATCTTCAATTGACAAATCTTCTTCAGATTCAATAATTTTAGTTTTGCGAGAGTCCCCAAATTCATCCCTAATTTGCATCAGTTCATCGCGAATGACTTGCATTAAGCGCATAGGGTCGCTTAAGATCGATAATAATTCAGTAATGGAGAGTAACAGTTGTTGATATTCTTCCACAATTTTTTCTTGCTCTAAGCCGGTTAAACGTTGTAAACGCATATCCAGAATGGCCTGTGCTTGAGCGGGAGACAAGAAATATTCTTGAGTTTTAAGGCCATACTGGGGTTCCAGGTCGACAGGCCTTGAGGCAGTCGGGTCGTGAGCGGTTTTATCAAGCAATTGCTGGACGATACCAATATTCCAAGAGCGAGCAAGTAATTTTGATTTAGCGTCATTGGCAGTGGGGGAGGATTTGATCACTGTGATCATTTCATCAATATTGGCTAAAGCAATTGCTAAACCTTCGAGGATGTGAGCACGTTCACGCGCTTTACGTAATTCAAAGATACTACGGCGCGTAACTACTTCACGACGATGGCGCAAGAAAGCATCGAGCAACTGACGTAAATTTAATGTTTGAGGTTGCCCATTTAATAAGGCTACTATATTAATGCCATAGACCACTTCCAACTGTGTCATCGAAAATAATTTATTGGTGAGCACTTCCGCATTTTCCCCACGCCGTAATTCAATGACAATGCGCATGCCTTCGCGATCTGATTCGTCGCGCAGAGAAGTGATACCTTCAATTTGTTTTTCTTTAACAAGTTCCGCGATTCTTTCAATTAAGCGTGCTTTGTTGACCTGATAAGGAAGTTCAGTCACGATAATGCTGGGTTTTCCATTGCTTTCATCTTCTTCTACATGCGTTTTGGCGCGAATACGAATACGCCCTCGACCTGTGCGATAAGCCTCAATGATTCCTGCTTTCCCATTGATGATACCCGCGGTTGGAAAATCAGGTCCCGGAATATGCATCAATATTTCTTCGAAATTTAAATTCGGGTTGTCGATCAGTGCTAAACAGGCGTTAATAACCTCAGTTAAATTGTGAGGTGGAATGTTAGTAGCCATTCCAACGGCAATTCCAGCTGAGCCGTTAATGAGAAGATTAGGAATCCGGGTGGGAAGTACAATAGGTTCTTGTTCATTGCCATCGTAGTTAGGGACAAAATCGACCGTTTCTTTCTCAAGATCAGCCAAGAGGGCATGCGTAATTTTGGCCATACGCGCTTCAGTATATCGCATGGCAGCAGCTGAGTCACCATCAATAGAACCAAAGTTTCCTTGGCCATCGACGAGCACATAGCGCAGTGAAAAAGTTTGAGCCATTCGGACTAAACTTTCATAGATGGCGCTATCACCATGTGGATGGTATTTAGCAATCACGTCACCGACGATACGGGCGGATTTTTTATAGGCTTTGTTGTAATCATTGCCAAGCTCATGCATGGCATAAAGAATTCTTCGGTGAACGGGTTTTAAACCATCCCGAGCATCCGGTAACGCACGGCCTACCAATACACTCATGGCATAATCAAGATAGGATTGTTTTAGTTCAGTTTCAATAGAAATAGGCGCAATTTCGCGTGCAAATGAGCTCATGTACTCAAGTCCTAGAGGTGATAATTTTAGCTTCACATTATATACCCATTACACCTGAAGATGCGAGCTTTCAGTATGATGCCGAAGCGCTCTCTCATTTCTTTATTGTGGGACTATTGTTTTCGGACAAGCCCGCTTCCTCAATCATTTTTTACGTCCCTGTACATGATGTTTTTTGTTTTAAGTAATGCACGTGATACAATTCTATAGCCATTATGAGAGCGATTGTTTTATGAGCCTACGTATTATTCCACTTTTTATGTTGTCGTTAATGTTGACGGGATGCATCACCATTGAGTATGCTGATCCTTCTCCTTCAATAGTGACGAGTTTTTCAGATAAGCCTACTGATATGTGTTACCCACCTACCACGTGGACAAGTGTGAAAGTACTTCGTGTGGATGGACAAGCCGTTAAACCCGAGGCTAAATCTTTTCCGCTGACTGCAGGCGTGCATACACTTTCCCTCGATGTGGCACTTGAAGCCGACTATGATTATGGGAAAGGTTGTGATAATGCTCCTACCACTGGCAGAGGTAAAGTAGGAAATAGTGTGCTTAATCCTATTCTTTCGTATGGAATAAATGCTTTGGTTAATAATGATAGCACCTGCGATAAAGTTACTCCTTTTCATCAAGTAGTAGAAATTAAGGCAAATACCACCGTGAAAACGCGTTATACCATAAAAACTAAGATACAATGTCATGGTGTTGAAGTGTGGATAGAAGGGCCGTCGAAAAAAGCCTCGGATGTAGTTTTGGTTCCAAGACCAATCGCTTCTTGATGATTGTCGCGGAGCATATTTATGATTTACGAACTATTTCGTAAAATTTTATTTAGATTCCCTCCGGAAACAGCGCATCATTTGAGTTTGGGTGCTTTACGTTATATTCATGTGATGGGTTTGACTAACCTCGTAAGACCACTTTCGACACCGCAACAAGTGATGGGGTTAACTTTTTTTAATCCGGTTGGGCTTGGTGCCGGCTTTGATAAAGATGGAGAGTATATTGAAGCTCTTGCGGCGCTTGGGTTTGGTTTTATTGAGATTGGAACTGTTACACCTAAGCCACAAGCCGGAAATCCATCGCCGAGATTGTTTCGATTGCCATCTTGCCAGGCGCTCATTAATCGCATGGGGCTTAATAGTCGAGGACTCGACTATGTGGAAGCACAATTGAAAAAAACTCGATTTAAAGGGGTGCTAGGAATTAATATTGGTAAAAATCGTGATACGCCACTGGAAGAAGCAGTGAGTGATTATGTGAGCGGTTTTAAACGCATGGCACCTTTTGCAAGCTATATCGTGATTAATATTTCTTCTCCCAATATGCAAGGATTGCGAGATCTGCAACAGGCGCATTTATTAACGTCGCTTTTGCAAGTGCTTAAAAAAGAGCAAGGCGCACAAAAAAAATATGTTCCATTAGTGCTCAAAGTGGCTCCGGATTTATCTTGTGAGGAAATTCGGATGATTGCTGAAATTTTATTGGCGGAAAAAATAGATGGCTTAATTGCGACCAATACCACGGTAAGGCGAGCGGGTGTTGAAGGGGTAGAACACGCTAATGAAACAGGTGGCTTAAGTGGTAAGCCATTGTTGGCACAATCGACGAAAGTACTTAAAAAATTTCATGAAATATTGCAAGACAAAGTCCCTATTATTGCTTCCGGCGGCATTATGAGTGGAGAGGATGCAAGAGAAAAAATTATGGCGGGGGCAACACTCATCCAAATTTATACTGGATTGATTTATCATGGGCCTGCGTTGATTCCAGAAATTATAGCGACAATCTGCAACAAGAAGATACCTGGTGAAGCATTATAGGACCACTACACGGCTAGCGCATATTAAGTTTAATTAAAACATAATTTTATCATCTGGCGATGTATCATGTAGGATCCAAAAAATCTTGGACCTCGCAAATTAATCCATTTTGATTCGTCATCAGGTAACATTAAAAATTGAAAGTGTATTGCATCAGGGAAGCTGCTTTGCTTGTATTTTTCCACCTCATTCGATATAAATTATTATGCTGCAAGAGTCTACATTATGCCGTCAATTTTTGGCAAAACATATCACCGGCGAAGAAGTCGAAAGCATTCAAAATTTTTTTAAAATAGGTGTTCCTTTTGAAAGTAAAGAAGATAGAAGGGGGTATTTTGATCTAAAAATTTTATTTTACCCTTTTTATTCGCGCATCTTTTTGCAGGAGTCTCAACCTGAGCCAGAAGAAGCTTCTCTTTCTGCATGTTCAGCAGAAGGTGAGCCATTGAATACAATGACGCGGTGGATGGGCAAGCGCGTTTCTTTTGCTTTGTGTAAAAAAATAGTAGGTTTTTTAGGGCATCCGTATTCGCTACCAGAATCTGAAATAAGCGATCTTTTTGATGTAGATATTATTTGTGATGGGGTTATTGTGGTGGGGAGTGTTCAGCCAATACAAGAAAACGGTTTGATTTTTATTCCAGGAAGAGAGGAAAATTTATCGCATTCTTTAATTTCTACTGATCCTCGTATCGATTTTTTAGAAATTTATACCGCATTTTGCCACGCTTATGGCAATGCAGCAGAGATAGTAACGCAACAAATTTCAATTGGCTCTTCTGATTGTGTCGAGCTTGCTGTGAGCCAGGAAGGGCAGGTAACTATTGAGCGTTTAAGACAAACATCAGCAACAAAAGCTTTTTTAGATCCAGAATTAGTAGATATTTATGATCATCATTTGGATATCCAAATGCTCAACGCATCGCAATTGAGCAGAATGACACCTAGTTAGTGTTATCAAGCTTTGTATGGTATTTAATGGGTATAGTACCGTTAAACCTGCAACCACTATAGGTTTTTTATCTAAGTGTTACCAGCCTACCCGGTTTGTACCGTCTCGTCACCTCTCCCACAAGGGGAGAGGTGACGCAAAATTCAAAAATCATCCCTCACAGAAGCCCTGTGACTAGTTACCCCCAGTAAATTTTCTTAATAAAACCTTAAGCTTTGCGTCGCTATAATGAACCAAAATTTTATGAAGGGTATGTAACTAGATATATAAAAATAAAATTTTTTAGGAAATATTGAACGTTTGAATAATAATAATTTTGTGGTCGTTCTTCATCAGATGTAACCCCCAAAGCAAGGCTTCAACACGTCAGTTTTATGGATAAATTATTTATGGCCTGTCTTTTATCCTAGACTCGGTATTTGCAGTAGATGACAACTGCTGAATGTAGAGCTATGGCTTTTGCACGCCCGTTTTTTAATAACAATAACAGTTAGGAAAAAGTGATGTTCTCTCGTACTACTACTTTTAATGCCACCGCCTCTTCCTCCCTATCTACGGTTGATTTCAGTTCTTTATCTACTCTTGCTCCTCCTTCTATTTTTGTTCCCACTTCTTTTCGACCTAAAGCTATCTTTTTTGATGTAAATACGCAGTATGAATTATTTGTTTCCATGTTTAATAAGTTTAAAGGAAACTCTACCAATATTCGGGTCCCTCTTAAAAAATCTGAGAATGAAAAAGTCACAATAGATGATTCAGCCTTTATTGCATTTATTGAGGGGTTTCATAATAGAGAGATGTTCTCATGTTTACCCCTAGAGCTGCGAGCTGCTCTTGTTTTTGAAGTAGCTGCCGAGTTAATTAAAAAAAATTTTTTTCATGAGGCTGTAGATTTTCTCAATATTCTGGAGATAGAGAAGCTGCCCCGTCGTTATACAGAACAAGTAGCCTCTCATGTGGCTCATTTTGTGATTGCAATTGCTCCTGCTATAAATTTAGAGGGTATATCTCAGCGGGTGAATCAGCTATTGCTTAATACGCTTTGGTACATTGGTAATGTGAAGCAAGAACATCTTAAGTGTCGAGCTTATTTAGCCATCCGAGATCGTTTTTTAAGAACACAAGATCTCGATGCACTTCAGCGTTTTTCAGAAAAAATGCCACCGAATACTTTATTGATGGCAGATAAAGTAATTTGCCGTGATGCTGAGAAATTCGGTCGCTCGGAGGAGCCAATGACAGTATCATCCGGCAAACCTAAAAATACTCTCGAAAACTTATCCTCTTGCTTTTCATTATTTACTAAGGCGCCTATTTCTGAATTGTGTTCGATACCGACTTTACCTCTCTCTTCTTCAAGTTCTTCTGAAGCAGTCGTAGCACATGCTTCAAATTCTTTGGAAGATAGTTTTGATGGGCAACTCGATGGGAGTGGAGAGAGTGAGAGTGAAGGGGAAGAAGAAGTGCCTTCTTCTGTTTTATTACGAGCTTCTACCTCTGGGTGCTCGCCAACATAATTCCAAAAATGAGCATTAACATCTCTTGCTTGCATGAGCGATACTAAATTTGAAGTAGCGGGAATTACTATATTAATTTGACCACTTTGTGCAGTAGTATATTGATGAGCGCCTAGAGTGTTGTAGCGATCCACTACTATAGTATTTGGAAAATGAAATTTATTGCGATACCCTGTGCCATACAAAACAATTTGAGGAGAGATGGCATCTACGAATTCTTGTATGGAGGAACTTTTGCTGCCATGATGAGGAGCCACTAAAATTTCCGCACGGAGTTTATCATGCAGTTGCGAAACTAGACGCTTTTCTGTGGGTTTTTCAATATCACCGGTTAATAAAATACTATGATAAGGATTGCTGATTTTTAAAACACAAGAGAGATCATTTGTTTTTCTAGAAGAATAATTTGGGGGTGGACTGAGAATGCTAAATTCAATGCCATCCCATTCCCAATGTTGACCCGCGATGCAAGCTCTTAGCTCTGGTTTTACCCAATGAGATTGAAATTTTTTGAAAACTTGTTGAAGAGGACTCTTGTCTGCTTCCCAAGGTTGTTGTGGAAAAAACGTAGGCAAAGATTGATATTTGGTATAAGCACTCGTTAGCAATAATTTCACTGGATAATTTTGCAAAATGGCCATCGCACCCCCGCTGTGATCATTATCGGCATGACTGATAATCATCATATCCAGTTTCTTAATATTTTTTGCTAATAATGTAGGTACCCCAACACTGGCTCCCATATCTGAGATGGCATCAAAGGCGGGCCCTGCATCAAAGAGCAATTGATGATGTTGAGTTTGAATGAGTGTCGAGAGCCCTTGTCCAACATCTAACAGAGTAAAAATTATTTCACCGTGGTGAATAGGGGGTGGGCGCCCCAAAAATAACGGAAGCAATAAAAGTAATCCAGCGAAACGCCAATAAAATTTTATCGGAGCTAAGCTTACAAAAATACCCAGCATAGCAAGTATTAAGCATCCTGTGTGATTAAGCACTAATTGTGTTTGTAAGCGATTGAGGCTTGCAAAAAATCCAAGAAGTGACCAGAAACCTCCCAGTGCTTTGGCTGCAAGCCACCAAAGATATTGGGCTAAACGAGTGCTGAAAGGAAAGAGTAATAAAGCAGGAAAAATAAGAGGTAAAGCGCCCACACCCACCCAGGGAATAGCGATTCCATTAGCGATGATATTGATTAAACTTATTTTGTGAAAAAAATATAAGGTGAGGGGTGCAAGCCCAAAAGCAATAATTCCTTGAATATAAATGCTTTGGAGAATATGAGGTTGCGCCACCATTTTTTTATTTTGTAAAGCAAATAAAATCAAAGCGACAGCCACAAAACTTAACCAAAAACTTTCACTAAACACACTCAAAGGATCAAATACTAATATACTCAATAAAGCAAGGCCATAAGCGTGCCATGGCGGAAGATTGCGGCGTAATAGCGTGCTTATTAGTCCCACGCTTAGCATGATGAGTGCGCGTTGTGCAGGTAAAGCAAAACCAGAGAGGGCACTATAATAACTAGTACCGACTAAAGCAACGAGAATGCTTGCTTCTTGTGCTGGCATATACAACATAAGGAGTGGGAGGCGTCGCCAGATAAATTGAGTAATAGCCAAAATAAATGCACTGACAAAACCAATATGTAACCCGGCAATTGCCACCAAGTGATTGGTGCCTGTGGCTTGCATAATTTGCCACTGGGCTTGACTTAAATGATCACGTACGCCAACGGTGAGTGCTTCAATCAGCCCTAAATTTGGCTCGGTAGATAGATGGCTTTCTAATAGGGATTGAATTTTTTCTCGTAGAGTATTGATGGGATGATGCCAGGGAGAAGTAGATAACAATTGATTCGGTGCTTTTTCTACCACATAGCCTATGGCATTCAAGCGATGAGTAAATAACCAAGCTTCATAATCGAAGCTGTCTGGGTTAAAGGTGCTGCGGGGTTGTTTTAATTTGACAGAAAAACGCCATGTTTCACCTGCATGTAAGAGGGGAGAGTGTTGATACCAGCTTAAGCGAATTTTCACAGGAAGTTGCCAGGGGATATCCGCTGGAAGTTTGGTAATTAAAAATTCAAAATGGCTAGTCCCATGAGAAGTACTTTCAGGTAAAGCAGTAATTATTCCAGTTACTGGCAAAGGGAGACCTTCAAGTTTGTTTGGAACACGTTTTTGCAGAGTCTCGAATGCTATGTAATCGCAATAAAAAAATCCAGTTAAAAAAACTAAGAGGCAAGTTGTTTTTTTCCAGTGTTTTTGCAGCAATAAGCTAAATAATGTAGTAAATAAGATGAAAAATTTTGCATAGGGAATAAATGGTAATGTCTTAAAAGCCCATAAACTACTACAGCCAGCAGTAAAACAGAGACTATAAATTAACATGAACATCGTTTGATCCTTGTAATTGGTCTTTATTTCACTTCAAAACCCTGCGACAATAAGAGCACTACGAAAATTAAAGGAAAAGTCTATGTTTTTACTGGGACTCATTGGCAATCCTGTGGAACACAGCTTGTCACCTCTTATTCATCAGCAGTTTGCGAAGCAATTTGATATTTCACTGCAGTATAAAAAAATCTTTGCCCCCCTTGATCAGTTTCAAAATATTGCCAATGCTTTTATAAAAGAAGGCTGTTTGGGATTTAATATTACGGCGCCTTTTAAAGGGGAAGCTTTTCATCTCGCATCAGTGCACTCAGAGCGTGCTATAAAGGTTCGTGTCGTGAATACCATTAAAATTCAAGCGGGAGAAATTTTTGGTGATAATACGGATGGGGTTGGGTTCATTAAAGATTTAAAACAAAAAAATATTATCTTAAAAGATAAAACGCTTATCATTGCTGGGGCTGGTGGCGTTGTATTAGGGGTATTGCCATTTCTATTTGCTGAAAAACCAGCAAGAATAATTATTGCTAATAGAAATGTCGAGCGATTAAGTGTATTAACCGAATTATATCCTGTGGAAGTTATTCCTTGGGATAATTTAGTTGATTTTTTAGAGGAAGCGGATATTGTTTTTGATGGCACCAGTCACTCGACGGCATTACAAGAAATACTCTTAGAAAATCTTCCCAATAAAAACACAATTTTTTATGACTTAAAATACGGTCATCGAGCGCTTACTCCATTAATTGCGTGGGCGCAAGCGCATGGCTATCAAGCTTATGATGGCTTAGGAATGCTCATAGAACAAGCGGCCGAAGCTTTTCATTTGTGGTTTGGGGTGATGCCAGATACGCAAGCCCTACATTTTTTCAGATAATAATCTGTGAGTTATAGCCTTTAACATTTAGCTTCATACGGTGTTGCAAGTTCATTCGCCTTCGGTCATGTACGTCTATGTACACTCCCTCGACTCATTCACTTGCGCCTTGTCTGAAACTAAATCTTAAAGGCTATAGATAAATGATAGCTTGCAAGAATTTCTGAATAACTATTTGACAAGGTAATGGTGCCGAGAAGAGGACTCGAACCTCCACAGAGTTTCCCCCACAAGTACCTGAAACTTGCGTGTCTACCAATTTCACCATCTCGGCATAGTCCTTATTTTACCTGCCTAGGGTGATTACTTTCAACTTGACAAGGAGAGAATGAATGCAGAATAATGAGCAACAAGATGCGCAGGTGTTGTTCTTATTATTTAGTAATAAGAGGAAAAGGAGTTCCATGACAAACAGGAGTTCTGCGCACAATTCTTTTACTTCAAAACGTCAAATTGCCTAATATTACCCTCATACCAATCAATGTAATGTTGATTTTCTGGCAGTAGTTCCGTCATTCCTATTACGGGAACATGAGCTTGTATAGCGGCTTCTTTAATTTTTTGTGTAGTAGGGTCCGTCACTTGTAAGTTGTAAACTAAGAGTTTAACGTGATGATGAGTAATTGCGGTGAGCAAATTGGCAAAGTCTTCAGTCGAAGGTTCAGTATCATTCATTACACTTAATTGAAAATGTTCTCCTATTACCTTTAAATCTAACGCTTGAAAAAGGTAACCTGCTAGTGGTTCAGTGGCCGTGACGGGTTCACCATGAACTTTTGTTTTTAAACTTGCTATTTGTTGTTGTAGATTTTTTATTTGTTGTGTAAATTCAGTTAAATTTTGTGTAAATTGTGGATTCATAGGAACAAGAATATGCAAATGTTTTGTTAAAATATTTGCAAAATTTTGTACATAAGTTAAGTTATACCAAAGATGTGGGTTGCTTCCAGCAACCACGTGATTAATTTCAGCGACATTTAAAATGACTGCTCGTGACTTTTGAATTAATGGAAGCGCCCATGGGTCGTAGCCTGCGTCATTGATTATGATGAGATCGGCATTAGCGAGAATAGTTGCTGTTTTTGGATCCACCGCAAATAGATGAGGGTCGGTATTGGGGGAACTTAAAATATTAGTGACGCTGACCGCCTCTCCCCCTATCGTTTTGGCAATATCTCCATAAATATTTTCGGCGGCCACAATATGAATAGGGCGTGCAAATAAGGTAGTCCACAAGAAAAACAATAAAAATAAAAAATAACGCATCGTAATCCTATCATCTATGGGAAACAATCACTATAACATAGTTGTCAAGTGCTTAATGGCAAAGACGCATGCTTGTTCTCGGATGCTTTGGCGATCGCCTTCAAAATGTTGTAAAGAAGTTTGAATCGGTTGATTTTTGATGCCAAAACCAAACCATACCGTACCCACAGGTTTTTTAGCGCTACCGCCATCAGGGCCTGCGATGCCACTAACACTTACTCCCACTTGAATGCTTGAAAGTGTTAACAAGCTTGATACCATCGCATCTACACAGGCTTCACTCACTGCCCCGGCGTGTGTGAAAATATCGTTGCTAATGCCAAGCATTTCATGTTTTGCTGCATTGCTATAGGTGATGTAAGCTCGATCAAACCACTCTGAGGAGCCTTTCAAAGAAGTGAGGTAAGCGGCAAGTAACCCTCCGGTGCAAGATTCAGCAGTAGCCATTTTATGGGAATGCGCCAATAATTTTTTACGGAGTACTTCGATCATTGCTTCGTGAGCCATGGTGTGATCCTTATAAAATTTCTAATGCATAGAGTAGCGCATCTTCTCGACCAGTGGTAGTGCGATAATAATTCAGCCGTTCCCCGATTAAGTTAAAGCCAGAACGTTCATATAACTTTTGTGCGCCTTTATTGCTTTTACGAACTTCTAAATAAAGACGTTCAAATTTTGCATTTTTTAATTCTGTGATTAATTTGTTGAGCAATAGATAACCCATATTTTGCCTTTGAGACATCGGAGCAATGCTAATATTGAGTAGTTCGGCTTCAGGCCACATATATTGAAGAAAGCTATAACCTACGAGCTGTGACTTATCCCAAATCCCCCATTGAGTCATTTTACTTTCTAATTGTTGAGTAATTAATTTTTTACTCCAAGGAAAAGGATAATTTTTGCGTTCAATGGCATAAATGGCATCGATATCAGTTAGATTGAGCGGTTTTAGCATTAATGAGATTCCCATCCTAATTTATCTCGTAGTGTTTGAAAATAATCGTAGTCATTAGGGTGCACTAGCTGCAAAGATTTGTGATAGTGTTGGATCTTGATAGTGGTGGCAGCTTCGATGGGATAACGTTCTTGACTATCAAAACTTACTAAAGCTTGTGCGTCACGTTGCTGCTGCAAGATGATTTTAATGGTAGAGTTGGTGCTTACCACAAGGGGGCGGCTGGTTAATTTATGAGGGAGCATGGGGACGATGGCCACTGCATTTAATTGCGGATGCAAAATAGGCCCTCCCGCCGATAATGCGTAAGCGGTTGATCCCGTAGGAGTGGTGACAATAACGCCATCTGCTCGTTGACGGCAAACAAATTGATCATTAAGCCACAAGTCAAATTCCAGGAGTTGAGTAGAAGCGCCGGGGGATAAAACAACATCATTCAGTGCGATATTATGATGCGTTTTTTGTCGTGTGCTTGCTTGAATATGGCCACTTAATACGCTACGATTTTCAATCCAAAAATTGCCTTTTAAGACAGTAAGCAACCGTTCAGATAATTCTTTGGGTCCGATGTCTGTTAAAAATCCCAAATGACCTCGATTCACCCCAAGCAACGGTTTTTGGTGTTCAACGGCTAATTTACTTGCTTTAAGCATACTGCCATCACCTCCGACCACTAAAATTAAATCTGAATTTCTAATAAGAGTTTCAGCATCTAAGCAACTTGCTGGATCGAGGTTTAAGATTTTGCCTACTTCATGTTCAAAAAGTGCTTTTATTTGGCACTCGGTGAGGAGATCAAAAAGCGCTTTGAACGTGTCAAGGTTCGTAGAGGCAAAATTGGGCTTTCCAAGCACACCGACGGTTTTCCAATACATGGTCATTTCCTTGTTTGAGTTACTTGCAATTATATTATAATGCGTTAATATACCAATTACACTTGTTTAATAAGGAGGGGGGTATGGCAGGTGGATTTAGTGAAAATGCGCATTGGCGAGACTCTGCTCGAGTAACGCGATTTTTTATGATTGACTCTGCTGCAAGTTTTCCATTATTAATTTTTTTAGTGCACATTCGTTGGTGGACTTTTGTTACAGCGCTTTTTGCAACAATTTTCTTTGCAGCTATCGCACGATTTGGTTTTACTGTGCCTGTGTTTTTTCGTTGGCTGCGTTTAAAACTGGCGGGCCCTCGTAAAATTGCAACGCCTTTTTGGAAAACCTAATGGAAATTAATAAATATCTTATTGAGATAGCTAAAGCAATGGATGTGAGTTTTATTCTCAATAATAAGCCTATCAGTTATAACGAAGTCTTTTCAGATACTGGTTTATTACCCGCTATGGCGCGCCGCGCTGACCAGTTGAGTTTGTTATGTTTTGGGTACGGGTTGGGTGTATCTTTTGAAGAAACTGAAAAAGCCGTGGTAGGTGCTCGAGTGATTTTTGATGAAGCTACACCAACAACGCTGCGTTTACTCTGCATTACGGATGTACTTTATGAATTAAAACAAGCCTCCACAAATCCTAAAGTGGTTTCGCTTGATGAATTGATGTACGATTAGTCCGTGCTCTCTCCTCACTGGCCAGCTCCATCTTTTGTCAAAGCACTATCTCTCACCAAATTAGACGTTGCTTCTAATTATCTGGAAGTTTTCAAAGCTACATTGCTTACCCAAGTTCATGGGAGTGACGTACTTAGCTTGCCTGCAAGAGCTCCCCTTGTCGGTGATGGAAGTTATACAACGATCCCTTTAACACCGTGTGTGATTAAAACGGCTGATTGTTTAGCGATCTTACTGTGCAATACAGCAGGTACGGAAGTGGCGGCATTACATGCGGGTTGGCGTGGTTTGGCGCAAGGAGTGATTGCTAATGGGGTGAGTAAATTTCAAAGACCGCCAAGCGAGCTTTTAGCATGGATAAGCCCAGGGATTTGTGCTAATCATTATGAAGTAGGTATGGAAGTGTATCAAATGTTTTGTAGCTCAAATGCTGCTTATGAAGTATGTTTTCGATCGACACGTTTGGATCATTGGTTTTGTGATTTAAATCAACTTGCTCACATACAACTTCAAGCTTTAGGAGTTTCTCATATTTATACCGATCATCTTTGTACGTACGAAGATGATCAGTTATTTTATTCCTATCGTCGTGAGCCTCATATCACTGGTCGTTTATTGCATGGAATTTGGTTGGAATAAAGTGACAATACTCTTTAAGACCTCTGCACTGGACAAAAAATTCACATCGAGGTTAAACGGGTTCTGTCGCTGCAGCATCCCATCGATGCTATGCATCGCTGGGAGCCCTGCTTCCGCGCCACCCGTTTTGCTTATGATCGATTTTTGTCCAGTGCAGAGCTTTAAGACAACTTATCTTAAGCTTGTGATACATTCCAAAGTAAACTCTTCTTGATTTTTTTGTCAGCTTTTTCAACCAGACTTAACGAAGCTTTTTGGATCATGAGAAGATGTCTTTTCTTCTACCATAAGGTAAAAAAGCTATGCTTCATAATAATAGACCTCTTTCGAAACTCGCTCCTGTGAGAAAAGTTGAAGGAGGCGCGGAGCGCAGAACCGGAGTGTACACGCCAGTACATGAGGATTTGAGCACCGAACCGACGCACAAATTTTCCACAGAGTAGAGTTTCGAAAGAGGTCTAATTATTTTGTGTACGTAAAATGTAATGATTATCATGATGTGTTTGATATCGGGTTTTTAGAAAATATTTTGGCAATCCATCCTCATGCGCTCCGAGTGCAATTACGTAAACCAACGCTTTATGTGGAAGCTTTAAAATGCTACAAGCTGGTATACTTTGAATTTGGATTTTCCTTAGAATATGCAAAACGGCGTGTGAGGTTTTTAAAATCGTTATCCGCAAGCAAGCGTCGTACGTTGATTGAGCGTCATAACGCAAGTTGGGTGGATTTATTAAGAGAATGGGGTGCAAAAACTCAAGGTAATTAACATATGACACAATGGTTCGATCTCACACAACAAATCAAGCAATGGGGAGAAGCATTAGGTTTTCAGCAAGTTGGTATCAGCGATACAGATGTGGCAGAAGCAAAGGCACATTATAAAACTTGGTTAGCTAATGGTTATGCGGGAGAAATGGATTATTTATCGAAACATGGAGAAAAACGTTATGATTCTGCTTTGTTGATTCCAGGAACCATTCGTGTCATCAGCGCTCGCTTAGATTACTTACCTCCCGATCCGCAAATTATCGAAACCTTGCAAAATCCAAATCGCGCTTTTATTTCTCGATATGCTGTGGGAGGTGATTATCATAAAATCTTAAAAAAGAAATTAAAGCAATTAGCGCTACAAATTACTGAAGCGGTCGGAGAGTGTAGTTTTCGTCCCTTTGTAGACACAGGTCCTGTGCTTGAAAAAGCGTTCGCGGCTAAGGCTGGTTTGGGATGGCAAGGAAAGCATACCAATCTTTTGAATCGTCACGCGGGCTCTTATTTTTTTTTAGGTATCCTATTTACCAATTTGCCTTTGGTAATTGATACCCCCGTAAAAAATCATTGCGGATCATGTCAGGCTTGTCTAAAAATTTGTCCAACTCAAGCTATTGTAGCGCCTTATGTATTAGATGCGCGGCGTTGTATTTCTTACTTAACCATTGAGTTGAAGGGTTCAATTCCTATAGAGTTTAGAAAAAGTATTGGAAACCGCATTTACGGATGTGATGATTGTCAATTAGTTTGTCCTTGGAATCGTTATGCTAAGCCTTCTCAAGATTCAGGCTTCACTCCTCGAAATAATTTTTTAACGACGGAACTTCTGGAGTTATTTGCATGGAGTGAAGAAGAATTTTTAAGTAAAACAGCAGGTATGGCGATTCGCCGAATTAATTATGAATGTTGGTTGAGAAATATCGCTGTTGCACTGGGTAATGCGCCTACCTCTCAAGAGGTGATAAAAGCTCTGCAAGAAAAATTAAGTATGGATTCTGCTATGGTGCGTGAACATATTTTGTGGGCTTTAGCGCAACATGTAACGCCCTATACCTTTTCAGATAATTATTTGTAGCTCTATTCAGATTTCACGGATAATTATCTGAAAGAGTGTAGCATAGGTGAGAAGCACGAAGTGCGATATGGCGATCCAAATTTTTTGTACAGCATGCTCAAAAAATTATGTTACGAAATACTAAAATATTGGCTTATACTTTTGTTGAACTTTTATTATCTTTTTGCTTAGGAATCATGTTGCTCACAGCGATGATCCATTTTTTTATTTACAGTGTAAAAATTTATCACCAACAACAACTGAAGCAACAATTGTTGGGTGAAGCAAATATACTAAGCCACGATTGGGAAAGCACTTTTAGTAATATGGGAGATGGAGGGTGTGGTAAGCCGATAAATTATGCATCGATAAACAATTTAACCGATTATCCATTGCTGACTTCGCAAGGGCTACAGCTTCTGCCAGCAAATTCAATGAATTTGCCACTACTTTTTCCACGTGCTGATCGAAAAAAATTATTGGCAAATAGTTTTATTGTGGTGGTAGAAGGGCCTGCTGGTAGCTATGACAATGCGATTTATGATGCTCAGCAAAAAGCATTGTTGACAGCTCAACCAACCTTGATAAAAGATGATATTGCCTTGCTTACTAATTGTCAGCAAAACCTTTTGGTTCCTATTAAAAATATCCGCCAAAGAGGTCAACAAAAAGAGATTGTGATAGATCTTTCTGAAAGACATGCAGAATTGAAAAATAATATTGAGCGGGCAGCTGGTGTGAAATTACTCAATGAGAAAGGGAATAAGTTGTCGTTTTATTTAATTGCTCCTTGGAAAATTACTTTTTGGTATATCATGCGAAATTCGCATCACACGTATAGTCTCTATAAAATTCAATTTCCGCATGATACAACGCCTGTAGAATTAATCGCTAACATAAAGAATATCACTGCTCGCGTCTACCAAAATGGTCAATGGTTAAATGAGGCATCTATTACACACTGGGAGGACATCCAAGCCCTTCGCTTTAACGTGGTGTTAGAAAAAGAAAATCAAACCCTCAATTGGCCGATTGGTATTGTGTTTTGTGGGTATAACTTTTCGATGAGTTGTGTATGAAAAAAGGGAGCTCAGGTGTTATTCTCGTGAGCGTGTTGCTGATCGTAGGATTATTGATGATTCTTACTTTAAGTATGCTCAGTATTTTAAATCATCAACAAAAACTTAGCCGTTTTAAAATACGCCGAAATGATCAGCAACAAGAAATTTTTTATACGCTTTTACACCTCTTCCCTTCTTTTGAAATGCAGCACAGTGATTGCCATTTGCAGGTTAATAATTTACAAAATCCTTGGGTTTTGCTTCAAGAAAATGATCCTCATTCTATTTGTTATAAAAAAACAGGTGGGGTGGAGATCAAATATATAGAGATAGCCAACCCTAACTTTCGTTCGACACGTATCGATATTATGGCGCGAAATTTCGGTGATCTGGAATGGCAAAATTGGCAGATGGAAATGGTATAATCGTTCTACTTAATTTTTTTTGGACCCTATGGAAAATATATTGCCAACATGGAGTTTTGATCCCATCACTCAAACGTTAAAGTGCTCTGGCGCTTGGACTATTTTAAATTTATCAGCAAATTTTGAAAGTAAACTCCTTAAAAATACTTTCGGTGCGATTAAAATACTTGATGTAATAGGAGTTACCCAGCTTGATATGGCGGGCGCTTTTTTTCTGTTGCAATTGATTGCAAAATGGCAAATTAAAACAATCCAGTCTAGGGAGGAACAACAAAAATTACTAGCTTTGGTGCAACAATATCCTTTACCATCTTCTTCCGCTTTTCCCAAAATTAAACCTCCTTGGTTAGCCCGTTTAGGGGAATGGGCATATAACAGCTATTTAGAAATGCTTGACTATCTCATATTCGCAGGAGAGGTTTTTTGCTATATAGGTACTTGGTGCGCCCATCCTTCACGTATTTTGTGGCGAAACACTTTAAAAGTGATCGAAATTGCAGGCTATTTTAGTACACCGATTATTGGGCTACTTTCTTTTTTAATTGGTATTGTTTTAGCTTATCAAATGGGAATACAGCTTGAAAATTATGGTGCAAATATTTATGTGGTGAATTTATTAGGGATTTCTATTTTAAGGGAATTTGCGCCACTTATGACGGCCATTATTGTGGCAGGACGCACGGGCTCTGCCTTTACGGCAGAACTTGGTACCATGAAAGTGAACCAAGAAATTGATGCGTTAACCACAATGGGAGTTAAACCTATTGAATATTTAGTGGCACCAAAAGTTATTGGTTTACTCATTGCCATGCCTTTACTGAGCATGTGGGCGGTTTTCACAGGTTTATTGGGTGGAATGATTATGTCTAAGGTCATGCTTGGAATTACTTTTCAAGTGTTTTGGCATCAATTTCAAGAAGCTATCACGGTGCGGCAATTATGGATTGGGCTAATGAAAACCCCCGTCTTTGCTTTTATTGTGGCTTCTATTGGGTGCTTTCAAGGATTTTCAGTAGAGCTCGGCGCTGCCAGTGTGGGTTTACGAACGACTCGGAGTGTTGTGCAATCTTTGTTTTTAATTATTGTGGCAGATGCTTTCTTCTCTATTTTGTTGAGTTATTTTCATGCCTAATCCTATTATTGCCGTCCAAAATATTACCACCGTGATTGACGAAAATGTCATATTAAAAGATCTTAGCTTAACCGTCATGCCTCAAGAAATTTTAGCTTTAGTGGGAGGAAGTGGTGCCGGTAAATCTACTTTATTAAATGTGATGTTAATGTTATTGCCTATTACGACGGGCAGTATCACGATTCTTGATGAAAATATTGAGCATTTGAAAGGAAAAGAGCTTGAAAAGTTTCGAACCCATTTAAGTGTGATGTTTCAAGGGGGCGCTTTATTCAGTGAATTAACAGTGTTGGAAAATGTATTATTTGCCATGCGTCAACATAGTCAATTATCGTTAATTGAAATGCGATCATTGGCCTTGTTAAAGATTTTAATGGCTGGTCTTCCACAGAGCGCAGCAAATAAATATCCTGCGGAATTAAGTGGAGGTATGATCAAGCGGGCGGCGGTCGCTCGGGCGCTTGCTTTGGATCCTGCCATTTTATTTTTAGATGAACCCAGTGCGGGATTAGATCCTATTACAGCAAATGCACTGGATCAACTGATTCTTAATTTGCGAGCGAGCTTAGGGTTGACAATCGTTGTGGTGACCCATGATTTAGATACCTTAGTGACCGTTCCTGATCGCATCGTTTTTTTGGGCGATGGTAAAGTGCTTGCCTGTGATACTTTAGCTAATCTTATTCAATCGCCCATCCCAGAAGTGAAAGCCTATTTCACCAGTACTCGAGCTGCTCGAACTTTTGGAGAAAGTGACTAGTTACTATGCGCTTGCCCTGCTAATTTATTTTTTATAGAGTGACTAGTCACTGGAGAAAATCTTAAGCGAAGCTTAATAATTAACATGCTAAAGTAAGTATAAACGCGTAAATTACGAGTGTAATAATAAAAAATGGTGTCATATGACTTCTTTAAATAAGAATTTCACAGAAACTCTTATCTCTGTAGGATTATCGAGAGAGGGAGAATTTTCTGTGAAAAATAATAATAATAAAAATATTCTTGAAGTATTAAAAGCATTGCTAGGGTTATATTCCAATCCTTATTATGTATCCAATGAATTTGGCCGAGATCAAACCTTAGAAAGCGAAGTAGATTTTCAAACAACGTATCATGAAACTTTAGCAAAAACCATTGAAAAAGTGCTAAAGCAACTCGATTGGCAACAAGATAGCAGTTTTCTCAAGCAGACGATCGCAGAGCTTTTTCGATCAGCAATGATCGATATTAAAAATGAGAATCATCCTTTAACACAACATATTAATGGAATTTTTCGAGACTTTCCTCTTTCTTTATCTACATTAGTGGAGGAAAAAAAACATCCGCTTTTTACTAAAGCTGGGGAGAAATTAGAGGCAGCAACGGCTTCTGATGTTCTAGAAACACCGCTTTCTTCTCAGCTTGATGTGAGTGCCACAAGAAAATAATTTATGGCGAGCGCCGTCGTCTGGTACAGCATTTCATTAATTTCGCTATCCTTATAACTATCGGCAGCGCTCGAGTTTGCGGCTATTCTTCCTCTTCGGTAAAATGTACGCATGTTAAAAAAATTATTTAAAACTAGACACAATGTATTATCCAAAATCTTTTGATGTAATTGTCGTAGGTGGCGGCCATGCGGGTACTGAAGCGGCACTTGCCTCTGCACGCATGGGAGCCACTACCTTGTTGCTTACGCACAATATTGAAACTTTAGGTCAAATGTCTTGCAATCCTGCCATTGGGGGGATTGGAAAAGGACATTTGGTGAAAGAAATTGACGCATTGGGTGGCATTATGGCAAAAGCCGCTGATTATGCAGGGATTCAATTTCGTATACTGAACGCTAGTAAAGGTGCAGCCGTGCGCGCAACGCGCGCGCAAGCAGACCGCCTACTTTACAAAAGTTATGTGAGGCGAGCACTAGAAAATCAACCTAATTTATGGATTTTTCAACAGCCGGTGGATGATGTTTTATTATCGGAGGATCGGGTAATCGGTGTGCAAACGCAGATGGGGTTAAAATTTTCTGCAGCAGCGGTTGTCCTGACCGTTGGTACTTTTTTAGATGGTAAGATACATATTGGAATGAGCCATTTTCAAGGAGGGAGGGCAGGTGATCCTCCATCAGTGAGATTAGCTGATCGCTTACGTGAATTAAATTTGCGAGTGGGTCGATTAAAAACCGGTACCCCCCCACGTATTGATGCGAGGAGTATTGACTTCTCGCAATTAACGATTCAACCTGGAGATACACCGATGCCTGTGTTTTCTTTCCTTGGTAAAGCTTCTGATCATCCTCCTCAAATGGCTTGTCATATTACGCATACCAATGAACGCACGCATGATATTATTCGCGGAAGCTTAGATCGTTCACCTATGTATACTGGAGTGATAGAGGGAGTGGGTCCACGGTATTGCCCTTCTATTGAAGATAAAATTCATCGTTTTGCTGATAAAAGTTCCCATCAAATTTTTCTTGAACCGGAGGGGCTTACCGTCCATGAAATTTATCCTAATGGGATTTCAACAAGTTTGCCTTTTGATGTGCAATTAGCTTTAGTTCAATCTATGAAAGGCTTAGAAAACGCCTATATTACTCGCCCTGGTTATGCTATTGAATATGATTATTTTGATCCACGTGATTTAAAATACTCTTTAGAAACTAAAGCGATTCATGGCTTATTTTTTGCAGGTCAAATTAATGGTACTACCGGTTATGAAGAAGCAGCCGCTCAAGGTATTATTGCGGGAATTAACGCGACCCAACTGATACGCGGGGAGACGGCTTGGACCCCTCGGCGAGATGAAGCTTACATCGGTGTGTTGATTGATGATCTAATTACATCGGGCACTCAAGAGCCTTATCGGATGTTTACGAGCCGTGCGGAATATCGCTTATTACTGCGCGAGGATAATGCAGATAGTCGTTTGACTCCTAAAGGTCGAGAATTAGGTTTGGTAAATGATGAACGGTGGGCGCGGTTTAATCAAAAATGGCAATTAGTGGAACAAGAAACTGAGCGCTTAAAAAATATTTTAGTAGTTCCCGGTTCTAAAGCGGCAGAAAGTGTTGCGGCGGTATGTGGGAAAGCGCTGGCGCATGAACAAACTGCTTTAGATTTATTAAAACGCCCAGAAATTCATTATCAAGATTTGGTACAATGGGAGAACTTAGGTCCCGGAACTTTAGATTCAGCCGTCAATGAACAAGTAGAAATTCAAATAAAATATGATGGCTATATTGATCGCCAACGGCTAGAAATTGAGAAGCAACGCAAACAAGAAACACAAGTTGTCCCTGCCGATATTGATTATGATCAAGTGGGTGGGTTATCTTCGGAAGTGCGTCAAAAATTTAAAACACATCGTCCCGAAACCGTTGGGATGGCTTCTCGATTGCCGGGTATTACTCCGGTAGCGATTGGTTTATTGTTAGTTTATTTAAAAAAAAGACAATTACAAGAAATAACTTAAATTAAGTGAGGTGATTATGCCAACAGCCGAAGAACTTTTACAAGCGCATTTACATGATGAACATTTGCACCGTGTGGCACATAATCCTATGGCGCGCGCGCAAATGGTAGAAGAGTTAAATCGCAAAATTGTGGATGATCAGCGCTATCTTGCGGAGCTACAAAAACAACAACTGGAAGAACGTTTACAAGAACCCACCACTCGTCAACAAATTCGGAATCGCTTGGATGAAGCAGAGCATCATTTGAAGCTACATGCTTTTTTATCGATGGTAGATAAACTCTCCAAAACTTCTACAAACGCCTTACCTGCTGAGGTTAGCGCCGCTACAATGGCAGTTAATACTTTTTGTAATACACTAAAAAATAACCCAATTTTTAAACGCGCGCAGCAAAGCATTCACCAGCGGCAGGCGGAACGTTCAGGTCAACCATTGACACCCGCGGCAATTTTAACGAAATTGCAACAAGATGCTGCTTCTCCTGGGGCAAAAGCGTTAAAAAGTGCCTGGGATCAGGCCATACAATGTAAACCCGCGAGTACGGGGGTGCAACATGCTCGTGATGAAGAAATGAGTTTAAAAGGATCTACGCATGGTTTAGAAGAAGTGCACAAGGCTATTGAATTTGTGGATGCTCTTGAAGGCTTAGGTTCAGGCACAAGTGCGTTAAGTGGTGGTCATGCGTTAGGTGCTGGAGGAGGGGGGATTTTGGGTTTCCTTGTTGGCGATTTGATGAAAGCCCTGGATGTGGGTGCTACTGCGGCCGATGCAGGGATGGGAATATCTAAAGTGGTACCCATGATGGCGCCAAAAGGAAAGTGAAAGGACGCCCTCTTGACAATTCGCTATTCCGGTCATAAATACAGTTTTTCAGATAAGTATTCGGAAGTTATCTTAAGCTTGTGACACCGGGTAAAACTTCACGGGACGCTACAAGTATAGCCTTTAACATTTAGTTTCAGATAAGGCGCAAGTGAATGAGTCGAGGGAGTGTACATAGACGTACATAACCGAAGGCGAATGAACTTGCAACACCGTATGAAGCTAAATGTTAAAGGCTATACATCCTTGTAGGCTTTACTTCGACCTCCATGCCTTAGAAACCCGTTCATCTTTACCCGGTGTCACAAGCTACATTCAGATTTCACGAATAATTATCTGAAAGACTGTAGTATACAGAGCACCGTTTATACTCCTCTTCGCATTTCCAACGCTTTCAGGTAAAATGGCCCATCAAAAAAATGATCGGGTTTTTCATGGCAACAAATATTTATAGCGACTTCTCTATTTTCTTTATTCATCATTGGCAACTGTCATTAGCCTTCTTGATTATTGCTGGCGTGTGGATCGGTTTTGAGCTGCGTTATACCTTTAACGGCGTTCCAAAGCTGACGCCAAAAGAAGCTATTTTATTGATGAATCGCGAGTCGCCTATCATTTTAGACGTGCGGGATATCACACATTTCACAAAAAGCCATATCAATGGTGCTATGAATATTCCACTAGTGGATTTAAATCAAGGGAATGGCAAGCTCGACAAACATAAAAATCAAACTGTTTTGTTAGTCTGTGAACAAGGGATGCAAGCAGGAATGGCAGCTCAAACCTTACTCAAACAAAATTTTCGTAAACTGGTCATTTTAAAAGGGGGCATGCAAGCGTGGTTTGCTGAGAGTTTGCCGGTCGTAAAAGGGCACCGTTAATGGCCAAATTATATTTTTATTATTCAGCAATGAATGCTGGCAAAAGTACTATACTTTTGCAATCTAGTTATAATTATCAAGAAAAAGGAATGGAAACGCTAGTTTATTCCCCAGCTTTCGATAATCGATTTGGTGAAGCTTTAGTGGCTTCTCGTATCGGACTAAAAGCGGAAGCAATTCCTTTTGATGCTGACGTTAATATTTATGAAGATATTGCTAAAAAAATCAAACGGCCTGCTCATAAAATTCGATGTGTCTTGGTGGATGAAGCGCAATTTTTAACGAAGGCACAAGTGGATCAATTAGCACAAGCAGTAGATGAATTTCATCTACCCGTTTTAACTTATGGATTACGAACGGACTTTCAAGGTGAATTATTTCCAGGGAGTGCCCGATTATTAAGTATAGCCGATGAATTGCATGAAATTAAAACTATTTGTCATTGTGGCAGTAAGGCTACGATGGTGCTGCGCTTAAACGCACAAGGGAAGCCAGTAAAATCTGGTGCGCAAGTAGAAATAGGGGGTAACGATAAATACGTTTCCGTTTGTCGTAAACATTTTAATCAAGAGATTTTAGTATGACACAGACAATGCAAGCAGATGTGGTAGTGATTGGAGCGGGCCCAGGCGGCTATAGTGCGGCTTTTCGCGCAGCGGATTTAGGTAAAAAAGTAATTCTCGTAGAAAAAGAAGAAAAATTAGGAGGGGTTTGTTTAAACGTAGGCTGCATTCCTTCTAAAGCTTTATTGCATGCAGCAAAAGTCATTGATGATGCAAAAGCCATGGCTGAGCATGGTATTTTGTATGCTGAACCGAAAATCGATACCAAAAAATTAGTAACCTGGAAAGATGGAGTCATTAATAAATTGACTTCTGGGTTGAAAATGTTAGCTAAGCAACGCAAAGTTGAAGTGGTGCAAGGCGCAGCACAATTCATTAATGCGAATCAGTTAAAAGTCAACGACGTGACGATTAATTTCGCCAATGCCATTATTGCGACGGGTTCAAGTCCTGTGAAGTTGCCGTTCATTCCAGATGACCCTCGCATTGTGAACTCGACAGGCGCTCTCCAATTAGAAGGTACTCCGGGTCGGATGTTAGTGTTAGGAGGAGGTATCATTGGTTTGGAAATGGCAACGGTTTATCATGCGCTGGGATGGAAATTAAATATCGTAGAATTTATGGATATGTTAATTCCAGGAGCCGATAAAGATATTGTTCAAGTATTCACTAAATATATTGCTAAACGTTATGAAAATATCTGGTTAAAAACTAAAGTAACCACCATAGAAGCTAAAAAAGACGGCCTGTGGGTAAGCTTTGAAGGTGAAAATGCGCCAAAAGAAAAACAACGTTTTGATAAAATTTTGGTGGCAGTCGGGCGCACTCCTAATGGTAAAAATATCGGTGCTGAAAACGCAGGTGTAAATGTGAATGAGCGTGGTTTTATTTCAGTCAATAACCAATTGCAGACCAATATCCCTCATATTTATGCGATTGGGGATGTCGTTGGGCAACCCATGTTAGCGCATAAAGCAGTTCCAGAAGGGCGAGTGGCAGTAGAAGTGATTGCTGGCTTACGTCATCATTTTGATCCTCGTTGTATTCCTGCCGTGGCTTATACTGATCCAGAATTAGCTTGGAGCGGTTTAACAGAAAGTGACGCGAAAGCTAAAAACATCGCTTACGAAAAAGGTGTGTTTCCTTGGGCTGCTAGTGGTCGGTCACTTGCTAATGGGCGCGATGAAGGAGTGACGAAATTATTATTCGATCCTAAAACGCATCGTGTTTTAGGGGGAGCCATTGTAGGAAATGGCGCAGGTGAATTAATAGCAGAAGTTTCTTTAGCCATCGAAATGGGTGCAACGGCTGAAGATATCGCTTTAACCATCCACCCTCATCCCACGTTGGCAGAAACTATTATGTTAGCTAGTGAAGCTTTTGAGGGCACTATCACTGATCTTTATTTACCTAAAAAGAAAACCGAAGCTGCTAAATGAGTCTTTTGCAAGAGTTATATCAAGAATTAATTATTGATCACACCCGTTCTCCGCGTAATGTGGGGGAATTGCCGGGTGCTACTCATCATGCGGAAGGCGTTAACCCTTTATGTGGGGATCAATTAAAATTATTTTTAATGATCGACAAGGACAATATCATTCAAAAAGTACAATTTGTGGGTTCGGGTTGCTCCATTTCAACCGCTTCAGCCTCGCTTATGACCGAAATTTTGCAAGGTAAGTCACTCAAAGAGGCGAATGAACTTTTTACCGATTTTCACCATTTATTAACCGAAGAGGCGCCGCTTGAGGCCACCCATTTAGGCAAACTGAATGTTTTTTCAGGAGTTAAAGCGTATCCTTCTCGTGTAAAATGTGCTACCTTAGCGTGGCATACTTTACAGGCGGCTCTCCAGAATAATGCTACAAAAATCTCCACTGAATAAAAAAATTATGCTAAAATTTAAAAAATTCTACTTGCCATATCGCACAAGGAATTGCATATGAACTCCCATGTTTCGGCCCAGAAAAAAGTTTTGTTGGTCGATGACGATAAACTTGTTAGAGAAGTACTTTCTGTTCATCTCCGTGATGCAGGATTTTTTCCAATTCAAGCTTCATCTGCTGAAGAAGCTTGGCAAATATTGACTTCAGGTAAACATTTTTTTGCTGCAGCGATTGTAGATCGTCTTATGCCAGAAGTGGATGGAAATCTTCTTATTAAACGAATTAAAAATGATCCTCTCTTTCATCATCTTCCTGTGATTATGCTGACGGGTGCGGCCGAACCTGGTGCAATGGTTGATGCTGTGCAAGGAGGAGCTTTTGATTTTCTGATTAAACCGGTAGAAAAAGACTTATTATTAATGGTAGTAAGACGCGCTATTGGTATTTCTGAATTAGGTAGTATGGAATAACACAAACGCCCCTAAATTTTTAAATAGAGAAATTTAATTATGACGCACATTATTTCACGTTGGAGCTTATCTATCATTTTTATTCTGAGTATTTGTTTTTTGCCATTTACTCATGCCGCAGCAGATACCACACCCAAAAGTCCTATTCCTTTATTGCAAACTTTATCAGATCAGATGATTCAAGCTTTAAAACTTCATAAATCCAGCATGCAAAAAAATCCACAAGAAGTTTATGAGATTGTGCATGAAATTTTATTACCGCACGCTGATTTAGAAGCGATGGCACGTTCTGCGTTAGGTCGTGATGCGTGGCTTAAAGCAAGCCAGCCACAGCGTACTGCGTTTATTGACGCTTTTACTCATGTGATTGTCCATACTTATGCAGCCGGCTTATCTTCTTATACCGATGAAAAAGTGCAGTTTCGACCTATTCGTGGAGGTATTCAACCAGGGATGTCGCGCGTAATGGTAGAAAGTCAAATTATCCGTGATGATGGCCCTCCCATTGAGGTGGATTATCGTTTAGTATATAAAAATTTTACCTGGTTGGTTTACGATTTTAGCGTGGAAGGAATAAGTATGATCGAAAGCTTCCGCTCACAATTTGCAGATAAGTTATCGCAAATGAATATAGATCAACTGACGCAAGAGTTACAACATCACACAGCGATGCAACGACAAAAATGAAATTAGCTATTAATGACCACATTGCTGAATTGCGAGGAGATCTAGACTATGGCACCGTTTTAAAATGGCGCCAATTAGGTTTTGATTATGTGAGCAGTTGTGAAACGCAAGTGGTTTTTAATTTTTCTCAAGTGACGAAAATGGATTCGGCAGGAGTCGCGTTATTACTTGAGTGGTGGCGTGCGGCAATGCATGCAAAGAAAACAATTACTTTTAAAAATCTTCCCGTGAAAGCAAAAGCACTGATTGCATTGAGCGATCTTAGTGATATTTTAGGTGTAATGGATATAGTAGTACTATGAAAAGCATTGCAGTTATTATTATCGCGTTGATTTGTAGCCTTCTTTCTGCCTGTATAAGCTCTGTACCAATTAAACCTTTGAGCGGTGAGCAAATCAACCAAGCTTCGTGGAAAGAAGGGGGGGTGATTGGTTATCGCGATGCTAATCAGGCATTTACCGCAAGTTATGTATGGAAAAAAATTCCTCAAGCTTATCAGATCAACGTTTTAGGCCCTTTAGGGGCATGGCGAGCCACTATAGACGGTAATGCACATTTCGTGAGTTTAAAACTCAGTGATGGCCGAAAATTTCAAGCTAAAAATGCAGAGCAACTCATGCAACAACATCTAGGTTGGGCCATTCCTGTTCAAGATTTGACGTATTGGTTAGCAGGTCTTCCAGCGCCTTATGAATCTAAAAAAGTACGATATGAAGATGGCTTTTTAAAGGAATTACAACAAAATCATTGGACGATTCATTTTCTGGATTACCATCACTTTGGTGTTTATCAAATTCCTTCTCGCCTTATTTTGCAGCAAGACGCTATTAAAATTACGTTGGTGGTGGATGAGTTTAGTTGGGAGAGAGAACTCTAAATTTTTTAAGTGAGTACTGGATGCTTGTCTTCGCTCATAGGTGTCAATTTAAGGAGTTGATGCTAAGAACTCCATGTCATGCCAGCGTAGGCTGGCATCCAGTCAGGCATGTTTTTAGGCAATGCAAGCGACGAAAATTTTAGTTTACGAAGTTAAGTACACTTTACTTTTACTTCCCAAGATGCTTATTTACCTGGATGCCAGCCTACGCTGGCATGACAATCGCTTAAGTTGAGATCCATGAGAGTTTACGTTGGCATGGCATTAGTAATTCATAAATAATATGAAGTCTTCACCATCACTTTGGCAGATAAATGCATGAGTAGTTTGATGACGCTAGGGAGTTCTTTACCCCCTGCAGCTAAGGCATTCGCAGCATGCTGATCTTCATCGTCTTCCATTTTTTCTAGGATGCGAGCGCTTTTGGTATCTTGTGTGGGTAAAAGCAGCCGTTGGTTTTGTAGATGCTGGGAGACTTGTCTTTCGGTTTCCGCAATAAATCCTAAGCTCCACGCATCACCCGCCACGCCTGCACTCATGCCAATTAAAACAGCACCTAAAAACCACAAGGGATCAAGATAACTCGTACGGCCGTCTAACTCTTCTAAGCGTTCTTCACACCACGCTAAATGGTCAATTTCTTCGTTGGCTGCTGTTTGCATGTGATGAACCATCTTCTGATTGGAAGCAGTGAGTGCTTGGCCTTGATATAAACCTTGTGCGGCCATCTCACCGGCATGATTGATACGCATGATAGCAATGCTTTGTTTATTTTCAGTGGAAGACAATTGAGGTTCTGCTAAAGTGCTCGCAGGATTGTTGCGATGTGCGGTTGCTTTATTGCCCGTGGCGATAGCCAGTGCTTGATCTATTTTTCCTAAAAACAAGTCAAAAGAAGTTAGATGACGCATGAGTGAACGAGCTCCCCTAATAACGCAATGTGGTCAAGTGTAGCATTGAGACAAGGAATATAGGCATAATTTTTTCCCCCTGCTTGCAAAAAAAGATCGCGATTTTGCATGTTTATTTCTTCTAAAGTTTCTAAACAATCGACTGCAAACCCTGGGCAGATCACATCAACAGTTTCTATGCCAGATTTTGGAAGCGATTTTAACGTTTGATCACAAGCAGGTTCTAACCATTTTGTTTTGCCAAATCGTGATTGAAATACCATTTTATATTCATCATTAGCTAAACCTAACGCATTGGCTACTGCCGTAGTAGTAGCTAAGCATTGATCGTAATAAGGTTCCCCTTTTTTCAGGCAGTGCAGCGGGATTCCATGATAAGAAAAAATTAATTGTTGGTGGCGTTCGTGTGTTTGCCAAAAGTTGTTAATAGATTGGGTAATTGCTTGAATGTAGGTAGGGTGTTGGAAATATTGATTCAGCACACATGTTTTTGGAATGATGCGCCAAGTTTGGAGTATTTCAAAAATTTTAGCTAAAGAAGAGCCAGTGCTGGAGTTGGCATACTGGGGATACAAAGGAATGACAATAAGTTGTTCCAATTGATTTTGATAAGCCGCTAACACCTCCTGGCAACTTGGGCTCCCATACCGCATAGCAAAAGCTACTGTCGCATCAGGTACAACTTTTTGCAATTGCAGTGCAAGTTGAGCAGTGAATACGTGTAAAGGTGAACCAGATTGTGTCCAGATTTTTTGATAAGCTTGTGCAGATTTTTTTGAGCGTAGCGGTAAAATAATCCCATGTAATAATGGGAGCCAAACTAAGCGAGGTAATTCTACTACACGAGGATCACTTAAAAATTCACCTAAATATTTTTTTACCGCCGAAGAAGTAGGGGCATTTGGAGTACCTAAATTAACCAGCAGCACCAGTTTTTTCATGTGCGTAAGCCTGCCCCTCGAGTGAATAAATAACAACTGATTGTAAACAAACACGCTACGCAAAGTAACATGACGATCATCGCATGACTGATTTGAATATCGCTTGTACCAATCATTCCGTAACGAAAAGCGTTGATGATATATAAAATTGGATTATACAAGGCAACATGTTGCCAAAAAGGAGGTAGATTTTGAACAGAGAAAAATATACCGCCTAAATAGGTGATGGGAGTAATGATAAAAGTAGGAGCAACAGCAATATCATCCCATTTGCGAGCAAAGATGGCATTAATAAAAGCTAATTGTGTAAATAAAGCAGCGGTTAAGATTGCACTGACTAAAGCGACTACCCAGTGATGAAAATTTAATGGAACAAATAGCCACGCTACGCCACAAACCAACAGGCCTGCAATTAATCCACGCAAAATGCCAATGAGTGTTAATCCTATGAGAGCCACAAAAGGTGCAATAGGAGCAATCAATAATTCTTCAATTTGCCTGGTAAATTTACTAAAAAAGATAGCGCCCACTGTTGAATTAAAAGAGCTCATAATGATTGTCATCATAATTAAACCTGGTGCAATAAAAGTGATGTAAGGATGATTGTCGATAGTACCTATTCGGTGACCAATGATATTTCCAAAAATTGTGAAATATAAAGCATTAGTCACGAGAGGAGGTAAAAGATTTTGCAGCATGGATCGTTTAAAACGAACTAGCCCATAGACAATAATGGTCCAACAGGCAATAAAGTTTTTTTGAATCATGTCATTCCTCGCGCTTTGCAAACTCGTTCATAAGAAAGTTGTATTTGTTGGGTTTTTTCAGTCGCTAACTTAATCATTTCGGGAGGTAGCCCCTTGGCTACTAATTTATCAGGATGGTTTTGGCTGATTAATTTACGATAAGTTTTTTTTACTTCTTCGTTGCTTGCCGACGCTGTCAGGCCAAGTACGCGATAAGCTTGATCTACACCCATCTCATTTTTAAAAGGATTGGAAGAGCGATAGGAATTTTGCCAATGGCTGCTTCCTTGTTGCTGTTTTGCAAAATCATTAAAGGCATGAAAGAAGTTTTCAAAATTAAAATGTTGTTGGTTAAAAAAACCTAAAGCTTCACTGATTTGTCTGATGATTTTTTCTTTGATAGGTGAAAGATGCTCATTTACCGTGGCAGCACTGACTTGAAACTCTAAAAATAATTGCAATAATAATCGATTGCGATGACATTTTGTTTTTAGCGTGTTAATCGCTTCTGATAAGTTAAACTCAGGTTGTTTTCCAAAATTAAAGGCCTCAATAGCGGCTTTTTTTTGGGCGTCATTTAAATTAAGGCGGCGCATGATTTGACGCGCTTGCTCAATTTCGACCTCAGTGATGCGCCCATCCGATTTGGCGATATGGCCCATGACTTGAAAAGTTATGGTGAAAAATACTTGTTGGGCTTCCCGGTTTTGCATTTTAAACACATTAAAGTGGCGTAGATGTTGGCGAAGCCCACGATCAAAAAAGTGACCGATAACAATACCAATCACCAAGCCGACGGGGCCTGCCATCAAAAAACCAAATAAACCACCAAGGATTTTACCTATCATGTTAGAATGTGAAATTATTTTTAAACAGCTATTTTACCCTATTTCACTTTCCGCGGGACAAAAAATGCGTATTTTGGGAATCGAGACTTCTTGTGATGAAACAGGGGTTGCTATTTATGATAGCACTCAAGGTTTAGTGGATCATTTATTTTATTCGCAAGCTGCGCTTCATGCGCAATTTGGTGGGGTGGTTCCTGAGGCCGCCTCCCGCGATCATATCCAAAAAATTGCTCATTTAGTCGAGCAATTGTTGGCGCGCACGCAATTAAGCATCCATCAAATTGACGGTATAGCTTACACACGCGGGCCTGGGTTAGCTGGTGCTTTATTGGTAGGGGGGGCTTTTGCCAGAGCGCTGGCTTTTGCATTAGAGGTTCCCGCTTTGGGCGTCCATCATATGGAAGGGCATTTGTTATCGGCTTTTTTAGGGGGAGCATCTGTAGAGTTTCCTTTTATTGCATTGCTCGTTTCTGGAGGGCACACAATGTTAGTAGATGTAAAAGCCCTGGGCGATTACCGTATTTTAGGAGAAAGTTTGGATGATGCGGCCGGTGAAGCTTTTGATAAAACTGCCAAATTATTAGGTTTGTCTTATCCGGGAGGACCTGCATTAGCTGCGTTAGCGCAAAAAGGGGAAGCAAGACGCTTTAAATTACCTAGGCCTATGCTTGATCGCCCTGGTTTTGATTTTAGCTTTAGTGGATTAAAAACGGCGGTAGCACAGTTGATACAGCGAGAAGATTTATCTATTGTGCAAAATAAAGCAGATATAGCGGCAAGTTTTGAAGCGGCAATTGTAGATACTTTAGTCACTAAATCTGTGCAGGCACTTGATGAAATGCACCGAAGCCAGTTAGTAATTGCAGGAGGCGTCAGTGCAAATCAACGATTACGTACCCAACTTGAGCAGGCAGTTGCCGCACGAGGAGCTCATGTGATTTATCCACCTTTAGAATTTTGTACTGATAATGGTGCCATGATTGCCTATGTTGGGGCTTTGCGTTTGGCGCGTGGAGAGCAAGATGATGGAAGTTTTGACGTAAGAGCACGTTGGAAACTATCGTCACTGCGGTAGCGAAATAAAACATTCAAATTTGAAGAAGGCACCCTCTTGGGATCCCAAGGCGAACTAAGGGATTAGCGCTCTACTGGGAATTTTTCCAATAATTGAATGACCTGATTTTTAATATCAGCAATTTTTGTTGTGTTTAAATGGTCATCTAATACATCACATAACCAGTGAGCGACAAGCGCACATTCTCTCTCTTGTAAACCTCGAGTGGTAATGGCAGGAGTTCCAATGCGAAGCCCGCTAGTAATTTGTGGAGACTTAGGATCGTTAGGGATCGAGTTTTTATTAACCGTCATATTTGCTTCCCCCAAAGCTTTTTCTGCTTCGGCCCCAGATAAAGGTTTGCCAATCAGTTTGATAAGTAACAGATGGTTTTCAGTGCCTCCGCTGACTATTTCATAGCCGCGTTCCATAATGATTTTTGCCATCGTTTGTGCATTGTGTAAAATTTGTTGTTGATAGCTTTTAAAAGAGGCATTCAGTGCTTCGCTAAAAGCGACCGCTTTGGCGGCGATGATGTGCATTAATGGGCCACCTTGTTGACCTGGAAAGACGGCAGAATTGATCTTTTTGGCAATCGTTTCATCATTACAGAGAATCAAGCCACCGCGAGGTCCTCGTAAAGTTTTATGTGTGGTAGAAGTGGTAACATGAGCGTGAGGCACTGGGGAAGGAATTACGGCCGCTGCCACTAGGCCTGCAATATGGGCCATATCAACCAGGAGATAAGCATTTACGGCATCGGCAATTGCCCGGCATTTTTGCCAATCCACGCTTTTGCTATAAGCAGAAAAACCAACAATAATTAATTGAGGTTGGTGTTCGTGGGCTAACCGTTCGAGGGCTTGGATGTCAAGCAATTCAGTTTGTAAGTCTAAACCATAATGAAAGGTCGTATAAATTTTAGAAGAAAAGCTCGCTTTGCTCCCATGCGTTAAATGACCTCCAGCATCCAAGCTCATTGCTAAAATTTTATCGCCTGGTTTAAGGAGTGCCGCATAAGCTGCGTAATTGGCTTGGCTTCCAGAGTGTGGCTGCACATTGGCAAACTCACATCTAAAAAGTAATTTGGCGCGTTCTATTGCAAGCGATTCAACGACATCCACATGCTGGCACCCACCGTAATAACGTTTGCCAGGATAACCTTCTGCGTATTTATTAGTGAGAATTGAGCCTTGAGCGGCTAGTACCGCTTGGCTTACGTAGTTTTCTGAGGCAATTAATTCTAAATGAGTACGTTGACGCTCTGCTTCGTCTTCAATAGCAGCAAAAATTTGAGGGTCTTGTTGAGAGAGGGGGTTCATGAAGATGTGCATCCTTTTGTTAACTGACTGCGATTATACACAGTTTTATTTGTCAAGCGGTAGTGATCATTTTATTTAAAAATAAAATGATCCAAAAACCAGCAAGTTAAAAATAACTATTTGATTTTTTGTAAATTTTAAAATATTGCTTAATATTTAATCAAAAGATTTGACTTGCCCATTTTATGGGCCTCCCCGAGACTTTCTCAGGTTTTTTCCACAAACTTATCCACAGATTTTGGGGATAGTTGGTAGGTAGGTGTTAATCAAAATATCCTGTATAAGTCCCATTGCTACAACTGGAGGGTGTGACGGTGGAGACTTGTGATTGCATTAAAATCATTAATTGATTTTCACATACCGCTTCGGGAATATTAGATACGGTAATAATTAATAAATAAGGAGTGGTGGTTGTGGCGGTCACGCCGTAAACGCCTCCCCATGGATTGATGGAGGATTTATTCAACTTGGTGGGTAATAAATTCGCGCTTTGTAATTGAGGGTAGGTAATGCCTTGATAGCTGGGTTGGGCAAGAACCCATTCTCCCGCTGCAACTCGAATACTTTTGAGGTCTTGCGCGGTTTGAGTGACTCTTGAGCTTGTTTGGGCAACTTGAAAAAACAATCCTATTCCTGACACTATCGCGCCTAAAACGGCGATAGTCATGAGAATTTCAATCAATGAATACCCATGATGGGGTGGACTATAAAGTTTTTTCATGGGAAACACACCTTATTGTTTGAAGACAAAGACTCCTTTTCCTGTAGTAGCATCACAAGTTGAGGTGGTGCCAGGGGTATCGAGATCTTGAGTAAAAGCATTCAAGGTGGCTTGGCAGGCAGGCCCAATCGGAAAGTAATAAGTAAGAGTGAAAAGATCTGTGGCGTTATTGGAAATAGTCACAAGGTCTTTACTATTTCCCGTCGTGGACCATGGGGAGATTAAAGTGTTAGTCGTGGAGGAGCTATCACAATAAGAGCTTGGTAAGCCTCCTGATCGGCATAGTAAATCAATGGAGGGAGTGGTGACGCCTTGAGCTATCATCGAAGAAATCCCGGCCCTGACCCCTTGGATTTGGAGCACTGCCGCGCTCACTAACTGTGCATTACGCGCTGTGACAAAGTAACGCGTTGCCATTAAAATAATTAAAGAGATAATGCCGATAGAGAGCAATAACTCTAATAAACTAAATCCTGTGCTTTGAGTTTGCCATTCCTGTATCTTTTGTCGCATACAACCCCTAAAAAATTACTTAGCAAAATGAAAAGTACCAACGCCAGTTGTGGCGCAGGCGCTTATTGCCGTCGACTTGGCATCCAAGTCTGCAGTAAAGCTATTGTAAGTAGATAAACAAGCGGCTTGGGTAGGAAAAGTATATACCAATTGAAATAAGTCGGCAGTATTAGTAGGATCGGGAACGGTAACAGTAATGTTGGTATCGCCCGTAGTAGGAGCCCATGGTGTAGCAATATTGTCACTGATGCAATAACTGCTTGGGAGTCCGCCGGATTGACAAATATAAGTCGCTGTAATACTAGAGTTACTGACGCCAGAAGCGGTCATGCTGTCGACGGCAGCCCGAATTCCTTGAATCTGCTGCACCGCGGCACCAACTAATTGTGCATTACGCGCAGTCGTAAAATAACGTGTGGCCATCAAAATAATTAAGGCAATAATTCCAATGGACAATAATAATTCTAACAAGCTAAACCCGCGTGTTTCTTCAGAAGAGAGGAGATGATTCATGGCAAAAAATCCTTCAATAAATTCTAGGTGGGAGACAACTCTACTACCTATACGAGTTGTCCACTTACCTTTAGGTTAATTGCTAATAAAAAAATAATATTTTTATTAGCATGGCTTAAACGTTACAGTGAAAACGGCTCATTATAACCTAAATTTGGGAAGGAAGTAAGCAATATGGTATTTCTGATATACTCCTTTTTTTAATTCAAGGTTATCATAGTGAATTTCTTTGAAAAACTCCTTTTAAAATTTCAACAAATTCAATTTACCCCAAAAAAACAAGAAGCTTTGTTGGAGGATTTAGCCAATCTTCTAGAAGATGGTGTATCTGTCAATGCCGCTTTACAGCTTATTCAAGGTTTTACCACGTCTCATGTGGAGCTTGAAGTGATTAATCAGATGCAATTAAAAATGAGCGAGGGTGAGCCTTTTGTATTAGGGCTGGTGGGTTGGTGTCAAGGCAATTTGATCGATATTATCTTAGCCGGAGAAGAGGGAGGCACTTTGGTAGAGTCGATTCGGATGGCCGCTCATACTGTGCAAGATCAAAACGAAGGGTTGGACGCTTTTATTCAAGGCTTGATTTATCCTGGCACGATGTTAATTGTGGGACTTGCCATGTTAGTTTATATTGGCAATACTGTTTTTCCAAGTTTTGTGCAAATCAAACCCCCCAGCGAATGGCCGGTGACAGGTCAAAATGCCTTAGCCCTTGCGAATTTTATTAAAAATTTTTGGTGGTTGATGTTAGTGGGTTTGGTGAGTTTTATCTTTGTTTTAAGATATCTGATGGAACATTACGTAGGGGATTTACGAGAGAGTTTAGATAAAGTGGTGCCTTTTTCAATTTATCGTCAAATTCTCGGAGCGCGTTTTATGGAAACTTTAGGATTATTAATTCGCAATGGGGTGCCTTTGAAGCAATGTTTAAGAATTTCACAAAAAAACGCCCAGCCTTATTTTTTTTCGCATTTATTACTCATGGAGTATCGTTTAAGTGGCGGTCGCGATAATATTGCTGATGTGTTAGATACTGGGCTTATGGATCCACAAGATTTAGCGCGCTTGCGAGTGATAGCTATTGGGAAGGGGTTTGATGAAGCGTTAATTCGGCAGGGCAAGCGTTCAATGGCGAGTGCGGTGGCAAAAATTAAATTGACGGGGAAAATTATGGGAGGCGTTTGCATGGCGCTTACTGCTTCTTTATTAGGGTTTATTTTTTTCTCTATTTATGCGATAGGTACTTCGTTGGGAAGCACGTAAAGAGAACTCAGTTGGCCTTTAATCGTCTTCACCTTCTTCTGTATCACTGTCTGTTGAATCAGGAGCATCAGGTGCAGCTAGCGCAGGATCGTCATTGGTATCATCATTCTCATCGTTAGTTTTAGCGGGGGCTGATGAGGAGGTATCAGGAACTAGTGATGGATTAGCGTGGGTTTCCACCACTTGTGCCGGATGCAAGATATTTTTTAAATAATAATCGATGACTTCACGAGCAATTACTCCAGCGGTGTCTTCATGCTCTAACACGACAGCTACTGCAATTTCGGGATTTTCAACCGGTGCGAAAGCAATAAATAAGCTATTGTCGCGTAAATTGATAGGCGTCATCGCTTTATTGTATTTGCGGCCCGCCAAATTGAATACTTGCGCCGTACCCGTTTTAGCAGCCACTGTATAAGTAGGTTTACCATACAACGATTGGCCATAGTGATATGATCCAGTACCCACATTCACGACACGCTGCATTCCATTGATGACGACATCCCAAGTGCTATTTTGTAACTTCACTGGGAAAAGTTGAGCTGTTTTATAAAGATAGGTTTTGCCATCTGGAGATTGTTCTGAAAATAAAAGTGTCGGGCGATAGCGTTCACCACGGACGGCCAACGTCGCTACCGCATGCGCTAATTGTAATGGTGTCATTAACATGTATCCTTGACCAATGCCAGAGGCTAAGGTATCGCCTGCAAACCACGGAGTATGTTTTTTAGCCCGTTTCCATTCAGGTGTAGCAACATTCCCGGCAAGTTCTTCTTCGATTTCTATCCCTGTTTTAGCTCCAAAACCAAAGGCATGTAAAATATTTGCCATTTTATTGATCCCCATCTTGATCGACAAAGTGAAAAAGAAAGTATCATTGGATTGTTCAATAGCTCGCGTGACATTCACGCGTCCAATCCCACCACGTTTCCAATTGTGATAAATATGCGAAACTCCCGGTAATTTAAAATAGCCTGGGTCATTAATACTAAAATCCGGAGTAATTATTCCACTATCCAATCCTTCTAATGCATAAAAAGGTTTGATGGTTGAGCCAAAGGGGAATAAACCACGCACAGCTCGGTTGTATAAAGGTTGATTAGGGTCAGCTCGTAAGTCTTGATAAGTTTTGCTATCGATTCCTCCAATAAACAAATTAGGATCAAAGCTTGGGCTTGAGATGAGCGCCAAAATTTGCCCAGTTTTAGGTTGAATGGCTACCAACGCGCCCCGTTGACCTTTGAAAGCTTTATATGCCGCTATTTGCAAGCGGCTATCAATCGTTAACTCAATGTTATTGCCGGGGATAGGGGGAATGCTACTTAATTCACGTACTTTCCTACCTCGAGCATCCATTGCAATGCGTTGATAACCAATTTGACCGTGAAGTTGTTTTTCAAAATATTTTTCGACACCACTTTTTCCAATATTGGTAGTGGCACTGTAATTAGCGGGGTCCACTTGTTGGAGTTCTTTAGGGTTGATTCGATTGACATAGCCTGTGACAGGGGCAAGTGCTTCCCCCAAGGGATAATGACGAATGTAGTTCGTGGTGACGATAACTCCGGGGAATCGATATTGATTTATCATAAATGCAGCAATTTGTTGGTCAGACAAATGATTGATCAAGGGAATGGGAGCAAAACGAGGATGATTTTTAACATCTTTCAAAAAAATTTGAATAGTGCGAGGGTCGAGATTTAATAGTTTTTCAAGAGCAGTTAGCGTTTCATGCAAATGAGGTACGCGTTCACGTTCAATCATTAAACTATAAACAGCGACATTATCGGCGATGATCACGCCGTTGCGATCAGTTAAAATTCCTCGTGAAGGTTCAATAGCGAGAAGATTTGAGCGATTATGTTCTTCTTGTGTTAAGTAAAAATCATGTTTGATAACTTGCAAATAAAAGAGTCGAATAGCTAGGATGAGTATCAGAGCGAGCAACACAAAAATCAAACGTTTCACTCGTCGACTAAAGCGCTGGTCAGATATTTTTGCAGGGTTATAACCAAGCTCTCGAGCCATGAAAGTTCTTGTCAAAAAGAAACGGATATTCTATCATGTCAGGATTAAAAGAGAACTCTTACCTAATTTATGCTAGCGAATCATCAGAAACTTCAATTGCGCCGTAAAGCCCATCATTTATCTCCCGTGGTTATTTTAGGGCAGGAGGGATATACAGCAGCTGTTAAACAGGCCATTGACGAAGCTTTATTGGCTCATGAGCTAATTAAAATTCGTGTGAACGCTGAGGATAAATCTCAGCGTCAACAAATAGTTGAGGCTATTGTGAGTGATCATCAAGCTGAGCTGATTCAACGTGTGGGCCATGTGTTGGTGATTTATCGCAAACGTCCCACTAAAAAATGACGATCTCGAAGATACAGATCATCGGGGGGCGGTGGCGCCATCGTTGGATAGAATTTCCTGCTTTACCGGTTTTACGTCCAACCCCCAATCGAGTACGAGAAACTTTGTTTAATTGGCTCATGCATGATATTAGGGATGCTGTGTGTATTGACGCATTTGCAGGTAGTGGAGCCTTAGGATTGGAAGCTTTATCCCGAGGAGCACGCAAAGTTATCGCTTTTGAAAAAAACCCACAAGCTTTGACAGCTTTGCGACGCGCGCAAATTATTTTGGAAGCATCTCAACTTGAGATCATCGCCAGTGATTTTTTTACCACTACGCATTTACCAAACGCTCAACTTATATTTTTAGACCCTCCCTTTCACCAAAATTTGTTTATTCCTGCGCTCAATCATTTAGCACAGTTAGGATGCCTTACGCACAACAATAAAATTTATTTTGAAGTGGAAAAAAATTTTGATTTTAATAACTTACCTGCAAATTTTGAATTTCTTAAAAAACAAAAAGCAGGGGAGGTGTGTTTTGGGTTGGGGACTTTAGGTATTTCTCAATGCTAGATTTAATCCTTTAGCGTAATAATCGGTAGCTTTTTCTACGTCGCCTTGACCTTGTGTTAATTCTGCAAGGAGTAAATAAGTTTCTGGTTTAGCAGCAATCGCGGCGCTCGCTTCTAAGTAGCTGCGTGCTTTGGCCCATAAGCTAGCGCGCGCACAAAGACGCCCTAAGGTGAGCAATAATACCGCATCATTTTCATGGTCTGTTAAAAATTTTTCTGAGAATTTCAATTGATTTTCTGTGTTTTCAGTGACGGCTAAACCATAGTAGTAAATCAGTTCATCATCCCAATATTTTTTAATGCTATCACGTAATAGTTCTTCGGCTTGGCTGCCATGCTGTAGTTCAATCAGTGTTTTTGCATAGACTAAAATTAATTCAGGAAGCTGTTGATATTGGTTGGGAATCGTTAACCACTCTGCATTTAAGGTTTTAATATCATGCGTTTTAGAAGCGTTGATTAACTTTGAAGCATAAGCTTTACTTTGCAAACTTTCATAAATTTCAGGCGTAATTATTTTGCGTTTGCGCAAGACTTGAGTGATTTTGAGTAATTTGTCCCATTCGCCTAGTTGTAAATAAATATCTTTGGCAAGAAATAAAGCGCGCGGTTGGTAAGGTTCATCATGAAGTAAAATTTCTAATCGTACTTGTGCTTCGTGGAAGTTTTTGGTGGTAATTGCCCACTCAATTTGCAATAGCTGAAGCGCTACTTCTGATTCGGGCATCAGGTTTTTGGCGTTTAATAAAAAAGCTTCAGAAGTTTCGGTTTTATTTTGTGCATGTGCGCAATAAGCACCAATTAAATAATCTACTAAAGGTAATTCGGCATTGGCTAAAGCTTTATTGGCATTTTTTTCAGCACTCTCATAATAACCTTCGACACATTCTAATAAAGCACGTAAGGTGAGATTGTTGGAGCGCGTGAGTTTACGTTTAGAGCGCCATGCTAGCCACGCCGCGCTTAAATTTTCAATACTACGCCAAATATTCGCGATAAGGATAATTGCAAAAGCAAAAATTAACCATAAAATAATACCAAACCACAAGGGTGTTTCTAAGGTCCAATGGCGATAAGCCAGTAACATATAACCAGGATCTTGAGCAATAGCAAGAGCAGCCCAGACCGCAAAAGCAACAATCACTAATAACGTCAGGAGGCGTTTCATAATACTTCTCCTTTAGGATTAGTGGAGGTTTTAAGTGGAAGTTGAGCAGGTGGTGCTAAGGTTTCTTGGGATTCGTCTTCCGTATTGATTGTTTTAATGGCTTTGGATGAGGCTACTTTACTAGTTTGTAGAGTGCGGCTTTTATTCGTTTGAATTTGTAAATTATGGATTTGATCAATTAACGATTTAAGATCAGGTGTAGACGGAGTTAAATCAATTTTTTTGAGTTCATTAATATCCTTGACTAAACTTTGCGTTGCTTGATCATTGTCTGAGAAATAACGTTGAATCCACTCATTAGCTTGATTCAAACTAAATTGATAAACACCTTGATTGCGTTGTAAAACAGCCCACTGTGCTTGCTGTAACATTAATTGCAAATTTTCACGTAAAAATTGTTCTTGAACACTGGAAATCAGTGGAGTAATTGAGGTGGTACGATTACGAATAATGACTAAGGCTTTTAAATTTTCTAGAGTTTTAAACCAAGCTTTATGAAGTGCTCCCATGGTGGCATAATTAGTAGGGATTGTGTCATTGTTATGTTCATGAAATATACTCGTTTGCGCATTAATAGAAAACAGAGGGATGGTAGCTACTTGATTTCTTAATGCGGCTAATTTGCTTAATATTCCTACATTATCAATGGTGGGGATGGCTTGCAATTTGACGATGGCGTCAGCAATATTTCTTCTCAGGACAATAGTTCGGCTGTCCATGACAGCACCTAAGCGTTGATCTGCTGTTTGTAATAATATGATGGCACTTGGTAAATCATGGTTAAAAGTTAAACTTAAGTAAGCTTGTTGAATATAGCGATCAGTTAACTGCAGTGCGAGATCCAATTCATAGCCCGAGTCGCTTGCTTGCATCCGATTAACGGTGGCGGATAAGGCTTGAATTAGATTATTTTGGGCCGCTAATGCCGTTTGTAAATCTGTAATAGCTTGGGTAAGCTGAGCAGTATCTGTGAGTGTTTGATGAAAGCTGCTTTGCAGTTGGCTGTAATTGTTTGTCGTCTTTTTTTGTTGGTGTACTAATTGAAACCAGCAACCTATCGCGATTAAAATGGCAATCAGCGCAATAATGCTGACCCAGGCGCCGCGACGTTTTTTTGGAGAGTTAGTCGTGGAAGAGGTTGCGAGCAATTCATCTTGTGTCATCATGAGAAATTCCTAAGTTTTTACAAGCATCCAAAATACTGTAGATGCTATAGTTGGTGGCTACGATTAGCTTGGTAAAACCGGATTGCCGTAAATAATTAGCAATTCGTTCGCTGGTAGCAATCAATAGTACTTCATTTAGCCAAGCTTTCTTCGCATTCGGGAAATGGTGCAGGACTTGTGCAAAAATTTCCACTGAACTCACTAAGCAAACATGGACGTGCCTATTTTGCCAGATTTCGATAGCATTTGTTAAGTCATCAAAATGATAACATCGTTGATAACATAAAATAGGAGTGGGCGATGCTCCTCGATTTTTAAGAGAGTCTTCAATGAGGTGCCGGCCTTTGGCGCCTTTAAAAATGAGAATATTTTCTCCGTTGACTTGCTGGAAATCAGTCAACGCTAAGAGCCCTTCACTAGAAAAATGGGGTGCATGATGTACAGGTTTTGAAGTTAGTGCTTGTATTTGATTGGTAGTGACATTGCCAACGGCATAAATTTTTTGAGTGCTAATTTGTGCGGCAATCGTTTGAAAACCAAATTCAACAGCACTTGGACTTGTCACAATTATTTTTTGATAAGTGCTTAGCTTAAGATTTTCAGCATCCCATCCTAACGCTTTAATTTGATAAGGTTGGTAAAAAATAACATCAATATTTTGTGCTCGAAGCGCATCAGCTAATGCTTGATTAGTGCTGTTTTCAGAAAATACAAGGAGGCTTTGAGTCATATACCCATTACATCTAAAGATGCGAGAATTATAACAAAGCATTTTTTACAAGGAAAGACTTTTTCGAGCTAATGTATCCCTAAAATTTCTAACGGTTGTGATATCAGCGAAGGCTGGCACGCAGCTGGCATGACAAACTTAAAAAAACTTAGGGATACATCAGTTTTTTGAGGAAGGGATAGCCAGTTCTATCACAAGCTTAAGATAACTTGCGAATACTTATCTGAAAGACTGTAGGCATTGGCTTGTTTTTGTAAACATTCTTTGAGATACTCTTGATTTAACATAGTAGGATAAAACGCTAATTTATAAGAGTTTTCACCAATGGATATTCAGCTGTGGATTGATCAACTGACAAAAATGATTGCTAACAGTCAAGCCATGGCACTTCCTACTTGCGAAATAGTGGGGGCGTTGTGGGTTATTCAAATAGTCAATTTTATTTTGCGCTATCGCTTAAATTTTTTAGGTATTTGGCCTCGCAAACTATGGGGGCTGCCTGGGATTTTTTTTGCACCATTTTTGCATGGAAGTTTCGAGCATCTATTTTTTAATTCCATTCCATTATTTATTTTAGTCAATATTTTATTAGTATATGGATTTCATTTTTTTTTCTGGTTGTCTTTCATTATCATTCTGGCTGCAGGAGCAGGGACGTGGTTGCTAGGGCGCCCAGGGGTGCATGTGGGTGCCAGTGGTATTGTAATGGGCTATTGGGGGTTTTTATTGACGCAAAGTATTCTTTATCCCAGTGCACTTACAGTGATTAGTGGTTTACTGTGTTTATATTATTTAGGAAGTTTGTGGCTTAATCTTTTACCCGGTGGCCTTCGCACTTCCTGGGAAGGCCATTTGTTTGGTTGTTTGGCAGGAGTAGGATATGCGTTTTTAGCATAATTCTATCGCCATCGCAGTCGCTTCCCCACCGCCAATACATGCAGAAGCTATACCACGCTTTAAGCCTAGTTTTTTTAATGCATAAATTAAGGTGACGATAATTCGAGCGCCCGAAGCGCCAATCGGATGACCTAAAGCACATGCGCCTCCGTGGACATTTAATTTGTTTACGTCAATTTTTAACGTTTTCGCAGCATAAAGAGCAACCACTGCAAACGCTTCATTGATTTCAAAAAGATCGACTTGATCTATGCTCCAATCAATTTGTTTTAATAATTTTTGAATTGCACCGACGGGTGCTGTGCTAAACCACTCGGGTGCGGCGGCAAAACTCGTGTAACCCACAATGCGTGCTAGAGGTTTTTGGGTGGTGAGTTTTAACCCTTCATCATCACATAATACGAGAGCAGCAGCGCCATCCGAAATGGAGCTTGAGTTAGCGGCGGTCACGGTTCCTTCTAAAGAAAAAGCGGGTTTTAATAAAGGAATTTTTTCAGGTTTTGCTTTACTTGGTTGTTCGTCAATAGTAATTAAGCTTCCATTCGCTTTAGTGGTGGGTGTAATTTCGGAAGTAAAGTCGCCTTTTGCAATAGCCGTCTGAGCTTTTTTTAGCGAATTTAACGCAAAATCGTCTTGCGTTTTACGATCAAAATGGTGCACACGTGCGCAATCATCAGCAAAGCATCCCATCAGTTTTCCTTGTTGATAGGCATCTTCAAGACCATCTAAAAACATATGATCATATAATTTGCCATGTCCTAAACGATAGCCTTGGCGCGATTTAAGCGTGAGATAAGGTGCATTCGTCATGCTTTCCATCCCGCCAGTGACCACGATGTGATGTTGATTCGCAAGAATGCTATCTCCCCCAAACATCATAGCTTGCATACCTGAACCGCACATTTTATTCACCGTGATAGCAGGTACTGAGGTAGGAAGAGCTGCTTTAATAGCTGCTTGGCGCGCAGGTGCTTGACCTTGCCCTGCAGTAAGTACACATCCCATGATGACTTGATCAATGGTTTCAGGGTTGAGTCCTGCACGTTCAACGGCGCCTTTGATCGCCACGGCTCCTAATTGGGATGCGCTTAAATCTTTTTGTTCTCCTAATAAACTTGTCATTGGCGTACGTGTGGCGGAGAGAATGTAAAGGTTTTTATTCATTATAAGTTTCCAGAAAAAGCTTTATTATCCCAAAAATAATTTAGATTGGCGAGAGGATGAGGGAGGCTCAAAGCGGTTTGGCAAAGCTCATAATATGTTCTCGTAAGCCGGGATGAGTAATTTGATTAAAAATTTGAAGGTCAAATTGGTAAGGATAGGGAAGTTCATTTAAATCTTCATATATATGTGCTAAGGTAGTGTTTGAAATATCACCAAATAATACTAAATCAATATCTGAGTTCGCGTGATAAGTTCCTAAGGCGCGAGAACCAAATATTTTTGCTTTTTTAATGCGCTCATATTTTTTTAGAATGTCTTGTATATCATGTAAACAAGTGACTGTTAAGCCAAAATCAGTATTCATTTGTCATGATCTTTGAAAAAAAGGACAAGTTTTTTTAGCAGTCCTACGTAAGAGTGCGCAATCTTTTCCACGGCTAACTCAAAAACTTCTTTATTATAAGTATGGGTTAAAATATTTCGTTCCATCAGCATATCGATCCAGTGTTGCCCATCTTGAATAATGTGCGCGGCAAAGGCTGCTTTGATGACTTCTCGTGGAGTGATTTGCTCTAACGTAATCCCTGTGTGCTCCAAATAATCGCGTAGCGTTTTCCAAGCAAGCTCAAAACTTATTTTGAAACGTTGTACAATCCCTTCTTTTTCAAGATCAGAAAATTCAGCTAATGCTTTTTGTTGAAAAGTGCTTTCTAGTAAGTTAAAAGCCGCAGAAAAATTTTCAAAACGTTGCTGCCAACGTGTTGGTTTCATTCTTAATTACTCCTATTGAAGTGTGCTTGTAAATTTATCATGCTACAAACTACTAGTCAAAATGTGCTTTTAAAATAGCTAAGATAGCTGGCGGAAAAATAATAAAGCTGCTTAATAAAATAACTCCCAGCCACAATAAGGGAGCGATTGGAGAAAGCTTGTGAAAGCTTAATGAAATAGCACTAGTTGCGAAAATTAATAGGGGAATAGTTAAAGGTAAAAACAACAAATTTACTAACAGAGCGCTGTTTTTTAAAGTGAGGCTGATGCTAGAAACGAGCGCGCTGAGGAGCATTAAAGAGGGGCTTCCAAGCAAAATGGTAATTTCGAATATAAGAAGTGCGTTCGTTGGAAGCTGTAACAAGAGGCCCAGTAAAGGAGCGATTAATAAAATAGGCAGATAAAGGATGATCCATAAACTTCCCAATTTTAAGAAAATGATAAACAAAAAAGCATAAGGGGATTGATAATATTCATTCAGTAATCCGCTTTCGTAATCTTCTTTAAAAAATTTGGTGAGCGATAATAATTGGGTGAGTAATAATCCAATCCATAAAATTCCCGGTGCAAAACTTTGTAATAAGAGGGGAGAAGCATTAGATGCTAAAGGAAAAAAGCAAATTAAAATTAACCAAAAGCTTAAGGCTAAAATGTAATCGCTGTTTTGGCGAAAATTGAGTTTCAATTCGCGATAAAAAAATGCGAGTGCAAAAGTTAATGATTTTTGCATGGTAGGCTCTCTAAATGGTATTCGCGAATTGCTAAGCCTGAAAAATAAATAGGCTGATGGCTGGTGAATAATACTATGCCACCTTGTTGAGTGTGTTGATGAATCAGCGATAATAATTGCTGAATTTGTTTTTGATCAAGAGCGGTAAAAGATTCATCCAAGAGCCATAAGGGGCGAAAGCCTATCATGAGTTTCGCAAGTTGTGTGCGGTGTTTTTGGCCTGCGGACAAAGTGTAAACCCACCGATCTCGCAAGGATTTTAAATGAAAATAATTACAAGCGTGGTTTATTGAAGCTAACTCAGCGCACATTAATTGCGCATAAAACTGTAGATTTTCATCAACACTTAGCCCAGATTTTAACGCTAATTCATGGCCAAGATATTTGCTGATCTTTAAACAAGAGCTTATTTTTTCTCCATGCCACAAAATACTTCCTCGTCTTGCCTTAAGAAGGCCCGCCACTATTTTTAAAAAAGTGGTTTTCCCAGCGCCATTTTCTCCCACACATTGCACACATTCACCTGGCTGGATGTGAAGATTAATGGGCGAAAAAACCACCTTTTCATCGCGTTCAAATTGTAGATTGTTGATTTGTAGCATAATGCGCCATGGAGTCAGGCTTCGGTTTTTCGTTTTTTAACTCTGAAAGTGATCCATCCATACAAAGCGAAATGTTTAAGTGTTAGAAGTTAAAAAGTTATAAGACGGGTTTTTCAAAAAACGAAAAACCGAAGCCTGACCTCGTTTGTCTCGTTGTCATCCTGCGGTTTGTCCGCGGGATGACAACTTTACGTTGATTAGTTGCGGCAACAGTTGTGACTAAACATATTGCAACACTGTCCATCTATAAATAACGACACATCGGTAAAATTTTGAGCGGCTGCAGAAGCTTTACCATTATTAATGTATTTCACTTGATAAGACATCGTATGCGCCGTGGAGTCATACTGTGGATGGCTTAGTTCCAAAACTTCAGCATCTATTTTATGCAACTTATCACTTTGCATGGTATGATCAATCAGCGCGCCATTCGGTGGAATTTTTTGAAAACTTTCTTTCCCTTCATTCCAATACTTTTCTGCAAATTTATCTGTAGAGGTATAACCAAACTTTCTAGCAGGTCGATCGGTAAACCAAAGTGTATGAACACTCACTTGATTTAGTGTTAATGTAGTTGCAGTTAACACAGCAGATTGAGCCTCTTGAACAAATAATACGGAGGCATCTTTGCGAGAACAAGCAAAACTGGAAGCAAAAACACTTAAACCCACTAAACCAACTAGCGCTAATTTTATAAACTTCTTCATATTGATTTTCCTTTTCCTTGGTGTTTATCAGAACCGCTTATTTTTTGTACTTCAAACGTAAGTTTATAGGAAAAATAGGGTGGTTGTATACTCTTTCTTTTTTACATGCTTTCAGATAATTGTCCCTAAAATCTTGCTAACTATGAGCTTGTGATGCCAGGTAAAGGTAAGTGGGTTTCAGAAGCGAATAAATCGGGAGTAATATCGATTTTAGAAAGGGACAAAATTATAGTATGATGCGCCATAAGATAAATCAACTTACTATAATTTATGACTCAATTAGACAAAGCCATTTTTCGAGCTTACGATATTCGTGGTATTTCCGGTGAACAAATCACTGAACATGCCGCTTATCTGATCGCTTGTGCCTTTGCAAAATTAATGCGTGAACATGGACAGAGTACGCTTTCTGTCGCGCGTGATGCCAGATTATCGGGGGAAACTTTAGAAAAAGCTTTGATTGATGGTTTTATTGCAAGCGGGATTAATGTCATTGAGCTTGGTATCTTACCAACCCCCGTGCTTTATTTTGCCACTTGCCATAATGGATGCTCTAATGGTGTCATCGTCACAGCGAGCCATAATCCAGGGGAATACAATGGTTTTAAATTTGTATTGCAGCAAAAACCTTTGTTGCCTGAACAAATTGCCAACCTTTATCATACTATTTTGCATGCTCCACTGTTGCCTGCTGAAACGCCAGGCGTGTTGACGCATCAGCCTATTAGGGACGATTACATTCAAACAATTGCCACACAAGTCCAATTAAAGCGCCCGCTTAAAATAGTCGTGGATGCTGGCAATGGAGTAGCAGGCGAGATTGCGCCCCGTTTGTATCGCCGCTTGGGATGCGAAGTGATTGAGATGTATTGTGATTTAGACGGGCGTTTTCCCAACCACCATCCTGATCCAAGTCGCCCAGAAAACTTAGCTGCGCTCAAAGCAAAAGTGCTAGAGACGAAAGCAGATGTCGGGCTTGCTTTTGATGGTGATGGCGATCGTATTGGCATTATTACCAACCAAGGTGAGATTATCTGGCCTGATCGCTTGTTAATGATGTTATCGCAAGATGTGCTGCGAACTAACCCAGGCGCCAAAATTTTATTTGATGTGAAATGCAGCAGTCATTTGCCGCGTCTTATCAAAGCTCATGGGGGTGAGCCTATCATGTGGCGTACAGGTCATTCATTTATCAAAATAAAAATTAAAGAATCGCATGCGGCTTTAGCAGGTGAAATGAGTGGTCATATCTTTTTTAATGATCGATGGTTTGGTTTTGATGATGGGCTTTATACGGGCGCGCGCTTTTTAGAAGTACTTAGTCAAGCAGATGAAGATGCGCATACTTTGTTTGCAGCGATTCCTAATTCCATTAACACCCCCGAAATTAATATCCCGATAAGTGATACCGAAAAATTTAACTTACTTGATCAACTGACAAACAGTGCTAAAATACTAGGTGTTTCCCTCATTTTGATTGATGGAATTCGTTTCGAATTTGCAGATGGATGGGCTTTAATTCGCGCATCCAATACTTCACCGGTTTTAGTGTTGCGCTTTGAAGCTGACACCAAAGAGGCGCTCACACGTATTCAACATACTGTGAAGCAATTGTTATTGGATGTGAAAAAAGATTTGGCAGTGCCATTTTAAGGGAGCAGATTATGTGTACTTGGTTTAAACGTAGAAAATTGAAATCACTTGTCACCAAATTACAAAAATATCAAGAGATGCGTGAAAACGGGGATCCCAAAGGGCGAGCGCTTGAGCTTAAAGCTTTAAACGAAATTATTCGCTTTTATCAAAAAGAAGAATATAACTCAAATTTTCCCATGGCCAAGTTGCAGCTTTTTGAATACAATCGCGCGGCAGCGGGTTTAAATGATGCGAAAGCGCAATTAACCTGCGCTAAAATTTGTTTTGATATTGGACGAGTTTATCAAGAGTGGACGCAATCCAAAGAAGCGCGTCCCATTCACGAAAAAGAAATGAAAGAAGCTTTTTCGCGTGGTTTTGAGTTTCTGCATGCGGCGGTTGAAAACAACTACATCGAGGCGGTGCAATATTTAGGCTTGGTATATATCTATGGGTGGGGTATTCCTCAAGATACACAAAAAGGTTTCCAATACATCTTAAAAAGCATCGAGATGGCAAATGGTTGGAATCGTGCTACAAAGATTATTGAGAAATTAGGATTAAATTCTCAAGATTTTTTTAAAGCCCTAACACAATATCAAGCGCAGAATAATCGGTCGTAAACATGCGCTGGATTTATACCGTTTTAGGTTATTGTCTCATTCCTTTCGCATTAATAAAGTTGCTTTGGCGTAGTTTTACAGACAAAGCTTATCGGCAACATTGGTCGGAGCGCTTTGGTTTCGTTGATATGCCACACGCATCTTCTCCTATCATTTGGGTACATGCGGTTTCTGTTGGCGAAACGATTGGCATTCAACCTTTATTAGAAGCATTGCTGAAAGAGTATCCTCATTATCAATTATGGGTTACCAATGGTACGATTACAGGCCGTGCTCGCACACAAGCTTTGTTTGCCGATCGTGTACACACGAGTTATGCGCCTTATGACACCCCGTTCGTGACTGATCGATTTCTAAAGCGCGTACATCCTGTTTTAGTATTAATTATGGAAACTGAAGTGTGGCCAAATTGGATGGCATCCTGCCATGCTAAAAAAATCCCTGTCATTTTAGTGAATGCACGTTTATCAGAAAAATCTTTTTTACGTTATCAAAAATTTGCTTTTTTATTTCAGGATGCTTGGCGAAGTTTTGCTCAAATTTTAGCGCAAGCGCCTTTGGATGCAGAGCGTATCATTAAATTGGGTGTGGATGCAAAGCGTGTACATGTGGTTGGTAATTTAAAATATAATTTGACATTACCAAAAAATTTTCCTCAAAAGATTCAGCAATGGCAACCTTTGTTACCTCATGCGCCTATTTGGGTTACAGCAAGTACGCATCCTGGCGAAGAAGAAATGTTAGTTTCTGTTTTTCGAGCCGTGAAAGAAAAATATCCCAACGCATTGTGGATTTTGGTACCTCGTCACCCTGATCGTGCAGGAAATATTAGTCGTTTAATAGAAGAAAAGGGTTGGCGCTCTCAATTGAGGAGTCGTTATAATCCGGATATGAAAATTCCCATTGAAACGGATGTATTTATCGTGGATGTTATTGGGGAGTTGCTCTTATTTTATGCGCTTGCACAAGTGGCATTTGTGGGAGGGAGCTTTGTACGAGTCGGAGGGCACAATATTTTAGAAGCCGCTGCCGCGGGGGTTGTCATCACTTGTGGGCCTATTATGTTTAACTTTGCAACTATTTTTGCACAATTTAAACGTGAGCATGCTTTAATTGCATGCGACACCATTGAAGCACTCACAGAACAGACTTTATTATTGTTGAGTGATAAAAGATTACGAGATCAATATCGAGAGGCAGCCCAAAAGTGTTTTGTTGAACAGCAACATGCGTTAGAATCACATATGAAATACATTGCTGCACATTTAGTGTCGTGAAATCTAGAGAAATGTGAGTTTGTGGCGCTGGGTAAAGATGAGCGGGTTTCTGAAGCATGGATGCTGAAGTAAAGCCGACAGGGACGTACTGGTAGCGTCCCGCGAAGCTTTGCCCAGTGTCACAAGCTTAAGATAACTTGCGAACACTTATTTGGAAAACTGTCGCAGCAGTACCCATAAATGAAAGAGGAATCTTACTTATGAATATATTGCAGCACACTCGTGTCATGAATCTAATAGGTTTCATTTTGGCGCTAGGTTTAGTGGTTGTTGCTATGTTTTTACAAATTGTTAAGCATTTAGATCCTTGCCCTTTGTGTATTTTTCAAAGACTTGCTTTTTTAATGATTGCCGGTTGGTTTTTCTTTTTTATGTTACTACCTCAAAATAGATTTTTCTTTAGCCTACATGGGGTTTTGCAGATTTTAACTGCTGGCGCAGGATGCGCAATTGCTCTTCGGCAGACGTATTTGCAGTACACGCCAGGTCATGAAGCCGTTTCTTGTGGTCCAGGTTTTCAAGCCATACTAGCTAATACAAATTTGCCAGAAGCCATCACTTTAATTCTGAAAGGAACGGGAGATTGTAATTTAATTGATTGGCGCTTATTTGGTCTGAGCATGGCGATTTGGTCCGCAGTAGGTTTTTTATTTTTTCTCGCGTGGGGGGTGTGGTGGTTAATCAAAAGGTAAAACTAAATGGCTTATAAAATTCCTGATTTTTCGCAAGGTCGGATTTTAGTGGTAGGCGATGTGATGCTGGATTCCTATTGGCAGGGGGATATTGAACGTATTTCGCCAGAAGCACCTGTTCCTGTTGTCAAAGTGAGCTCTCAAAATGATTGTCCTGGGGGTGCTGCTAATGTGGCATTAAATGTGGCAGTTCTTGGTGCCAAAGTTCATTTACTTGGAATTTGCGGAGATGATCAAGCTGCACAAACCTTAGGGAGGCAACTTAAAAAGCATCAAGTAGATTCTTTATTAATTAAGGATCCTAATATTAAAACCGTTACTAAATTGCGCATCTTAGGTCATAGACAGCAATTAGTGCGCTTGGATTTCGAAGGGGAAGCTTTAGCTTCTGTTACGATCGATCAAATCAAACATCAATTTGAGAAACATTTAGCACATGTGGATATTGTAATTTTATCCGACTATGCTAAAGGCACTTTAAGTATGGCGCCTGAACTAATCAAAATGGCTAATGCAAGAGGTGTTCGCGTCCTGGTTGATCCCAAATCTCCCGTATTATCGCACTATGCGGGTGCTTATTTAATTACCCCAAATTTAAAAGAATATGAAGCTTTGGTTGGGCATTGTCCGACAGAGGCTATTTTTGAACAAAAAGGTAAAGCGCTTCTTGAAAAAAATCATTTGCCCGCATTGCTGGTAACGCGTAGTGAAAAAGGCGTGAGTCTTTTTCAGAAAAACAAACCTGTTCTTCATCTTCCTGCACATCAACAGGAGGTTTATGATGTCACGGGAGCGGGCGATACAGTGATTGCTTATATTGGAGCGAGCCTAGCGGCGAATGCTTCTTTAGAGGATGCCGTGAAATTAGCAAATCTGGCGGCAGGTATTAGTGTGCGTAAATTAAATGCAGCGACTGTGAGTGTAGGGGAGTTGCGACGGGAAATATGGCGCCAAACGGCTTCTTTTATTGATCGTCACATTTTATCGGAAGAAGAATTAATCACGGCAGTACAAGATGCTCGTTTACAAAATGAAACGATTGTAATGACAAATGGTTGTTTTGATATTTTGCATCCTGGGCATGTTGCCTATTTGGAAGAAGCCAAAAAATTAGGAGATCGATTAATCGTCGCCGTGAACGACGATGATTCGGTGCGGCAATTAAAAGGTGAAAATCGACCTATCAATCCGTTAGTAGCACGTATGCAAGTATTAGCAGGCTTACGTTCGGTGGATTGGGTCGTACCTTTTGGTGAAAAAACCCCTGAGCGTCTTATTACACAGGTAATGCCGGATGTTTTAGTGAAGGCTGGTGACTACAAAGTAGATGAGATAGCCGGTCATAAACAAGTATTAGCTAATAATGGTCAAGTGCTCATTATGAATTATGTGGATGGGTACTCAACCACACGTACTATGCAAAAAATTTTGGAAAATTAATATGTCAGCGGTGGAAATTTTTTACAATGAACCGATGGCTCAGCATACGTCTTGGCGTGTGGGTGGACCTGCTGATATTTTTGTCTTACCAAAAAGTGTATCTGAATTGCAAGATTTTTTGAAAACACTTAACTCAAATCAAAAAGTTTTTTGGACAGGGTTAGGCAGTAATTTGTTAGTGCGCGATGGAGGAATTCGCGGGGTGGTGATTGGTACACAAAAATTTTTAAACGACATAAGTGTATTGCCTGCTAACGTGATTCGTGCAGAAGCTGGCGTTTCTTGCGCAACGTTGGCGCGTTTTTCTGCAAGACAAAATTTAACAGGAATTGAATTTTTAGCAGGAGTTCCGGGAACAGTAGGAGGCGCACTTGCTATGAATGCAGGATGCCATGGTGGCGAAACATGGTCGCATGTGAATTGTGTGGAATTAATTGATCGAGAGGGGAATATTCGGCAAGTACCAGCGCGTGAATTTCGCTATGCGTATCGTCATGTAGAGCTGCCTAAAGATCATGCGTTTATTGCAGGATATTTTCAATTGCAACAAGGAGAAAAAAATAAAAGCTTAGAGACTATTCGAGAATTATTGGATTATCGTACGCGTACCCAACCTACTCATGAACCTAGTTGTGGTTCTACTTTTCGTAACCCGCCAAATGATTACGCGGCTCGATTAATCGAAGCTTCTGGCTTAAAAAATTATCGCATAGGGAATGCGATGGTGTCGCCAAAGCATGCGAATTTTATTGTGAATTTGGGAGGAGCGAGCGCTTGTGACATTGAAGCACTTATTGAATTTATTCAGGGAGAAGTCTTATCTCAGCAACAAGTACAATTAATTCCTGAGGTGAGAGTGATAGGGGAGGCATTATGAGTTTTTCGAAGCGTTATGCAACACACATTCCGGAAGGTAGCCAACGTAAACAAGAGGTTGATGCACCTTTGGTCGAAGCTCCTCAAGAAAATTCACCTAAGCGTCCTTTAGAGTTTCAAAAAACTACTGAAAAACGATTTTTTTCGCGGGAAAAATTTTTGCAAAAAAAAGCAGCGTTAAAACGACAAGAGGAATTATTGAAATTAAAACGTAATCAAGCTTCACGTTTAAATACCACTCCTTCGATAGAAAAGTAATCGATCTTAAAGATTACATGTAAAAGTATTTTGGTGAGTTTTATTATTATTCTGTGTGCTATTCTGGGTTCTACGGCATGGCGGTTTAAAAATCAATGGTTATTTCCAATTCGTCATGTAGAGGTAATAGGTAATTTTACTGAAATAGATACCAAGAATTTTCAAAAATTGATGACGCATGATACTCGAGGAAGTTTGCTCTTGATGAACCCATCAAATTTAACTAAAGCGCTGTTGACGTTACCATGGGTTGCGCAAGCACAGGTAGAACGGGTATGGCCAAATACTGTGCGTATTCACATTACGCAAAAAACGCCGGTAGCGCATTTTGGTGAAACGCAATTATTAGATAATAACGGTCAACTTTTTAATCCGATGGATAATAATGCAAGGATGCATCTTCCTTTTATCTATGGTCCTTTCGATCGTGCTGCGCAACTTTTACAAGCTTATCAGCTATTCACTGGAATTTTAAAACCTTTAGGTTTATCCATCAGTCAATTGAACGTTTCCCCGAGGCTTGCTTATACCCTTACTTTGAATAATGGGATGACATTGTTTCTAGGGTCGACCGATGTGATGGCTCATCTCCAAAGCTTTGCCAAAATTTATCCTACCACCATTGCGCCAAAATTAGATGAAATTTCTTATGTGGATATGCGATATACATCAGGAATGGCTATTGGGAAAAAAACATGAAGAAAAAAACACAATCGTTTAGTGTTTGTGATATTTTATGATTCGTCCCGCTTCTATCTTTGATGTGATTGTCATTGGGTTAGGTGCAATGGGGAGTGCTACTTTATTTCAACTCACACAACAAACCACGATGGGCGCGAAACCACGTATTTTAGGTATTGACCAATTTACTTTAGGGCATACCTATGGTTCAAGCCATGGTGAAACACGGATTACTCGATTAGCGACTTGGGAATCCATGCATCAATTCTTTTCTGCTAAACGTTCGCAAGAAATTTTGCAATTTATTGAAAAAAAAGTACAAAAAAAATTAGGCAATCTTTTTTATCGTGTAGGAGGAGTCATTATTGGAAGAGAGTCTTGGGCGCCGGAGAATAGATATCCTAATCAACTCTTAGAAGTCATCCATTACGCAGATCACTATCAGATACCTTATCAGCTATTAACAAACTTGGTTAGTCGTGTTGATCAAGTAGTGACTTTGCATAATACGCGATTTCTTTTTTCAAAGAATGAAAAAATTCTGGTTGACGTGGCCTATCGTTATCGGCACGATACTTTTGATAATCTTATTCGAGATATTTTATTTTTACAACAAACATTGTTAATACAAGAAAATGAAAAGAAATACGCTATCTTTTATTTGACAACGAGGGAGCTTGTACCTTGTCTAAAAATAAGTGACTAGCGCTATGCATTGCTGAGGCGTTCTAACTCTACGCCTAAAAATTTACCTTCCGGATAAGAAAAACGGTAAACAACATTTGCTGTTCCTACACGATCGCAGGCTACGCACGCAGGAGCGCGAATAGATTGTTGAAAAGTAATTTTGACTACATTGGCATCTTTTTGTTGGCTATTTTGAGCAATGGCTTCTGGGACATAATAAGTGGGGTCAGGCGTTGTTAAATACTCTGTTAAACCAGCTTGTGGATATTTTTTTGTTAAGTTTATCCAATCACTATTGGTTTTAAAACTTTCGGGGACATCCCATAACAAATTGATAATTTGTCCGGCGCGGTCGATCATATGATAAGAATATTGACCATCACCTGCGTGATATTGACTCACTAAAGTAATGGGGCCTATCGCTTGCACTTTAGTGGCTAAGCCTCCGATTTTATCCATCAAGGCTTTGGTTTGTAGACAGCTTGCATTCATCTCCCCTATGACTTTGCTTTCACACGCATGTTTTTTTTCCCAAATTGCTAATTTGCCGCATTGTGTTTGTAATTGCTGAATGCAATGTTGCATAGCATTTACATCTATACCACCGACGAGAGCAGGCGTCACATCCATGGCGTTTAAACCGTTATCCGCGTAAGTGGTGATGCAAACAGTTAAGAGACTTACTAGTAAGATTTTTTTCATAATCACTCCAGTTGATAACGTTGGATAGCAATTCTATATAAAGGGCGCCACACTATATGGTTTAAACTAAACACAAAAATACACATGACGCTGACACCTAAAACGGTATGGGGAAAGTTACCCGTGTAATGCGAGATATAAGCGCCAATACCTTTAGCCTCTAAAGTAGTATGTCCCCAGCTGACCACTTCAGCAACAATGCTGGTGTTCCACGCCCCAGCAACTGCCGTAATAGCACCTGTTAAATAATACGGGAAAATAGCAGGTAAAATCAATTTTTTCCACCACAGCCAGCGATTCAGGTGAAAATTTTCTGCTACTTGTTTGAGATCTTTAGGAATCGCTGTTACCCCTGCAATCACATTAAATAATACATACCATTGTGCTCCTAAAATCATTAAGGGAGTTGTCCAAATATTGACATTGAGTTGATAGCGAACGATGACGATTACCACTAAAGGAAAAAGAAGGTTGGCTGGAAAAGCCGCTAAAAACTGGGCAATGGGCTGAATAAAAGTCGCAAAATGGGGGCGAAAACCAATCCACACCCCAATGGGTACCCAAATAATGGTGCAAAGAATAATACTTGCTAATACACGTAAACCAGTAAGGCAACACAATTGAAGGGCATGCAGAATTTCACTCATGTTTAATTCTAGGTGGATAAAGCGGACAAGGATCCCTATAGCAGTGCCAAGTACTAAGATAATTGCAGCATTCCATAACCAATTTTGTAAAGGAGAGATTTCATCTTCCGTGGTGCTCATCCTTGCGCGGTTATGATTTAACAGCCATTTCGCATTAATAATTTTTTCTGTTAATTTCCCAAAATAATTAGCTAAAGTTCGGAGCGCTGCTGTATGACGCCAAATTTTAACGACCCAGGAAGTCGCATATTTTTCCGAGCTCGTTTGCTCTACTTTAAATTTTTCTGCCCAAGTAATTAAGGGGCGGAAGAGCAATTGATCATAAAGAATAATCATGATGAACATGGTTAAAATGGCATAGAAAATCGCTAAGGGATTGGCTTCTTTGATGGCTAGTGCAATATAAGAGCCTATTCCCGGGAGCACCACATCTTCGCCTGAGACGCTAATCGCTTCGGAAGCTACTAATGCAAACCAACTGGCAGACATTGACATCATGATGTTCCATAGTAAAGCGGGAGTAGCAAAAGGAGCTTCAAGGCGCCAAAATTTTTGCCATGCCGATAACCCTAGCATATCGGCTGCTTCTAAATAATCTCGAGGAATAGTTTTTAAACTTTGATAAAAACTTAATGCCATATTCCATGCTTGTGCCGTGAAGATTAAAAATATTGAGGCACACTCAGGTCCCAACAAGCTATTTGGAAATAATTTAATAAAACCCACAATAGTTAAGGATAGAAAAGCTAATACCGGCACCGATTGAAGAATGTCAATGCATGGAATAATAATTTTTTCTACACGTTTAGAATGTGCAGCCCACGTGGCGAATACTAAAGTAAAAACTAAGGAAAAAAATAAAGCAATTAATAATCGCAACAAGGTTTGCAATGCATAATCAGGAAGGACAGAAGGATTCAGTGAAATATGAATCGGATTTCCCAAATGAAAGGGTAAATTAAATTGGGTAGCAGTACTTGCGATAATTACCACGAGGGCAAGCAATGCCAACATCATCCCTACGTCCCATAGATTGGGCTTAAACGAAAGTTTAAGTTGGGTAGGGGAATAAAAACGTACCGATTTCATGGGCATCTTTTCTTTTAGATTGGCGCTAAAAATAGCACATTTTTTGTTTTTTGTCCCCACCTAAAAAGGGACTGTGTTAAAATGCTGATTTTTAATTGACTGAATGGAACGTCGGGATGATGACAGTGCTTGAGCAAGTATCCACACCAGAAGATTTGAAGCAATTAACGGATGATCAACTCCTCACGCTTGCTGAGGAGCTACGCCAATATATCATTGAAGAGCTGAATATCTGTGGAGGGCATTTTGGTGCTAATTTAGGTACGGTAGAGTTAACGGTAGCATTACATGCCGTGTTTAATGCACCTCATGATCGTTTTATTTGGGATGTGGGGCATCAAGCTTATGCGCATAAAATCCTCACGGGACGCAAAAATAGATTAACGACGATTCGTCGGCAACATGGGCTTGCTGGGTTCCCTAGTCGCGCGGAAAGTGAATATGATACTTTTGGCGTTGGGCACTCTAGTACATCTATTAGCGCAGGTTTAGGAATGGCGTGTGCTACTAAAATACAAAATCATAAGCGCTCAGTGGTCGCTGTAATTGGTGATGGTGCTTTAACAGCGGGCATCGCTTATGAAGCTTTAAATCATGCTGGGGATTTAGATGCGAATCTCTTAGTGATTTTAAATGACAATGATATGTCTATTTCACACAATGTTGGTGCTATGTCTAAATATCTTACTCGTTTATTATCGAGTAAATTTTATACAGGCATTAAAAAAAGCAGTAAAAAAGTTTTAGAGCATATTCCCCCGATGTTAGCATTTGCACGCAAAACGGAAGAGCACATGAAGGGCATGGTAGCTCCCGGCACCTTATTTGAAGAATTAGGTTTTAATTATTTAGGTCCAATAGATGGCCATGATTTACCCACTTTATTAGCTACTTTACGGAATTTAAAATCCATGGAAGGTCCGCAGTTTTTGCATATTGTGACGGTGAAAGGAAAAGGTTTGCCAGAAGCTGAAGCAGATCCTATTTCCTATCATGCCGTGCCCCCTGGCTATCTAGATAAATTATTGGCAGTTCGGGCGCAGCACGCTTCCGGTATTTCTGAACTCCCCATTTCTGAAAAAGCCGCTCCGGTTAAGCTTACTTATACTCAAATATTTGGCGATTGGTTATGTGCAATGGCTGCTCATGAGTCCCGTTTGGTGGCCATCACTCCTGCCATGCGCGAAGGATCAGGAATGGTTGAGTATTCTGAGAAATTTCCCGATCGGTATTTTGATGTGGCGATTGCAGAGCAACATGCAGTAACTTTAGCCGCAGGAATGGCGTGCGAAGGGTTAAAACCTGTCGTGGCGATTTATTCTACCTTTTTGCAGCGCGCTTATGATCAATTAATTCATGATGTGGCGATTCAAAATTTACCGGTATTATTTGCTATTGATCGCGCCGGTTTTGTAGGTGCTGATGGCGTCACACACATGGGTGCTTTTGACTTAAGTTTTATGCGGTGTGTACCCAATTTAGTTATTATGGCGCCTTCTGATGAAAATGAATGTTGGCATATGTTGAATACTGGCTTTTATTATCAAGGCGTATCTGCGGTACGGTATCCACGAGGGGCTGGCGTGGGCGAAAGCGTTCAAAAAGATTTTGATACCTACCCCATTGGGAAAGGCCAGATCAAAAGAGCAGGCAAAGACATCTTAATGCTAAGTTTTGGGACAATATTAGGCGAAGCTTTAAAAGCGGCTGACTCTTTAAATGCGACGGTGGTGGACATGCGCTTTATTAAGCCTTTGGATGGAGCATTATTGAGCGAGCTAGTGCCACAATATTCTACAGTAGTCACTTTAGAAGAAAATGCCATTGCAGGGGGAGCGGGAAGTGCTGTGAATGAATATCTTGCTGCACATCATTTATTACCTAAGCGCTTACTAAATTTTGGTATCCCTGATAGGTTTGTAGAGCATGCTACTCAAGCAGAACAAATTAAAGCAGCTCGCTTAGATGCGAATAGTTTGGTAGAGCGAATTACGGCGGTTCATTAAAGAGGTCTATTAAAAAATAATGCAACAACTTTTGATTTCTCCTGAATCGGCCAATGAGCGCCTTGATAAAGTTTTAGCTACTTTGCTCCCGCAATATTCACGCGCTTATCTGCAAGAAGCTTTAGCGCAAGGTAAAATTTTATTAAATGAAAAAATAGCTCCCGGTAAAACGCGTTTAAAAGGTCATGAAATCATTCATTATGATTTATCAGAAAAAACCCCAACCGACACCCAATGGCAGCCCGAAAATATTCCCTTAGCAATTGTTTATGAAGATGAAGCTTTACTCGTAGTTAATAAACCCGTTGGCTTAGTCGTGCATCCGGGTGCGGGTAATTGGCAGGGGACTTTAGTCAATGGGCTTTTATATGCCTACCCAGAATTACAACATTTACCCCGTGCTGGTATTGTCCATCGCTTAGATAAAGATACTTCCGGATTGTTGTTAGTAGCTAAAACTCGCGAAGCGCACCATGCTTTAGTGAAACAATTGCAAAAACGAAAAATTCACAGAGAGTATCTAGCTTTAGTTTATGGGGAAGTGACAGCAGGTGGTACGATTGAGGCGGGGATTGGACGCCATCCTCGTGATCGCCTGAAAAAAACGATTGATCCTTCAGGTAAGCAGGCGATTACGCACTATCGTTTAGAAAAACGCTTAAAAAATTTTACATTACTACGCGTTAAATTAGAAACGGGCCGTACTCATCAAATACGTGTTCATTTGGCTAGCGTTCATTATCCTATCGTTGGGGATCCTTTATATGGCAACGGTTTACGCTTTCCGGAAGGTGCGGATGAAAAAATAAAAACTGCTTTAAAAAATTTCACGCATCAAGCTTTGCATGCCACCGCATTAAAGTTTACCCATCCTGTGACTGGTCAGCCAATAGAGCTTTCGGCGCCGATGCCACCGGATTTGGAGGCATTGCTGGCGGTTCTTACGTAGCTACACTCTTTCAGATAATTATCCGTGAACTCTGAAAAGGTATAGTAGGTCATTTATGGTGAGCCAATGGTATACACATTGCTGCAGCAGCAGCTGCAGCCGTAGCTGAAGTAGTCGTCACCAAGGTTGTTGGCTTAGATGCACGGTCAGGACTATCTTCTGGTATCGTGGATTGACTAGAAGAAGCGTAGAGTGTGCTTGGTGATGAGCTTCTTGAGGAAGAAGATGAGGATCCAGCAGTTACTGTGACACCAAGCTCGCCTAAATAACCCGCTCTCCAAGAATGGGGAGAGGATCCTGGGGAAAATAGCGCTGATTGAGGAAGCGCAGATGGGCTCGGATCTTGTGAAGGTCGTGTAGGTAGAGTGGGTAAAGATATAGGAGCTGATCCGACAGAAGAAGGTGCTGGTGTTCTAGGCGTCATAGGGGCTGGCATCGTGGCGGGTTTGGGAGATGTGGGTATGTGAGAAGATTGTGGTGATCGAGGTGTGGATGGTTGTCCCCGTAATGATTGAGGAGAGGGTAGTGCGCGATTTTCCTTTATTTTGTAAGCTATTACCAACTTGTGTTCATGAGTAGTAGTTGGGCTGTTTATTTCTTGAATAAGAGCACTGTGAAATGCTTGTAAGGATTCAAAAATTGTTTTGAGAATCTCTATTTCATGTTGGATATGTTGTGAGTCACTAGTGGTTCTTTGTTCCAGTAAATGAATGGCAGTGATAATATCTTGAATGATATTTTGCAGAACATGAGATAAGGTCCCTTTAAATTCAGTATCATCATCCACATCTGCAGTAAGTGCATCTTTTTTTATCTTGTTAGAACGTACCTTCTTCTGTTTGACTATAGGCGGCTTCTGGAGAGATAAAAATAATGGAGAGAAAGGATCATTCATTGATAATCGAGCTTCACAAGCCTCGCGTAAAACCTTGAAAGAACCAGACTCGAGCAATGTACCGTGTAAGAAAAAATAGATCTTTGGCAACATTTTATGGTAAAAAGTTGAGAGAGCCGTAAAAATATTTAATAGTAAAATTTGGGGATAGTAAGAGGAATTTTGAATTGCTTCTAATTCAGTTTTTGCAATATCGAGTTGTTTTTCTAACGAACTAATTTTTTCTTGCAACGAGTCTATTTCTTCTTGTTGTGTGTTAATTTCTGTACGATATTGCTCACGTCTTTTTTTCAACGCATATTCGGGTATATGTAAGCGCTTTAATTTTTCTAAGCTATCAAGCATAAGATCATATTCATGAAGCCGTCCATCGACTTCTTGATAGTGTAGATAGCTTGTATAGTGAGGCCGTTGACTTTCTTCTAACACGATCATTTGATCTTCAGGGTGATTTTCAAAATATTCGTTTTCCCAGGCTATCAACTCATCCTCTCTTTGAGAAGACTCATACTGTAGATATTCCTTTTTTATTTTTGCCAATAAAGCTGCTAGGCCAGAGGCTAATTTTTTTCTCTTGGTATTTGTGGACTCCTCTAAAGCAAGGATTTTTTGCTTAGTAGAAACATCCCAACCGGTTAGTCGAGCTAGAGCCAATCTAATTTCTGGAGTGTTTTCAAGAAGTGCAATTTCTTCTAAATCGAGATCATGAAGCGGAGAGGAAAGTTTGGTGGAAAGTTGCTGTAATTGAGCACTACACTGCTGCCGTCTTTCTTGAGCTTTTTCAATGTTCATTGAGCATCGTATTATTTTTTCCTCAGTGCAAGAAAAGCGAGTGAGATAAGTACTAAACATATGGGCGATATTTTCCGTTAACCCTCTTAGAATGTCTCGAGAAACCGATGGATCAGTTTCGATACGAAGAAGCCTTGGAGCACTGAAAGCTTGATGGCGAATGCTATAAAGGTGGATAATGGTTGTTAAGTCTTCACGCAGTGTTGGAAATTCTGTCAGTTCGCCATACTTTCCGAGGCGAAAGCATTGAGCAACCTCTTTTGGAAGTTCCTCGTCCTTAGCTATTTCTATGAGTATTTGTTTTTGAAGCGCAGTTAGAAACTGAGCTTTTGCGTCTGCTAAAAAAGCTTGATCCGACTCGTTACTTTCATCTAAGGTAAGCGCAGAAGCTCCACGAGGTGTTTCACAAGGAGATGAAGCGGGAATTTTAGCCCGATCTACTCGTTTTAGACCTAAGGCTAATTCTTGAATTTTTTTATTTATCTCAGAAGAAGGGTTCGTTTGTAGTTCAGCATAGCCGTGTAATTTTTCAAGTGGCGCTGACAGCCCAAGATTCCGTAATGCTTCCGCTAATATGGGGCGCCGTGTTGGATGCTGTTGACGCATGAATTCTAGCAACATCAGCACGTTTTTGATGCAAGCTTCGATTAAAGGAGATGAAAGACGGCCTTCTTTTTCTTTAACATCGAAAGCCTTCAATAAGCGGGTGGCAATGCTGGTATGGAAGAAGTTTAATGGCATAAGAGTTTTTTACCTTGTTATTATTTATAGTTATTTATATGAGCTATGATATTTTATAGCACTACCCACTTAATATCATCTGGCTTGAATTTTTGTTATCTTCTTTCCCAAAAAAATTTAACGACTCCAAAGAGACTTATTATAAACCACGTCCCTTCCATAAGAAAGGAGGCCAAATTCCATTTATGCATCAAGGAATAAATAATCATCAAAGCTCCCAGCGCATTGATGAGGGAGAACAGGAAACCATCGGCACGCATACGTCCGATTTGGAGTAAAAAATAAACAATGATGATAATAATAACACCAATGGTTCCAACAAGATCTGGAAAAGTCATGAGTTCCACTTAAAGTTTATACCTTTTAGATAATCAAAAATAACACAAAATATAAAAAAGTAAAAATGAGGAGCCAAATTTGCATGCTGGAAGAGACGTTTTGTAAGCCAAAATAGCTTAAAGCCATCCAGCAGATCACCCACAGCAATAGGAGGCTTTTTCTCCACTGAATTTTTGTCTTAGCGGTAGAGCGATGAATAAAAGGTACGATGGCCCACATTCCTAAACTGAATACTAAAAAAACCACCCCCCATAATTTACTTGGAATGGCCCGTAAAATTGCATAATATGAGCTCATATACCAAAGAGGATGAATATCACTGGGTGTACTGAGAGGATTGGCGGGAATAGCATTTAATGGTTCAATCAACAATCCCTCTCCGCTGGGAGCAAAAAAAATCACGCCAAAGAAAAATAAAGAGAATATGGCTAGAGCGAGTAAATCTTTCATTGCTTGCATAGGAAAAAAAGGTTGGCAGAGAGGAGGCGTTTTTTCATCTACGCGTATTGTATTAATTGGTAATTGCTCTGGATTGCCGGAGCCCACAAGATGTAAGCAGCGAATATGCCATCGGATCACAACAATCAATAAGATGGGTAATGCGACAATATGTAAGGCATAAAAGCGTGTTAATGTCACCCCAGAAACTTGATAATCTCCACGAATAAAGCGCACTATTTCATCGCCATAAGGGAGCACAGAAAATAAATTGGTCACCACCGTCGCTCCCCAATAAGACATTTGTCCCCAGGGTAATAAATAGCCAAAAAAAGCTTCTGCCAGCATCAACCAAAATAAAATAACGCCAAACAACCACACAAGCTGCCGAGGAGATTGATAAGAGCGATAAAGTAAACCACGCAGCATATGTAAATACAATAAAATAAAAAGTGCGGAGGCGCCTGTCGTATGAAGATAGTGAATAAACCAGCCACAACGCACATTACGCATAATATATTGAATTGAAGCGAAGGCTTCTTCGGTAGATGGTTGATAAAACATTGCAAGCCACAAACCACTCAGGAATTGTAAGACTAAAACCACCAGCAATAAGGCGCCGAAAACATACCAAAAGTTAAGATTTTTAGGGACGAAATGGGGTTCACCAAAGATGGTTTTAATGAGTAGCTTTTTCATTCGCCAATGATCACCGTATTATCATCGACAAAATGATAGGGAGGAACTAATAAGTTAAGCGGGGCTGGCATATCTTTAAAAACACGCCCTGATAAATCATAACGTGAGCCATGGCAAGGGCATAAAAATCCTCCTTCCCAACCAGGCGCTATACTTCCTACTTGAGGAAGAAAGTTGGGGATACAGCCAAGATGGGTGCAAATCCCCACCAAAATTAAAATTTCTGGACGTAGGGAGCGATAATAATTTTGTGCAAACGCAGGTTGCTGGGGTTGCATAGAGTTTGGGTCACGCAAGGCTGCATTAGATAACTTTAATTCGGCCACTTCTGCTTGCGTGCGACGAATAATCCATACCGGTTTACCTTGCCATTTGACGGTGAGTTGTTCGCCTTCGTGTAAATTAGAAATATCGACTGTAATGGGGCCGTTAGCTGATTCGATCTGTTCGGTAGGTAATAAAGCTTCAACAAAAGGGTAACCCAACGCTAAAGCACTTGCACTCCCCACTACACAGGCGCCAATTTTTAAAAACTTCCGTCGTGTTTCGTCAATGTCGTCCGTCATATCAATCAACTAAGGCTAATTTGTTCGGTTTTCATATAAGGCATTAATACATCAGGGATGCGAATACTGCCATCTGCGCGTTGATAATTTTCTAAAACAGCAACCAAAGTGCGTCCTACGGCAAGACCGGAACCGTTTAAACTATGCAGTAACTCAGATTTATTGGTGAGCGGATTGCGCCAACGTGCTTGCATCCGGCGCGTTTGATAATCTTTAAAATTGCTACAAGAAGAAATTTCGCGGTAAGTTTTTTGACTAGGTAACCATACTTCTAAATCATAAGTTTTGCTTGAGCAAAAGCCTGTATCTCCTGAACACAATAAAACCGTGCGGTAGGGTAGTTGGAGTTTTTGGAGAATTCTTTCAGCGTCAAGTGTGAGTGCTTCATGTGCTTGCGTTGAAGCCTCCGGAGGTACTAATTGCACTAACTCTACTTTTTCAAATTGATGCTGACGAATCATGCCGCGGGTATCACGGCCGTAGGAACCTGCTTCGCTTCGAAAACAAGGTGTGTGACACACCCATTTTGCTGGAATTTGCGTTTCACTAAAAATGCGGTCGCGCCCTAAGTTAGTTACTGATACTTCTGCGGTGGGAATCAAATAGAGAGGTGGGTCAAAAGTCGTTTTAAATACGTCTTCTTCAAATTTTGGAAGTTGGCCCGTACCAAAAAGTGAGTTGGCGTTGACTAAATAAGGTGCATAGACTTCTTGATAGCCGTGCTCTTGTGTGTGCGTGTCTAACATGAATTGAATCAACGCACGATGTAAACGAGCAAGAGGGCCAAATAAATAAACGAAGCGGGAAGCTGCCACCAGCGCCGCACGGTCAAAATCTGCCAGTCCTTTAGGGACAGTGAGATCTACGTGGTCTTTGGGCGAGAAATCAAAGGCGGTGGGTTTTCCTACGGTTCGGATCACCACATTATCTTTTTCGTCACGACCTTGTGGGACGCTTTCATCTAAAATATTGGGAATCGATTGTTGAGCGACTTCGATGCTTCGAAGTAAGCTAGCGAGGTTTTTTTCGTTTTCTGTTAATTTTTCGCTAATGCTTGCCGCTTCTTTGAGAAGTTCGTCAGTACTTTCTCCTTTAGATTTTTTCTGTCCAATGGTCTTGGCTAATTGATTTCGCTGACTTTGCAGGGTTTCGGTTTCAGTTTGTAAGCTTTTGCGTTCTTGTTCAAAAGCGGTAAAAACCGCGCTATCCAATGTAAAATTACGTTTTGCTAGGTGAGTCGCCAATTCATCAAGGTGGTGGCGAAATATTTTGGGGTCAAGCATGTGTTTACTCCTCTTTTATGGTTTGGCAACATGCCTCAAAGCTTGTGACGCCAGGTAAAGTTTCGCGGGACGCTACAAGTACGTCCATGTAGGCTTTACTTCAGCATCCATGCTTCAGAAACCCGCTCATCTTTACCTGGCATCCCAAGCTCACATGTATCCAAATTGTACGGATAATTATCTGAAAGCGTTTAGGCCTTTTTCCCCAAAGATATTTTTATACAGTAATGCCCAAGCCATATAAGTGGGGGGCATTAATAAGATATCAGAAAGGAAATGGGTTTTGAATGAAAGGACACGAGTCAAATGAATAATGACAAGCATACCTAGGATTTTCCAAAAATGTATTTTTACGGCTCTAAAAGAAAGTGCTATTCCATCAATGACTTTGAGATGCCCCATGAAAATTAAATTGAGGCTAAAGCAACCAAAAGTAACCATAACAGTGAGAAATAAGATCAATAGAGCGGTTCCCACATAAAATTGAGGTAACGCATGAGAGGCTATTACAAAATACGTGAATAAGAAGCGCATTCCATATACAACGGGGAGGATAATAAAGCCTGAGAGAAAACTTACATGCACAATCACAGACCACCAATAGAACCCAATATATTCCATGAGTAAACGATAAGAAAAAGTTTTTTGATAGGCAATGCGTAGCGCTATTAAATGGAGGCCCAAGTAAACGGGAATCGAGATAAACAACCAAAATAAAAAAGGGAGGAAGAGTTGACTTAGAATCGCAAAGCTTTGTGAAACTTTATTGTGATAAAAAATAGTGGGGTCAATACGAAATTTTTCTAAGATAGGAAAAATTTTACCTAAATAAGGCATCCAGTCCATCGTATAAATGACAACAATAAAAATCAAATCAGCGCCTAATAAATAAAGCCATACCGGTAAGGCGGCTTTAAAGCCTTGGCGCCAAATATCGTAGAGCGTGAATTGAGAAGGTGTTATAGAGAAAATGGGCTGATGCTTAGGCCAAAATTTGAACATGAGTTAAAAATCCTCGAGGGGAGGAATTCCCATGATATTAAACCCTCCATCAACAAAAATGATTTCACCGGTAATACCAGATGCCAAATCTGAACATAAAAAAGCCGCTGTATTACCTACTTGCTCAGTGGTGACATTTTCGCGCAGTGGCGCAATTTTAGCGTGTTGTTGAAGCATTTTGCGTAGATCTTTAACTCCCGCTGCTGCTAGTGTTTTGATGGGACCTGCAGAAATTCCATTCACTCGAATGCCTTCAGGGCCCAGGCTTGCGGCTAAGTAACGCATCGTCGCTTCAAGGCTCGCTTTGGCGATACCCATTACATTGTAATTATCGACCACGCGTTCTGAGCCAAGATAAGTTAAAGTTAAAATCGCACTATTTTTAGGACGTAAAAAAGCTTTCGCTGCTTTTGCAAGTGCCGCTAAACTGTAAGCGCTGACATCATGTGCGATGTGAAAGCCTTCACGTGTAATGACATCTGCAAAGTTTCCGTGAAGTTGATCAGCTGGCGCAAAACCAATGGAGTGGACAAGGATATCAAATTGATCCCAATGTTGATGCAATGCGGTGAAAGTTTTTTCAATTTCTGCGTCCGAGCTTACATCACAGGGAAATAGAAGGGTAGAGTTAAAGTGTTCCGCTAGTTCCTTCACGCGCGCTGCGATTTTTTCTGATTGATAAGTAAAAGCAAGTTCTGCGCCTTGTGTGTGCATGGCTTTGGCGATACCATAAGCAATGGAGCGATCACTCACGACACCAGTGATAAGCGCTCGTTTATTTTTTAAGAAACCAGTCACGATTTTTTCTCCTATTTTAAGTTAAGGATGCTTGCTACAAAGGCACCCTTAAGAGCACCTCTATAAATTGCTCTTTTGCGCGATAACAGCGTTGCGCGAGAATTTTAAATACTCATTTATTCAAATATAAACTCCGTTTTAAAATTCTCGTGCGCCTTGTTCACACACAAAATTTCTAATTTATAGAGGCGCCCTTAATAATTCACACATTTTAGCTTTGATAACGTCAATAGCAATTCGATTTTCTCCTCCCCGAGGTACGATGATATCTGCATGTCGTTTAGAAGGTTCGATAAATTGCATATACATGGGACGTACCGTAGAGTTATATTGCGCAAGGACGGATTCAACAGAGCGCCCACGTTCTAGCACATCACGCTGCAACCGGCGGATTAAGCAAATATCCAAGGGAGTGTCCATAAAAATACGGATGTCCATGATCTTGCGTAAGTAAGATTCCACAAATAATAAGATGCCTTCTAACACAATGATAGTATGCTTACCAATTTTTTTAGTTTCACTTGCTCGTTGATGGGTAGTGAAGTCATATACGGGGACGTCGATGATTTCGCCTTTTTGTAAACTGCGTAAATGACTAAGTAGTAATTGATGATCAAAAGCATCAGGGTGGTCGAAGTTGACAATAGCGCGCTCTTCCATGGGTAAATGCGAGAGGTCTTTATAGTAAGAATCTTCTGAAATCACCATCACTTGATCAGATCCGACTTCAGAAACAATAGTATTCGCCAGTAAACTTTTACCAGAAGCAGAGGCTCCAGTAATTCCTATAATAATTATATTATTTTTCATGGACAAAGGAGTGGAGTTAAGTTGAGATATAATAGTCTTTTTGAGCGATTTATACAACCAGTGATGCTCCTGATGTATCCCTAAAATTTCTAATGATTGTGATATTAGCGAAGACTGCTGCGTCAACTTAAGCGGTTGTCATGCCAGCTGCGTGCCAGCCT